>NZ_GG666046.1:281927-407577 GCF_000156575.1 Anaerococcus lactolyticus ATCC 51172
AAAAAACAACGGGAAAATCTCGTAGAACTGAGACAATCAATAGATAGTCCAGCAAATGCCTAGAAGGAGCAAAGCTTCTTCGAAAGGATATGGATTATTTACAATAATAATTGATATTTAAAAAGACAAGTCAATTAAGGCTTGTCTTTTTTTGTGGTAAATATTTTTGAAAAATATTCTATAAATCTATTTATTATTATATTTTATCTTTATCTTTTATTAAATTTTTCTATTTACGGTTGAATCTTTATAAAAAGGGGAGGCCTAAGGGAACTATTACGTGGGCTCAAAGGCAAAATATAGTCATATATTCGGCGTAATTTTAAAATACAATCACCACCCAAAACTAAAACTCAATTCCATTCCTATCCAAAATCTCGATAAAATCTCCACCGACTTTTATAATCCCTTCCTCAGCCATTTTTGATAGCTCCCTTGATAGGCTGGGTCTGGTGGTTGAGAGGTAGTCGGCTAGGTCTTCCCTTTTCATTGAAAGTTTTACCTTGCCTTGATTTTCAGTTTCTAGGAGATATTTACCGATTTTTTGACGGAGACTTGCTTGGGAGGTGATTTGGTTTTTCTTTGATAGGGCTAGGCACTTGTAGGATAGGAAGTTTATATAGGATCTTAAAAAACTTTCCGGGCATGGGGGCTCGAAGATTTTCTTGAAATCTTTTATGATTAAAATTTTGCAAGAGCTGGCGCATTCACAGTCAAAGTCAAAGGGCTCTCCCAGATAGGAATAAACTTCGCCAAAAAGTGTGGGTTTTGTAAAGTTTTGGAAGATAAACCTCTTGCCATTTGAATCTATCTGGTAGACATTTAGGACGCCTTCCATTAGGTAAAATAAGTCACCACTCTTATCACCGGCCATAAAAATATACTCGCCCTTACCATAAGTTTTTTCTATAAATTCTGTTTTTGACCTTATGAGGTCAAGGTCTTGGTCTGTTAAATTTTTAAAAATTTTTATTTCTCGTAAATCCATTAATATGTCCTTTCTAAGTCCTATTATACTTTATTTCTAAAGTTAAAAGTCGGCACGCTTGTGCCGACGATTATTAAATATTACATAGTAAATCCTAAGTTCATGAGATTCTTTCTCGCCATGCTCGTCTGCCTCTACACGCTCTATGCCGCTAGGGAAATTTTCCTACCATACATTTGTCTCCTGGAGCCGACGGGCTTGCCTGAAATGTGGTTAGGGCTTTAAGAATGACACAGGCGCTAGGATTATTTATTAAATTTATTAGATTGTGAATTATCTAGCCTATCATTTTTGCTAAGTCTTCTTCTACTGTTGAATTTGGTGCGATATTGAAGTTTTCTACCAAAAAGTCTACTACAGTTGGACTTAAAAAGGCAGGAAGAGTAGGTCCTAGGTGGATGTTTTTAACTCCTAGTGAAAGTAGGGCAAGTAAGACTATGACTGCCTTTTGCTCATACCAAGCGATGTTGTAGGCGATTGGCAAATCATTTACATCATCGAGGCCAAAGACGTCTTTGAGGGCAAGTGCAATTTGAACCAGTGAGTAAGAATCGTTACATTGACCTGCATCTAAGACTCTTGGAATCCCGTTGATATCCCCAAGACCTAGCTTGTTGTAACGGTATTTTGCACAACCTGCTGTTAGAATGACAGTATCTTCTGGCAAAGATTTTGCAAAATCTGTGTAATAAGATCTCTTAGGATTTCTTCCGTCACAGCCCGCCATTACAACAAATTTTCTAATATTGCCAGCCTTTACTTCTTCCACAACCTTATCGGCAAGGGCAAGAACTTGGTTGTGGGCAAAACCACCTACAACCGTTATATCTTCAAGATTTTCTGGAGCCTGACATTTCTTTGCCATTTCAATTATTTGTGAAAAATCTTTAAAACCATTTTCGTCAGCTTCTATGTGGAAAGCTCCTGGGTAACCTGCGTTAGATGTGGTAAACATCCTATCTAGGTAAGTATTATCTTTTTTTGGTGGGACAATGCAGTTTGTTGTCATAAGGATTGGACCGTTAAATTTCTCGAATTCTTCGTTTTGCTTCCACCAAGCATTGCCGTAATTGCCATGGAAGTTTTCGTATTTTTTAAAGGCTGGATAATAATTTGCAGGAAGCATTTCTGAGTGGGTGTAAACGTCAACTCCAGTTCCTTGGGTTTGTTCAAGGAGCATTTTCATATCGTGAAGGTCGTGGCCTGAAATTAAAATTCCAGGATTTTTTCCTGCAGAAAAATCTACTTCGGTAATTTCTGGATTGCCGTAAGTTTCGGTGTTGGCCTTATCTAGTAGGGCCATAGCCTTCACACCATGAGATCCTGTTTCCATTACAAGGTTGATTAAATCTGTAATTTCCTTGTCATTGTGAGTTGTTTTTGCAAGGGCAGATGCTATAAAGAAGTCGACTTCTTCGTCCCTGTAGCCAAGGACGTTTGCGTGGTGGTTGTAGGCTGCCATACCCTTTAGACCGTAGGTAATTAGCTCAACAAGGCTTCTTTCATCCTCATTAATAATATTTAAAACCCCGACTTCAACTGCCTTTCTTATTAACTCCTCATCGTCGTATGATATGTATTTTTCAATATCAGTTAGACCTTCTGTGCCGATTTTACCCATGATTTTTTCCTTAAAGGCCATGGTTTTCTTAATTGCATCTAAAATCGCACTTTCATTGAAATTTGCATTGGTGATGGTAATGAAAAGATTGTTTGAAATCCTATCGTAGACCTTGGCACAAGCCTTGCCTTTTTTTACCACAAGTCCTGCTAGACCCTTGGTTGTATAAATTAAAAGGTCTTGGAGGTTGGCTACAGATTCATTTTTACCACAAACCCCAACCTTACTGCATCCTTTATTTCCAGCTGTTTCTTGACATTGATAACAAAACATATATTTTTCCTCATTTCTTTTTTTCTCAAACTTTTATCTTATAATCCTATTATAAAAAAATTTAGGAAAGATATCCGTAACTAATGTTACAAGGATAGCTTTTTAATTTTGAAAATAATATAAAAATTGTTTTAATATTATCTTTCATAAGAAAAGAATCTTGTGGTTCAAAAACTAATCAAGTATTATAATACCAAAATAAATAGGAAGACTTTGGCAAAGGAATCAGCAATTAGTAGGAGTTAGAAAATGAGAATTAGTATAAAGAGAGCTATTGGACTTAATATAGTGGTAATTTTTATTCTAGCTATAACTTTTTTTGAAGATTTACAAATGAATAGTCCCCACCAGAAAGAAGACTTATTAATTATTTTCTTAGGAGAGTTTGCTTATTGGCTAACTATTATAATCGGATTATATGTGATTAAAAGAAAAAATAATTTATAAGATGTTGTTCTTACAAATGTAGTTAAGCTTAAAATTACAAAAACAATAGAACTTGGTGGATATAACTATTATTTAGTATAAAATTTATATTTATTTACTATAGGCGAGCAATTGTGCTTGTCTTTTTTTATGTTGAAGTGATTCAAATCACATACAAGAAAGCTTTTTCCAGATAGAATAGGGGCAGATAGTCAAAAAAACTTCGGTTTTTAAAATATATATTAGGAGGAAAAAATGGAAGTAAAAGCATATGATGGATTTAAGGGCGAACTTTGGAAAGATGAAATCAATGTTCGTAACTTTATCCAAGAGAATTACACCCCATACGAAGGTGGAGATGATTTTTTAGCTGGTAAGAGCGAAAAGACTACAAAATTATTTGCTGTTGTAGAGGATTTGATTAATAAAGAAATCAGAGAATCTTACAGAAATGCAGATACAAGCAGGTTTTCTTCTATAGACGGTTTTGATGCTGGCTATATTGACAAGGAAAACGAGGTCATAGTTGGTCTTCAAACTGATGAAGTTCTAAAAAGAATAGTTAACCCTTACGGTGGTTACAGGATGGTTGAGCAATCCCTTGAGGCTTATGGCCAAGAGATGGATCCTGTTCAAGCAAAATATTTCAAAGAATTTAGAAAGACTCACAACGAGGGTGTTTTTGATGCCTATACCAAGGATATGAGAACAGCTAGACACGTTGGTCTTTTAACAGGTTTGCCAGATGCCTATGGTCGTGGTAGGATTATCGGCGATTATAGAAGAGTTGCCCTTTATGGTATTGATAGGCTAGTTGAAGAAAAGAAAAAAGACCTAGATAAGATTGAAATTGATGAAAATAACCTAGAAGCAACTATCAGACTAAGGGAAGAAGTTAGCGAGCAAATCAGAGCCCTTGGCAAGATTAAAAATATGGCAGCTAAGTATGGTATAGATATTTCTAAACCTGCTACAAATGCGAGAGAAGCAGCCCAATTCTTATACCTTGGCTACCTTGCAGCTGTTAAGGAAAACAATGGTGCAGCTATGTCAATTGGTAGAAATGCAGGCTTCCTAGATATTTATATCAAGAGAGATATGGATAGGGGCATCCTTGATGAAGTTGGCGCTCAAGAAATAATTGACCAACTTGTTATCAAATTAAGACTTGTTCGCCACCTAAGAACTCCAGACTATGATGAAGTTTTCGGTGGGGACCCAACTTGGGTTACAGAATCAATCGGTGGTATGGGTCTAGATGGTAGGACTCTTGTAACAAAGACAGCCTTCAGATACCTAAATACCCTTATAAACCTAGGATCAGCCCCAGAACCAAACATGACAATCCTTTGGGCTGAAAAACTTCCTGAAGGTTGGAAGAAGTTCTGTTCTAAGGTTTCTATCATGACAGATTCTATCCAATATGAAAATGATGACCTAATGAGAAATATGTACGGCGATGACTATGCTATAGCTTGTTGCGTATCTGCTATGGAAGTTGGCAAGGAAATGCAATTCTTTGGTGCGCGTGCCAACCTTGCAAAATCACTCCTTTATGCAATAAATGGTGGAGTTGACGAAAAGAAGAAAAACAAGGATGGTAGCATTATTAGGTTATTTAATGATGTTGAGCCAATCACAACAGAATACCTTGACTATGACAAAGTTCTTGCAAATTACAAAAAAGTCTTATCTGAACTAGCAGGCCTATATGTGAAGACCCTCGATGTAATCCATTTCATGCACGATAAATATGCTTATGAAGCAGGTCAAATGGCCCTTCATGATACCTATGTTAAGAGAAATCTAGCAACAGGTGTGGCTGGTCTTTCAATCGCAGCTGACTCACTTTCTGCAATCAAATATGCAAAAGTAAAACCAGTTAGGGATGAAAATGGCATAGCAATCGACTTTGAAACAGAAGGCGACTTCCCTAAATATGGTAACGATGATGACAGGGTAGACCAAATCGCTGTTGACATTCTAACCTATTTCTCAAATGAACTTAAGAAACATGCTACCTATAAAAATGCTAAATTAACCCTATCTGCCCTTACAATTACATCAAATGTAATGTATGGTAAAAAGACAGGTACAACACCAGACGGCAGAAAGGCAGGCGAACCATTTGCTCCAGGTGCAAACCCAATGCACGGTAGGGACGAATCAGGTGCTCTTGCAAGTCTTAACTCTGTAGCTAAACTTCCTTATGAATGTGTATGTGAAGACGGTATTTCAAACACCTTCTCAATCGTACCTGACGCTTTAGGCAAGGAAGATGAAGTGAGAATAGATAACCTTGTAAACATCATGGACGGATATTTTGGCCAAGATGCTTTCCACCTAAATGTAAACGTCCTTCAAAGAGAAAAACTTCTAGACGCTTACCACAACCCAGACAAGTATCCAAACCTCACTATCAGAGTTTCTGGCTATGCTGTTCACTTCAACAGACTTACAGATGAACAAAAGAGAGAAGTCCTAGAAAGAACCTTCCACAACCACCAATAAGATAAGGAGGTCTTATGGCAAAATTACATTCAATAGAAACAATGGGCCTGGTAGACGGACCGGGAATAAGGACAGTGTTCTTCCTTTCTGGTTGCCCACTAAGATGTGTATTTTGCCACAATCCCGACACCCAATCCCTCGATTATGGCAGGGATGTGACGGTAGAAGAGATTGTAAAAAGGGCCCTAAGAATGAAACCCTACTTCAAAAACGGAGGTGGAGTCACCCTTTCGGGTGGCGAGCCTCTGGCAAGTGGGGCTTTTGTGCTTGAAACCATAAGAGCCCTCCACAAGGAAGCCATCCATGTGGCAGTGGATACTTCAGGTGTGGGTGATGAAAAATATTACGATGATATAGCCAGAGAAGCCGACCTAATTCTCTTGGATATCAAACATTATGATCCCTACTTCTTTTATGAAATAACAAAAAATTACCAAGACAAACTCATAAAATTTATGGAATCAATCAAAAAAACTGATACCAGGGTCTGGATAAGACACGTAATGATGCCCTTTGTCACAGATACCAAAGAGGATATGGATGGGCTTGTTGACTTTATTAGGCCAATAAAGGCAAATATTGATAAGATAGAAATTCTTCCCTACCACAAATTGGGAGTGTGTAAATATGCAGATTTGGGCAAGCCATACAGGATTAAAAACATGGAGGCCATGGATAAGGATAAGGCAAAAAACTTTGAAATTTATGCTAACAATATGTTAAAATCTTTGTAGGAGCAAATTATGAACGACTACAAAAAAGATGAAAAAAGTTTTTTGGCCTTTTTATCCGATCAAGAATTACAACGTTTTAAGTACAGACCCCAAGTTTTAGCCTACAGGAAGGGAGATATGATATTTTCCTTTGGTGATTCGGCTGATTTTATGTATATAATACTCGAGGGATTTATAAAAATATCCACCTACCTTTCTGACGGCAGGGAGCAGATTTTGTATATTTACAGCGAGGGAGACTTTGTTGGCGCCCACAACCTCCTTACCGAAGAGGAATATATCTATGAGGCGAGGGCCTTAACCAAGGCTAAACTCCTGATAATATCAAGGATTGACTTCAATAATATCCTCAAAAAAAATAACAAAGTTCTAATCAAAATCCTAGACCAATCCTTCAGGAGGATTAGGAGATCTGAAGAGCTTATAGACAGGCTTTCGACCATAAACGCAGACATGAAAGTCGCCAAAGTCCTCTTGGACTTGGCGGATGATGTTGGAATAGTCAAAAAAGACGGAGTTTTGATTACATCCCACCTTAGCCGTGAGGAACTGGGGTCTTATTCGGGTGTTGTGAGAGAAACCCTTTCGAGGAAGTTATCAAACTTTGAAAAGATGGGCTTAATCAAGATTATCGGTAGGAATGAAATCTTAATAACCAATATAAGAGCCCTTGAAAAGATGACCTCATAATCATCTACTATAGAAATTAGCGAAATTAGCGAAAAGTGGGGGCTAATAAATATTAGACTTCCCATTTGAGTCAATAAATTTGATAATAGCACGAATGAAAAGACTTCCTTGTGGAGTCTTTTTTTGTTTAATTTGATAAAAACTTCTCTTCCGGTATCATGGTGGGACGGAGGAAATATGAATAAACAAACATTTAAGATAATGCTCGCCTATGTTGGCGTCCTCACAGGTGCAGGACTTGCCTCGGGCCAAGAGCTTTTGCAATACTTTGTCTCGCTTGGAATAAATGGACTTGTCGGTATAAGCCTAGTAGGCATCCTACATATGGTAATCGGTGGGATTTTATTAATTCTCGGTAGCCACTATCTGGCGACCGACCATTCCGATGTATTTGACGAAATCACTAACAAATTTATTTCAAAATTTATGGACATATCCTTGATATTCACCTGCTTTGTAGTTGGTTTTGTCATGCTTGCAGGGGCGGGGTCTAACCTAAACCAGGCCTTTGGTCTAAATGTCAACGTTGGTAGGGTCTTATGTGCCCTTTTAATAATTGTCGTTGGCATGATGGATTTTTCCAAGGTAAGCAAGATACTAGGATCATTTACACCCTTTATCGTGGGTTTTGTCCTAATCGGGTCTGTCTACACCTTTATTAAATTCAAGCCAGACTGGCAAGCCCTAAATGCCTTCGCGGTAAAACTTCCATCAAACTTTGATAATGTAGGCTTTGCAGTCCTAAATTATTTTGGAATGTGCCTAATGACAGCAGTTTCCATGGGACTTGTACTAGGTGGAG
Source organism: Anaerococcus lactolyticus ATCC 51172 (assembly GCF_000156575.1). Lineage (GTDB taxonomy): Bacteria > Bacillota > Clostridia > Tissierellales > Peptoniphilaceae > Anaerococcus > Anaerococcus lactolyticus. The sequence continues at coordinate 289,973 of NZ_GG666046.1, forward strand.
ATGAATTAAGCACAGAAAATGCCGGCAAAGGTGGCCTAATGGGAGGCGCTATTGTTGGAATCATGGGAGTCTTAATAACCTTGACCCTCTTAATAAGAGTCGAAGAAGTATATAATCTTGACATACCAATGCTTTACATCATAGAAGATATCAGTCCAATTCTAGGATTTGTCATGGCTCTGGTAGTATTTGGAATGATATTTAATACAGGAATTTCACTTTTTTATGCTCTAGCAAGGAGATTTTCAAACGACGATGAAAAGCGTTTTAAAATCATGCTTGTAGCAATCACAGGCGTAGGATTCGTCCTATCCTTCCTAGGCTTTAAGAAATTAGTTTCGATATTTTATCCAATAATCGGCTATATTGGAATATTCATGATGGCCCTTTTAGTCTTCGCCTACTTCAAAGAAAGATCAGTCATCAGACGAGAATCCATGAAAAGACTGGGAATCAGACACTACATGAGAAAAAAACTCGACGACGACCTAGACTTCACCAAACAAGATGAAGAAAGACTAAACAAACTAATCGACCGCTCCCACATAGACAACGATCAAATTGAGGAAAAGACAGAAGAAACCGTAAAAGAAGCCATAGACAACGACGAAGAGCCTATTACTGACCATGGGGAGGGTTGAGAAAAGTGTCCGAAAGGGCACTTTTTTGTTAAATCTTTCTCAATCTGGGTATAATAGTTAAAAGGATCTAAAGGAGGTGTTTTTTATTAGGTTTTATATAGGATATTTTTTTGTATATGCCTTTATTGGTTGGATTATGGAGGTTTCTTACCAGGCTATTAAGACTGGGCGTTTTATTAATAGGGGGTTTTTGAATGGGCCTCTTTGTCCGATTTACGGTTTTGGGGCCTTGGGTGTGATTTATTTTTTGACTGATATAGCAAAAACTAATAAGTTATACTTATTTTTTGGATCGATTTTTATAGCCACAGCCCTTGAACTTGTTGGGGGTTTTCTTTTGGAGAAGATTTTCCACAAGAAATGGTGGGATTATTCTGATATGAGATTTAACCTCGGCGGCTATATTTGCCTTGAATTTTCAATTCTTTGGGGCCTTGCTTGCTTTGTTTTGTATGAGGCTATCCACCCCTTGGTTGTAAGATTTTTTGCTTTTTTAAATCCAAAATTTATTTTTTATGCTAACATAATTTTATTGGCAATTTTTGCTGTGGATATGGCACAGACTATTCTAACCTTGGTTGGACTTAATAAGAAGTTTAAAAAACTCCAAGCTGCAAGCGAAGATATTAGAGAAGTTTCTGATGATATTGGCAAGCGTGTCTACGACAGGACCATGTCTATCAAGGAGAAGAGAGAAGAAATCAAACCAAGGGTTAAGGAACTTGAGGCAAAGAGAAATAAAATTAGGATGGATATAGCTAATAAATTCGATAAGATGAGTGAAAAACGACTTATAAAGGCCTTTCCAAATTTAATAGAAGACCTTGTTGAAAAAATTGACAAAGATATAGAGAACATAGAAAAATAGGGCCCTAGGTCCTATTTTTAATATTTACTTGCTAAAAGGAGTATAATTTAAACAATAAAACTTATACAATTTATTTATTGGAGGTAAGGATGCTTGATAATAAAGGTTTTGACCTATGGGCAGATGGATATGACGAAAGTGTCGGTCTTTGTGATGAGGAAAATACCTATCCATTTGAAGCTTATAAGGATATTTTAAATGCTATTTATAAGGATGTCTTAGGAGCTGAAGCAAAAAATGTTTTGGATATAGGTTTTGGTACGGCAACGCTCGCAAGTGGTTTATATGACAAGGGCCTAACTATTTATGGCCAAGATTTTTCTGAGGAAATGATGAAAATTGCCAAAGAAAAGATGCCGAATGCAGATTTATATGCAGGTGACTTTGGAAGGGGGCTGGTTTCATCCTTGTTAAACCATAAGTATGATGCGATAATTGCGACATATTCACTTCATCATTTAAGTGATGAGGATAAGGTTTCATTCATAAAAACGTTGCTTTCCCTCTTGAATGTGGGCGGAAAGATATATATTGGTGATGTGGCTTTCAAAACAAGAAGAGATTTAGAAGCTACAAGGGAAAAATGTAAGAACGAATGGGATGAGGATGAATTTTATTTTGTTTATGACGAGCTAAAAAACCACTTTAGTAATATAGACTTCATCCCATATTCTTACTGTTCAGGCATCCTAACTATCACAAACTAAACTTAGCTAAGTTTTATTATCGTATAAGCTTTTCTAGAGCCTAGGAGAGGTAGGATTTAGCAAGCTTTAGTGGGGCGTTACGAATTGTAAATAAATTATATAAATGTAAAATGATATTAAGTTTCTTAATAAAGGAGTTATGATGAAAATTATAGTAATGGGTATGGGTTATGTTGGTCTTTCAAATGCAGTCCTACTCGCTCAAACAAATGAGGTTATAGGCCTTGAAATCGACCAAAAAAAAGTCGATCTAATTAATAATAAAAAATCTCCCCTAAAGGACGATTACCTAATAGATTATTTAGCCAATAAAGAATTGAATCTTATCGCTAAAACAAGCGGAGAGGAGGATTTTAAGGATGCCAACCTTGCCATCCTCGCTCTTCCAACCAACTACGACGAAGTGGAGAAATTTTTTGATACTTCCTTCCTAGATGACGCTATAAAAATGATAAAATCTATTAGAAAAGATTTGCCAATCCTTATCAAATCGACTATTCCAATTGGATATACTGATGGAAAAAACAAAGAGTTTAACTGTGATAACATAATTTTCTCGCCAGAATTTTTAAGAGAGGGCAGGGCTCTTTACGATTCCCTCCACCCTTCAAGGATTATTGTGTCAGATAAGACTGAAATTGGTGAAAAAATCGCCGGCCTTTACAAAAATGAGGCTCTAAATAATCCTGATGTAATTTTGATGGGAAGAAGTGAGGCAGAGGCTGTAAAACTTTTTGCCAACACCTACCTTGCTATGAGGGTGTCATTCTTTAACGAACTTGATAACTACGCCATAGCTAAGGGCCTTGATTCCAAATCTATTATAGAGGGTGTTTCTGCAGATCCAAGGATAGGCGACCACTACAACAACCCATCCTTCGGCTATGGTGGCTATTGTCTTCCAAAGGATTCCAAGCAACTTTACGCCAATTACGAAAATATTCCGTCAGCCCTTTTTAAGTCTATTATCGATTCAAATGAAGTTAGAAAAGACTTTGTAAGTGAGGATATCCTTGCTAAAAATCCTCAAACCATCGGCGTTTATAGGTTGGTCATGAAAAAAGGTTCGGATAATTTTAGGAAGTCTGCGATTTTTGATGTTATAAATAATCTAAAATCCAAGGGCGCCAACCTTGTAATTTATGAACCAAACCTCGATGGCGATGACTTTGAAGGTATGAAACTCGTTCGAAATTTAGATGATTTTAAGAAGGTTGACCTTATAATAGCAAACAGGGTCGAAGATGACCTTAAAGATGTAAAAAATAAGCTTTATACTAGAGATTTATTTGAGAGGGATTAGATGACAGAAAAGAAAAACGTGCCCCAAGTCCATTCCAAGCTTAGAAAATCATTTATTTCTGTGCCAGAGGAAATCTACAAGGCAAGTGGTATAAAAATCTTTGATAAGAGGATAAAATCCTTACTTTTCACTACAGACCTTGCCATAATTAGAAATTCAAATGCTGACTCAATTATGGCTGTCTATCCTTACACACCCCTAAATTCTATCACCGAGGCTATCATTTCCATAGCTTCAGTTCCATGTTTTATTGGAGTCGGTGGTGGCACTACCCAGGGGCCAAGGTCAAGGTTTGTGGCCTACTATGCAGAGCTTGCAGGTGCCTATGGGGTTGTAGTTAATGGACCAATACCTCACGAAGATATAAGGGAAATTTCAAAATTTGTTGACATACCTGTTATAGCCACCGTTTCATCCTTGAAAGATGATTACAAGGCGAAGATTGAAGCTGGAGCAGAAATTTTAAATGTATCTGGTGGTAAATATACAGCCGACCTCGTTAGCCATATTAGGGCAGATATCGGCGATGAATTTCCAATAATTGCCACAGGTGGCAAGGACGGGGCGTCCATACTTCAGACAATCAAAGCTGGAGCTAATGCCATTTCATACACTCCACCATCTTCATCTGATGTTTTTGGTTCAATGATGGATACTTATAGAAATGAGGATATCTAATGTATAGTGGATATTTTACAGATGTTGGGAATATAAAAGTCGGCCATGCCCAAGACCTAGAAGGTGGCACAGGCCTTACAATAATTCTCCCAGATCCTGGCAATACTGCAGGTGTTGATGTAAGAGGTGGGGCTCCTGGTACTCGTGAGACTGACCTATTAAATCCTATAAACCAAGTATCTGAAGTAAGTTCGATTATTTTATCAGGAGGTTCTGCCTACGGACTTGAAGCGGCAAGCCACCTTATGAAAATCCTTGAAAAAGAAGGCAGGGGCTTTAATGTGGGAGTTGGGGTCGTGCCAATCATTAGCCAGGCAGTCCTATTCGATTTGTCTTACAAAAATTCCAAGCGAAGACCAGACGCAAAGATGACCGAAAAAGCCTATTGTAATGCTAGGTATCAAGATAAGAGTCAAGGAATAGTTGGCGCTGGCACAGGAGCCACAGTTGCCAAAGCCCTTGGACCAGACCACTTGGTAAAGTCAGGTCTAGGTCAAGCTTCTATAAAAAAAGGAGACTTGGTAGTCTCTGCTATAGTTGCAGTAAATGCCTTTGGAGATATTTTTGACTACCACAGGGCAGTCCAGCTTGCAGGGCCAATTGTGGATGGGAAAATGCTTAAGACTGTTGATATGATTGATAAAATCCTAGGATCTTTTGCTGATATAAAACCAGCCAACACAACAATCGGCGCTGTAGCCACCAACGCAACTTTCACCAAGACAGAGCTAACAAAAATAGCTGGCATGGCTCATGACGGCTATGCTAGGTCAATAAATCCCGTTCATACGCTCTTTGATGGTGATACAATTTTTTCATTAGCTACAAACAAAGTACAAGCAAATATCAACTTGGTAGGAACACTCGCAGCAGAAGCCATGTCTATGGCGATTGCAAATGCGATTTACAGTTCGAGAGAAAAAAACAAATAAGCTTAAGACTAGTTCAACTAGTCTTTTTTTTGTTGGCTATTTAAGTGGGTTGAGCGAACGAATGAGAATAAAACAAAAAAACACCTACCATGCTGGTTGAGGAACTTGTAAAATAAAGCAAGCTAAAATTTGCTCTTACATCTTAAGGGATAGATTAAAGTATTACTTATAAAATCATAATAAAGGGGAGAAAAATTATATGTTAGCCTTTTTTTCAATTAAAATTTATTAAAAATTCTACTAATACTAAAATTATTTCTTACAAGCTAAGTTAAATTATAAAGGCTGTAGGCTTTAGAAATACGTAAAAAAACACGTTTTTCCAAAGAATTTTTGCTTGATTTAGAGCATTTATTAGTTTCTTATAAAACCTTTTCATTAACAAAAAATTATGATATAATGAAAAAAAATGATAAGCTAAAAGGTGATAAGTTTTGTCATGTAAAATAAAAATGATAAATTAATCTCTACATATCCAATAATATTTTTAATTACTTGTTAAATCTTATTTTTTTGATATTTATCATTTTGTTTGCGAATCTAATTTTTAAAGTAGAAATATGTAATAGAAGGGGTGGTTAGAATGTTAACATAAGAAATCCAGCTAATTACAAAGGACGATACTGTATTATTTTTGAAAATTTTAGGAGAATTTATGAAATATTTAAAAGAATTTTGTTATATACTTTTTTTCTTATTGTTGGGCTTTATTGCTAAGAAACTAACAGGACTACCAATTCCAGAACCAGTTTTTGGTATGATTTTCTTATTTATTGCTCTTTGCAGCAAGTTCCTAAAGGTAGACGATATTGGGGAAACATCTGATTTTCTAACATCAATCCTAGCCTTTACCTTCACACCACTTGGTGTTGCCCTTATGGTTCAATTTGATGTGATTAAGGATAATGCTGTGAAGATTCTTATAGTTATGACAGTTTCTTGCCTAATAACCATGGCTGTTACAGCAAAGGTTGTAGAATTAGTACAAAAAGTGAGGAAATAATATGAGTGAATTTTTAAATACATATGTAGCGGATAATGATTTTTTTGGGATTATCCTAAGTATAGTAATGTTTAGAATTGGGATGGTAATAAACAAAAAAACCAAAATCGCCTTCCTAAATCCACTTTTACTTGCTATTGTTTTTTGCATAATCTTCCTAAAATTAACAGGAATTTCTTATGAAAACTTCAACAAGGGTGGCAAGTATATTTCTTTTATGATTGCCCCAATCACTGTTGCCCTAGTAGTAAGCCTTTACAGAAATATTGAAAAATTAAAGGCCAACCTCATTCCGATTTTAATTGGCGTAATAGTTGGATCCTTTGTGGCTATCCTTTCAGCTTATCTTTTATCAAAGCTTTTTGGTTTTGATAGAGATTTGACCCTTTCAATGATGCCACAATCAGTTACAACACCAATCGCTAAGTCATTGACAGAAGAATATGTAGCCAAATTCGGTGCTGATGAAGTAACTATCAAAACTTTTGCAGCTATCACAGCTATCACAGTTATCCTAAGGGGAACTGTAGGTGCGATTGCTGCTCCAACTGTGATGAAGGTAATGAGAGTAAAAGACCCTGTTGCCCAAGGTATTGGAATTGGTACATCTAGCCACGCTATGGGTACATCAAAGGCTATCGAAATGGGTGAAGTTGAAGGAGCCATGAGTGGTCTATCTATAGCAGTAGCTGGTATTTGCACTGTTGTATTGATGCCATTATTTATAATTCTATTATTCTAATATTTCCCAAGGTTTAATATTAGATGACTAAAAAAATTTTTATGTACACAGGAAAGGGCGGGGTTGGCAAGTCAACCCTTGCCAGCTCTACTGCCCTTATTTCTGCTAAAAAAAATATAGAAACTATATTGATAAGTATAGATTCAGCCCATAGTTTATCCGATATTTTTTCTATAAAAATAGGAAATACCTTAACAAAGGTCAGAGATGGTCTAACTGCAATTGAATTTGATAGCTCAAAGATTTTAGAAGAAGAATTTCCAAGCATAAAGGCAAGCCTAGCTAACGAGTTTAGGAAGGTTGATTTTTCAAAAATCTCCTACAATTCTAGCTATGATATGCCCTTTGTAGTGAATATCCTTTCCTTGCTTAAAATCCTTGATATATACGAAAATTACGACTTTGAAAATATAGTTGTGGATTGCCCAGCATCAGCATCTACCTTTGCTTACCTAAAAATCCCTGAGATGCTTAGCTGGTATCTGGAAAAATTTTTTGGTGTTGGGAAGGGTATTATTAGGACCTTAAGGCCTATATCCAAGTATAAATACCAGATTGATTTGCCGGATAAGGAAGCTTTGGATAAGCTGGAAGTTACTTATCAGAGGTTAAAAAAATTAGAAGATATCTTGAAGAATAAGACTATATCGACAATAAGGTTGGTAGGACTTGCTGAAAAAATGGTAATTGAAGAGAGCAAAAGAGATTTTGCCTACCTAAGTTTATTTGATTATAATGTGGATGGATTTTTTGCAAACAGGTTGTTGGCAGATGAAGATATCGATTTTATTAAAAAACGCATCCAAATACAAAATAAAAGGCTTGAGGAGATTAAAGCTTGCTTTTATAATTTGCCAATTTATAAGATAGGTCTAATGAATAAGGACCTAAATAGTTTGGTTGATCTAGAAGATTTTGCTGATAGCTTAGACTTTAAAGATAATCTTTTAGATATAAGGCCTTTCAAAGAAGGTCATTACTTTGAAAAAATTCCTGATGGGTACATCCTTAAAATTAATATTCCGGCTGTTGAGGATGTGGAAGTTTATAAAAAAGGTTCTGACATAAATATCAAGTTAAAGGATATAAAAAGGATAATTAGCCTGCCAAATGTATGCATAAATTCAGAGCTTAGCAAGTATTTTTGCCAGGGTGATGAACTTTTTATTTACTTAGAAAGTAAGGACCAAGAGGAGCTATCTATATGAGAATTATTATAAACACTGGCAAGGGAGGGGTTGGCAAAACAACCATTTCTGCCCTTACAGCTATAAATATTTCAAAAAGATACAAGACCTTGGTTATTAGCAGTGACCTAGCCCACAGCTTAAGTGATTTGTTAGACATAAAATTAGATGATACACCTCGCAAGGTTGCTCATAACTTGTATGCGCTTGAGATAAATGCAATTAAGGAGAGCAAGAAGGCTTGGGGCAATCTTAATCTTTACATAAGACAATTGGTAGAAGAAAATGCCTTGGATGACATTCAATTAGATGAATTGCTGTTATTGCCAGGTTTGGACGATGTGTTTTCCCTTTTGAAAATTTTAGAGATTTATAAGAGTGGAGAATTTGAAGTCCTTGTTGTGGATTGTGGACCTAGTGGTGAGACTATTTCTCTCTTGTCTACGGGAGAAAAATTCAAGAATTTGGCAGATTCTTTAGTGCCTTTAGTTAAGAGATTTAATCGACTTTTCGGTAGTTTTATTGAAAAGCAGACAGAAGTTAAAAAACCAAAAGACATAGTTTTTGATGAATTTATAAGCTTATCTAAAAAATTATATGAACTTGAAAAAATCCTACAAGATCCAGCGCAAACTACAATTAGGTTTGTTACTAAGGCTAACAAGGTGGTGGCGAATGAAACTTTTCGTTCCTTTAGCCTTACAAATATGTACGATTTTTTAACTGATTGTATTTTTGTAAATATGATTTACCCAGAAGCTATGAGAAATTCATCTTATGATAATTTATTAGATGAAGAGGCTAGGATTATAAGGTCTATAGATGACTTTTTCAAGGAAGAAAAAGTAATCAAGTTAAGCCTAAAAGATTATGAGGTCATTGGTTTAGAAGCTTTAAATAGGCTTCATGACGAATATTTTGTGGACCAATATCTTGAAGATATTTTTATAGATAAAAAGTCCTTTGAATTAATCGAAGAAAAGGCGAGCAAGGTTATACTTATTAACCTTGACTATGCGAAAGGAGATGAGGTTAAGGTAGAGAAGATAGGTGAAGATTTAGAAATATCTTACCTAAATTTCAAGAGAAGGTTTAAGTTGCCAGATACGGTATCTTCAAGGAAGATAAGTTCATTTTCCCTAGAAGATAAGAAATTAAGAATTGTGTTGGATTATGATTAGAATATGAAAATGAGAGGTCATAAATATATGGAAGGAAAAATGGAATTATTTGATACTTTCGCCCAAAACCTTGAAAGTGTCAACGGCACTTGCTACAAGGTTAGTAAAAATGATTTGGCTGAAACAGTAGCCAAAATTTATAAGGACAATGCAATTGCTTCTACCTGTATGCTTGAAACAGACTTGGCCAAGGAAATAGGCTTAAGCGATTGCTTAAAAGCTAATGGTATCACAGTACATACAGACCATATTAGGTTAAATAGTGAAACCGATAAGGGTGGGATCACAGAAGTTGCCTATGGTATAGCAGAGCTTGGCTCAGTAATCCAAGCTAGTGATAATGTAGATACAAGACTTATGGCGATTATGCCTGATTATTACATTGGAATAGTCAAGGGGTCAACAATTGTAAAAACATATGATGATATGTTTGATGTCTTAGCAGAATTAAAACCTTTCCCAAAATATGTGGGATTTATTACAGGTCCTTCAAGGACAGCAGATATTGAATGTGTTGGTACTGTGGGCGTTCACGGTCCTTTACAAATGAGCATTATTATTGTGACAGATCTATAATCTGAAGTATTGAGGAGATAAAAATGGTTGATACTATAAGTTTAAAAGATGAGATAAAGGACGCGCTCGATAACGCGACTTTAGGTAGGACCCTTGGTAATTTTTGTAAAACTTATCCACAAAGAAGGTTGAATTCTTACAAGGGTGTTGATTTCGAACAAACCCAACAAGCTATTAAAAAAGTAAAATCTTATGCAGCTGACCATGTTGATGAAATGATAGCTGAATTTAAGAAAAATTGTGAAGCTAGGGGCGGCCATGTTGTTGTAGTTAAAAGCAAGGAAGAAGCAGCTGAATGGGTTAAAAACTTCATCAAAGAAAAAGACATCAAGACAGCTGTAAAATCAAAATCAATGTGTTCTGAAGAAATACATTTTAATAAAATTCTTAAGGATAATGGGGTAGAGTGCCAAGAAACTGACTTGGGTGAATTTATTATTTCCCTAGAAGAAAATACTCCAGTACATATGGTAATGCCAGCTTTGCACTTAAATAAGGAGCAGGTAGCAGACTTATTCTCAGACTACACAAAGACAGACCACGCACCAGTTATTTCTGAAGAAGTTAGGACAGCAAGAAAGGTTATGAGGGATAAATTTACCCACGCAGACCTTGGTGTATCTGGCGCTAACGTTGCTGTTGCTGAAACTGGTACAGTTTTCACAATGACCAATGAAGGTAATGGTAGGATGGTTGGTACCTTGCCAAAAGACCACCTCTACATATTTGGTATAGAAAAATTTGTAAAATCTATTACTGATGCTAGGTGGATATTCAAGGCTCTTCCACGTAATGGTACTGCCCAAAGAATTACCTCTTACTTATCTCTCTACACTGGCGCTTGCGAAGTTGTTACAGATAAGGAAAATGATACCAAAGAAGATAAGGGATTTTACTGTCTAATCCTTGATGACCCAGGCAGAAGAGAAATCTTAGCAGAAGAAGAATACAGACAAATCTTTAACTGTATTAGGTGTGGAGCTTGTCTAGATGTTTGTCCAGCCTTTGCCTTAGTTGGTGGCCACGTTTACGGTTCAAATGTTTATACAGGTGGTATTGGTACCCTCCTAACCCACTTCTTAATTGATGAAAATAGGGCTAACCAAATCGAAAGCGTCTGCCTCCAATGTGGTAGGTGCAATGAAGTTTGTGGTGGTGGTCTACCAATAGCACAAATGATCATGGGTATTAGGGAAGAAAATGTAAAGAAAAACCCAAACCCAGTTAAGAAATTTGCCCTAGATGCAGTAACAGATAGGAAACTTTTCCATTCACTTCTAAGGATAGCATCTATTGCCCAAGAGCCATTTACTAAGGGTGGCACTATGATTAGACACCTTCCTGACTTTGCAGCAGGTATGACAGGTGGAAAGGTTCTCCCATCAATAGCAAAGGTGCCATTAAGGGATATTTTTGATGAGATAGATCAAAAAGTTGAAAACCAAAAGGGAACTGTTGCCCTATTTGCAGGATGCCTATTAGACTTTGTATATGTAGATACTGCTAAATCCTTGATTAAGAATATGAACTCAATTGGTTACAAGGTTGAATTCCCAATGGGTCAAGCTTGCTGTGGTTGTCCTGCTAGCAACATGGGTGATATAGAAAATGCAACCAAGGAAGCTGAGATAAATATAAAGGCTATGGATGCTGAAAAATACGATTATATCCTTCTTGCTTGTCCATCATGCACCCACCAACTCCAATCTTACAAGGATTTCTTTGAAGAAGGTACTGAGATGCACAAGAGGGCTGTGGAATTAGGTAGCAAGTGTGTTGACTTCTGCAAGCTTTTCCACGAAAAAGATACCCACGAAAACCATGGTGATGGCAAAAATGTTAAGGTAACCTACCATGATTCTTGCCACTTAAAGAGAACTTTGGGTGTCTTTGAAGAACCAAGGGACCTTCTAAAAGCAACTGAAGGTGTAGAATTTGTTGAAATGGAAGATAGCGATAACTGCTGTGGTTTCGCAGGATCTTACAATGTATTGTATCCAGATATTTCATCAAAAATCTTAAAGAATAAAATCGAAAATATTAAAAAGTCTGGAGCAGATGTTGTGGCTGTAGATTGTCCTGGTTGTATGATGCAAATCAGAGGTGGTCTAGAAGCAGAAGGCCTTGATATAAAGGTTAAACATACTTCAGAAATCATATCTGAAAAGAGAGGACTCATCTAAAAATGAACGTGATTGTAAGTGAGGCATTGACTAGGGAAAAGTTAATAGATGACTGTGTTTCTAAGGTCCATGAAGAGATAAAAAATATCTTATCCGACTATAAGTCAAGTCAAAATCTTTGCGATATAATCAAAGACGCCTTGACTTCAAGTGGGAAGATGCTTAGGACTAAGCTATTAATTAGTATAAGTCTTATGGGCGATGGAGAAATTTCAAAAAAAGTTATTTCCCAAGCTGCGGCTGTTGAGATAACCCACCTTGCATCACTTATTCACGATGATATTATAGATGATTCTACATTAAGAAGATCACACAAGTCAACTCAAGCGAAGTACGGCAAGGATGTAGCCGTATTCGCTGGGGACTATATGATAGCAAAAGTTTTTAGCTATTTGGCAAATGAAAACTTATATGACGAGATTAAAGTAATAGCCAATACAATAAAGCATATGTGCAACGGTGAAGTTGGGCAAAACCTTATAAAATACAGGCTTGACATGGGTGAAGATGAATATTTTGAAAATATTTCAGGCAAAACTGCTTCGTTTTTTAAGACTGTCTGCTATTTTGGAGCGAGAAATGCGGGTTTTGGCCAAATGGATACTGAAAGGATGGTAGCCTTTGGAGAAAATCTGGGCTTGATGTTCCAATTAAAGGATGACCTATTGGACCTATTTTCTAATAAACTTATTACTGGGAAGGAAGAATTCTCCGACATCAGGGAGGGGATTTATACCTATCCAGTCTTGCTTGGTCTAAAAGATGAAGATTACGGAGAAGAAATCCACCGTATCTTGCTAGAAAATAAGGAAAGAAAACTTGGAGAAGATGAATTAATAAGTTTGAGAAAGCTTTTGATAAAATCCAAGGCTGACACTTTGACTGCACTAAAAATAAGAGACTTGGCTGATGAAAACAGGTTTATCTTAGCTAGTATAGATGGTAAGGATGTTATGTACTTGGAAAAAATTCTAGAAAAGGTGGAAAATAGCTGATGCAAACCTACCAAAGAATGACAGTAAAAAACATAATCAATTTTGCTAATCCAAAATCTTTTGTTGCTTCAGTTATACCTGCAATATTTGGCATCCTCCTTAGCTTGAAATTTGGCTATTCCATAAGTTTGATAAGAGCCTTGGCCTTGATATTTGCTTGCGTATTCTTTCAGGCATCTGTAAATACAATAAACGACTACAGTGATTTTGTAAATGGAGTTGATAGTATAGATGATAACCTAAAGGAAGACGACAACGTAATGTTTTATAACCATATCAGACCCAAAAGCGTTGACAACTTAGGCTGGATATTTTTAGGTCTTGGCATAGGTTTGGGGTTGTTAGCCTTAGATGGAATAAATTATGCCAGTATTGTAATCGGCATAATCGCAACCCTTACAGTTCTATTTTATTCTAAGGGGCCCTTTCCAATTTCATATTTGCCAATTGGAGAACTTACAAGTGGCCTTGTGATGGGTGGTTTGATACCTCTTGGAGTAAATGCTACTATTTCTGGCAGGTTAAACCCAGAAATTTTAGCCTATTCCCTTCCCTTTATCCTTGGCATAGCCTTGATAATGATGAGCAACAACGCCAGCGATATAGAAAAAGACAAGAGGGCAAAAAGATATACCCTAGCTGTGGTCATGGGTAGGGAAAAAATCAGGATTTTATACAAAATCACTGTGGGACTTTGGATTGTAAGCCAGTTGGTTCTGACCTATTATTTGTTAGGCTATCTCTTTCTCGGCATAAACCTAATCTTGTTTATGATTAAGGGGAAATTTCTTAAAAACCTAATTTTTGCAAGTCTTCTACCAGAAGCTAGGATTGGTCAGATGATGGGTATTGGCATGGCCAATGTTTTGATTAATGGTACTTACCTGCTTTGCCTAGCTTTGAGTTTTATAGGATCTTAGGATGAATAAGAGCAAAAAGGTCTACGATATATTCCAAAATATATCGCCATATTACGATAGGGCCAACGATAGGATTAGCCTAGGTTTGCAGAAAAAACGGAAAAACAAATTTGTAAGCGAGGTTTTAAATACTATAAATGAAGATTCCGATCTCCTAGACCTTTGTTGTGGGACTGGGGATATAGGTCTTAGTTTGAAAGAAAAATCTCCTGCCAGGGTTGTGGGTGTAGATTTCTCGGAAAATATGCTAAAAATAGCTAAGGCTAAGGCAAAATCTTTTAAAAATATATCTTTCATCAAAGCTGATGTTAAAAATTTGCCTTTTAAGGACGAGACTTTTGATAATATTACCATTTCTTTTGGGCTTAGAAATACTGATGATTACAAAAAAGTTTTGGAGGAGATGGTCAGGGTTGGAAAAGATAAGGCTTTTGTATATGTGATGGATTCATTTACAATAGAAAATATTTTTATAAAACCATTTTATATTTTGTTTTTTAAATACCTTATGCCACTTTTAGGTGGGGGGATAAAAAGATATAAAGATTATGCTTGGTTATATGAATCAACCAAACTCTTTATTAGTCCCGAAGAATTGGTGAAGTTGTTTGAGTCTTTTGGATTAAAAAATATAAGGGTTAAAAAAATGCTATTTGGTGCTTGTGTTATAGTGAGTGGACAAAAAATTTAAACCAAAAAATTTATAACGGGGGAAACAATGAGTGAAGATAAGTTTGATGTTATAATTGTTGGAGGTGGTGTTGCAGGTCTTGCAGCATCCATAGTTTTAGCAGAAAATGATTTAGAAGTTTTATTGGTTGAAAGAGGAGATTATTGTGGAGCTAAGAATGTTACAGGTGGTAGGTTGTATGGTCATAGCCTAGAGAAAATCATACCAAACTTTGCTGACGAAGCTCCAATTGAAAGAAAAGTTGTTAAAGAAAGAATATCTATGATGAGCGAAAAATCCTCACTTGACATAGGTTACTCATCAAAAGAATTGGGTGAGAATAAGGATTCTTCATCATATGTGGTATTACATAGCAAGTTTGACCAATATTTGGCAGAAAAGGCTGAAGAGGCTGGAGTAGCCATTATTACAGGTGTACTTGTAGAAAAACTCCTATTAGAAGAAGGCAAGGTAGTTGGTATTGACGCTACAGGCGAAGAAATGTACGCAGATGCAGTTATTATCGCCGATGGTGTAAACTCCCTACTTTCTCAACAAATAGGTATCAAAAAAGAACTAGAACCAAACCAAGTAGCTGTTGGCGCCAAAGAAGTAATTGAATTATCAGAAGAGATTATAAACGAGAGATTCAACCTTGAAAGTGGCGAGGGAATGAGCTGGCTATCTTGTGGCGCCCCAACCATGGGTGGTTTTGGTGGTGGCTTTATTTATACAAATAAGGACTCTGTATCAATAGGTGTTGTAGCAACCCTTTCTGATATCGGATACTCAAACACAAAATTGACTGACTTGCTAGAAAGATTTAAGGAACATGACAGCGTAGCACCATTTATCAAGGGTGGCAAGACCATAGAATATTCTGCCCACCTAGTACCAGAAGAAGGTATCCATATGGTTCCACAAATTTATGGAGATGGCTTCCTCGTAGTAGGAGACGCTGCAGGATTTTGTATAAACTTAGGCTACACTGTAAGGGGTATGGATTTTGCAATCGAAAGTGGTAGGCTAGCTGCCCTTGCCATCCTAAGAGCCAAAGAAAAAGAAGACTTCAGCAAGGAAAGCCTAGCAGTTTATCAAGATTTAGTTAATGATAGCTTTATCATGAAAGACCTTATGACCTTCAAAGCCTTCCCAACCATCTTAAGCAGAAGGGAAATCTTCAGTGACCTACCAGAAATTATAAATGACGTAGCTGGCAGGGCCTTTACCGTAAATGGTGGAGACAGCAAGGGCTTCATAATGGGAACAGTAAATGATCTTGCAACAAGGATTAGCGCAACACAACTATCAGACTTTATTTCTACAGTAATGGAGGCACTATAATGAAAAGAATGAGTGTAGAAGACAAGTTAGGTCTTAATATATATCATACTGACGAGTTTAATTCACATATTGATGTTGACTTGGAATTTAAAGATGAAGATGAAATCAATAAATTAATCTTAGCCTGCCCAGCAGCTTGCTATACCTATGTAGATGGGGTATTTGGCTTTTCACACCTTGGTTGCTTGGAATGTGGTACTTGCAGGGTCTTATCCCATGGCAAAATCGTCAAAGATTGGAAGCACCCACAAGGCGAAGTAGGCGTAACCTTTAGACAGGGTTAAGAAAAAATCTTAGCCTAAGGTATTAACAAAAATGGACTTAATTAAGTCTTTACTTATCCTATAAAAATAACAATAAAAAACAACCCCTATTGTAATGGACTTTCTGCTGGACTTCCGGCAAAGAACCATTGGGGTTGTTTTTTATTTAATTAAATCCTACATAAAGGTAGCGCCATCGCAGTAGAGAATTTCTCCTGAAACATAGCTTGCAAGGTCGCTTGCTAGGAATAAAACTGCCTTGGCAACATCTTCTGGTTCGCCAATCCTCTTTAGAGGAATCATTTGTTTTACTGGTTCGATTTGCTCTTTAGGCAAAACTTTGACCATATCAGTGTTGGTAACGCCAGGACCTACTGCATTAACTCTGATGCCTGATGGGCCGAGTTCTCTGGCTAGAGATACTGTAAGACCATTTATAGCAAACTTGCTAGTTGGGTAGGCAACACCTGTTGGTTGACCATTTTTAGACACCATAGATGAAAAGTTAATAATAGATCCAGACTTTCTTTCAAGAAAATGTGGGAGAAAATTGTGAATCATATTGTAGGTGCCGTTGACATTTATATCCATAACTTTTGCAAAATGTGCAAGGTCAGCATCTACACTTGGGATATTATCAGAAATACCAGCGCAATTTACAAGGATATCAACCTTGCCAAAGTCTTTTATAACTTCTCCTACAAATTCTTTCACACTAACTTCATCAGTTAGCCTTGGCCAGTAACCCTTAAATAGGGAAGAGTCATATTTTTCTTTAAGTTTATCAATAGCCTTGTTGGCTGATTCTTCTCTAGAGCCTAGGATGGCTACTTTAGCGCCATTATCTAGAAATTTTTCTGCAACAGCAAAACCAATACCCCTAGATGAACCAGTCACAACAGCGACTTTACCTTCTAATAATTTCATAAAACCTCCTTAAGTTTTTTCTCTTTTCTTATATACCCATTTTTAAAAAAATTATCATAAAGGTTAATTGAGTTTGACATTTGTGCATAATTCGAGTATTATCAATAGGTAATCTCTACTCCGTAGTATAAACGGGGTCAATAGTCCACAGGGAGGTGAAAAATATGAATAATTACGAAGCAGTATTGATTTTCAAGACTGAATTAGCTGATGCTGACAGAAATGCTCTTCTAGATAGATTTAAAGGTCATATCGAAGAAAACGGCGAAGTTGTATCAGTTGATGACTGGGGAAAGAGAAGACTTGCTTATGAGATCGCTGATCTTAAAGAAGGTTATTACTATATCGTAGACTTCAAGTCAGACCCAGATCATATCAAAGAATTTGAAAGAAGATTAAGACTTTCAGATTTCGTTCTTAGATACATGGTTATAAGAAAAGAGGACTAATATGAATAAAGTAATACTAATAGGACGCCTAGTTAGGGATCCTGAGTTAAGATATACCCAAGGAAACCAAGCGGTATGTACATTCACATTAGCGATAGACAAAAGACTAAGTCGAGAAAAAAGAGAAGAAGCGGAAGCAGCTAATCGTCCAACAGCAGATTTTCCAAGGATAACTGTTTGGGGTAAGCAGGCAGAAAATGCCTCTAGATACCTCTTTAAAGGAAGTCAATGCGCAGTAGAAGGTAGGATTCAAACAGGAAGCTACCAAGATAGAGAAACAGGCAAAACAGTTTATACAACAGATGTTGTCGCAGACAATGTTGAGTTTTTAGGAGCTAGGTCAGAAAGACAAGCTCATAGCTCAAATACTGGTGACAACCAAGACGTATATCAAAATTCCTATTCTCAAACAAACCAATATCAAAATAACCAACCAAGTGCACCAAGCACCAATGATGATTTTTTTGATGATGACTTTACTGAAATCCAAGACGATGGCAGAATTCCATTCTAGAAAAATATAAAAGAAAGGAATTACAATGGCTAGAAGATTTAAACCAAGAAAAAAGGTTGATCCATTTGTTAAAGACCCATCAAAGGTAATAGACTATAAAGACATTGAAACTCTTAAAAGATTTGTTACTGACAGAGGTAAGATTCTTCCAAGAAGAGTTACAGGTCTTAATGCAAAACATCAAAGAGAAATAACTAGAGCAATCAAAAGAGCTAGACAAGTAGCCCTATTGCCTTACGAAGAAAACTAAGAAAAAGATTAACAAAAAATTTCAATAAGCAATCTAGGGAGCATAGCTCCCTTTTTATTTGCTTTAAAACATGAATAATTTATATATAAAAGTATAGTTATAACTATAATTAAATAATAAAGGAGGACTTATGTTAATTGTTATTATTTCTCTTATAGTAGCCATATTAGCCCTAGTGTTAATGGCCTACACTATCAAAGAGAGAATCCTTCCTGTATCTCAAGGTTCAAAAAGAATGCACGAGATATCAGGATACATCAAAAACGGAGCAATGACCTTTATCGCAAGCGAATATAAATTTATCGTTGCCTTCGTAGTAATCGTATCAATCCTAATTTCGATATTCCTAGACTTTAGAATCATGATTTGTTATATCCTAGGTTCAGCATTCTCAATGCTAACTGGTTTTATCGGAATGAGAACAGCTACAGAAGCAAACTCTAGGTGTGCAAATGAAGCTATGGAAGGTGGAACAAATTCTGCCCTAAAACTTGCCTTTGCAGGTGGTTCAGTAATGGGATATGCAGTAACAGGACTTGGTTTTTCAGGACTATTAATCTGCTACTTAATCTTTAGAGACCCAGCCATAGTAATGGGATACTCACTCGGTGCTTCATCAGTTGCCCTATTTGCCAGAGTTGGTGGTGGTATCTACACAAAAGCTGCCGACCTTGGAGCTGACCTTGTAGGTAAAGTAGAAGCAGGCATCCCAGAAGATGACCCAAGAAACCCAGCAGTAATCGCAGACAACGTAGGAGATAACGTAGGTGACGTAGCAGGAATGGGAGCAGACTTATTTGAATCCTATGCCGGAGCAATCATCTCAGCCATTACCCTAGGCCTTGTATCATATGGAGATGCTGGACTAAACTTCACCCTACTTTTAGTAACAGTAGGTATCCTTGCATCACTTGTAGCAAGCTTCCTATTCACATCTAAAAACCACAGGGACCCACAAAAGGCCCTCATGATGACAATCTATGTCTCAGGTGCAATCGTCCTTATTGCAGCAGTAATCTTATCATTCGCCTACTTTGGCAACATAAGAGCAGCCCTTGCAATTATCACGGGAATCATAGTTGGTATAGCAATCGGCCTACTAACAGAAGTCTACACATCAGATAAATTCAGATTTGTACAAAATATAGCAGAAGAATCAAAAACAGGTGTTGCAACAAACATCATCGCAGGACTATCAACAGGAATGCTATCATCAGTATTCCCAATCATCCTAATCTCCCTAGGCATCATAGCAGCTTACTGGGCAGACGGAGTATTTGGTATAGCTCTATCAGCAGTAGGAATGCTTTCAACAACAGCCACAACAGTATCAGTAGATGCTTACGGTCCAATTACAGACAACGCTGGTGGAATCGCAGAAATGGCAGCCCTACCAAGTGAAGTAAGAGACATCACAGATGAACTAGACTCAATCGGAAACACAACAGCAGCTATAGGTAAAGGCTTCGCAATCGGCTCAGCAGCCCTAACAGCCCTATCCCTATTCGTAACCTACTCAGAAACATTAAACCTAGAATCAATTTCAATTCTAGATAGCCATGTAGTAGCAGGAATGTTCGTAGGAGGTATGCTACCATTCCTATTCACAGCCCTCACAATGAACTCAGTAGGCAAAGCAGCTACACAAATGATTGAAGAAGTAAGAAGACAATTCAGAAACGACCCAGGTCTACTAGAAGGAACAAGCAATCCAGATTATCAAAGATGTATTGAAATCTCAACATCAGCTTCCCTAAAAGAAATGATCCTACCAGGCGTACTAGCAATTATAGTACCAATCTTTGTTGGCCTAGTATTTGGCCCACAATCCCTAGGTGGACTTCTTGCAGGAGCCCTAGTAACAGGCGTACTAATGGCAATCTTCATGTCAAACGCAGGTGGAGCTTGGGATAACGCAAAGAAATACATTGAAACCCTAGACGGTGAAAATGGAAAAGGCTCAGATGCCCACAAGGCAGCAGTAGTAGGAGACACAGTAGGAGACCCATTCAAAGACACATCAGGTCCATCACTAAACATCCTAATCAAACTAATGACAGTAGTATCAGTAATCTGCGCTGGCCTATTTATCTAATAAAATCGACCTCATCCTTGATGGGGTCTTTTTTTGCCCCTAAAAAATGGTATAATAAATGAAATAAATGCAAAAATTTAATTTATTAAAAAAATATTACATATTAAATGAAGAAAAATTATAGAAAACAAAGTGCAAGTTAAATCTTGCATTTTTTTGTGCATAAATCGGGATATTTTTATGAAAAATCATATGTATAAGTAGACTTTAATGCTAAAGGAGAATTTATGACAGCGACATATTACACAATATTGCCCGCAGAAGTCAGGCTAGATAAGAGACTTCTGCCCTTTGAGAGAATTTTGTTTTCTGATATCCTAAGTCTTGCTAACAAGAAGGGCTATTGTTTTGCCACAAACGCCTACTTTGCAAAAACCTATGGAGTATCAACCGTATCCATATCAACTTGGATTTCAAGCCTAGTCAAATATGGCTACCTAAGACGAGTTTATGATTACAAAGATAATACGAAAATGATTGAAAGACGCAAGCTCTATATAAAACCAGACTTTATGGCCTATAAAACTAGCCTTAGTGACCCACACCAAGCAGACTTTAAGCAGGGTATTCAAGGAGACTTTAAAGATAATAATATAAATATAAACAATATAAAGGATAATACAGACTACACGAGAAAAATTGATGGGGGAAAATCATATAGGGGCCCAAGGGTGTCAGATCAGCTCCAAGCTATGTTGGATAAGATCTAGAAAGGAAAAATATGGTAGATGTAATTTATAAAAAAGGTAAAAAAAATATTATCATCGACGGCAGGGAATATGGAGCAATTTCCCTTTACTTCCATATAAAAAGGAACATATTAATTTTAAAAAGATTAAAAGAAAGAGGAGAGTGGGATGAAGAGAGGCAAATGGAACATAAAGCTTATATTGAAAGGTATCTAAAAGCCTTTAAAGATAATTTCGATGATGAAGCAATCTGGTGATGAATCATTTCTTATTCAAAAAGTGAACAGGAAATCGTGCAAGTTTCTAAAGACACATGGCTTACTTTCACTTCTATATTCAGAAAAAGGCCTTTGATAAATTAGGTGTGGATGAGGATTGGCTTCTAAGCTTGAAGAAAAGTCCATGGAGGAATTAAAGTCTTATGTGCCTTATGAGAGATTTAAGGAAGTAAATGATGAAAAAAACAAATTTAAGACTGATCTATAGGATAGGGATGATGAGATACAGGATATATGATATTGTTAAGCTTTAATTTTTACTACAAAAATGCTACATTAGCATATTTTTTTGTTTGAAAATTATTTTTAAACAAAAAAGACAGAATATTTATTATTCTGACTTTTGTATTTTGCTTAGTTTTAATTTTTATACTGAATAAACATTTACTGGTGCGGGATAGAAGATTTGAACTTCCACGACCTAAAATCGGTCACAAGATCCTTAGTCTTGCGCGTCTGCCAATTCCGCCAATCCCGCATGAGATTACTAATAAATAATACTATATTTTCTATAATATGTCAATATATTTTTGGATTTTATGTAAAATTTTTCTTACATATAGTAAAAAAATTAGGTTTTGGGCTGGGATATGATATAATAATTTTGAGGTATTTATGATTAAAAAATGTTTTGCAAAGATTAACCTGAGCCTTGATATTATCTCAAAAAGACCAGATGGTTACCATAATATCGACACTTTGATGGCTAGGATTAGTCTTTATGATAAATTAGAAATAGAAAAAACAACTGACGGAAAATTTTCTTATGAGTCTAATGTTGACCTTGGAGATGTCAAAGATAACTTGATTTTTAAGGCATACGACCTTATGAAAAGTCTTGCAGGTGATAAGGCATCAGGAATTAGGGTAAGACTTACAAAAAATATTCCTGTTGCTGCAGGTCTGGCAGGAGGTTCAACTAATTGCGCGGAGACTATGAAGGCTCTTAACGAAATGTGGGGCCTATCTCTTACAACCAAGCAGCTGATGGATCTTGGGGCGAAATTGGGTGCAGATATCCCATTTTTCTTCCTTGATAGGGCTGCCCGTGCGACAGGGATTGGGGAAATTCTCGAGCCTTTTAGGATTAAGACTCCGCTTAAAGTTTTGTTGGTAAATGATGGGACAAATATTTCATCTGCTCACGTTTACAAAAAAACTAAGCTTTTTGGTCACATTAAGACTGGGAAAATTGCTGAGGGACTTAAGGCTGGCGACTGGTCTGTTGTTAATGACTTTGAAAATGTGATGGAAGATGTGGTTTTAAAAGACTTTGCCAATCTAAATCCTATCAAGGAAAATTTGATTAAAAACGGAGCTATTAAGGCCTTGGTTTCTGGGTCTGGTGCTAGTATTTTTGGGGTTTTTAGGGATGAGGATAGCCTTAACAGGGCATTTGAAAACCTAAAGGATTCCTATAAGTTTGCGAGAAAGGTGGACCTTATCGATGACTAATATTGGAATTTTCGATTCGGGTCTGGGTGGGATTGCTGTTTTAAATGAGCTTGCCAAGAAAAATAAGGCAAATTATTTTTATCTTGGAGACAATCTCAGAGTTCCTTATGGAAATAGGTCTAAGGCCGAAATTACAAGCTTTGCAACTGACATTGTAAATTTCTTGGAAGGCTACGACATTGATTATTACATAATTGCTTGCAACACAATTTCTGTGACTTGCAAGGATTATTTGAGGGAGAAATTTAAAAAGAAATTTATTACTATTGCTGATATGGCGATAGAGGCAGCTATGGAATATGATGGCGATTATCTAGCCCTTGGCACCAAGGCTACCATGGAGAGTCATTTTTATAAAACTACCCTTGAGGCTAAGAAGCCTTGTAAAGTTTATGAGTCAAAGGCGATTGACTTAGTGAATTTAATTGAGGGAGGTGTTTTGGAAGGTGCGACACTTAATGGCGCATTAGATGAATATTTATCCATCGCTAATGAAAAGAAACTTGCCAATATTATCCTGGCCTGCACCCACTATCCTATTATCAAGGGAGAGATCAGTAAAAGGCTTGATTACAAGGCTAATATTATTGATCCAGCAGTTTTTTTAGCTGATAATATCAAGACGGATGATGGGGCAAATGGGGTAAATATATTTATGACCAAAGAAAGTCAAGAAACTTCTGCTTTAATCAAAAAGATAATGGAAGTTGACTACAAGTTGACCTTTATAGGAGGTTTATAAGATGATTTACGCAATTATGGATATCGGTTCAAACACAGTTAGACTGTCTGTTTACAAGGAAAAAAATGGGGAGGCTGTGAATTTATTTTCTGAAAAAGACCAGGTTTCTCTAAAATCTTATGTGAAGGGTGGCAGGCTTTCAGAAAAGGGGATTAAGAGGCTTCATTCAACTTTGGCAAAGTTTAAGGCAGTTGTCGATAACTTTGATGATATTGACGAAGTTCACCCCTTTGCGACTGCGACTGTCAGGGATGTGGCTAATAGGTCGGAGATATTATCGCTAATTAAAGAGGACCTTGGTCTTGAAATAGAAATTTTATCCGGTGAGAAAGAGGCCCAGCTTGCCTTTGTGGGTGCTGCTGTATCTACCGATGTGAAAGAGGGAGTTCTTTGCGATATAGGCGGTGGTTCGACAGAGGTTGTCCTTATCGACCAGGGCAAGGTTATCAAGTCAACTTCCCTATCAATTGGCTCACTTTCAGCTTTTAATGACTATGTAGATGGACTTTTTGTGGATAAATTAAGCAGGAAGGAAATCGAAAAACGTGTAGTCCAACTTTTTGACGATGCATCCATGTATAGGGAAGAATTTAAGGTTTTATCAGCTGTTGGAGGTTCTGCCCGTGCAGCCCTCATGGTTTATAGGGAATACTATGACCTTGGGGATGACGTAAGGACAATGAACGCAGCAGATTTTAACAAAATGGTTAAGGACATTATTAAAAAGAGCGATAAGAAAAAAATGCACCTAATCCTTGATATCAAGCCAGATAGAATCCACACTCTTTTGCCTGGTATGGTAATTATGGATAAGATATGCAAATTTTTCTCAGTTGAAACAATAAATGTTAGTCAAACTGGAGTTAGGGAAGGATATGTCTATAGCAAGCTTTTAGGAAGGAAATAGGCATGAAAAATTATACGCAAAATAGAGAATTATCTTGGCTAGAATTTAACAAGAGAGTTATTGAAGAGGCTATGGATAATACAGTTCCAGTCCTTGAAAGGCTCAAGTTTTTATCTATTTATGATACCAACTTAGAGGAGTTTTTTATGGTGAGGATTGGGTCTTTAACTGACCTATCCAAACTTAAAAAGCAACCAATTGACAAGAAGTCTGGCATGAGCGCTAGTGAACAAATCGACGCTTGTTTAACTAAGCTTGGTCCAATGTATGAAAAAAAGGATCAAATATATTTTGACCTTGTGAATGACTTGGCAGATGTTGGTATAAATATACAAAAATTCTCAGACCTAGATGAGAAATCAAAAGACTTTTGCCAGGCATACTTTGACACAAAAATCGAACCGATTTTATCTTTTCAAATAATCGACAGGGTTCACCCCTTGCCAAGACTTGCAAATCTAAGCATGTCTGTGGTCTTTGACTTGGTTAAGAAAAAATCAAAATCGTCAAAACAAAAGGAAATAATTGGCATAATTTACCTACCAGAAAGGCTAAATAGGTGGGTTATGGTAGCCGATAGGACCTACGTCCTCCTTGAAGATATAATCAAGGAATTTGGGGCAGAACTTTTTGAGGGTTATAAGGTCCAAAATGCCTTCGTTATGAGCCTTACTAGGAATGCTGACATTTCTTATGACGATGACGATTATGATGTTGAGGAAGACTTTAGGACCTATATGAAGGGCAAGCTTAAAAAAAGGAAGAGGTTAAAGCCAGTTAGACTTGAGGTTGATAGTCCACTTGACATTGAGGATAAGGAATTTTTATGCAAGAATTTTGAATTAAACGATAAGTCAATTTTTGTCACAAAAACTCCCTTGCAGCTGGGTTTTATTTTTGACTTTATTTCTAAGCTACCAAGCAAGGTGAAAAGCGACCTTTCCTATGAAAATTTCAGCCCACAACCTTCTGCCATGGTTAATCCAAACAGGTCAATGATTGACCAAGTCCTAGAGAAGGATATAATTTTATCCTACCCTTACGAATCCATGGACCCCTTGATTAGGCTTCTTGATGAGGCAGCCACAGACCCAAATGTGGCATCTATAAAGATTACCCTTTATAGGATAGCCAAGGATTCAGAAATAGCAAAAAGCTTGATTAAGGCTAGTGAAAATGGTAAAGAAGTTGTAGTTTTGATGGAGCTTAGGGCGAGATTTGACGAAGATAATAATATTTTGTGGTCGTCAAGGCTTGAAGATGCAGGCTGCAATATTATTTATGGCTTTGATCATTACAAATGTCATTCCAAGGTTTGTTTGATTACCAGGTTTATTGATGATGAAGTTTCATATATTACCCAAATCGCAACAGGTAACTACAACGAAAAAACAGCCAAACTCTACACAGACTTTTCCTTCATGACTGGCGACATGGTCATTGGTCAAGATGCCAAAGATTTGTTTGACAACATCATGATAGGTAACCTTGATGGCGAATATGAAAAACTTATGGTTTCGCCAAAGTCAATGCCTGAAGGTCTTGAAAAATTGATCAAAAAAGAAATTAAGAAGGCTAAAAAAGGGGAAGATGCTTATATTAGATTGAAGATGAATTCCATCTCTGATAGGGGCTTAATCGACCTTTTAGTTGCCGCTTCTAAGGCAGGCGTTGAAATAAAAATGATGGTAAGGGGAATTACTTGTATATTGCCAGGTGTTGAAGGAGAGACAGAAAATATTGAAATTTACCAAATTGTCGGCAGGTTCCTCGAACACCATAGGGTCTACCAATTTGGTAGAGATAACCCAAAAGTTTATATTTCTTCGGCAGATTTCATGACAAGAAACATTAGAAATAGGGTGGAAGTGGCTGTGCCAATAGAAGATTCTGAGGTAAAAAAATATATACTAAACTTTATGGATATAATGTTTGCAGACGATGTTAAAATCAGAAAACTCTATCCTAATGGAGAATATCTCCCTGTCGAAAATAAGAAGAATTTTAATGCTCAAGAAGTATTAATGAAAAATGCTATCGAAAAATATGAGAGAGCAAAGCTAACCATAGAGGAAAATGAAATAAAAAATAATTATAAAACAATTAGGGTCCAGTCGAATAAAAAAGACCCTAGAAAAGCAAGTTTTATAGACTTTTTCAAAAATCTTTTTAAGATTTAGTCAAAATAAATCTAAAATTCATGAAAATCCGACAAAAAAGTCGGATTTTTTGATTTTTTCTTCAAAAAATACGCATTTAGCCCTATTATTTTTATTAAATTCGTGCTATAATAATGATAACGAAATGTAATATCGAACTATAGTAGGAAATTGAAATATATTTAATATTTATGCAAGATATTGCGGTCCCTTAGACTTAACTAAAATATTGAAATAAATAGAGGAATAAATATGTCAAACAAAGGTATCAGAGAGCTTAAGAGACGTAAGAGAAGAGAAGCAAGAAAAAAAACAAGAAAGGCAGTATTACTGGGTATAGGAGTAGTTTTGACTCTTACAACTGCTAAGTTTGCCTTACAAAAAGAGGATAATTACCAAATCAGAAGACCAAGTGAATACAGGATTGCATCTGGCGAATTAATGTCAAATGAAAATAGACAAGAAAAGACAAGCACATCTGATGTTCATGTGGCTACTGAAATTGGTTTTAATAATATAAAAATAAAAGATGAGCTTAAGATTGAGGATAGCGCTTACCAGGATGAATTGATTCAATATGTTAAGTGCCTCCAGACCCAATATGCTTATCAGTTTCCAAATGATTACTCAAAAACTGATAAATTTGTAAAAGAAGGTCAATACCTTGGCTTCTATGGCTGTGAAAATGGTTTTGCTAAGGTTAAGATTGATGATTCTTATTACTATGTGAACAAGTATGGGCTTTCAAAGCCTGAAGCAGGTGAAGATATCAAGGTCGTAAACGGTTTAGTTTATGTAAGCGAAGCATATCCACTACCAGCAAATTTTGATCCAGGTGTTGATAAGACTGCTAGGCGTGCCTTTGAAACTATGCGCCAAGATATGGCAAGGGCAGGACTTGACCTTAGAATAGCGTCTGACTATAGGGGTTATGAACTTGAAGGCAAGATGCACGATGCTGGTGAAGTTGATGCAGAAGTAGCTGGAACAAGCGAGCACCAGACTGGTACAGCCTTTGACTTTTTTACAGAGGGCACAAAATACAATGACAAATTTGAAGCTACTGCTGAGTATAAGTGGCTAGCTGAAAATGCTTATAAATACGGCTTTATCGAGAGATATCCAAAGGGTAAGGAAAATAAAACTCACCACAAGGCTCAAGCTTGGCACTACAGATTTGTCGGTGTAGAAAATGCTAAGGAAATGTACGACAACAACCTAACTTTAGAAGAATTTTTAAAAATCTCTTAGGAGGAAAAATGAAAGTAATCCAAACTAAAAAAGCGCCTGCAGCTGTAGGTGCCTATGCTCAAGGTATTGTTACTGATAATTTAATCTTTACATCAGGCCAACTTCCACTTGACCCAGAAACTGGCGAGTTAGAAATGGATATTAGAAAGGCAACCAAAAGAGCCCTCGAAAATATCAAGGCCATAGTAGAAGAGGGAGGCTCATCTATTGATAAAATTGTAAAATGCAATGTCTTCCTAGATGACGTAAACGACTTTGCTGCCTTTAATGAAGTCTACGAAGAATTTTTCGGCGACCACAAACCAGCCAGATCTGCCCTAGAAGTAGCAAATATTCCAAAAGGCGCAGTAATAGAAATCGAAGCTATAGCCTTGTCCTAATTTTCCGTAAGGAAAATTATGGAAATACTTATGTGGAGGCACGAACTTGTCCTCATTTTCTGGAAGAAAATGAGCAGAAAGTTCAGCTGACACTATAGCCTTGTCCTTATTTTTTTAACAAAAATAAGCAGAAAGTTCAACCGATAACCGGGCTTAGTCTAAAAAAAGATTTTGGTAAAAACGGATTGGTGAGCTCAATTTACGGAAAATATTCCTAGTATTTGTGGATAAGTTTTAAAAATGATTGCAAAGCTATACTGAAACTAAAAATAATTGTTAAATAGGGTTTGTAAAAATTTTTGAAAACAAAATCATTTTGTAAATTGTTTTACGAACCATTTTATAATTTGTTTTATATTTATATAAGAAATTAAAAAATATGAAAAAATACAATCTTGACCCAGAGGGGTCATTTTTGTTTTGTGGGAGATTTATTTTAAGGGAGAAGAGATGGATCAAGATTGTGGATTTAGTAAAGGTGATAAGTGGTTTAGATACAGAGCAGCTGCAATTATAGTCGAAGATGATTGCGTTTTGTTTGCGAGAAATGAAGCCGATGATTATTACTATTCCATAGGTGGTGGAGTCCATTTGGGAGAAAGTTCTGAAGAAGCTGTAAAAAGGGAAGTATTTGAAGAAACAGGGATTAAATATGATGTAGATTATATGGCTATAATCCACGAAAATTTCTTTGTAGGGACTTCTGACTTAGAGGGAAGTCTTTGCCATGAGATTTCCTTTTATTACATGATGAAGCCTAAGGGCAACAAAAATCTTAATAGCCATAGCCTTACTAAGGGCGGCCTAAAAGAGTCTATGCACTGGCTACCAATCGACGAACTTGAAAAGTACAAGGCCTATCCGACTTTTATGAAAAAATATCTTAAGAGTGACCATAAGGGCATAGAACATATAATTACAGATGAAAGAGACTAAGGCAAACAAGCTTGTTATTGAAATATTGTAAAGCTCAATGTAAGGACTAGCTTTTGTAATAATTTATATAATGATGGTGGGTTTTTAAGACCTTGCAATGGAAAAAATTAATCTATAAGATGGTTGGTGATATTTTATAATCTCGCCAATCTTGATTTATATACGCCAAATTTATTAAAATGGCGAGATTTTAAAATTATATAAAATTTAAAAAGCAGAATTGTAGGGGTTTTTTATGGACAATAAGATATATCTAATATTTTTAGGAGTACATATTTTAATTATTATCGTAAATTACCATCTTTTAAAAAATCCCAAACCCTATCCACCAGAGGAAGTCAGGGAGGAATTTAAAAGAGGAAGAGAAAGCTTATCTTCATATAAGTATGGGGGCGTATCCCACTACCTTCTTCCAAGACTTGTTAAAAGCCAAGCAAATTGGATTAATGGAAATGCTTATTGGTATAGGTCTAGTGTAAAATTCGGAATATTTGGTATTGGAATTACATTGATAAAAGCAATCTTAGGGGAAGTCTTTAAGCTCTTTGATCCCTTAATGGGCTTGTTTATTATCTTATTTCCCTTGGTTTTAGGAATGATAGGCCTTTGTATAAGGATGGAAAAAGACGTTTTGAAGGATTAAAATGAATAGAACATATTTAGTTAAATACTAGCTGTGAAATTGAAAGGATTAATATGAATCTTGAAAATGTTATAAAAAATCAAAGGGAATTTTTTCTTGAGAATAATACAAAATCTTATGATTTTAGGCTTAAGATGCTTAAAAAGCTGAGGAAGGCTATTGTTAATCACGAGGAGGAAATTCTTACCGCTCTTGAAGTTGATCTTGGCAAGTCAAATTTTGAATCCTATATTACAGAATATTCCTTTGTTATTGAAGAGATTGATTATGCAATAAAAAACCTTAAAAGCTGGATGAAAAAAGTGAAGGTTGGAAAATCTTTAACAACTTTTCCGGCGAAGAGTTTTTATGTTTACGAACCCCTTGGAGTTACTTTAATAATTTCCCCTTGGAATTATCCCTTTAATCTAAGTTTAGGGCCGGTTGTTGGAGCCATTGCTGCTGGCAACACCATAATTTTGAAAACCTCTTCTAAGTCAACTGCGACAAGTAAGGTAATCGCAAATATTATAGGGGATAATTTTAGGGAGGAGTATCTTATCCATCTCGATAATGCAAAACTTGATTACGATGAGCTTATAAGCCAGTCTTACGACCACGTTTTTTACACCGGTGGGCCAGGTGTTGCCAAAAAAATTATGGCAGCCCAAGCTACTCACCTTAGCAAGGTCACTTTTGAACTTGGGGGCAAGAGTCCTTGCCTAGTTGAAAAAACGGCTGATATAAAAATGGCAGCGAAAAAAATTGCCTGGGCAAAGACAGTAAATGCTGGTCAAACTTGCATCGCTCCAGATTTTCTCATCGTGGATAAGGCTATAAAAGACGACTTAATTTCAGAATTAAAGGTGAAGATAAGGGGCTTTTATGGGGAAAATCCTCTTAGCAATGTAGATTTGCCAAGGATTATTAATACCCACCATTTTGACAGGCTCTTGGGCCTTATCGACGAAGATAAAGTTGTTTTTGGTGGTGACTTTGATAAAGAAATCTTAAAAATCACCCCAACAATCATGGATGGGGTGGATTTTGATGATCCTGTTATGGGTGAGGAAATTTTTGGGCCGATTATTCCGATTATTGCCTATGATAAGTTAGATGAGATTTTAAGAAAAATCAAGAAAATGCCCAAGCCACTTGCTTTTTATACCTTTACTTCTGATAGGAAAATTGAAGAGAAAATCATCAGGGAAATGGAATATGGCAACGGGGCGATTAACGATTGTTTGATGCAGGTTACAAACCCTAGGTTGGAGTTTGGTGGTGTTGGTAATTCTGGCCAGGGTGGCTACCATGGCTACTTTGGTTTTATGAATTTTTCTAACAGGAAATCAATGGTAAAAGCCAGATTTTTTGACAATTTTTTGAGGTACCCACCTTATAGCGAGCAAAAATTGAGGCTAATTAAAAAGATTTTAGGCTAAGACTTATAAGTTGTGAAATTATATGTAAGCAGAAAAAATTCTTACCTAATAATATCTTTTTTGTAAAATTTTAAAATAAAGCTTGCCTAACTAAAAAATTTTAAAAAACCTTCTTTATATATAGGGGAAATTGATTTTGATAATTAATTTATTTTTAAAAACCTTCCCTATGTATGAGAGAAATATGGAGGGAGGTTGAGTATATTAACCGACCCTTAAAAGCAAAAAAAGGCTCGAAGTTTTCGCTTCGAGCTTAATTTTTTATTAGATTTCTGTATTTTTTAAATCTTCTGCAATTATTTTTGCAAGGGCTTTTAATTCTTCAACTTGAGGTTCTTTTACGCCTGAGTTGATTTTTACAACGTCGCCGATGTAGTTGCATTTAGCAGGCTCTAGTATTTCTTGTGAAATTTCTAGAGATTTTCCACCCCAAGACCAGTTGTTTAGGAAGGATACTGTCCTATTTTGGTAGCCTGTGCCAACTAATTCTCTTAGGAAGGCATCCATCTTGTAGTAGAGGCCTGCGTTGTAGTTGATTGGGGCAAAGACTTGATGGGTAAATCTGTGGCAATCAGCGATTGGATAAGAATAATCCCAGTCAGATATGTCATATAGAGCGATATCTTCAACGCCTTCTTGGGCTAGGTAGTTTGCGAGGATGTCGCTTGCTTGTTCTGTGTCACCGTACATTGATGCGTAGACAATAACTACACCCTTTTGTTCTGGTTTGAAACCTGCCCAACGTCCGTATTTTTCAAGGATAAAGCTAATAGATTCAGGATCCTTGTAAACAGGGCCATGAAGTGGGAGGATGGCATTGATTTTAAGGTCTGCTACCTTTTTGAAGAGGTTTTGAACCATCTTACCTTGTTTACCAACTATATTGATATAATAACGTCTAGCTTGTTCTAGCCAGTCACCCTTGTGGATAACCTTGCTTGCTTCGATATTACCAGCGATAGCGTTAAAAGAGCCAAAAGCGTCAGCAGAGAAGAAGAGACCTTCTGTTGTTTCGTAGGTCATAAATACTTCTGGCCAGTGAACCATTGGAGCAAAGACAAATTTTAGGTTCCTCTTGCCGAGGTTGATTTCATCGCCTTCTTTGATTTCTATATATCTGTCAGCATATTTGTCATCGTAGAATTGTTCAAAAAATTTGTGAGTCTTAGCATTGCCGACAAATTTACAATTTGGATATTCATTTAAGATGAAATCAATATTTCTGCAGTGGTCAGGTTCCATGTGGGAAACGACTATGTAGTCAAGATTATCTCCGTTAAGGGCTGCTTTAACATTTTCGAGATATTGTCTTGTGAAAGCTCCTTCAACAGAATCCATTAGGGCATTTTTTTCATCTTTGATAACGTAAGCGTTGTAAGAAACACCGTTTGGAACTTCAAACATATTCTCAAACCTGTCAATCCTACGGTCATTAACACCCACCCAATATATATTATCTAGTACTTCTATTATATTGTGCATATTTTCTCCTTGTTAAAAATTTTTTCTACCTTAACTATACCTGTTTTTTAGAGGATGTTAAATAATTATCTAAATTCAAAAAAGTTTATGAAAATGTTTTAGGAAAATGATAAGGGGTATCAGTTATGTATAAGCATAATAAATAAGAGGAGAAGATATGACATACAAATTAGCAAAAGATACAAAAGATTTTAGAAAATTCGTTAGAGATTTTTCTGAAGAAAAGCTTAGACCCCTCGCTAGCTATATGCAGGAGGCTTTCCCAAAAGAAGTTCTAAAAGAAATTGGAGAAGCTGGTCTTTTATCCATCCCTTTTGAGGAAAAATTTGGAGGAGCTGGTTTAAGTTTTGAAAATTACGCCATAGCCATCGAAGAATTAGCAAGGATTAATTCTGGGCTTGCAAGCCTTGTCATAGCCCACACATCCCTAGCGACTTGGCCTATAAATGCCTTTGGTAATGACAAACAAAAGGAAAAATATTTAAAGCTATTTTTAGATGGGAAAAATCTAGCAGGTCTTGGCCACTATGAGGAAGATGAGGAAATAAAGACTACTGCCACAGATGAGGGCGACTATTTCCTACTTAACGGTAAGAAAATCCTAGTAACCAACGCCCGTCTAGCAAATTATTACCTAATAACAGCCCTTACAAATCCAAGAGATAAGGAAAATGGTCTTTCACTTTTCATCTTGGATAAGGATTGCCCAGGACTTTCTTTTTCAAAAACCTATGACAACTTAGGTTCAAGATCAGCTATCACTGGAGATTTGATTTTAAAGGATGCAAGGGTTCCTAAGGAAAATTTACTTGGTGAATTGAACAAGGGTGTAACTTATATGGAAGAAATTTTTGAGGCAAGTAACCTTGCAACAGCTGCCCTTGCCCTAGGTCTTGGTGATGCTAGTTATGAGGCGAGTCAAGCTTATTTGCAAAGTGGTCTAAAGAGTTTCAAGGCTCGTAAGGCTGCTAAGGTCAACCGTCCAATCCTCGCTTCTATGGCAACAGATCTTAAGGCAGCACAGATGATGGTTAGGGATGCGGCTTTAAAAATGGATGCTAAGGCAGAATTTTATGGCAAGGATACTTCCATGGCCAAACTTTTTGCTTCAAGGTTAGCAGAAGATTTAACTTCTAAGGCCCTTGATATGTGTGGTGGCATTTCTTCACAAGCTACTGACCTTGAAACACTCTACAGGGATGCCAAGGTTTGCCAAATCTATGATGGTTCAAGTGACCTTATGAAGGAAATGATTGCAACCTATATTTTAGATAAAAAAGAAGTGAAGAAGGCTACAAAGGCAGAAGACGCCGTTAAAAAAGAACCTGTTAAGGTTGAAGAAAGGAAGAAGGAAGTCTTTGTTGGAGATGTTAGGGAATCTGTTAAGAAAGTTGTGGCTGCCCTTCTTGCTGATGGGATTAAGCTTAAGAAAGACCCAGTTGACCTAGAAGGCCCAGTAGACTCTGCTGAGAGGGCTGTGGCTGTAGGTATGGGTCTAGGAGATAAACAAAACCTAGAAATGGTCAAAGAATTGGCTAAACTTACAGGATCAGTACTCGGTGCATCAAGACCTGCCGCCCAAGTTAGGCACTATGTTTCTGATGACCACTATATTGGCGTTAGTGGCAAGAAATTTGCAGGCGAGCTATATTTTGGCATAGGCATTTCTGGTGCTCTCCAACACTTAAAGGGCATCGAAGCTGCGAGAAAAGTTGTAGTTATTAATAACGATGAGGGAGCACAATTTTTCAAAAATTGCGATTATGGTATAGTTGGCGACTTTACCGAAGTCTTACCAATCCTAATTGAAGAAATCAAAAACCTATAAAATTTCCATTTTAAATTTAGAGAGCAGGACCCGTTAGGGTCCTCTTTTTTTTATCTAGAAGGGGTAAAATAAGATTAGGTGATAAAATGAAAAGAAATATAAAAATAAAATCTGCATCTTTTCCAGTTTCTTTGGGAAATGTGCCAGAAAATCTTAAGAAAATAAAAGAATTAATCAAAAAATCTGAGGAAGAAAAGGTAAATATCCTATCCTTACCAGAACTCTGCCTTACAGGGGCAAGTCTTTATGACGCCTATTTAGAGGAAGATTTGCTAAAATCAGCAGAAGATGGCCTCAAAGATTTAATCGCCTTTAGCGAAAAATTTGACCTAGCCTTCACAATAGGTCTTCCAATAAGGACTGAATTTGGTCTATATAATGCCATGGCCCTTATAAAATCCGGCGAACTTATGGGTCTTGTCAGCAAGGAAAATTTAAAGCCTTACGAAAAAACAATTTTCGAATCTGAGCCAAGAGGAGAATTTAAGGTCCTTGATTATAGGTTGGATGAAGAACCTTTTGTAAGTATTATCTCTGGCCTAAAAATCGGAATCACCATAGGTGAAGACGAGGAAATGACCATTCCAAAATCATTAAAATTAAAGGAAATGGGTCCAGATATTATCCTAAATCCATCAGCAGTTGCTAGAAATATTTTCACTGGTGGTAAAATCCGCAAAAATATTGAATTTCTATCAAAGGATGTGATTTATGTCCACACAGGAGCAGGCTTAGGCGAATCGTCCACAGACATGGTTTACACAGGCGAATCTTACCTGGCAAAAAATGGTCAAATCCTAGATGGAGACACCCAAGTATTTTATATAGAAATATATAATGAAGATTGGACTGAAAATTTCAATATCTTTACCGATGAGCCTTACCGTGTGGAGAAATTCCCATACTTGCCAAAGGCAGAATATTCTAAGGAATATATGGAAGATGCACTTGAAATTCAAGCCCTAGGTCTTTTACAAAGGATGAAGGCTGTGGGAACTGAAAAGGTATTTTTGGGAGTTTCTGGAGGTATTGATTCAACTGCAGTTCTTCTTGCAATTGACAAGGCTTATGAAATTGCTGGCTTTGACAAGGAAAAAATCGGTGCCTACACCATGCCGGCCTTTGGCACAAGCGACAGGACCAAGTCCAACGCCTACCTTTTGTGTGAGGCTTTGGGTATCGACCTTAAGGAAATAAATATTTCAAAGTCTGTCACAGCCCATTTGCATGACATAGGCCATGATGGAAAAACTGCTGATCTTGCCTACGAAAATGCTCAGGCAAGGATGAGGACCCAAGTCCTCTTTGACCTATCGAACATGGGTGGGGGCCTTGTTATAGGAACTGGTGACCTATCTGAAAATATGCAGGGTTTTGCCACCTTCAATGGTGATCACATGGCATCTTACGGCCTAAATGCGACCTTGATGAAGACTGAATTAAGGTATCTAATTAAGTCCTACGCCCATTTTACAGGCAATGATAAGTTGAAAAAAGTTTTGACAGATATCTTGGCAACACCAATTTCACCAGAACTTGTCAGCGAAAAGGCAGGAGAAATTACCCAAAAAACTGAGGATATAATCGGCCCTTACGAGCTTCTGGACTTTTTCATCTACCACCACTTGACCTACCACAAGAGCGCAAGGCAAATCCTAACCGAAGCGACCTACGCCTTTGGTGATAGCTACGATGAGGGGACAATCAAAAAGTGGCTTAAATCATATTTTAAACGCTTTGCCCAATCTCAATTTAAGCGCTCTACTGCTGTTGACGGTCCAGATGTGACCGGAAGGAGCTTTTCGCCAAGACTTGGCTTTAAGATTGCCTCCGACATGGCGAGCGACCTTTACCTAGGAGACCTAGATGAAAAATAAAAAACTTGTGGCAGGACTTGTTCTTGCCACAATGGTTTTGACAGGCAAATACCTTCACGACCAGGCCTTTGTTGGCGTGGAGAAAAAGGTCACCATAAAAAATTCCAAGGTCAAAACCGACCTAAAAATAACACATATATCAGACCTACATTCAAATGTCCTTAGTAATTTGGATGAAGTTCTCGATAATATCAAGGCCTTTAACCCTGATTTGATTTTTCTAACAGGGGATATGATCGATTATCCGACTCCAAGCAAAATCGAAAGAACCATGTACTTCCTCAAAAGACTATCAAAACTTGGGATAAA
Source organism: Anaerococcus lactolyticus ATCC 51172 (assembly GCF_000156575.1). GTDB lineage: Bacteria > Bacillota > Clostridia > Tissierellales > Peptoniphilaceae > Anaerococcus > Anaerococcus lactolyticus. Next base: position 326,758 of record NZ_GG666046.1, read on the forward strand.
AACCTATTTTGTATCCGGCAACCACGAGGAAGCTTCAGAAGAATCTACCATTTTCTATGAGCTAATAAAAGATTTAGCCATCAGTAAACTAGACAATGAAGGCGAATTTTTGCAAATAAGGGACAACAAAGTCTATGTATACGGAGTCCCATATTGGGGGGTGGACCTAAGTAATTTCAAGCCAGAGGCAAGCCTAAACCTAATTTTGGCACATTTTTCAAAAAGAATTAGGGAAAATTACGACCCAAGGATGGATATAATTTTTTCAGGCCATACCCACGGTGGTCAAGTGAGAGCACCCTTCATAGGAGGACTAATAGCCCCAGGAGAAGGATATTTTCCAGACTACGACATGGGACTTTATGAGTATAAGCAAAGTCAGATTTACGTATCAGCAGGTCTCGGCAACACCTTCTTGCCCCTAAGGTTTTTAGACCCAATCTCCTACACCAACATCACAATCAAGCGTCCTTAGTTTAGTGGCAAAATAAGGGTGTCCGAAGCCCAAGACCAGGGTTCGATTCCCTGAGGACGTGCCAAATATTTTTGCATAAATATTGAATTTTTCTACAAATGTAGTACAATGTAAACAAGAACTGGAGGTTTTTATGAGCGTTGTATCACTTAGACTAAATGAGGAAGAAAATAACTTGTTTAGAACATATTCTAGACATACTGGTAAATCATTATCCGAACTTTTTAAATCAGCTCTTGCAAATCAAATTGAAGATGAGTTTGATTACGATACAGGGATCAAGGCTTTGAAAGATTTTGAAAAAAAACCTATAACCTATTCTATAGATGATTTAATTTTGGAATTAGAAAATGACTTATAGGCTAGTTGTTTCAGAAAATGTTAGGAAAAAAATTAAGAAAATGGACAAATATCTTGGCCTCATGCTCGCTAAGGATATGAAAGCCAAACTTGATGGTTTAGAAAATCCCCGAAGATTTGGCAAGGCCTTAGTTGGTGAATATAAGCGACTTTGGCGATACAGGATTGGTGCCTACAGGGTAATTTGTGACATTAGAGATGATGAGCTAATTGTCCTTGCAATTGATATTGGACATAGAAAAAATATATATGAGTGAAAAAGAGCTATCAACCACAAGTGTGGTTTTAGCTCTTTTTGTGTTTTAATAAAGAAATGAACTACAAAAATATTTGGTATGATTTCAAATATTAAATAAGAAGATATTTCCTTAAATAATGTAAATTTTTCGGTAGTTCGAAAAGTACAAACAACTGTATTTTAAATTTTTTACAATTCCTAATATTGTAGGTTTAAATCCTACTCAAATGGTTTCTTTTTCCTTTATTAATTGGCTGATTGATGCAAGGCCTAGGGAAAAAAGATAAAGATTATCCTAGGCTTGGTTCATTTTTCTTTGGCAGGCAGGACATATCCCGTAAAATTCGAAGTTGTGGCCGTTTATTATGAAGCCTGTTTCTGCGGCTACTTCCTTTTCTAGGTCGTGGACTGGACAAGATTTGATTATATATTTTTTGTGGCAGTGACTGCAGGTGATAAAGTGCTTGTGGTCGTCTTTTTTTAGCTGGTAGTAGGAAATTCCATCTAGGTCAGATGTCTTGAGCAAGAGGTCGTTTTCCTCAAGGATATTGAGGTTACGATAGACTGTTGAAAGGTCAATTGCCATTTCTTTCTTGAGGTCATCGTAGATTTCTTGGCTAGATACAGGTTCGTTTTTTTTGTCTATGTAATCTAATATCAACCTGCGCTGCTTGGTGATTCTGAGGTTTTTATCTTTTAAAAGGTCGTTTAATTGCATTTTTCCCTCCTTAAATTTATTATACTTTATTTGACAGAGATGAAAATACCTATATAATACTACTGCAAATGATTTGCAAAAGGAGAGTTTATGAAAAAGAAAAATATATTTATGGCTTTAGCCCTTGCCCTAGCTGTAACAGGCTGTGGCAACCAAGCTAAAGAAAGCCCAAAAACAGAAACAAAACAAGAAGAAAAGACAGAAAAACAAGCAGAATCAAAGGTGATTTACGCTTCTTTTTATCCAATTTACAACCTAACCAAGCAAATTGCTGGCGATAAGTTTGATGTAAAGGCCTTTAATTCCCTTACAACAGAAAGCCACGATTTCGAACCATCTGCTAAGGAAATTGCAGAGCTTAGCGACTCTAAATTAATTTTTATGAATGGCGCTGGCATGGAAGAATGGAAGGATGCTGTTGAAGGTAGTGTTGGAATAGAAATGGTAGATACAAGTGCTGGCCTAGATTTAATCAAGGCTGACCACGAAGACGCAGATCACGACCATGACCATGAGGATAAAGACCACGAGGACGCAGACCATGACCACGATCATGAAGATAAAGACCATGACCATGAAGATAAAGACCACGATGATCACGACCACGAAGATGGCGAAGAAGAACACCATCACCACCACCATGGTGAGTTTGACCCACACACTTGGTTATCACCAATAAATGCCAAGGCTCAAGCTAAGGTAATAGCTGACAAATTAGCAGAAATTGACCCAGCTAATAAAGATTATTACGAAAAAAATTACGAAAAAATCGCAAAAGAATTTGATGAAATTATCAAAGACTACAAGGAAAAATTTGAAAAAGTTACTAACAAAAAGTTCATCGTTCCTCATGAGGCCTTTGGCTATGTAGCAAGAGATTTTGGTCTTGAACAAATTCCTCTAGCAAGCCTTACATCGACAGCAGATCCAGATGCCAAGGTAATGAAGGAAGTAACAGATTTAGCTAAGGCTGACAAGATTAAGACAGTTTTCTTTGAAAAAGGTGGTTCAGACAAGGCTGCAAAGACTATCGCTGATGAGATAGGTGCAGAAGTAGCCCCACTATCAACAATGGAATTTGCAACCCAAGAAGAAATCGACAAGGAAGTAACAATTCAAGAAATAATTAAGGAAAACCTTGAAAATATATATAAGTCTCTAGCATAATATATGTATGAAGCAAATTGAGATAAAAAACCTAAAGTTTGGCTATAATGAAAATTTAATATTAAAAGGTATAAACTTAGACCTTGATGAGGGAGACTTTGCGGTGATATCCGGCGAAAATGGATCGGGCAAGTCCACCCTTATCAAGCTAATTCTAGGCGAGTTAAAAAAAGATTCCGGAAGCATAAAACTTTTTGGCATAGATATGGAAGAGTTTAAAAATTTTGACAAGGTTGGCTATGTGCCCCAAGTAAATGAAGCCATAAAGGTTGCCTTTCCGGTATCAGCCAGGGAATATGTTGGCCTAAACCTCTATAAGGAATTTTCAATTTTTAATACTATTACAAAAAAATCCAAATTGAAAATAGAAGACACTTTTTCCACCCTAAAAATAAAAGACCTTATAGATAGGACAGTCAACAACTTATCCGGTGGTCAAGCCCAGAGAGTTATGATCGCAAGGGCCATGGTAAATAATCCCGATATATTGATTTTAGACGAACCAACAGTCGGCATCGACCAAAAATCTAAGGAAGACTTCCTTAATCTTTTAGTCCACCTAAACCGCCACCACAAAATATCAATCCTAATGATAACCCATGAAATGGACATCCTTGGCGATTATGTAGACAAGGTATTTAAACTAAAGGACGGCCTTATATGCTAAGTTATGATTTTATGCAAAGAGCCCTAGCTGTTGGCGTAATGCTTGCAGTCATCATCCCCATGATTGGCCTTGTAATGATAAATAGGAAAACATCCATGATAGGCGACGCCCTATCCCACTCTTCACTAGCAGGTATTGCCATGGGACTGATTTTCGCCATAAATCCCATGTGGACATCCTTGGTATTTTGTGTTTTAGGCGCCTTTGCCATAGACATAATCAGGAAAAGATTTAAGGACTTTGGCGATATGGCGACAGCCATCATCATGAGTTTTGGCATTGGACTTGCGGCCATCCTATCGGACTTTTCCCCAGGAGGCAAGAGCTTTGAATCCTACCTCTTTGGGTCAATCACAACAGTTTCAAAGGAAGACGTCATCCTGGTAGGGATAATTTTTGCCTTAGTCGTCACCATGTCGCTTTACTTTTACAACGCTCTCTTGTTTATATCCATAAATCCGATAATGGCAAGGCTGGCAGGTGTGAGGGTAGGAATAGTAAACGGAGTATTTACCTTTCTAACAGCCATCACAATCGCCATCTCAGCCAAAATCGTAGGGGCACTGATGATTACATCTTTAATGGTAATCCCAGTCGCCACAGCCCTTTTAATGAGCGATTCCTACAAAAAAACCTACCTAATATCCTTAATATTTTCGGTAATTTTTATGCTAATAGGCATCACCCTATCCTTCTACTACGGCCTAAAACCAGGAGGCTCCATAGTAATGATAGCTATAGGAACCTTGCTAATAGTGGCAATAAGTAAAAAAATAAGAGGAAAAATCAAAAAAATGACCTCCAAATAGGGGGTCTTTTTGCTTGGGTGGGTGTATGTTCACTTAAATTATAGTCTAAATAAATTTTCTATATATTAGTTTATATATGGTTTTGTATCAAAGGAAAATAGCCTCAATACAGTATGAATTTCTGAATTTTTCAGTATATTTTCCTAAATTTATTTAGTAAAAACTGATCCAAGTTTAACTTTAGAAATGTTTAAATATTAAGTTGTAAAGCATGGTATAATATTACAGAAAAATTATTCAAAGTGAAATGACCTAAGAGGTGGAATATAGGATTTTCCTATGATAAATTATGTAAAATATTAATAGAAGACAGGAGAGAAGATTATGGTAAATAAAAATAAAATAAAGAATTTTTTAAAAATCATCTTAAGGATTTTTGTATTGTTGCTGGCAATCGCCGTTTTCACTGGCGGGATTATGCTTGCCCTATCACTAATTTTTTATGGAAAAACCCACTTTAATAGCGACTATAAAAATGCAAACCTAGTGATGTTAATGGGAACTACGGGTCAATTATTAGCAGGCATATTTTTTGTGAAATTTATTTTAAAAAAGAAAATTGATTACATCTTTTTTAAAAAAGAAGACCTTGCCAAGAACATTTGCATTGGACTCTTCCTAGGCTTACTGCAAATCTCAATTTATGTATTATTAGATATGGGGAGGGGAGTTTTAGGATACAGTGGAAGTAGCTTTGGTAATTTTAATTTGATATTTCTTGCCTACTTTATAGGATTTTTTATCCAATCAACATCAGAAGAAGTCTTGGTAAGAGGTATCTTAACTAGGGTCTTATCTGATAAATTTGGAAGAAACGTTGCAATCTTACTACCTTCGATATTTTTTGGACTTTTGCACCTGGGTAATGAAGGAGTTACAATTTTATCAACCCTTAACACAATCCTAGTGGGCATATTTTTTGCAAAATTACTATTTTATAAAGGAAATATTATGTTGACCTCTGGAGTTCATGCAGGTTGGAACTTTTCCATGGCAATGATTTATGGATTAAACGTAAGTGGCTTTAGTGGATTTGATAGCTTACTTAATTTTAAAATTTTAAATTATAACTTGTATGATGAAATTTATGGACCAGAGGGCAGTATAGTAGTAACATTTATTGAAATTATAAGTATTTTTATTATATTTTATTTAGAAAGAAGAAAAGAAGTAAATAAATAGACGATAAAAATTTTATTAATGAATTCAATCTTTAGGTTCTCTAACTATTGGATATTATATTGGTGACCTTAAAATTTTTATTGAAAGAGATGATAAGTACAACTAAAAATGGATTCAGTAAATCTTCTTTATGAAAACGGATACCTTCATCAATTGAGTGAAGAAGTATTTGATATGGTTTTATGCTAGTCGGCAAATTATATAAATCAGAGGTAAGACTATGAGTGTTTAAACTCATAGTTTTTTTCTTACAAGCTAAAGATTTACCAAACTATTTTTACAAAATACCTATTTCAATGAGGAATTAGGGGGCCATTTTTTGATGGAAAAATTTACCTGTACAATTTTTTGTACATGACCTTTGTTATAATAATCATAAGAGGTGATGGTATGAATCTGGAAGAAAAGATTTTGCGTATAAGTAGAGTCAAATACGGAGAAAATCCTTTTATAGAAGATAGGATAAAAAAGGAAATGGAAGTAATAAGAGGAAAATCTTCGGAAGATGAAATTGACTTTCTCTTGTTCTTAAAGGAAAATCTCGACCAAAATATCCTTATCGAAAATTTGCCATTTTTTAGTTTTTATCTTTTAGGTCTTAGCCTTATAAATCCACTTCCTGCCCACTATTACAACGAAAAAACCAAGGAACTTATTTTTGTAAATGAGGTGGAATATGGGGTTGATTTAGAAAAAAAGGATGGGTTTAGCCGAGATGGATTTAATATTGATCTTTCATATATATTTGAAAATAAAATTTATTTTGAAGTTCAGATTGATAAAAAATATGAGGATAGAGTAAGGTTTTGGGTATTGGAATATTACGATTATGGACCAGGGTATCTTTGGTGTATTTACAAGGGGATGGAAAAATGTGGCTTATATTTTACACATTTTATTTATCTTGATAAGTTAAATCCCTTATATTATGAAAAAAATATCTATCAAGACATAGATATAGAAGATTTTAAAGATTATTTATTTGGTTATTATCTTAATGAAAAAATTGAATTGAAAAATGTTTATCCTAGAAAGGCGACTGAATCTTTAGAAAATTTCGATTATGAGGAAAATATAAGAAGCTTTGGGGATTTTATTTATCTATTAGGGCTGACAAAGACCTTTACCAGGGCATATTCCTTGTTTATAGACTTTGCCAATAGAAATTATCCATCAAATAGGGAAGAAATTTTTGCTTATTATTTAGACCATGGGCTTGATAGGGAAAGAGCTGCAAAGCTTGCCTGTGACATAAGTTTTTCCGAGGCTAGTAATCTTCCAGAAATAAATCCAGAAATAGATGACTACCTTAAAAAAATCACCCATACTTGGGATAAGACAAGCCTAGTAAAAGTCACCCTTTATTCTTATTTAGATTATAAAATTAATGCTTTAATATGATATAACATTTCCAGGAGGACCTATGGCAAGTTCGAGATTAAATATTTTATATATCCTAGAAATTCTTCGTGAAGAAAGTGATTCCGACCATATACTTTCAATGGCCGAAATAAGGAAAAAACTCTTTTTATATTATGGTGTAAATCTAGATAGAAGGACTGTTACAAGCGCAATTAATGATCTAATTGACTTTGGAATTGATATTTCAACCTTTACGGACAATGGACTAGGCTATTATTTAATAGATAGGGATTTTGAAAAAAGCGAGACATATCTTTTGATGGATGCCATTTTTTCCCTTGCCTACATTGACAGGGACCAGTGTACAGAGCTTTTAAGGAAAATAGGCAAAAGTCAGTCTAAATACCAAAGGTCAGTTGATAAATACATCAGCCAGACAGATTTTTATAGGACGAAAAGAACTTCAAACAAGGAAGTTTTCCTAAATATAGAAATTATAAACGAGGCAATTGAGGAAAATCGCCAAATTGAATTTACTTATCTGACCTATGGGCCAGATAAGAAACTTGTGCCAAAAAGGAAAAGACCTTACAAATTAAATGCCTATAGGATCCTAGCTGACAATAAAAAATACTATCTTTTGGGAACGACGCCAGGTTTTACAAATATTTTGTCCTTTAGGATTGATTTTATAAAGGATATAAAAATTTTAGACGAAAATAGGGATTCCTTTAGGGAAGATGAATTAAATAGGCTAATAGAAAAAGCCAGCCACGCCTTTTTTGGTAAGCCGTCATTCATTAAAATTCGTTTTGACAAGGATATTTTAACCTATGTCATAGATCAATTTGGAACGGATATAAAATTAAGGGAAGATGGCGATTATTACCTAGGAGAATTTATGGCACCCGAAAAGGGCATAGAATACTGGGCTCTGCAATTTCTTCCTTATGTGGAAGTTCTAGAGCCAGTTAGCCTAAGAGAGTCGGTTATTGAAAGTGTGAAAGAAAATTTATATGGGATTTAAGGAGAGATTATGACTACAGTTTGGAGATTACACGCAAATACAGATTCAGATGATGAGAAAAAAATTTCTGGTTATATGCTTAATGAGCACATTATGGCTATAGGTTGGAGTTTAAAGGACTCTCACCTTAGGGGAACTATAAAAGAAGAAGACATGGCTAGGGTCTGCAAAGAAAGAAACGATATAAAAACTATTGATGATTATGATAAATTTTGTTATGAATATAAAATTTATAAAAATGGTGTAAATGCAAACATCACAAGATTTACCAGGGAGATAGAAGAAGGCGACTTAATTTGGATGAGGCATGAGGGAATTTATTACCTAGGAAGGTTTAGTTCTGAATCTATTGTTGGTTATTATCCTTCAGAAGAAACTCTAAAAAAGGATGCTTGTATTCAGATAAGAAATATTGATTGGATACCTATCGGTGATGAGAGTGTTGTGCCGGGAGCTGTGACAACTGCCCTTATTTCAAGGCTTACTTTTTGTAGGATAAACGAAGAAGGGGTTAAGGAATTTTCTAAATATATATATGATAAAATAGCTGGTACAAATTATTACATGAATACTGAATTAACTTTTAATCAGGAGAATTTTTATAAGTCAATTTCCACAAGTGATTGCGAAGACCTCCTTTGTATGTACTTAAATAAAGAATATGGTTATGTTGTTATTCCTTCAACAAACAAAAAATCAACCGAACTTTATGAGTGTGTTTTTCTTGACCCTAAGACTGGGAAAAATATTTTTATCCAGGTTAAGAATGGAAATATAAATGCAGAAGAATATTTACATTTAACAGGCGATGTTTATCTACTATCCACATTCGGCAGTATTGATAATTACGATGAAAAGTATGAAAATATAAAAAAAGTTGATCCTAAAGAATTATTTAATTATCTAAGTAATGAAGACTTTCAAAACTATTTACCTCAAAGTATCAAATATTGGATTGAGCTTTTTGGGGGCTATAAAAAGAACTGACCAGACCAGGTCAGTTCTTTTTATGATATAATATTATATATAAAGAAAGGATTTTTATGAAGATTATTATTTCACCGGCTAAGGGTTTTAAACATTTTGATAATATAAAGACTGAAGAGCTTTTGTTTCCTGAAAAGACTAGGATTTTGCTTGATAAAGTTAGGAAACTTTCCATGAATGAAATGGGAAATCTTAATAGGACTAATGATAAACTCACTGAAAAGGCTTACTACGATTTTCAGGATTTTGACTTTAACGACCTCACAAATCCAGCACTTTTTTCCTTTGATGGTTTGGTTTTTAAGCAATTTTCCATGGAAGATTTCGATGATATAGACTATCTAAATGACCATGTCTACATTCTTGATGCATTTTATGGTCTATTAAAGCCAATGACAGGGATTAGAGATTATAGGCTATATTTTGACAACACCATGTATGACCTCTACGAATTTTGGGGCGATGATTTGTATAAAAAACTTTTTGAGGACGGAGATTTGGTTTTAAACCTTGCGAGCAAGGAATATACCAAGACCTTAATGCCATTTTTGAAGGAAACTGATAAGTTTTTGACTGTGGATTTTAAGGAAAATCGTGATGGGAAATTGAAATCTGTTGTTTCCTACACAAAACAGGCGAGGGGTGCCATGCTTAGGGAAATAATTTCAGGAAAAATCGAGGATGTTGAGGAAATTAAAGGGCTTGATGTCAATGGTTATGTCTATGACCCATACAATTCGACAAAAGATACCCTAACCTTTGTGAGAAAGGGAGATGAAAAATGAAACTCCTCCACTTATCGGACCTTCATATAGGCAAATCTTTGGGTAATTTTTCCTTTCTTGAAGATCAAAAATATGTTTTAGATCAGATTTTAGACATCATCGAGGAGAGAAAAATCGACGCTGTAATGATTGCTGGCGATATTTTTGACACAGCTGTTGCATCGGCTGATGCCCTTGATTTATATAATTATTTCATAGAAAAAATTATTTTTGACATAAAAATTCCAGTTCTAGCTATTTCCGGAAACCACGATTCTGCCAAGCGTTTGGATGTGAATAAGAGGTTTTATAAGACCAATAAATATTATCTGGCAGGAGAATACACAAAAGAAGTCGTGACCTTAGAAGACGAAAACGGGCCAATCCACTTTTTCCTCTTGCCCTTTATGTCTCTTGCCAAGGCTAGGGTGATTTTTGGAGAAGATCTCGCTGATTTTACCGATTTATACCGAGAGGCTCTTAAGGATTATAAATATGAGGACAGGAATATTTTAATCACCCACTGCTATGCGACAGAATTTAACCAGAGCTTAGAAAAAGATTACAATGAGGGCCAAAAACCACTGACAATCGGGGGTTCAGACTGTATGGATGCAGGACTTTTTATGGGCTTTGACTATGTCGCCTTGGGCCACCTTCATTCTGCCCACTACGTTTTAGATCCAAAAATCAGGTATTCGGGCACCTTTATGCCTTACTCTTTCGATAAAAAAGATAATAATAAATCGGTGACTATTGTTGATTTGGGGTCTGAAAGTATCGAGATTGAGAAAATTCCTATCAAACTTTTGAGAGATTTTGAAGTGAGGACAGGATTTTTTGACGATTTGATAGGAGAGCCGGCAAGTGATTCTTATATCAAATTTATCCTCGAAGATGGGGCAACAATTGAAAATGCCATGGCGAAATTTAAGAAAAAATTTCCAAACGCAGTCCTTATAAATTACGCATCAAGGTCTGTTTTTGCCATGAATGATGAAGACATAAATATAGATATAGAAAATAAGTCGACCTTGGAACTTTTTGAGGACTTTGTTGCCTACAAGGATAAACGCCAGATGACAGCTGATGAAAAAACCGTCCTAGAAGACGTGATAGGGGTAATCAATGAAGGTTAGGAAGGTAAAATTAAGGGGATTTTTGACCTACAAAGACGAGGTCACAATCGACTTTACCAGACTTTTCGACAAAAAAATATTTTTGATATCGGGCCCAACTGGATCAGGCAAGACTACGATTTTTGACGCCATTTCCTTTGCCCTTTACGGGGAAGTGCCAAGAGAAATTGCCATGGAAGATTTAAGGAGCGACTACCTTTCAGAAGATGACGATTTCACCTATGTAGACTTGGAATTTTCTCTTGCTGACAGGGTTTATAAAATTGTAAGAATCCCAAGTCAGAGGGCAGTAGAGCTTAAAAATCCAAAAAATATTGGCCATAGGGTTGAGCTTTACGATATTACAGGAGAAAAAACCCTCATAGCTGATAAGATAAAAGAAGTTGACGAAAGGATCAAAGATTTGGTAGGTCTTGATAAGAACCAATTTTCTAAGGTTATGCTCCTCGCCCAGGGTCAATTTCAAAAATTTTTGATTTCAAAATCGGATGAAAAAGCAGCACTTTTGTCAGATATTTTCAAGACTGATGCCCTAAGAGCCATCCAGGATGAGCTTAAAAAGAGGGCCAATGAAAACAAAAAAATGCTTGCTCAGGTTGATAAGGACCTAGCTAATGTCCTAAGTGATAATGAGCTTTTGCAAGGGAAAATCAGCGAAGACCTCATTTTAAGACGTGATTTTGAAAATATTTTTCAAATAATTGCCCAAACTGAGGCTGACCAGGAAGGTTTTTTGAAAGAAATTCTAAAATCCTTGGATAAGCTTAAGAAAAATGAAAAAAATCTTATAAGTGACTTGGAAAAGGCCAAGACTCTCAATGAAAACATTGTAAAATACAAGAAGTCAGAGGAAACCTACCAGGCCTTGCTGGTAGATTTTGATAAAAATACCGACCTTAAAAGAGATTTGGACTTGCTTTTCTATGCGCTTTCCATAAAAATTTATGAGGATAGGCTTGAAAAAACCAAGGCCGATCTTGGGGATTTTGAGGAAAATAAGCTCGGGATAGAAAAAAATTTAGCGAAAAAAAATCAAGCCTTAGTTGAAGTTGAAAAAGAAGTCGAAAAGCTCCCATCCCTTAAGAACAAACTTGATCAGGCAAAAATTTCTCATTCAAAAAAAGTCAAAGAAATTGCTGATTTGGAAGAATTTCTTAGAGTGAAAAAATCTTACGAAGCCATCAAGGACTTGGATAAGGATTTGGAAAGGCTTCAAACCGAGATAAAAAATGATGAAAGAAATCTAGATGAGCTTAGAAATCTTTATGATATAATAAGCAAGGATTTAGCAAGGGCCAAGGAAGAGGACTTTGCCAACAAGGAGAAGATTTCTGAAATCAAAACTAGGCTTGAAAATTTGGCCAAAGACTACCAAAAAATCAAGGAAAATAAGACCTATGAGGAAAAGCTAGCAAGTCTTGCTAAAGACCTCGAAAAGACCGAAAATCTAAAAAATAAGGCAGATGAAGACCGAGAAAATTTGGAGATAAATAAGCTCATTGACAGGTTAAATGCCGAGGGACTTTGCCCGGTTTGTGGCAAGGCCCACCAGGGTGAGAGGGAAAAGCTTGCAGTTTCCGACCTCGATTTGGAAAAAATTAGTCAAGAATTGGCTGATATAAGGATTGATTTAGAAAAAACCAAGGCCATTTACGAGCGAAACCTCAAAGACCTTGGCACAGCCTATAAGCTAGGTGAAATTGAAAAAATAATTGCCGACAATAAGGACCTATTAAAATCTTATCAGGACTTGGGAGGAAAAACCAAGGAAAAGATTAAGACTTTGACAGAAAAGGCGAATGAAATCGGCAAAAAGGGCGTGGACCTTAAAAAAGCGAGAGAAAAAAAGGAGAAAGCTTGCGAGGAAATATCAGCTAAGCTTAAAAATTTGGCAGACCTTAAGATCAAATATTTGTCAGGGGAAAAGACCATGGCAGGTCTTGATATGGCAAAGCTTCTTGGTGAAAAAAAGAGCTTAGAAGAAGAGATTTCATCCACCACTACCTTTATCAAGGATAAGGAAAAAGCCCACCAAGACTTGGTTTTAGCGATATCAAAGCAAAAGGCGAGCCTAGCTGCCCTTATTGAAAATATTGCAAAGGCTAATGAGGACTTAAAAACTTACCAAAAGGATTTTGAAGATAAACTTAAAGAGAAATTTGAAAATTTAGAAGCCTACATGGCGTACTTATCAAGGGAAGGCGAATTAAAGGCCCAAAAAGACTTGGTAGAAACTTATTTCACCGACCTTGCGAGGGAGAAAACTACCAAGGAAAATTTCTCGTTCTTCAAGGACAAGGCTCCAGAAGACCTTTTTAAGTTTGAAGATGACCTAAAGGAAGTTACCAGGGAAATAAAAGTCCTTGATGATGATAAAATCAAGCTTTCAACCATACTCAATTCGATCAAAAAAGACGAGGGAAAAATTAAAAAAATCCATGCCTCCTATTTGAGCCTATCAAAAACTGCTCAAATTGTTTCAAACCTATCAGATCTCGCCAACGGACAAACAGGTGGGGTCAAAGGTCTTGAAAGACTCGATTTTGAGACCTTCATCCTTTCAGTTTATTTTGATAGGGTCCTAAATTTTGCCAACCTTAGGTTTAATCAGATGACAGATGGGCAATTTTCGATGGTGAGAAAGACAGAAGCAGTAGACGCAAGATCCAAGATGGGTCTTGATATTGATATACTCGATTCCAACACCGGCAAGAAAAGGCCTGCTTCAACCCTATCTGGTGGGGAAAATTTCCTCGCAAGCCTGTCTTTAGCTCTGGGTCTTTCTGATGAAATCGGCGCAGAAAACGGGGGGATTAGGATTGATACCCTCTTTATTGACGAAGGTTTCGGGACTCTTTCCAAAGAGTTTTTGGCAAACGCCATTGAAACTATCGAAAAACTTTCCAAGGAAAATAGGTTTGTCGGTTTGATTTCCCATGTGGATGAGCTTAAAGATGCGATAGAAGCGAAAATTTTAATAACTTATGACCCAAGCCAGGGTTCAAGTTTGGAGATTGTAGATGATTAGATTAATAATATCAGAGGTGGCGGAAAATGCTAGCTCCTACCTTTACAAAAAAATCGAAGAGAGGCTTGATAAGGGGAAAAAATCCATCCTAATTGTACCTGAACAGTACACCTTGGAGACTGATATAAACTTCCTAGAGGCTGTAAAATACAAGGCAGTAATGGATGCCAAGGTCCTATCCTTTTCATCCTTTGCGAGCTTTTTTATGGACAACTTTACCGAGGGTAAACTCGAATTTTTGAACAAGGAAGGCAAGGTTTTACTCCTAACCAATATCCTCCAAGACCTCAAAGACGATTTGAAATTATTTGAAAACTCCTACCAAAACATTGACTTTATTAATTCGATTGTTGGCTTGATTTCAAATTTTAAAGATAATAACTTTGATGAAGGATTTTTTGCAAGTATTTTTAATAGCGACATATCCGAGATTTCAAAAATAAAATTTGAGGAAATAAAATTAATCCTCGACACCTACCAAAAGGAGCTAGAGGGAAAATATTTTGACAAGGAAGACATCCTAAGTTTTGTGGCAGCAAATCTGGATAAAACTGATCTTCTTGATGGCTACGAGATTTTTATCGACAAGTTTGACTTCTTTGAGGAAAGAAAGCTTGACCTAATTTCTGCCCTATACAATAAGGGACTCAACCTAAATATTTCCCTAAATATCGACCCTAAATTTATCTCAAATCCCCTAGTTAGACCAGAAATTTTCGACGGCTCGGCTAGGACTTTTGACTTATTTAGGCAAGATTTTGAAAGTGAAGTCATAAATCTACCATCAAATCCTAAGACAGTTGACCTCGACCACCTAAGGATAAATTTTGAAACTTATAGGCCAGCGCCTTTTGAAAAAAATCCAGAGAATATCAAAATATATGAGTCGATTTCAACAAAGTCTGAAGTCACTAACATGGCTCTTTTGATAAATAAAATTATAAAGACTAATCCAGATATCCGTTATAAGGACATGGCAGTTTATCTTACAGATCCTGACCAGTACGAAAATGAGCTGATAAAAACTTTCTCAAGATATGAAATTCCAATCTTTCTCGACAAGAGGAGGAAGATGGCAGATAACCATATCATCAAAACTTTTTTGGCTCTTTTAAGGCTAAAGGTGAATAATTTTAGGCAAGAAGATCTGTTTTATATCCTAAATTCAAAGCTAATCGGGATTTCTGATAAAGATGCCAACGCCCTAATAAATTTCTTGACCTATAGGAAAATCAAGGGGTCTATGTTTGAAAATGACAAGTACTTTGCCATGGACGAAGATTTTTACGAAAAAAATTTGGTAAATGACCCCAAAAAAGATGAAAAAATCGCAAAAAAGCGTGAAGAATACGACCATGTGAACTTAGTCAGGGCAAAAATTTTGCACCTAACCAAGGGTCTTGATAAGAAAAATATGACAGTTAAGGACCTTGCTACAAAGATTTTTAAAATGATTGCCGATTCTGACATCAAAAAAAGCATCAACGCCTTTCAAGCCAAACTTTTGGAGAATGCTGACCTTGATGATTACAAGGAAAATGAGCAGATTTGGGATGAGTTTGTGGCAATTTTAGACCAGCTAGTCTTATTGATGGGCGACAGGAGCCTTCCTCTTAGCAGGGTCGTAACCATAGTTGAAGCAGTCACCAGAGATATACAAATCGGACTTATTCCACCATCTAAGGACCATTTGATTGTCACAGATTTTGCGAGAGATAGGGTTTCAAACAAAAAAATAAATATTTTACTCGGTATGGACGATGCGTATTTTCCAAGCCAAAAGGCCAAGGACTACCTCATCAGTCCAGATGAGATGGAAGAATTAGAAAAGGCAAAGATTGACCTTAAACTCTACGCCAAGGACCGCGACAGGGCAGAGCTTTTAAGCCTATATAAGATTATTTCAAGGAGTGATAAATTGATTTTCTCCTACGCTCTGTCTGACAAGGAAGGCAAGGACTTAAACGAAAGTTTGGTCATCCGAGATATAAGAAAAATTTTCCCTAAGCTTAAGAAAAATATCTTGCTAGACCCAAGGGCAGAAGATGCGATTTTTGCGAGAGAAAGCCTTAAAAAATACACCCTTGCTGTCTTAAATAAGCTTGCCAACAAGGAAAAAATCACCGACAAAGACAAGCAAATTGCCACAGCTTTCATGGAATATCTTAGGGAAAATCAAGAGAAGGACGAGAATAAGCTCACCTACGACAAGGTTAAAAAAGGCCTATTTTATACCAACGACAAGCTAGCTCTGGCAGATGAGCTTAGGAAGGTCCTCTACAAAAAGCACGCCTATTCGGTATCAGAAATTGAAACCTATTCGGCTTGCCCTTACAAACATTTCATAGCCTACGGCCTAAGGCCAGATGTGGAAAAAGAATTTGATGTGGATGCCCTCGATATAGGAAATATTGTCCACAAGTCTTTTGAGGACCTATCAAGACTTATCAAGGACATGGACCTAGATGAGGTAGATTTTTCAGAAATTGACAAGCTTTTAGATGAAAAATTCAATGAAGGGATT
This sequence comes from Anaerococcus lactolyticus ATCC 51172, assembly GCF_000156575.1. Lineage (GTDB taxonomy): Bacteria > Bacillota > Clostridia > Tissierellales > Peptoniphilaceae > Anaerococcus > Anaerococcus lactolyticus. Next base: position 343,205 of record NZ_GG666046.1, read on the forward strand.
GATGAAAACCTCGATTCCACTAGGAAGGATAGCCCAAAGAATAAATATATCCTAAAAAATATCAACCAGGCTGCCAAGAGAAATACCAGGCAGATTGTCGACCAGCTAAAAAGAGGCGATTTCAAACTCGAATACTTCGAGCAAGCCTTTGACAAGGGCGGATTTTTTGACCCGGTATATGTGGATGAGGAAAATTATTTGAGGGGCAGGATAGACAGGATAGATATGGCAGGAAACTTGGTGAGGGTAATTGACTACAAGACTGGCTCAAAGGCCTTCAACCTCGCCGCTATCCTAAATGGCAAGGACTTGCAACTTATTATTTATATGATTGCTGTAAGTGACGATAAGAAAAACCTAGAACCAATAGGTGCCTTTTATATTTCCCTCAAGGATGAAATAGAAAATTTTGGAGATTCGATTGCTGATGAAGAAAAAATCTCAGCGAGTCTTGATAAGAAATTTGCCCTAGATGGCATCCTTCTTGACACTGACGGCAAGGCTCTTACCCTCATGGATAGGCAATCCAATGGCAAGACTTCTTCTATTGTAAGAAACAGAAAATCTTACAAGATAAGCAAGGAAGACTTTGCCAAGCTTAGCGACTTTATAAAAAATATGGTAAAAGATTTGATCAAGGATATAAAGGCTGGCAAAATCAACCTCGCCCCCCTCAGAGAGGATAAAAATTATTCCTCCTGCACCTATTGCGATTACAAGGGGATTTGCAAGTTTGACAAGACCATTGACAGCTTTAGGTTTAGGGATATGGATAAAAATCTCACCATAGAAGACTTGGAGGCAGAAAATGACTGAACTTAGGTTAACCGACGGTCAAAGGACTGCGATTTACGAAAGAGATAAAAATATAATAGTATCTGCCGCAGCAGGTTCGGGCAAGACCATGGTCCTTGTTAATAGGGTGATTTCAATGATGGTTGAGGAAGGAATCGACATAGACAAGATGATAATAGTCACCTTCACTAACAAGAGTGCCCAAGACATGAAGGATAAGATAAGAGAAGCTCTAGAAAAAAGAGCGACCGACTTTGACCCAGCCTTCATAAAAAGGCAGTTTAAACTTCTCAAACTCGCCCAAATCAAGACCCTCCACTCTTTTTGCTCCGATATGCTAAGGGAAAATTTCTATTACTTAGACAAGCTTAGCCCAAACTTCAAGGTTATGCCTGACTCTACAGGCAAAATCTACATGGCTGATGCCATTGACGAGGTTTTTGACAGACAATACGAAAAAATGGACCCAGACTTTGTCTATTTCTTGCAAAATTTTTCGGGCGAAAGGTCTGACTACAATGCCAAGCAAATAATTCTTTTGACCTACCAAAAAATTGTCGGCATGATAGACGGGTTAAAGTGGCTAGAAGAAGCCAAGGATAGGGGAGAAAACCTCGGATACTTCAAAGACTTTATCAGACACAGGTTTGATTTGACCTTACAGAGGATTGAAAATCTTGGAGCGAGACTAAATCCAATCCTACCTGCCACAGCAGTGAATTTGCTTGCAGAGGACTATGAAATGCTCGCTGGCATCAGAGACCAAATTGATGACTGGGACAATTTTTCTAAGGCCCTTGCTAACAAAAAGTACGCAACCTTTGCAAAAAAAATCAAAACCGAAATAGGTGATGATGACCTAGTCAATGAAATAAACTCGGCAAGAGATGCCTACAAGGCCGAGATTAAGGAGCTTGAGGGGCTAATAGTAAATACAGATGCCAAGGCTCTTGACTTTATAAGGACCAAGGAAGACGTGCTTTTTAGGGAGCTTTACAAACTCACCAAGGACTTTAAAGAGACCTTTGATAAGAAAAAATCTGCCAAAGACTACCTTGACTTCAACGACTTGGAACACGAATTTATATCCTTGCTCGATAATCAAACTGCCAGGGAAAAATTAAGGGCCAAGTACAAGTATATTTTCTTTGACGAGTACCAAGACTCAAATGAAATCCAAAACTATATCGTTGATAAATTAAAATCTGACAGAAACCTATTTTTTGTAGGCGACGTCAAGCAATCAATCTACGGTTTTAGGAGGGCAAGGCCAGATTTATTTATAGAAAAACTCGACTCTTACGAAAAAGAAAAAGAATCAATGAGGATAAACCTCAACGAAAACTTCAGGACCGATAGGCTAATTCTAGACTTTAACAACTACATCTTTGACAGGCTCATGACCAAGGAGATGGCAGATATTGACTACAAAAAGGGTGGTCACAGGCTAAATTACGGCAAGGAAGAAAAGGACCTTTTGGATTCTGCAAGAGTTGGGGTCAAGGTCTTGGCTAAGTCTGTCAGAGAAGAAACCTATCTGGCAAGCCTAATCAAAGACTTGCTTGCCGAAGGCTACGAGTACAGGGATATAGCCATTCTCCTAAGAAATGGTACCGAATCCTACAAGTACGAAGAGGCCTTCAAGAAGGCAGACATCCCCTACTTCAATGATATATCCAAGGTTTCCACCCAGGCGAGTGAGGTAGGATTTTTTATAAACCTATTGAAATACCTCACAAACCCCAATGACGACATCATTTTGCTTTCAGTCTTAAGGTCTGTTATCTTCGACATTGACGAGGACGACTTGGCGAGGATTAAACTAGCATTCGCTTCCTATAAATTTTACGAAGCCTTTGATGCCTATAACAAGGAAGATGAGCTTTATGAAAAAATCAAAAAATTCAAAGCCCTAATCGAGGACTTAAAAGACAAACTTGCAATTTTAAACCTCTACGACTTTGCCAATTATCTTTTTGAAAAGTCCGGCCTCTATGACTTTCTCTTGGCGAGGGACTTGGCAGAAGACAGGATAAATAATATTGACTCGGTAATTGACATGATGGCAGACTATGATTCGGTAAACGACAATGGTCTCTATGGTTTTGTAAACTTTTTTGCTAACTTAGAATCCACCAGGTCTGACTCCATCACTCCAACTCGTGACCTATCTGAGGGCGAAGACCTAGTCAGAATAATGACCGTCCACAAGTCCAAGGGCCTTGAATTTAAAATTGTCATCCTCGCTGGCGCAGACAAGGGCTTCAACAAGCAGGTAGACCCGATAATCTTTGATGAAAAAATCGGCATCGGCATCAATGTCGCCGACTATGAAAACAAGATAAAAATTCCAAGTATAAATAGGAAGCTAATCATAGAAAAATCTAGGGAAGATGACAAGAAAGAAGAAATGAGAATCCTCTATGTGGCCCTCACCAGGGCAGAGGAAAGGCTCTACATCACAGGCAATTTTGACAAAAATTCATCGGCCTTTGAAAAAGTATATAAGAATGAATCCTACTTGACCTTAAATTCTCATTTAGAATGGATAATGGCGAGTCTTTCCTTTGACAACATCACAAGTGAGTTTTTTACGGGTGTTAAAAAGCAATCGACTTTTGATAAGAGGATTAGCTTTGACTTTATAGAGGATGTTCCAGACCTTTCTGTAAGCCACAATGAAAGCCTATACGACATCCTAAATGAAAAAGCAAATACGAAAATCCTCAAGCAAATCCAAACCAAGCTAGACTTTACCTACCCTGGCAAGGATGACATAAGAAAGAGCCTCAAAAAATCCGTAACAGAACTTGCCAAGGACTTTAATGCCGAAAGCGATGGCTACGAAACCTTTGATGCAGAGGGATTTAGTCGCAATATCTCCTTCAAAAAACCAAGTTTTATGGAAGAGAAAAAAGCCTACAGCCCAACCGAAAAGGGTAGCCTAATCCACAAAATTTTCCAAAAACTTCCGATGAAAGTCTACACAGCAGGGACTTTGGAAAATGAAATTGACAGGCTAATAGAGAAAAAAATCTTTGACAAAACAATCAAAGAAATTGTAGAAATAGACAAGCTCCTAGGCTTTTATACGAATAGCCTAATAGCAGAATTAATCGGCGAAAATATCCCAAAGAGAAGCGAAGAATCCTTCCTAATGACCTATGACGGTTACTATGTAAATGGCCAGATAGACTTGATATTTGAGGGGCAAGACGAAATAATTTTGATCGACTTTAAGACCGACATGATCAAAAGAGAGGACACCTACCAAACCCAACTTGCTATCTACAAACAAGCCATAGAGGAAGCCCTGGGCAAAAAAGTGACCAAGTCATTAATATATTGGTACAATTTTAAGGACTTCCAGGAAATATAGGCAAGTCACACAGTCAATTTAAAAAATAAAAATGGAGGCTAATTAAAGCCTCCTAGACAATCGACAAAGTTCTACACTCATGTCATTCTGACGAACGAAGTGAGGAAGAATCCCATAAATTAGGGATTAGCAAAATTGCTATCTATATTATAAGAGCATTTGTCTACACTCTGGGAGGCTAATTAAAGCCTCCATTTATGTGGATAATATCGCCAGTAATATAAGAAGCGTCGTCAGAAATTAAATATTCGATGAGACTTGCAATCTCGTCGGGACTGGCAAACCTATTAAGACCGACTTCATTTTTCAAATCACGAAGCTCAGCATCATCAAAATCTTTTCTCATCATATCAGTATCGACTATACCCGGTGCTATGGCATTGACCCTAATATTTGACGGAGCAAGCTCCTTGGCAAGGGCCTTGGTAAAGACATTGATAGCCCCCTTGCTAGCAGAATAGCCTGCCTCCATAGACGCACCAAAATCGCCCCAAATAGATGAAATATTAATAATAACCCCGTATTTTTTTTCGACCATCTTAGCAATAGCTCTTTTTGAATTTAGGAAAACCGAATTCAAATTGGTCTCCATAAGCTCCTTCCATTTTTCAAAAGGCATGTCTTGGATGAGGGAAAAATATGAAATTCCAGCGTTGTTGATGAGGATATCAACAGAGCCAAAATTTTTCTCGATAATATCAAACATAGCACAAACTTCATCCTCCTTGGAGACATCTGCCTTAACGGCAATCACAAGAGGATTTATCTGCCTAAGCTCTGCCAAAAGAGCGAGAGCCCTGTCCTTGGATTTGTTGTAATTTATAACGATTTTATAAGACTTGGCAAGTCTCCTAGCAGTGGCAGCGCCAATCCCCCTAGAAGAGCCAGTGATTAATACTGTTTTCATACTCCTATTATAACACAAGAGAAATCTGGGTGCGAATAAAACCAGCTCACTCATAAATCCAAGACCAACACCATAAATTTTTAATATATTTTACATCACCCAGCCTTTACTCAAAATTAACAAGACAAATGATACAATATAACTAAAAAACGAAACCCACACAACCATTAAAAAATACGGAAAAACTTGCATATGATTTTTAAAAACATATAATTATGGTGAGAATGTGTATAGAAATGTACTCAAAAAGAAAGGCTAGAGAGTAATATGAAAAAATACCAAACAGCCAAGGAGCTACTAGCTACCAAGGCCGAAAATAAAGAGAAAAAACCAATCTATGCGACAAGGAAACTATCCATAGGTCTAGTGTCTTGTATGCTAGGTCTACTATTGGCAGCCCCAAACGCAAGAGCAGAAGAAGTCCCACCAGCCCCAGGAGTGGAAGCAGCTGGTCAACAAGAAGCACCTGCTAAAGTGGAAGAAGATTTGCTAACCGATGAAGAAATCCAAGCCATTAGAGATAAGGCAAATAATCAAGAAAATGATTACTACTTCAATGGTAATATGGTAGATGAACTAAAGGCAGAACTTAGAAAAGCCAAGGCAGACCCATCTGTAAACTATGAAGGAGCCAAAGCTCGCCTAATAAAAGAAGCTATCATTAAAAACACCCCAGCCAAAAAAGCCCCAGGCCAGGATAGGGTAATAAAAAAATTTCAAATTAAAGCTGCTGATAAATTAGAAGCAGAAATGACTGAAATCACCGTTCAAGGTTTAGGCATGGAGGAAGGACAAAAAATAGAAGTCCTTGTTAATGGTGTTGTGAAAGGAACATTTACTCAGCCAAAAAATGTAAAAAGATCTGTTCCAATAACATTACCAGCTGCCCTACAAGCGGGTGATAAGGTTAAGGCTGTTTTAAAGGGCAGTGATGATGTCCAAATTGCTGAGACTGAAGTAGCTACTGTAAAAAAGAAAGAACCTAAAAAAGCTGAAAAATATAAAGATACATTAAAAATGCCAACAGGGGAAATCTGGATTGAAGATACTGCAGCAAGTTTGCCTCATTCTATAGAAAAGAACAAGGCGTTAGAAATGTTTTGGGAAAAAAATGCTGATTTAAAGGGTGATATTAAATCTGTAGATTTTTCTATAAATGGAGATACCAACGCTTACTATAAGGTCACCTTTGATGATAAGTCAACATTAAAGGTAGAAGCCACTAAATTAAAAATAAAAAACCCAACAGAAATCACACCTCAACCAGAAATACAACAAACCTTTGTAGCAGATGGAAATATTGTAATTAAATTAAAACAGAAAGTCGCAAAAGGCACTGCATATGGTATAGTAAGACAATTTACCAATGATGAACCAAACAAAGGATATTGCAATGGGACTTGTAAACTTGATAAAACTACTACAACATGGTCTACGCTTGATCAAGAGACTGATACCATTACCTATCCTGTAGACAAAGATTTCTTGCAATATGGACAAAAATTTGGTGTTGTTGTAAAGGAATATGGAAAAAAATCAAGCTGTCAAAGTAAATCTCCTGAAATAAAAATACCAGATCTTACAGGAGTTAGAGACCCTAAAAAACTAACACCAGAGGAAAAGAAAACCATTGATGAAGCTATTAGAAAAGCCAACACAAGAAAAGATGGAGCTTCAAAACTACCTGATGGTTTTGGTGGAACCGTACCAGCAATTATAGATATTAGTGATGATGGAAATGTAAAAATAATTAATCCTTCTGATGTGGATGGTGATTGGGTAGATGGCAATTTCGTACCAAAGAGAAATCCAGATGGTAGTATCATTCCAGCGATAGGGAAACAAAATCCAGGAATCCCTATTGAAAATACAAAAATAATAGAAAACAAGGCGCCTGAAAAACCTAAGGTTGAAGTAATTGGTGAAAATGTTGTAGTCACTCCTGATAACAAAGATACAGATGCTAAGAAAGTAAGTGTAACTTATGAAACACCAGATGGAACTAAAAAAACCATTATTGCAACAAAAGACTCTGCTACTAATAAATGGTCTGTGCCAAAAGAATCTGATGGAACTGTAGACCCAGATTCAGGAAAAATCACCTTACCAGTGAACAAGGTAAAGGGTGGCTCAGAAGTAAGTGCAAGTGTTACAGATGACGGCTTTAAAGCCAATAACCAAAACCCAGCCACATCAGAAAATGGAGCAACAACCCTACCAAAAGTTAAAACCAAGGCAGAACAAATCACAGAACTCGGTGGTCTTGATCCAGTTGTTATGAAAAAATGGGTAGGAGATGTAATAGGAGAGGGATTCTGGAAAGATGGTGTTAAGGTTAAAGAGGGCGTAAGCGCTGAAAACAAAAAGAAAATAGACGACCTCTTGGCTGGTGCAAAATTTGATGATTTCCAAGAAGATGCAAGTAAAGAAAAAAGAAACACAGATAAAGCTAATAATACAACTGGTTTTGTAGGAAAAATTAAAGTTACATTGAGTGATGGTTCTGAACTTGTAGTAGAAAACCAAACCCTATACGTAAGCGACCATGTAACATGGTTTTCAAAAGAAAAAACTCCAGGGGGAAGGGTAGTTTTTAATGAAAACGCACCTAATGATGCTATAGTAGCAGAATTTAAACTAGGCAAGGGTACTAAGATTGATAATGCTGACGGCAAGACCGCCATCGAAGGTAAGGAAAGTCCTGTATCTTATCAAAAGTATAAGGTAAAACCAGGTACAGATTTAAAAACTTATGTACACCCTACACTACAAAGTACAATTTATGAATCGATAAATAAAAAGGTGAAAGAACAAGACGACTTTATAGATCCAGTATGGAATACAGATAACTTTAAAGTCACAGACTCAAACAAAGTTTTCACAGCAACAGCCACAGAAGCCTTCAAGGTAACAGTCAAGCCAGATGGTGGTACTAAGGCAGGTGGTGGAAAAGCAGAAGATATCGTCACAAAGGTAAAGAAAAACGGAACTTACACCCTCCCTGCTGCTAATACCTTCAACCCACCAAATGAAAACCAAGAATTTGCTGGTTGGAAAGTTGGTGACAAAGAAGGCGTTAAAAAACCTAATACACCTATCGATGTTAAAGGAAATATAACCATAACAGCAACCTGGAAACCAAAAAGCCCTGGCTCAGGCTCAGGCTCAGGAACAGGCACAGGCTCAGGCTCAGGTACAGGAACTGGTACAGGCACTGGCACAGGTGAAACCGCTACTCCAGGAACTACCCCAGAACCAAGTCAACCAGGTAACACACCAGACCCAACCCCAGGATCAGAAAATCCTAAAGATAAGCCAACTGACCCTGCTAAGAATAATCCAGATCCAAAAGATAAGCCAGAGGATAAAAAAACTGGCGAGGATAATAAAAATAACCCTAAGACACCAAATGTTGAAAAGGGTGACAAGGTTATTAATGTGGGCGATAAGGAAGTAGTTGTACCAAAGGTCGTTGTTGATAAGAAAAAGGGCAAGCTTGATAAGGAAGAAAGAACAAAGATTGCAGAGAAGATTAAACAAAAGAATCCTGATATAGTTGATGTTAAAATCGACGAAAATGCTAATGCATACGTTACTTTCAACGATGGTAGGAGAGAAAGAATCCCAGCCAAAGACCTTGTTAGCAAGGAAGGATTTGTGATTCCTAGGAGAGATAGGCATTCACAAGACGAAAGTCCAAATAGAAGACGCGCTGGCAAGAATGTCAAGACAGGTGTTGAATCAATCGCAGGCATAGCATGCACCCTAGTCGCTTCAACAGGCGCCCTATATATCGGCAGAAAAAAAGAAGATTAATAATTAAAGGAAAACTCGAGTAAGACTCGGGTTTTTTCTTTTGGGGAAATGGGGGGCTTTGTTTTAAGGTTGGCTTGACACCTGGACCATAATAATAATATGAATGTGGCCAGAGGCTTCTCGGCTTCGCTCGAAGCGAGGGGCCTTATTTTGAAAAATTTGCCAAAGGCTTAAATTATTCTTTATAATAAAATCATCTAAATTTATTGAGAAATAGTAGGAACCCACCATTCTCGTTTCGACTAAGTGAGTGAAACGAACGCACGGAGAAACCTCTGGACCAAACAGGGATTAGCTCTGGTCGGTACTTGGGATATTTTAGTGATTAAAAATAAAACTTTAATGAAGCATATATTGGGTATATAAATAGTAATAATTATAAAGGAGAAATTATGGCCGCTTATTTTTATATGCTTGCAAATGCAACAAACGAAGTATTGTATAAAGGGTCAACAACCAACTTAATCAGGAGAATCTACGAGCACAAAGAACACCTCTTGAAGGATAGCTTTACTGACAAATATAATGTAACAAGATTGGTATATTATGAATGCTATGATGATATACAAAGTGCAAGAGCGAGAGAACACCAAGTTGGTAAGTGGTCAAGAAAAAAGAAAGATAAAATCATAAGTAAAATGAACCCAAAATGGATAGACTTATATTGGGGGTTATTAGGGTAGGGTCTCGGTTTTAAGGATAGCTTGACACCTTTACCATATCGACAAGATAAAGATAGCAAGAGATCTCTCCGCTCGCTTCGCTCGGTCGAGACGAGGTGGTGAGAATTTTCAACCACGCCACCCTTGTTTCGACTAAGTGAGTGAAACGAACGCACGGAGAAACCTCTGAACCAACTCAGGACTGGCTCTGGTTGGGACTTGGGGTTTTGTTTGTAAAAATATCTTAGCTTTAAAGGAGAGCTTGACACCTTTACCATATCGACAAGATAAAGATAGCAAGAGATCTCTCCGCTCGCTTCGCTCGGTCGAGACGAGGTGGTGAGAATTTTCAACCACGCCACCCTTGTTTCGACTAAGTGAGTGAAACGAACGCACGGAGAAACCTCTGGACCAAACAAGGATTAGCTCCGGTCGGGACTTGGGGTTTTGTTTGTAAAAATATCTTAGCTTTAAAGGAGAGCTTGACACCTTTACCATATCGACAAGATAAAGATAGCAAGAGATCTCTCCGCTCGCTTCGCTCGGTCGAGACGAGGTGGTGAGAATTTTCAACCACGCCACCCTTGTTTCGACTAAGTGAGTGAAACGAACGCATGGAGAAACCTCTGGACCAACTCAGGACTGGCTCTGGTTGGGACTTGGGGTTTTGTTTGTAAAAATATCTTAGCTTTAAAGGAGAGCTTGACACCTTTACCATATTGGTTTTATCAATGTGACTAGAGGCTTCTCGGCTTCGCTCGAAGCGAGGGATTGTGGGCTTAAGATAGATTTTACAACTGAAGTATACAAATACATTTCCCCAACACAAAAGCACCCCGGGCCAGGGTGCTTTTTCTATATACTAGGAGAGATTTATTTTTTTATTTATTCCAGAATTTCTCTGCGATTTGTTGGCCTTGGGTGATTTTCGCCCATTGTTCTTCTTGACTTAGTTCGTTGCCGTTATCGCATGAGGCAAATCCACATTGGTGGGAGAGATAGAGTCTGTCTTTGTCTATGATTTTTGCTGCTTCGTCTAATAACTCTAGGGCTCTTTTTTCGTCATCAAGTCCGGCAGTTTTTGATGACAAGAATCCTAGGACGATTTCTGCGTTTTTGTTTTTTTCGAAGGCTTTTAATGAGTTTAGGGATCCTGCTCTTTCGTCGTCCCATTCTAGGTAGAACCTGTCGTAGTGTTGTTTTTCCAAGAATAGGTCTGCGATTGAGTCGTAGGTGCCTGCTCCAAAGTGGCGGGAGGCGTAGTTGCCCCTGCAGTTGTGGGTGTAGATGGTTAGCCCTAGGTCGTGGCCGTAGTCGATGACTTCGTTGTTGATGGCTATATATTTTTCGGCAAGGGCTATATTTTTATCAGCTCTTGCATTGCCATCAAATTGTGCATTTTCAGATTCGTCTGCAAATTGTTCCCAGAGGCAATCGTCAAATTGGATGATTTTCCCACCAGCATTTTTGAAATCTTCTAAAAATTCCTTGTAGGATCTGATGAGGTCTTTTTCAAAGTCTTCGGTTGTTTGGTAGTATGAATCTTGTAGGAAGTTGAAATTTAATACATCGCCATAGATGTGGGATGGGGAAGGGATGCATTGTTTTACGATTGCTCTGCCATTTACTAATTTTTTTAGTCTTTTGAAGTGGTCGATGAAGGGATGGTTTTTGCCTTGTAGTCTGTCTACAAGTCTCAATCCTATATCACGTCTGGTTTCATATTTGCCACATGAGTCTAGGTCTTCAAAGAAATATCCATTTTCCTTGATATATCTTTCCACACCCTTTAAGCCCCAAACAAAGTCCAAGTGCCAGAGGGATTTTGAATATTCTCCGTCTGTGATTTCTGGTAGGCCAGCTTCGATTTGCCTTTCTACTACATCTGCTACTGCCTTATCTTCACATTCTTTGTAGCCTGCAAAGTCATCGTAGAAAGGATAGGTTATATCGTCTCTTTTTTCTATTTCTCTTTTGTATTTTAATAATTCTTCGTTTCTAAGTAATGATCCAACTGTTAAAAATCTTTCTGTCATTTTTTTACCTCTTTTATTTTCTTAATTTTTCAACATTCTATCATAGGCGCCTTAGAAAATATTCTATGTAATAAAAAAAACCCCGTCCTATAAAGGACGAGGCTTTGCCACGTGTTACCACCTTAATTTCAAATTAATTTCACAATTAATAACTCATCGGGTACTGACATACCCTATCGCTGTAACGGGCGAGCCCGTCTTATCTTAAATATCGGATAAGAAACTCAAAGGCCATTTTCAATCTAATCTCACTAGGCTATTTTCACCAAACATAGCTTCTCTGGGTAGGTTGATTAAATCTACTTTTCTTCTCATAGTTTATTTTCTATACTCCGATTATACACAGGAAAATTTTCCCTGTCAAATAATTTTAAATATTTATTCATAAAATTTTGTATAAATGGCTAAAAATAGGATTTTATTTATCAAAAAATTTTATCTTCGGTTATTATTAAGTCCATTTTTATATCCCAAGGGTCGGCAGGAATTTTTATTGACCTAAATTCTTTAAGCATTAAACCAATTTTGCTTGTCTTGTTTTGGGAAAGAAACTTATCATAAAAGCCACCACCATAGCCTAGCCTATTTTTATCATCGTCAAAGGAAAGGCCAGGGCAGATGGTAAGGTCGGGATTTGTTATAGCTTCTAGGCTATCGGTTGTTGGAATATCAAAGGCGCCTGCCTTTAGTTCATCAAGGTCACTTATTTTTGCTGCAATCATTTGGTGGTCTATTATTTTTGGAACATAGACTTTTTTACCATCGGCGAGAGCTTTTTTTATAAAATCATAGGTGTCAACTTCATTGTTTTTTGAGACATAGACAAAAATTGTCTCGGCATTTTTATAAGGATCACTAGCTAAGAGCCTTGCTATAATTTTTTTTGATTTTTCTTTGATTGAAGCTTCTCCCATTTCTCGTCTGAGGTTTAGGAAAAATCTCCTAAATTCACTTTTCATTTATTTTTCCTTTTATTTTTGAAACAAATTTGTTCATCGGGTTTTCTGCATTTATTGTTGGATTTATTTCCTTATCAAAATATTCATCCCTGTAGCCTTCCCTAAAGGCGGCGATTAATTCAGCTCCAATGATTAGAAGCGATGAGACTATCAAAAGCCAGATGAAAAGTGCAAGGATACCGGCTAGGGCCCCATAAATTAGGGACTTGTTTGAGAAGTTATTTATAAAATATGAATAGGCAAAACTTGCTACATAGATTGTCCCAGTTGCCAATATCCCACCTGTTAGGGCCTGTTTGAAGGGTATCCTATTTGCAGAATTACCTGGAGCATACTTATATAAAATTCCAAGGGCAGCTGACATGATTAAAAGTGGGATGGCTATGGTAAGGATGGTAAAGATTGGAGATGAGATGAAGTCAATTATTGATTCAAGATTGTCTCCAAAAAATTTCCCTGTTATGGTTAGGATTTTGCTATCTAAAATATTTATGATGGTTGGTCCATAGATTTGAAAGATGAGCAAAAACATGATAAAGGCGATGAAGATTATGGTATATATAATACTCATCAGCCTTTGCTTGATGGCTTTGGCTTGGTGGCCTAGGCCGTAGGCGTGGTTTATAGCCATAATTAGCTTATCGACACCACTTGTCGCTGACCAAAGGGCAAAGAGGATGGTTACTGTGGTCACAGCTGTAGATTGGCTGGAGGCAAACATGATGTCTAGGGCCTTGATTATCAATCGTGCAGTTGTCTTTGGAAAGAGGTTCAAAAACTCATAGATGATTTTTTCGTTGCCCTTTAGAAATGTTGAGGCTACTGACACCAAGACCATCATGAGGGGGATGGAGGCTTGGAGAAAGTAGAAGGAAAGGGCAGAGGCGTAGGTCATTATATCCTGAGTTTTGAGCCTATTTATGAAATTTTTTATAAAGTCTTTAAATTTATGCTTTTTTATTTTCATCTTTTAAGTGTTTGTCAAACCAAGTTTTGATTTCTGTTAGCCTTTTTACCCTAGCTTTTGGCTTGCCAGATCTTGATAGTTCGTGGTTTTCTCCATGGAAGACTACCATCCTTGTGTCAACGCCATTTAGTTTTAGTTTGGCATACATCTGGATACCCTGTTCGAGTGGGCAACGGTAGTCGCAGTCTGCGTGGATAAAGAGGGTTGGGGTTTTTGCCTTATTTGCGTATTTGATTGGGGATTGGTCCCACATTTTTTCTAGACTGTCCCAAGGATTTGCTCCTGTTTGGTCAGTGGCAAAGTAGTAGCCAATGTCAGATACACCGTAAAAACTTGTCCAGTTTGAAATTGATCTTTGACTTACAGCAGCCTTGAACCTGTCGGTGTGGCCGATTGTCCAGTTGGTCATAAAACCACCATAAGAGCCACCATAGACGCCCATTTTATCTTTATCTATTTGTGGATATTTTTTAATAGCCAAGTCCACAAAATTCATCAAGTCGTCAAAGTCAATGTCCCCGTAGTGGCCCCTGATATCGGAGAATTTTACGCCCCTACCACTTGATCCGTGTGGGTTGGTGTAAATAATTATATAGCCATTTGAGGCAAGCATTTGGTGTTCGTGGTGGAAGATGTCAGAAAGTTCTGTTTTTGGGCCACCATGAACAGAAAGGATGGTTGGATATTTTTTCTTTGGGTCAAAATCTTTTGGCAAAAGGACGTAACCCCTCAAGTTATCACCATTAGAATCAAAGGTAAATTCCTCAATTGGAAGGACGTTTTCAATCTTATTTGAAATTAGGCTTTGGTCTTTGGATTTGATTTTGAGTTCAGCAAGGTGGTCAGGTCCCATCTCAAGGTAGTAAATATCCTCATCTGTCACAAAGAAACCTTCCACACAACCGTCAAGTTCCTTTCTTAAGTCGCCCTTAAGGTCTATTGAATAAAGTTTTGCTTCTTCAAATTCAGTTGCTATAAAATAAAGTCTATTCTTATGGACTTGGAAGGTCCTGTTGCCCTCAGCCCTGGCATCTGTGCCGATAGAGTTGCCAAAAGACTTGTCAAAGTTTTCGTCATTTACCATCTTAAGATTTCCGTCAAAGTCAACTTCATAGATAAAGGCATCTTCATTTATGCCACCCTTTTTCATGTCAGTGCCAACAAAAATTAGCCTGTCTTCGATAAAATGAAGGGTATAGGTAGCATAGCCCTTGTCAACGAGGATTTTTTCCTCTTCTGTCTTTAGGTCTTTTAGGATGATGGATTCACGAAATTCCATAACGTCATTGGCATCAGAGTGGCTTCTTACATAGGCGATTTTTCCTAAATCTTCGCTTATATCAAGACCACTTACTTCATTATCCTTGTCTGATTTTATGATTTCTGTAAGCTTGTTAGCCTTTAAATCGTAAAGGTAATAATAGACTGTTTCCTTCTTGAGGTAGCCTGCTCCATTTAGCCAAAATGGAAGGGTGGTAACTTCTTCGTAAGCCTCGTTTTCTTTTTCTGCCTTTTTTTCCTCTTCGGATTTCTTTGGGCTTGCTGAAAGGAGGTAAGTGTCATCCTTAAGCCATTTTAGAGATTTAACATCCTTGTCAATTTTAAAGGCAAGCTCTCCTAGACCGTAGCCGTCATTTTTGTAAAAATAATCATAGCAATCATCAGAGTCGTACTTATAAATCAAGTTAGAATTACCGTCAAAAGAGCAAAGGCTAGCTGATTTTTTGTCTGTGAGCCTGTAAGATTTGCCGAGATCTTTTTCGTAAAGGTAAAGGTCTGTATCGTATTTATTGTCTTTTAGGTTTGCCTGAGTTTTTTTGTAGGCAATTTTATTATCATCATTTGAAACATAGATTCCTGATAGAAATTCATAGTCAAATAAGTCATTAATTTGTGTCATAAATTCTCCTTTATTTTTTATAATATAACTATACCCTTTTGGGTTGGGGGATGAATACAAGGAGATAGACGAACTTGAATAAATTTGTAAATAGTCATATAATATTACTAAGAGAAGCCACCTCTTATCCATCAAAAAAGCCGCAAAGCGCAAACTTTGTGATACGAAACAACAAATTTTCCCATTGGGGCATAGAAAAAAGAGGAGCGGCCAGGCTCCTCTTTTTTTCAATCCTTGTTTCTTTTTTCTTTCCGTAATTCGAAAAGAATACTTGATAACAAGGGTAATACGAAACTTGATATAATTATAAAAATTATATCTAAAAAAATTATCCCCATGGGACATCACCCCCTTTCAGTTGGGGATAGTTTTATTATATCACAGAAAAAAATTTTTAAAAAAGTTTAAGGAAAAGGTTTTTGGGTATAAACATAATACAAAAGTTAGCACAGTGCTAACTAAATATAGGAGGCAACTATGAAACTAAATATCAAAGCTAAAAATTTCACCTTGACAGAAGATATCAGAATCGAGTCAGAAAAGAAATTTGATAGGTTAGATAAGTACTTCCATGATGAAGAAGATATGGATCTAAAGTTTGCCAAAGAAGGTGTTGGCTACGAGCTTGAAGCTACTATGTTTTTGAAGGGTGGCACAATCTTGAGAGCCGAAGCCTACGAGGAAACTTTTGAAAATGCTATCGACAGGGTAATAGATGCTCTTGTTAGACAAATTAGAAAGCATAAGACCAGACTTCAAAGGGGCAGACAAACTGGCGACAGCATCAAGTTCGAAGCTTTTGACGCAGAGGAAAAGGCTAATGAAAAAGAAGAGGAAATCAAGATAGCCAGGGAAAAAACCATTCCTGTTAAGCCAATGAGTGCAGAAGAGGCTATCCTCCAAATGGAATTATTAAACCACAACTTCTTTGTTTATGAAGACGCAGAAGACATGGAAGTAAGGGTTGTATATAAGAGGAAAAAAGGCGATTACGGCCTAATTGTTCCTACCAAATAAATTTAAACATACGATACCGTAAAGTTATTCGCGGTGTTTTTCTCCTTTCTCCCACCAACCGGTGGGAGTTTTATTTTTGCCATTAAAATCTAGAATTTATGTTATAATTATAATAAGAAAGTGAGGAATTATGTATTCTAAAACCAATACCACATCCCTAATTGGGCTTGAGGGTAAGTTAGTGGAAGTTGAAAGCGATATTACATCGGGTATACCAGCCTTTAATATAGTTGGTCTACCTGATTCATCTATAAAAGAATCCAAGGACAGGGTAAGAGTTGCCCTAGTCAATTCATCCTACAAATTTCCGGCAGGCAGGATTACCATCAACCTATCACCAGCAGATTTGAAAAAAGAGGGAACCCAGCTAGATTTACCGATTGCAATTTCTCTATTAAGCTCCATGGGGGCCATAGAAAGAGCCTACGACGATTATATATTTTTGGGCGAACTATCTCTAGACGGCAGAATCCTTCCGATAAGAGGTGCTCTGGCTATGGTTATTTCCATGAGGGAGCAGGGTTTTACAAAATTTATAATTTCAGATGAAAATAAGGAAGAATGTGCGATAATTTCTGATATCGAAGTCTATCCTTTCAATAAATTAAATGATGTAGTGGCATTTTTGAATGGGGACTTGAAAAAAGATTCCTACAAGATAAATCCTGCCCTTTTGAAGGAGGAAATTTCCTATGACTTAGATTTTAAGGACCTTAAGGGTCAGGAAAATCTCAAAAGAGCGCTACAAATAGCGGCGGCAGGTGGTCACAATTTGCTGATGGTCGGTCCTCCGGGATCTGGCAAGACTTTTTCTGCCAAACACTTGCCTACAATTCTTCCAGACATGAGTTTTGAGGAGAGGGTTGAGGTGACAAAAATTTATTCAATTATGGGTCTACTTGACAGTGGACATTTGGTTAGCGCTAGGCCTTTTAGGGCTCCTCACCATTCTTCAAGCCAAGTTGCCCTCATAGGTGGTGGCCATTCTGTGCCAAAACCGGGCGAGATTACCCTTGCCCACAGGGGAGTATTATTTTTGGATGAATTTCCTGAATACCAAAAAAATGTCATCGAAGCCTTGAGGGAGCCTCTAGAAAATAAGGAAATAAATGTGGCGCGTGCCCAGGCAAGTGTAAAATATCCATCAGATTTTATTTTGATTGCAGCAATGAACCCATGTCCATGTGGTAATTACGGCAATCCTCTTAAGGAATGCACTTGTTCTATAAATGAAATAAGGAGATATTTAAGCAAGATTTCATCCCCAATCCTAGATAGGATTGACATTCACATAGAGATTAAGCCTGTAAAATACGACGACCTAAACGATGATATCAAGTCAAAGTCATCTAGCGAGCTTAAAAGTGAAGTTGTGAGAGCGAGAAAAATCCAAGCGGAAAGATACAAGGATGAAAAAATCAAAACCAACGCCCTTCTTTCAACTAGACAGATGAAAAAATATATCAAATTAAGCCCAGAAGTTGAAAAAATTGGTCAGATGGCCTTCAACAAATATAATTTTTCTGTAAGAAGTTATAACAAAATTCTAAAAATGGCAAGGACCATAGCAGACCTCGAGGCAAGCGAGGAAATAACAAGCAAACATCTCTTGGAGGCTGTCAGATATAGGGCTCTTGACGATAAATATTGGAGTGTGTAATGCTTGATCAAAGGCAAATTGCAACAGATATTGACGGATTTATAGAAAATTTAATAGCAACTGCAGTAAATCTTTCTGCCTCAGATATCCACCTTCAACCAGAAGAGGACTTTGGCAAAATCAGACTAAGGATAGACGGAGCTTTGGTTGATAAAATGCAGATTCGTAGGGAATATTTTGACATGCTTTCTTCAAAAATCAAGCTTTCCTGTGGAATGGATATTTCCCAAAAAAGGATGCCCCAAGATAAGTCCGTCAAATACGAAGCCTTTCCCGGAATCGACTTTAGGGTCTCATCTGTGCCAACAATTTTGGGCGAGAAAATAGTAATAAGGATCTTAGCAGTAGACATATTTATGGAAAAAGCCAGACTTTTGGGGTTTTCTAGAGAAAGCAAGGAAAAACTAGAAAGAGCCATCAGGAAAAAATCCGGCATAATTTTAATGACAGGACCAACAGGATCTGGAAAAACAACCTCACTCTACGCTCTATTAGAAAAACTCAACAAGGAAGATGTAAACATAATCACCATCGAAGACCCAGTAGAATACAAAATTGCTAACATCAACCAAATTTCAATCAACGAAAAAATTGGCCTAACCTACCCAGTAATTTTAAGGTCCATCCTCCGTCAAGACCCAGATATAATAATGATTGGGGAAATCAGAGATAGGCAAACAGCAGAAATTGCAATAAGAGCTGCCATAACTGGACATCTAATATTATCCACAGCCCACACTCGTGATGCCTTTTCGGGACTCATAAGGTTAAAAGACTTGGGAGTAGACGACTACCTCATAAGGTCAGCAGTAAATCTTTTGGCAGGCCAAAGGCTAGTCAGAAAACTTTGCGATTGCAAAAAGCTAGATAGGATGACAGATTTTGAATACGAACTAATGTCATCTTACATAAAAGTCGACAGGGAAAGAAAAATCTACCGACCGGTAGGCTGTCCACACTGCAACGGAGGCTACAAGGGCCGACAGGCAGTAGAAGAAGTCATGCCTATAGACAACGAATTCAAAGACATCCTCAGAAAATATGGCCTAGAAAGCGAAAAGATCAAAGAAAAATTGAAAAAAGATAAGTATAGGCCAATGATAGTAAACGGCCTAATCCAAGTCCTAGAAGGCGAAACCTCCTTCGAAGAAGTCCTAGACGTCCTTGGGTATTTTCCTAAGTGAAATCTATAGGAGTCTTAGGGCATAAAATAGGTTTTAATATATAGTTGAATTGAGCAGAAATGATATTAATTTATTGCACAATATATTGTACAATATTTTAAAGGAGAATTATTATGCTTGCGGTTAATTATAGTGAAATTAGAAATAACTTGAAAGAATATTGCGACAGGACAATAGATAATTTGGAAACTGTTCTAATTACAAGAAAAAATGATAGAAATGTAGTTATGATAAGTCTTGAAGAGTACAACAATCTAGTTGAAAATGCCTATGTAATGAGTAATGCGAACTACTATAAAGATTTAGTACAAAGAGCTAAAGACGTTGAAGATAATAAAACAATTCAAAGAGATTTAATTGAAGAATGAAAATATTATTTCACGAAAAAGCCTTTGATGAATATTTATATTTGCAGAAAAACGACAATAAAACTTTAGAAAGACTTAATAATATTATAAAGAATATAAAAAGAAATCTTTATGAAGGATTAGGAAAGCCAGAGCCTTTAAGATATGCTTTACAAAGCTATTGCTCTAGAAGAATAACCCTAGAAGATAGGATAATTTACAAGGTTGAGAATGATAATTTAATAATAATCTCGTGTGCTAAGCATTATGAATAGAGGGTATTGGGCAAATTATGAGAAAATTAGTAAAAATATTAGCTGTCCTATTTGCAATCATAGTAGGAATTTCCTTATCTTTTTTATTAAGAAGCAAGAAAATCCATTTTGATTACGAAATTAATCCTAAATATTATTCCGAAGACCAAAGTCCCTTTGAAAACGACTTTGACTATGCTTTTGATACTTTGGAAAAATATTACGCCCTATTTGATAGGAATGGGACCTATGAATTTTTGGAAAATCGTGATGAGTACAAGAAAGAGTTAAAAAATCTAAGGACTGACAAAGAATTTTTCGATAAGATGAATAAGATTTTGGGAGACTTGGATGATGACCATACTAATCTTTTAGATATTGAGGAAGTTTACGATATGAAGGATACCTTTGTGCTTTCCAATAAGGAGGAAAAGGGAGAGGTAAATGTTGATCTGATAAATTATTTGTTTGGGGCAAAAATTTCTAGTTTAATTGATAAAATTTTTAGACAAGCTAGGGCTGCTACCAAAAATTTAATAACTCAAGATATAAATAAAGATATAGCCTACTTAAAAATCAGGGCAATGATTGATCCAGGGACTCCAGATTTTGAAGAAGATTTAGAACTTTTAAAGACTTATCTTAAAAAATCAAAAAATAAGAAGGCTCTAATTATAGACCTTAGGGGCAATGGTGGGGGCAATGCTGCCTATACTTGTGATTACCTTTATCCAATGATTCTTGGCACAAAAGATTTTAAAGAAACTCATGAATATATTTTATTTAGGACAGATGAAGTTTTTAAATATGATCCCCAATATCCGGAGTTAAAGAGTTTAATAAGTAAGATTAGGGAGTCAGATTTTAAATATATGGAGGAAAATATTCCTTTTCTTAAGAAGGATAAGAAGATGATGGATAATATCAGAAAAAATTACACCCACATCATCTATGATGCAGGATATGAAAATGCTGGCGACTTTGGTGATGAGTATAAGTTTAATGGAAATCTTTATCTATTGGTAGACAGGGGTGTATATTCATCAGCCCAAAATGCAGCCCACTTTTTTAGGGACAACAATTTAGGAACAATTATAGGGGAAAAGACAGGTGGCGATGGGATTGGGACAAGTCCAGCCATGGTGAAACTTCCAAATACCAAGTATATCCTAAGATTTTCTCACGAGCTAGGTCTTAGGGAAACAGAATCAATGGAAGAATCAACCTACACAATTCCAGATATAGAAATTCCTCAAAAAGATCAATCAGAAATCCCTTCTAATGATGGTTGTGTGAAAAAAGTAATAGAATTAGAAGGAAAAAATGCTGCAAAATAGAGCCTTTATGGCTCTTTTATTTTTTTTAAAAAATATTAGCAAAAAATTTGACTTTCTCTGACCTTCATAGTATATTATGAATGTAAGAAGTTAGCAGTCGAATGATGAGAGTGCTAATATAATAAAATAAAGGAGTAATAATTATGGCAAATCTTATTAGAAAAAATAATTCATTATCAAGATACAATGACTTTTATGATATGGTGGATTCATTTTTTAACTCACCTGTTGAAAAAGATGTGTTTGAGTCTTCTTTTAAGCTAGATGTGGCAGAAGATGATGATAAATTCTTAGTAGAAGCTGAGATGCCTGGTATAGATAAGGACTCCATTGATATAGATTTTGATAGGGGACAACTTACACTAACAGTTAATTCTCACACAGAAAATACAGATGAAAAGAAAAACTACATTCATAAGGAAAGAAAATCCACAAGGATGACTAGGACTATGTATTTTGGTGATATAGATGAGGAAAATATCCAGGCCAAACTTGAAAATGGTATCCTAGAAATTGAAATTCCAAAACGCAAGGAAGAAAAAACTAATAAAAAGATAGAAATTAAATAAAATCACAAGCAGCTAGGCTTTCCTGGCTGCTTTTTTGGTCTAAAAATACATAGATAAATTGCCCCTCTTTGAGTATAATGACATAAGAATTTTAAAAGGGGACTTATGACTGAATTAAAAATACCGAACCACATTGCGATTGTTCTTGATGGCAATGGTAGGTGGGCAAAAAAACAGAATAGGCCTAGGACATCAGGCCACAAGGAAGGCGCGGAAAATGTGGTTAGGATAGCCAAAGCTTGCAAAAAGTTTGGGGTTAAGACCATAACTCTTTATGCTTTTTCTACAGAAAATTGGAAGAGGCCAGCGACTGAGGTTGGTTTTTTGATGGATTTACTGATCAAATTTGTAAATTCAAAACTTAAAGAACTTATAGATGAAGATTGCAAGCTAAATTTCCTTGGAGATTTGTCAAAACTTCCTGAAAAAACAAGAGAGTCCTGCACTTATGCTAAAGAGATCACAAAGGATAATAAGTCCCTTACCGTTAACATTGCCCTAAATTACGGGGGTAGGGATGAAATCGTCCATTCCTTTAAACAAATTATTGAAAAGGGCTATGGCAAGGACGATATTACAGAAGAATTAATTTCTGATAATTTATATACGGCAGGTCTTTCTGATCCAGATTTATTAATTAGACCTGGTGGGGAAATTAGACTTTCAAATTTCCTAATCTACCAGCTTGCATACACAGAATTATATTTTACAGATGTTTTGTGGCCAGATTTTACAGAAGATGACCTAAGGGAAGCGATAATAGCTTATACCAAAAGAGACAGAAGATATGGTGGCATATGATTAAGTTTTTAAACAGGGCCTTTGGGGGCGCTGTCATTTTAACACTTTTAATATTAATAACATATTTGGGGAGGATTCCTCTTGCCCTTGGAGTAGCAGCTTTTTCTTATATTGCCCTTCATGAGATGGACAAGGCTCTCCATAAGATTGACCTACATTTGCCGATGAAGTGTCTTTACCTTACAAATGGGATAATTATGGCGGCTGCCTTTATAAATAATTCTGATTTGTATATAGCATCCATAGTGGTATCAGTTTTGTTTTTATTTATGTATATTATTTTAAGAAGCCACTACACCCTTTATGATGCTTTTGCTGCAGCCTTTGTCATGCTTTATGTGTCATTTTTAATTTCCCATATTTTGAGGATAAAAAATGTATCCTATGTTTGGATGCTTTATATCACAGCTTGGGGATCAGACACCTTTGCCTATTTGGTTGGCAGTCTTTTTGGCAAGCACAAGATGGCATGGATGTCCCACATAAGCCCACACAAGACCGTAGAAGGATCTGTTGGGGGCATTGTTGGTGCGACAATTTTAAATATTGTTTATTGCCATGAATTTGGCCTTGAAAATTATATTAGAGAGATAGTTATTTTTACAATTGTAGCTGCGATTATGTCTCAAATTGGAGATTTGATCGCATCTTATATCAAAAGACAAACTGGAATTAAAGATTTTGGTAATTTGATACCGGGCCATGGTGGCATCCTTGATAGGTTTGATTCTATCATGTTTATTGCCCCTGTCCTTTATCTTTTTTCTAGGGTTTAAGGAGAGAAAATGAGAATAGTTTTAGCGGTAGTTTTATTTTTGTTACTGATAGTTTTTCACGAATTTGGACACTTTATTGTGGCTAAAAAATCGGGCATAAAGGTAAATGAATTTGCAGTGGGTATGGGTCCCCTTATTTATTCAAGAAAAAAGGGCGAGACCAAATATTCCTTTAGGCTAATTCCTATTGGTGGCTATTGTGCCATGGAGGGCGAGGATGACGAATCAAGCGACCCAAGGAGCTTTGACAATGCTCCAGCCTTCAAGAGATTTTTAACAATCCTTGCAGGGCCTATGGCAAATCTAATCATAGCTATAGTAGTTTTTACCATTGTTGGCTTAATTAGTGGCATTATTACAACAAAAATCGGATCTTTTACAGAAAATTCCCCAGCCCAAGAAGCCGGCATGGAAGTAGGAGATGAAATCAGAAAGGTCGGAGATAGGGATATCAAAGATTTTGCTGATATTTCGGCAGGAATTTCTGATTTTTATAAGGATAAGGATTATAAAAAGCCTCTTACAGTTGAGTATTTTAGGGAAAGTTCAGATACTGTCACTGCTGTAGATTTGAAGGTGGAAGTGAAGGATGATCATGCCTATATTGGTATTATGCCAGCTAGGAGGAGTCCAAATATTTTGGAAGCTGTTGGTCTTGGTTTTGGCGAGACTTGGAAAAATGTCAAGATGATTTTTGTGATCTTAGGCAGGCTTTTTACTGGTAAACTCGCCTTTGGAGCCCTATCAGGTCCTGTTGGAGTCCTTAAGGAAATAGGCAACCAAGCCCAAAATGGTCTGGCTAATTTGCTTTATTTTTTGGCTTATATTTCTGTAAATCTTGCCGTTTTCAATCTTTTACCAATACCAGCCCTTGATGGGTCTAAGCTATTAACAAGTGCGATTGAAATTATTACTGGAAAAAAAATTGATAAGAAAATCGAAGAGAAGGTCACTATGGTTGGATTTTTCATTTTGTTGGGTCTGATTTTGGTGGTTTCAATAAAGGATATAGTAAATTTATTTAGATAAGAAGGTATAAATGAGAAAAGAAACTAGAAAAATTTTTGTAGGAGATGTTGCTGTTGGAGGCGGCTCTCCTATTTCTATCCAATCAATGACAACAGCGAAGACAAGTGATGTAGAAGCTGTAGTTAAGCAAATTAAAGCTTTAGAGGCAGAAGGATGTGACATTTCAAGGTCAGCTATAAATACAATAGAAGATGCCAAGGCTATTCCTAAAATAAAGAGCCTAACCAATATTCCTTTTGTAGCTGACATCCAATTTGATTATAGGCTTGCCCTCGCAGCTGTGGAAAATGGTTGTGACTGTTTGAGATATAATCCAGGTAATATTGGTGGCAGGGATAAGGTGGCGCTCTTAGTTGAAGAATGCAAGAAGCGAAAAATCCCAATAAGGATTGGGGTAAATTCTGGATCTGTATCAAGAGAGATAGTTGATCGCTTTGGTGGAGTCAACAAGGATTCTCTTGTGGCAAGCGCCATAGAAGAAGTGAAAATCCTTGAAGATATGGATTTTCATGACATAAAAATTTCTGTAAAATCTTCTGATGTAAATACAATGATTGATGCCTATAGGCTTTTGTCATCTAAAGTTGATTATCCTTTGCACTTGGGTGTGACTGAAGCAGGACCTCTCTACCAAGCTCTTGTGAAGTCCTCAATCGGAATAGGATCTCTCCTTAAGGACGGGATTGGAGATACTTTGAGGGTTTCTATCACTGGAGACATAGTTGAGGAAGTCAGGGCAGGTAAGGCCATTCTTAAGGCTCTTGGTTTAAGGCGTGATGGAGTCGATATAGTTTCTTGTCCGACTTGTTCCCGTACAAGCGTTGATTTGCCAAATATAGTGGCAGAAGTTGAAGAAAAAGCAAGGGGTCTTGATATAAATACCAAGGTTGCCATCATGGGTTGTCCGGTAAATGGACCTGGCGAATCAAAAGAAGCAGATTATGGGATTTCTGCTGCCAATGGCATGGGATTTTTGTTTAAAAATGGTAAGACTGTAAAGAAAGTAAAAGAAGAAGAGATTGTCGATACCCTAATTGAAGTTTTAAAAGAAGAGAAAAATGAAAATTGACCTGGCAAAATTAATTAAAGTTGAAGGAAATTTATATACTATCATAAGTGCGACTTATTTCCAAAAAGAAAACCTACTAGAAATTAAAATCAAGGCAGCAAACCCACTAGATTCTCGCCTTGAGAAAGAGTTGAGATCGTATTTTTCCTATGTAGACCTTAAAATCATCTATGAAAAAATTATGCCACCTAGCTATGATGACTACATCCCAGAATATGAGGGAGAGGTTGAATATGAAGATGTTCGCGACAACCTAAATGACGTAATTTTTAAGGAAGAAAATCCTGCTCTAAAGAGCGTTCAACCTATTGAAAATGAACCGATTGTTGAGCTTGTTGAGGAAAATAATCAGCCAATCCCTGTTACAGATGATAAGGCTCTTGAAGTTTTTAAGTCAAGCCAAGATGGTCCTTTAAGTGAAGATGAATTTGCCGAGGATAAACAAAATCCTAGTGAAAGTGATCAAGCTCGCCAAAATTTAACACCAGATGATTTAAAAGGAGCAGCTTTAGAAGCAGAAGATTTAAAAGCAGATGAAGAAGAAGAAAATGATTTAGGAGTGGAAGCTAAGGAGGAAACTTCTTCTTTTGAGGACCTCAAAAAAGCCAAGGAGGCCCAACTTCAAAGAAAGATAGCCCAAGCCCTCAATTACCAAAATAAGCAAAAGGAAAAGGAAGAGGCAAAGAAGAACACAGATGGTCTAAATTTTGGCAGAAAAATTAAGGCAGAGCCAATTCAAATAGAGGATATTTATGACAAAAAAGGAATGACCAACTCCCTAATCGGTACAATTTACGGTCTTAGCTGTCTTGAAACCAAGTCAGGATATTTTATCTATACCTTTGATTTGGAGGATAAGACTGATGCTATTTCCTGCAAGCTTTTTGCCAACAAGAAAAATAATTTCAAACTTGAAGACTTGAAAGATGGGATGGCTGTTCAAGTAGAAGGAGTTTTAAATTTTGATGACTATGCCAAGGAAGATGTCTTTACAGTTAATTCTATAACAATAGCCATAATTTCAAAGAAAGTAGACTTGGCAGCTGATAAGAGGTTCGAACTTGAGCTTCATTCCAAATATACCAACCTTGACGGCTTTGTGGATGACGGCGATCTCTTGCCTGTCCTTAAGGAATGGGGTTGGGATACAATTGGTATCACCGATACTGAAAATCTCCAGGTTTTGCCTTATGTTTATGACACCTACAAGAAAAACGGTATTAGGGTTTTAAATGGGGCAGAATTATTGCTTGTAGAAGATGATTTGAGGATTTTAACCAATCTTTCTGGCAAAGACTTGCCTACTTTTAAAAATCTCGAAGACGGGTCTTTTGTTGTATTCGATATAGAAACTACAGGACTTTTAAAATACAGGGATGCGATTACAGAAATCGGTGCTGTGAGGGTGGAAAATGGAGAAATAACTGAAACCTATAACCAATTAATAAACCCAGAAAGAATCCTACCTGAAAAGATTGTAGAAATTACTGGAATCACCGATGCTATGCTTGCTGATAAACCAAAAATTGACGAGGTCTTGCCAGGATTTTTAGACTTTTGTGGCGATAGCCTAATAGTAGGTCAAAATACAGACTTTGACGTAGGTTTCATCAGAGAAAACGCCAAGAGATTGGGACTTAAATTTGATCCAATTTATCTTGATACCCTTCCAATGGCCCGCGCCCTCTTTGATGATATGGGGAAATTCTCTCTTGATAAGATTGCAAGAAAGCTTGATATACCAGCCTTCAACCACCACAGGGCAAGCGACGATGCGAGGGCTACTGCCCAAATTTTCATCAAGATGTATAAGATGATTATGGAAGAGGAAGGTCTTAATCTTTCAAAAATTAATAGGCTTAAGACAAATTATCCAAAGGCAAAGCATGAGACTTTTTCCGCCCTCGCCTTTGCCAAGGATAAGACAGGGCTTAAAAATCTTTACAAGTTAATTTCCGAATCAAGGATGAACTACATGGCCAATGGCGAAGCTAGAACACCTATGTCTGTCCTTGAAAAATACAGGGAAGGTTTGGTTTTGGGTACTGGTGGAGCAGAGGGAATGCTTTTTGAATACATCCTAGGCGATAGAAGCGAGATGCAAATCAAAAAAGTCCTAGACCTTTTTGATTTTTATCAGGTAGAGCCTGTTTCTATGTTTTTGGATAAGGTAGAAAGTGGTAAAATCGACTCCCTAGCCCAAGTTAAGGAAATAAACCAGAAGATAATTGATTTTGGTGAAGAAAGGGGCAAACTTGTGGCAGCCACAGGTGGGGTGAGATACCTTGATCCGGGCGACTACAAGCTAAGAAATGTCCTCAAAAAGGGTTCCTTCTTCTTTTATAAGGAAAACAGACCTCTTTATTATTTAAGGACCACAGATGAAATGCTTGGTGAATTTTCTTACCTAGGAGATACTAAGGCCTACGAACTTGTAATTAGAAATCCAAAGAAAATTGTGGCAGGGCTTGAAGATATAAGACCAATTCCTCATGGGACCTTCCCACCAAAAATCGCTGGTTCTGAGGAAATGCTAAGAGATACTTGCTTTAAAAAAGCTCACGAAATTTACGGTGACCCTTTGCCAAAAATTGTCCAAGATAGGCTTGATAGGGAACTTCATTCGATTATTTCAAATGGTTACGCAGTTTTATATATTATTGCCCAGAAACTTGTAAAAAAATCCAACGAAGACGGTTACCTTGTAGGGTCTAGGGGCTCTGTAGGTTCATCTTTTGCAGCAACTATGGCTGACATTACAGAAGTAAACCCTCTTTCTCCTCACTATATTTGTCCATCTTGCAAGCATTCGGAATTTTTCGAGGAAGACTTGTTGGGTTCTGGTATAGATTATCCAGATAAGGATTGTCCAGTATGTGGGACACCTATGCACAAGGATGGTCACAATATCCCGTTTGAAGTATTTTTAGGTTTTGAAGGTGACAAGGAACCAGATATAGACTTAAACTTTGCCGGTGAATACCAACCAACCATTCACAAGTACACCGAAGTACTTTTCGGTGAGGGCAAGGTTTTTAGGGCGGGAACAATTGGAAAAATCCAAGATAACACTGCCTTTGGTTATATCAAAAAATACATGGAAGAAAATAACCTAAACTTAACCAACGCCCAGGTCAGAAAACTCCAAAGGGGTCTTAAGGATGTAAAAAGGTCAACAGGCCAACACCCAGGTGGGCTTATCGTTGTGCCAGATGATATAGAAGTTTTCGATATTTGTCCAATCCAATATCCGGCAGATGACCCAGCTAGTGGCAACAAGACTACCCATTTCCCATACAGGGTAATGGAGGAAACTCTCTTGAAACTTGACCTTTTGGGCCACGATGTGCCTTCAGTTATTAGGCACCTCCAAGACCTAACAGGAACAGATCCACTAAAAATAAAGATGGACGACAAAGACGTAATGAAGATTTTCTCCTGCACAGAACCCCTTAAAATCAAACACGATTTTTCAAATAACGATATAGGAACCCTTGGTATCCCTGAATTTGGGACAAACTTCGTTCGTGGCATGCTTAAGGACACCTATCCTAAAAAGTTTTCTGAGATGGCGAGGATTTCTGGTCTTTCCCATGGAACCAACGTTTGGCTTAACAATGCACAAGATATAATCAAGTCCAATACAGCTGGCTTCAATGAGATTATTTCAACCAGAGATGATATAATGAATGCCCTTATTCAAGAAGGTCTTGATAAGAAAAAGTCCTTTATGATCATGGAAAAAGTTCGTAAGGGCAAGGGACTTAGCGAGGAAGAGATTGACTATATGAGGGAAAATGGAGTCAAGGACTGGTATATAGATTCTTGTCTTAAGATTGCCTATCTTTTCCCAAAGGCCCACGCCGTTGCCTATTGTTTGATGAGCTACAGGATTGCCTACTACAAGGTTTACTATCCTGAGGCTTTCTACGCCTCATATTTCTCATCAAAATTAGGGGACTTCACCTATTCTACAATCATATCTGGCCTTGAATCTGTCCAGATGGCCTTAAATGCCTACAAGGAAATGTTTAACATAAGCAAGAGAGATCAGGATTTAAGGACAGTCCTCGAAGTGGCAGAAGAAATGCACGCTAGGGAAATAAAAATTAGTAAGGCTGATATTTACGAATCTGATGCCACAAAATTTTTGATTAAGGACGGAGCAATCCTCCCACCTTTGGCTGCAGTTGATGACGTCAGCGAGGCTATGGCAAAGGATATAGTTGAAGAAAGGGCAAAAGGCGATTTTATTTCTATAGAAGACCTCACATCTAGGACTTCTGTAAATAAAAATGCCCTCAAAAGTCTGAAAGACTTGGGAATCATAGAAGGTATTCAAGAAGAAAATCAGATGAGCCTTTTTGACGGCTTGTTCTAAGAAAAAAACTGTTGGAGAGAAGTTTTGCTTCTTCCAACAGATTTTTTTTACCCATTTATAATTTTCAATTCCTTTACCATATCAATTTTTGAAATTTTTCTTTTTTCAAGCACTTGGACTAGGATAAATATTAGTAAGCTAAGACCTATGGCTTCGATAAAACTTATAAGTGGAATATTTATTTCTACATAGGCATCTAGTTTTGTGATAGCATATCTTGTCATAGTTCTTATCAAAAAGTCCATCATAGGAATCATGATGATTTCAAAGACTAGGAGGATAAGGAAGATAGGATTTGTGTAAATTGCAGTGCTTTCCCTAGCTCTTATGCCAAAGACTTTTAGGTAGGAGATATTTGTCTTTGACTTATCTATGATTAGACTGGTTACCAAATATGAAATGATAAGGTAAAAAACGAGGGTTACGACCAATAGACTATCGAAGACACCACCAAAGGAATCTAGGAAGTGGGCCATGAACTTATTCATATCTTCCTTGTTAATTTCATTGATTAAGATATTTTTGTCAATACTTAGCCTTTGGCTAGACCCGTAAGCGTTGAAATAATCCTTATCCAGACCCAGAATTTTATTTATATTTTCCCTTTTACCAAGGATTTGAAACTGGTTGTTGTCCTTATCTATAGATTTTATCTTAAGTTTAACTTTGTCATAATTGAAATTTTCTATGGCATCAATCTCATCACCAACCTTTAACTTATAAACTTTGGCAAGACCATTTGAAATTATTACATCTTTCTTATCCAAATTTCCAATAGCCAAATCCTTATATTTTGAATCGGCATCTACTCCTAGGCACTGGATTTTTTTCATATTAAAATCTACCAAGTCAAAGCTAAGCATAGAAATTTTATCTGCTTTGATTTTAGGGTCTGGGGCTTTTACCAGATAGGTGTGATCATATTTCATTGAATTTTTGACTTTTACTGCATAGTCTGTAAAAATTGGCTTGACTCCTAGAGAATAAATCAAAAGGATGTTGGCAAGGCCTATACCAAAAATTAGGCTGATAATATTGGCCCTATTAGCAAGGATGACCCTTAACCTAAATTTGTTAATAAAGGAAAATTTTTCTAGCTTTACCCTCAATCTTGCTTTTGGTGATTTGAGTGTATTTCTTAAAAAGTCTATGGCCTTGTGATTAAGGGCCTTACTTATTACAAAGAAATTTATTATTAAATAAATCAAAAGTGGGATAAGGCTGGTTAGAATAAAGGACCTTAGGTTAAAGGAAACTACGAATTTTGGCAAATCGTAGGACTTGTAGTAGAGGTTGGTGTAGGTTTGGTAGGCATGGGTGTAGGCAATGAGATTGCCAATTAGGCAAGCAAGCAGGGTAATGAATATCGGCATTAGCATATAAGATTTTACAAGCTCACTTTTTTTGTAGCCTGAGGCGAGGAGGGTGCCAATAATTGGAGCTTCTTCTTCAATCATGCTCTTAACTTGGATGGCGCTGATAAAGGCAATAGCTAGGACTAAGACTACCATAAGGGCTGTCATCATTGGCACATCCCCACCCATGTCTTCTATAAAGTACCTTATGCACTGGTTGTCATAGATTAAAAGCGAATCTGTTACCCTGTTTGTTTTGTTAATAATTTTAAGCAAGTCTTTTTGCTTATCTCTGGCCTTTGACTTTGGCAAATTTTCCTTATCTTTGTAGGAATATTGGTAGGTGATTTGCTCTGAAATGTTTTTAAGCCCATCTTTTGCTACAAGACCCACCCCAAAAAATCCTGGATCCATAACGAGGTCACTGTTGTTTTTAAGGAGGGTTGAGTAGTCCGGAAGGGCAATTAGACCTACAATCTTATAATCTTTTCCTTCTAGGCTAAGTGAATCTCCAGTTTTTAGATTATTAGCTCTGGCGTAGTTTGCAGAAAGAGCGATTTCGCCCGTAGTTTGGGCAAGCTTTCCTTCAAGGATTGATGGAAGGTTGATATTCTCCCTATTCTCAAAGACCCTTAGGGTTTTATTTTTTCCGGAATTTGCTTCTACATAAAAATTTTCGTATAGGCTTATCTTCTTATTTTCCAAGTCTTTTTTGACTTTTTCATCTAATCTATCAATACAGGTAAAATTTCCATCTTCAACCTTGCCCTGATTTATAAGCTCGTAGTAGAGCTTTTTTGTAGAATCTTGGGCTGTGAAAAATGATGAAGAAAAGATAATTATAAAACAAAGGGCGATGAAAATTGGCAAGACCCTGGAAGGATGAAAGTAGACTTGCCTGTAGGCTCTCTTATAAATTGGATTTTTCATTACCAAGTCACTTCCTTTGCTTGAATTTTCTCATTGTTTTTGACATAGGATTTAACCTTGCCATCGTGGATATTTAAGATATAATCGCACATCTTGCTTATCTGGATGTTGTGGCTTGCTATAAGAATGGTAGCCTTATAGTCATGGTTCATTTTTTCAAGCAAGTAGAGGACATCTTTGGCACTTTCATAATCGAGTGCACCGGTTGGCTCATCACAAATTAAAATTTCCGGCCTTTTGATAAGGGCTCTGGCAATCGAGGTTCGCTGAGCCTGACCACCAGAAACTTCATTTGGATACTTGTAAATTTGATCCTTGATTCCCAAGTCATCGACAAGTTTGTTAATATCGAGTGGATTTTTTGCAAGATACTTGCCTAGTTCTATGTTTTCAAAAATATTTAGGTCGCTAATTAGGTTGTAAAATTGAAAAACAAAGCCCAGCTTATTTCTTCTGTAGGTTTCCAAATCTTTTTTACTCATGCTGGCTAGATTTTCGCCCAAAATATTAACTTCGCCACTATCAATGCTTTCAATACCACCGATTATATTAAGGAGGGTGGACTTGCCAGACCCAGATGGGCCCAAAATACAGATGATTTTCCCACTTTCTATTTCAAGGTCAATATTTTTCAACACTTCAATCTTAGCTTGGCCTTGGCCGTAACTTTTACACAAATTTTTTATTTTTATCATAGGACCTCCTTTTATAACGATAATCTCTATCATTATTATAGCACTGTTAAAAATCATAGACAATAGAAGGTTGCTATTTTAAGAGGATTGCAAAAAAAATCTAGAAAATTTTCAACCAGCAATCATGAATTATCTCCGAAGTTGGTTTTAAATTTTCTAGCTTATTTTTCTAAAGATTGGATTTGTTTTTTGATAAATTTGCCACAGGCCTTTGCAATTTCAGTCGGTTGGTCGATTTTTATAAACTTATTCCTATAAAGGCTTTTGGCGTTGTCTAGGTTATCGCCACTTATGATGGCGGCTATTTGTAGACCTTTTTTTCGAAGGTCATCTAAGTTTTTTCTTGCATCAAAAAGACCGATTTCGTCTTGGTAGGGTTTATTGAGCCTAAAATTTTTGGTTATGAGGGGTTTTAGGTCTTGGGGATTGGCGTCGGTGAGGATTAAAGAAAGGGAATCTTTGATATCCTTATCCAAAATCGCCCTGTAGGCACGAAAAACAAGCCCGTCTCTGTTCCAACCCATGGCCTTAAAACGAAAGATTTTTTTGATTTCTGCTTTTTCGTCATAGTCTTTGAGGATGGTAAGAATGGTAAAGTCGCCAACAGTTTGAAAGGAGACTACCCTGTTTAAGATAGAGTTATTTTCCAAAGACTTGGCTAGGATATAGGCTTCGATGGCTACTTCAGATTCCTTCTCGAGCAGGGAAGCAGATCCGTCAACAAGGAGGTCTACCTTCATAGTAGGGTCAGGTTGGAGGTTTTTTTTCTTAAAAATCTTTGCCTTATCACTTATTTCAGCCTTATAGGCAAGTCTTGGAATAAGTTTGCCTCGGTTGGAGAGGTCTTCGTCCAAAGAAGAAGTTAGGTTTAATTTAAGTTTGATTTGCTTAGATAAAACTGCTATAGCCCTGGTATAGGCAGATTTGTTAGCCTTAAATTTTAAGAGGTGTCTGGCTATAGCCTTTTTATTTAAGTCTTGGTCGAGGTCCTTGTCGTTTTCGGTAATGCCCCTGGTATAAAAAAGTCTGGATTTTTTGTGGCTGTCTGTGCACAAGTCCCTTTCGATACCAAGCCTTATTTTCTCATCAAAAAGAGATTTGCCAAAGGTTTTTTCTATGTAGGCTAGGCTCTCCTTACGTTTTTTAATTTTAAAATCTAGGATAAGAGAGCCAATCCCATGTGATTTTTGCATATTTCCGGCAAAATTTGCTGGCATATTTGACCTCTCAAGGCTCACCATGCCAGCACTTTCAAAAAGAGAAAGATTTAGGGATGGGATTTTTTTCAAGAGGTCACTCTCCCTATAGCCAAGGTAGGTTTTAAAAAGGCTTATAACTCTGCTTTCTACATTAGTTTTATCTGTATCAGCAGGTAGGCTCAATTTTTTGTAGAGGTCCAAGTCTTTTTTTGAAAAATTATTGGTAGGGGCGTCAAGAATTTCCCTCATCCTAATTAGTTCTAGCCTGTAAAGTGCGTTTTGCCTAAGGGCAAGGTTTCTCCTTTGAAGGTCGTACTTATCATCCAGAAATTTTTGGGCGTAGGCAATCCTTAAAGATTTTAAAACTGGTCTTTCGCTTACTTCTTTTTTGTAGGCAAAGTCTTCTAGGATATAGACAAGGGCAAGGTCATACCTATCTCGTCTAAAGTTATAGGCCCAAGCATCAAAGAGCTTTTGAATTTCTCTTTCGCCTAAATATTTGATGGCAAGACCTATTATCAAATTTATGTAAAAATCAGGATTGCCGTCAATATTTTCCCCGATAATAAAATTTTCAAAATCATAATTACCGGCTCCTGCCCACTGGATGTTTGCTATTCGATTTTCATAAAGTTTTTCTTTAGGTCTATCCATTTATCAGGTCTTTTTGGTAAATATTATCTGGAAAACGAGCCTTAAGCAGGTCTTCAATTAGGTCAGCTTCATAGTCATCGAAAATTTTATTGACTAAGCAAAGCCTCATCGCTTCTTTAAATTCAAGGCCTTCCTTCACTAGGTCTAGGCCATCGAAAATCCCCCTCAAATCTGGGGCAGTGTCAGAAATTTCGTGGGCATTAGCCTTATCTTTCAAATCCTTAAAAAAGTTTGCAATGTCGGTTAAGTACCTATCTTTAAGGTCAGGGTAGTGGGTCTTGATGAGGTTTACTAAATCACTATCAGATATCCTTGGCATTTTAATAATGGCAAACCTCGACAAAAGTGCTTCATTTAGGTCACGAGTACCTTCGTAGCCGTAGTTCATAGTTGCGATAAAACGGGTGGCCGGATGGACATTAATTAGTTTATATCCTGGTATATCAATCCTCCTCCTGTAGTCAAGGACAGAATGGAGGACTGCCATTGCTTCGTTTTTTGCCATATTGATTTCATCAAGGACAGCAAAACCACCATAGCGACTTGCAAGGCTTATAGGGCCTTCCCTGAAGGTGACAGACCCAGATTTTAGGGTGTCATCACCGATGAGGCTTGAAGCATCAACGCTTACGTGAAAGGAAATATTCCACATAGGACGGGCAAAAAGATAGGCCAAATTTTCTGCGAGAACATTCTTACCTGTAGCTTTTTCTCCAACAAGCAGGATGTTTTTGCCGGATAGAATTGCTGCAATCGCTTCTTCTAGAACATCATCTCCCATATACAAGAATTTTGGCTTTGGAATCCTTTCTACAAGGTCACTATCGATGGGGTATTTATTTTTAAATTCATCTATTTTTTTATTGAAATTTTCCATCTTAACGCTCGATTGTGTTTATTTCAGTTTTTATGTAAAGTTTTTTAAATAATCCGATACCAAAGGCAGAGATTTCTATTTCCATATCATCCTTCACAAAGGAAAAGAAGTTCGGATTTACAAAAATATCTATGTCCTGATCACTAAATTTTTTGTAGGCTTCCTTATTGCCAATAAGCTTGGTAGAAACATCAAAATCCACAGTGCCTATAGTGCAGCAGGTTTCCTTGCTATCAAGGTCTGGATTTATATAAATTTCTCTAATATTTTTTTTATCGGCAAAATCCTTAGCCGTCTTAGTTATAATAAATTTCATAGCTCCTCCTAGCTTTATTATATTAAAAAAGAGTGGCATAAGCCACCCCTTTTCAAAATTTTAATCTAATATTATAGATTCAATTCTTTCTCTATTTTTCTTGCCAAGTTTTAGTACACAAATTACATATAAAACTGTGATAACTGCTGCAACTGGATAGGCAATTGTATATGGTTGTCTAAGTCCGATAGGGTCTGCATTTATAATAAATGAGAATACTACGAAGCAGTAGAAAGCACCTGGTATTAAGGTGATTAGGTAGTTTTTGTTGGTGTACATTAGGTAAACTGTTGCAACTGCAAGGGCAAAGATAGCTACGAATTGGTTTGTAAATCCGAAGTATCTCCAAAGTAGGTTGAATCCACCTGGGTTTGTCTTAGCAAAGTATAGGATACCTGCTGCAGGAATAAATAATACTGCTGCAAGAATAGCTCTCTTTGCAGGATTTCTTTGGTCAATATTCATTTCTTCAGAAATTATAAGTCTTAAGGATCTAAATGCTGTATCGCCTGATGTGATAGGAAGTGCTATTACACCGATGATGGCAAGTAGACCACCGATATTACCCATGAAGTATTTAGAAATATTACCAACCATGATTGTTCCAGGAGTGTCAAGAGCACTTTCTCCAGAAGAGAATAGAACCATAGCACCTGCTGCCCAAATCATAGCTATAAAACCTTCAGCTATCATAGTTGAGTAGAAGGTCATCCTTGCTTCTCTTTCAGATTTAACTGTTCTAGAAACTAGGGTTACTTGAGAGCCATGGAAACCTGATAAGATACCACAGGCTACTGTTATGAAGAAGGCTGGGATAAATTTTTGTCCCTTTGGATGTTGGGCAAGAAGACCTTGGCCTTCAAAAGCTAAGTGTCCGCCACCTTGGGTTAGGATACCAATTAAAACACCAAAGGCAGAAATGATTAGGAATGCACCGAAAA
Source organism: Anaerococcus lactolyticus ATCC 51172 (assembly GCF_000156575.1). Taxonomy (GTDB): domain Bacteria; phylum Bacillota; class Clostridia; order Tissierellales; family Peptoniphilaceae; genus Anaerococcus; species Anaerococcus lactolyticus. The sequence goes on from NZ_GG666046.1 coordinate 380,017, forward strand.
TTGGATAGATTCTACCGATTACCTTATCAATAGGCATTACTGTAGAAAGTATGTAGTAAGCAAATATTACAGCGTAGATAATCCAAATTACTGCACCTTCTGGGTCTTTTCCTAATACGAATTTTGCAATTAAGTCGCCAGGGGTATAAACAAATACAACACCTGTTAGTAGAAGTAGGATTGCGATTACAACGTTATAAAATGCTCTGATTCCGCTGCCTAGGTACTTACCAACAAGTTTTGGTACTTGGCTACCGCCGTTTCTCATAGAAATAAATCCTGTCATGAAATCGTGAACTGCACCTGCAATTACACAACCAATAGGAATAGCGATAAATGCGATAGGGCCAAATAGGATACCTTGGATAGGTCCTAAGATAGGTCCTGTACCTGCTATGTTTAGTAGATTTATAAGCCAGTTTTTGGTCTTGCTCATAACTACAAAGTCGACACCGTCGGCTTTTCTAACTGCTGGAGTTTCTCTATCATCTGGTTCTAGTTGACTTTCAACATATTTAGAATAGAAATAACCTCCACCTAACAAAATTATAAGTCCAATAATAAATAGTGTCATTGTGTCCTCCTTTATTTATTATCTTATAACCATTATAAGATAAATAAAAAAATATTACAAGTCTTATATCTGAATCTCAACATCTAAAACATTTTCATAATATTAGTTATCATTAAAATATAATTCTCATTACTAGGTGGTTGAGATAGGAATTAATTTTTTAAAACATTGATAAATAATGATAAGCTAGTATAGTAGACTTAGTAAGAGTGGGGCGGAAATTCCACTTTTTTTTAATGTTGGGGGTAAATTGAGATGGATTTAATAGAAAAATTGAAAAACGCTCTGGAAAGTGACATAGAAAATTTAGGCTATGACCTTGTTGACCTTGAGTTTATCGGGGGCAAAGACGGTAATCGACTTATTTTTTATATTTACAAGGAAGATGGAATTACGATTGATGATTGTGAGAGGGTGAGTGGATTTCTTGATGAAAAGCTCGATGAGCTTGATTTAATCAAAAGCTCCTACTACCTAGAAGTATCCTCTCAAGACCTATCAAGACCACTTAAGACAGATAAGGACCTTCTTAGAAATAAGGATGAGCTACTTAAGATAAAGCTTAAAAATGGTGACCTTATCCTAGCTAAGATGAAGGATATCAAAGATGAATCAATAGTTTTTGCCAAGGAAGATGGCAAAGATATAGAGATAAATAAATCGGATATCAAGGAAATAAAAATAGAGATAGTGTTCTAAAAGGAGATATGATGAACAAAGACTTTATGTTGGCCCTTGATGAGCTATGCAAGGATAAGAATGTAGAAAAAGAAGTAATCCTAGATGCTCTAGAAAAGGCGCTTGTGAAAAGTTATCAAAAAAATTATGATAACCAAGAAAATGTTGACGTTACTATTGACCATGAGACTGGGGAAATCGGGGTTTATGCCCTAAAAGAAGTAGTTGATAAGGTGGAAGATCCTATAAATCAAATTAATTTAAAGGATGCAAAGGATCTAGATGCTTCTTTGGCAGTTGGTGATACAGCAAGGATTAAGTTAGTGCCTAAAAATTTTGGCAGGGTTGCTGCTCAAACTGCTAGGAATATTGTTATTCAAAAGATAAGGGATGCCCAAAGAGAATCCTTATTTGGTGACTATCTTGATAGGGAAAATGAACTTATCACAGGTTTAATCCAAAGAGTTGACAAATACAATGTCTATGTAAACCTAGACAGGATTGAAGGAATTGTTCCTCTTAAAGAACAAGTTCCTACAGAATCTTATATCCCAAATGAGAGGATGAAATTCTTAATTAAAGAAGTGAGAAATTCTGGCAAGGACCCACAAATTGTTTTGTCTAGGTCTTCAGAAAATCTTGTTACTAGACTTTTTGAGCTAGAAGTGCCTGAAATTACTGACGGAGTTATAGAAATTTATTCTATAGCTAGGGAAGCAGGATCAAGGACAAAGATGGCGGTATTTTCTAATGATGAAACCATTGATGCTGTTGGAGCTTGTATAGGTTATAAGGGAGCGAGAGTTAATTCTATTGTAGACTCACTCCAAGGAGAAAAGATTGATATTATAAATTATTCTAAGGATATAGAATCTTTTATTTCCAACGCCCTATCTCCAGCAGATATTATAGAAGTTTATGTCAATGAGAGAAATAAGCAATCTCTAGTGGTTGTTGAGGATGACCAGCTTTCTCTTGCCATTGGCAAGGAAGGTCAAAATGCAAGACTTGCAGCAAGGCTTACTGGTTGGAAGATTGATATCAAGTCAAAACTTGAATTTGACAGCCTAAGTCAGGAAGAGATTGATGAAATTCTTTCTATAAACGAAGAAGAAGTTTCTGATGAAAAGTCTACAGATGATAAAGATTTAGAAGCTTACGACTTGGCAGAAGAAAATGCAAGTGATGATAAAGATGAAGAAATTTCTGATGAAGATAAGGAAGAAATTTCTAAAGAACCTACAGATGAAGACTAGGAGCTAGCTTTCAGCAAGGAATAAGGAAATGATAAAAACTCGCAAAATACCACAAAGAAAATGTATTGTGTGTGGTTCGTTAAAAGATAAGGGAGACCTTCTTAGGATTGTAAATAACAAGGAAGAGGGAATCTTGATAGATGAAAGTGGAAAAGTAAACGGAAGAGGTGCCTACGTGTGTAAGGATGAAACTTGCATCAAGGGCCTTAAGAAATCAAATAAGCTAAATCAAGCCTTTAAAATGAAGATAGATGACGAAATTTATGAGGAGTTAGAAGCTTATGAACTAAAATGAGGTGATTATATGGCTGATAAAATAAGAGTATACGAATTGGCAAAAGAAAATGGCTTAGAATCAAAGGAAATGATTAGAATCCTAAATGATGAATTTAACTTAGGTATTAAATCTCATATGTCCATGATAAGTGGGGAAGACCACAAATTAATCAATGATTTCCTAAGTGAATTAAATGATGATTCTAGTGAAGATGTTAGCGTAGAAGAAGAGATAATAGAAAAGCCTAAAGCAAAAGCAAAACAAGAGAAAAAAAGAGAAAAGAAAATTGATCTTAAAAATCTAGACGACGATGATGATCAAGAGCAAGTAGTAAGCAAGAAGAATAGAAAAAAGAAGAATAAGAAGAAAAAATCGAAGAAGAGCAATAGGCAAGAGAAGAGTATGAAAGCTAACAAAGATTCAAGAATAGAAATACCAGAAACAGTAAATGTCAAGGCGTTTGCAGATAAACTTGGAGAAAGCCCAAATTCAGTAATAGGAAAATTGATAGGTCTTGGTACAATGGCAGGACTTAATGACCAGATTGATTTTGATACAGCAAACCTTGTAGCCATGGAATTTGGCAAGGAAATCTTTAAGGAAGAAGAATATGATGCCTTAGAAGAGCAATCATATGATTTAGACTATGAAGATAAGGAAGAAAACTTAATTGAAAGACCTCCTGTTGTATCAGTAATGGGTCACGTTGACCATGGTAAAACAAGTATCCTAGATGCTATCAGAAATACTTCTGTAACTCGTGGAGAAGCTGGTGGTATTACCCAACATATAGGTGCTTATACTGTAGATATCAATGGTAAAGCAATCTCTTTCTTAGATACACCAGGCCACGAAGCCTTCACAGAAATGAGAATGAGGGGTGCTCAATCAACTGATATTGCCATCCTTGTGGTAGCTGCAGATGATGGGGTTATGCCACAAACAGTTGAGGCGATTAACCACGCCAAGGCAGCTGATATTCCAATAATAGTAGCCATAAACAAGATGGATAAGGAAACAGCCGATCAAAATAGGGTTATGCAAGGTCTTATGGAATATGGTCTTGTTCCAGAAGAGTGGGGTGGAGATACCATCATGGTTCCAGTGTCTGCCCACACAGGCAAGGGCATCAAGGACCTGCTTGAGATGGTCCTACTTGTAGCTGAAGTTAGGGAACTAAGGGCAAATCCAAACAGGGATGCTGTTGGTATTATAATCGAAGCCCAACTTGACAAGTCAAGGGGTCCAGTTGCAACTGTGCTTGTACAAAAAGGTACCCTCCGTCAAGGAGATTATGTGGTTACAGGTTCTGCCTCAGGTAGGATTAGGGCAATGTTTGATTCAAAAGGAAAGCCAATCAAAGAAGCAGGCCCTTCTATACCAGCCCAAATTCTTGGTCTTTCTGATGTAGCAGAAGCTGGCGATAAGATTTATGCAGTTAAGGATGAAAAAATCGCTCGTGACTATGCAGATAGGGCTAAAGAATTTAAACGTGAAGAAAGATTAATCGCCAAAGCTAATACCAACCTTGAAGATATGTATTCAGACATCCAAGAGGGTGAATTAAAAGAACTTAATATCATTGTTAAGACTGATGTTAAGGGAACTGTTGATGCTGTAAGCTCTTCTTTAACAAAATTATCAAATGAAGAAGTCAAGGTAACAGTAATAGCAGGTGCTGTTGGTGGTATTACAGAATCAGACGTCCTCTTAGCTCAAGCGTCAAATGCTATTATAATCGGCTTTAACGTAAGACCTACCCAAGGTGCTTTAGAAAGAGCTAAGGATAATAATATAGAAATCAGGACCTACAGCGTAATCTACGAAGCAATCGAAGATGTATCAAAGGCTATAGTAGGTATGCTAGATCCAGAATTTAAGGAAAATGTTCTAGGCAGGGCAGAAGTAAGAGATACCTTCAGGATTCCAGGAGCAGGCACAATCGCAGGTGTTATGGTAACAAGTGGTGTCATTACAAGAAAAGCAATGATCAGACTTCTAAGAGATAACGTAGTTATCTTTGATGGCGAAATTTCATCAATGAAGAGATTTAAAGATGATGCATCAAAACTCCAATCAGGTTATGAAGGCGGAATCGGACTTGAAAGATACAACGACATAAAAGTAGGCGATGTAATGGAAGCCTATGAAATGGTTGAAACAGAAAGAAGTTTATAGATGAATAAAAAAAGAACAGCTAGGATTTCATCTGAGGTTAAAAGGGAAATATCAAAGATAATAATGGATGACCTAAATGACCCGAGATTATCCGCAGAAGCCATGGTATCAGTTACTGATGTAGAAGTTACCAACGACTTATCCTACGCTGATATCTATATATCAGTCCTTGGAGATAATAAAACTAAGGATGGAGTAATGGAAGCACTTAATCAAGCCAAGGGTTATATTAAAATCCTAATTGGTGAGAGAATGAGACTTAGGTCCATGCCAGAATTTCGTTTTAAATTTGATAATTCTATCGAGCATGGTGCCTACATGGATAAGTTAATAGCAGAAACAATCGCAAAGGATAAAAAAGCAAATGAAGCTAGAGAAGATTAGTAAAGAACACTTAGATAAGTTTTTAGAAATGGTTGATAAGGCAGAAACAATCGCCATTGCCAGCCACGTAAATCCTGACGGAGACAATATCGGTTCGTCCCTTGGACTTAGAAGGTCATTAGAAAAGTATGGTAAAAAAGTTGAAGTAATTGCAATCGACACAATTGACGATTACTTACAATTTCTACCAGAACTTGATCACTACAAGGAAGCTAGCCTTGATAAGTACGACCTATTTATAATTGTGGACTGCTCTGAATTTGACAGGATTGGCAAGGCTACAGAAATTGCAAGAAGATCTGATAAAACCATAGTTATCGACCACCATGTTGGTGGAAAAATCAACTGCGATTTGAATATGATTTATGAAACCTCACCTGCAACATGTGAGTTGGTTTACGAAATAATTGATAGACTAAACCTACCAATGGATAAGACAATAGGTACCCTTTTATTTACAGGCCTATGCACAGACACAGGCAGGTTCATGTATTCAAATGTTTCCGAATATACTTTTAGGGCAGCAGGCAGACTAATTACAGATGGAATTGATTATGAATATATTTACGAAAATCTCTACCAATCCCAACCAGTAGCAGTCATGCAGTTTCATAATGAAATCATATCTAAGGCAGAATTTTTTGACAAGAAGGCCTTTGCTATCGCAACCAAGGCCCAAGTTGAAAAATACGGCGTACAAATGGGTGATGCAGAAACAATTGTCAATAAACTTAGGGACCTTAGAGAAGTAAATGTGTCTATGATTGTAAAAGAATATGACGACGGCGAATACAAGGTGTCTATGAGAAGCAAAACTGCCGATGTAGCCGCAGTTGCTAGAGCTCATGGAGGTGGGGGCCACATCAAGGCAAGTGGTTACTCAATTTTTGATGAGAGTCTAGAAGCTGCTTGTGAAAAAGCCCTTGCTGTATTAAAGGAAATAGATGCTTAAGGGAATCCTTAATGTAAACAAAGAAAAGGGCATATCTTCAGCTAGGGTTGTAAGCCTTGTAAGACGTGCCCTTGGAATGAAAAAAGTCGGTCACACAGGGACCTTAGACCTTGAAGCGAGTGGAGTTTTGCCAATTGTAATAGGCAAGGCTACAAGAGTTTCAGATTATATGATGACCAAGGATAAGGTCTATGAAACAGAGTTGATCCTCGGTGCAAAGACCGATACCCTAGATGCAGCAGGCAAAATTATAGCCAAGAGCGATAAGGTTGTAAGTAGGTATGAATTTATAGAAGCAATGAATACTTTTAAGGGGGAAATAGAGCAAATTCCTCCTATGTATTCAGCCCTTAAGGTAAATGGCAAAAAACTCTATGACCTTGCCAGAGATGGCATCGAAATTGAGAGAAAAAGAAGAAAAGTTAAGGTTTATGATATAGACCTTTTAGACTTTGCCTTTCCCCAAGCGACAATAAGGGTGACCTGCTCAAAGGGGACTTATATTAGAACCTTGGTTGACGACATAGGCGAAAAACTAGGGACCCTTGCCTATGTCAACGAGCTAAAAAGAGTTAGGGTCGGGGATCTGGATGTTAAGGACGCTATAAATAGCGAAGATATATTAAAAATTGCAAAGAAAGATTTACTTAAGAAACTTTATCCAGTAGACTTTGCCCTAAAGGATTTTGAAAAAATCGTTCTTGACAAAAAATATTTAGAAAATCTTGTAAATGGTCAACTGGTAGAAGTCGCAGACAGGTTTGATAAGACTGTAAGGGTCTATGCCGGGGAAGACTTCATCGGGCTTGGTGAAAATTACAAGGAAAATGATAAGAGTTTCTTAAAAATGGAGAAAGTGTTTTATGAAAGAGAAGATAAGAATATATGATTTAAACAGCGACCTACCTGACTTAGAAAAAAAGGTAGTTTCCCTAGGATACTTTGACGGAGTTCACCTAGGTCATCAAAAGTTAATGAAAAGAAATGTAGACTTATCGAAAAAATATGGTTATACTCCATCAATTTTATTATTTAAGGAAAATACAAAAACTACAGTCAAAGACGATAAGAGGTACCTATCAAGTCTTGAAGATAAGGTAGAAATCTTATCCCAGCTTGGCATAAAAACTTTTTGCTTGGTTAATTTTGACGAAAATTTTATGAAACTTTCTCCAACAGATTTTATAAAGACAATCATAGCTGAGAAATTGAATGCGAAAATTATTATAGTTGGCGATGACTATCGTTTTGGCTACAAGGCAAGTGGGACAGTTGACACCCTAAGAGAATATGAAAATATTTTTGCCTACATAACAGATGTTGTTGACTTTGAGATGGAAGACGACCATGCCAAAATTTCTTCAGGGCACCTTAGAAATTTCATAAGAAATGGTGAAATTAAAAAAGCCAATAAGTATTTGGGTAGACCTTATAAAATTCGTGGCAAGGTAGTCCATGGCAAACGCAGGGGAAGGTTGTTAAATTTTCCTACAGCTAACCTCGACCTAAGTTTTCCCTATGTCATTCCTACTGATGGGGTCTACCTTACCATAACCAATATTAGGGGCAAGGATTATTATGGCCTTACTAATATTGGCTCAAACCCAACCTTTGAAGAAGGCGATGATAAAAAGATAGAGACTTTTATCTTTGATTTTAATGATTCGATTTATGATGAAGATATCAGCGTTGAATTTATTGAATTTTTAAGACCGGACTTCAAATTCAATTCGGCAGAAGAATTAATTGCCCAGATGGATAAGGATAAGGAAAATGGTCTTAATTATATTGAAAAACACCTAAAATGATTTGGCAAAATAATATTTGGGGTGTATAATAAAGACGTAGCTTTGCTAGGTATATGAGACCTCGACTAATACATGGCAAAGGCTCTATTAAATAATACGGAGGAAATTATGAACGCAGTAGAAAAACAAGCAATAATTAAAGAATACCAATTAGATGAGAAAGACACAGGTTCACCAGAAGTACAAATCGCTATCCTATCAAAAAGAATAGCTGACTTAACTGAACACTTAAAATTAAACACAAAAGACCATTCTTCAAGACGTGGATTATACAAAATGATCAGACGTAGAAGAGGTATGCTTACTTATTTAAAAGACAATGATATTGATAGATATAGATCAATTATCGATAGACTTGGACTAAGAGGTTAATTATTTTGGCGGGGTATTACCCGCCTTATTTTATATATAGGAGAGATAATGATCAAAAATTACAAATACACTTCAAAAAACGGATATGACTTTGAGGTAACAATCGGCAAGTATGCAGAGCAAGCCAACGGTGCCTGCCTTATTCAAAGCGGCGACACCACACTTTTAGTAACTGCAGTAGCTAGCGAAAAACCAAGAGAGGGTATAGACTTTTTCCCACTTATTTGCGATTTCCAAGAAAAACTTTATGCAGTTGGTAAAATCCCAGGAGGTTTCCTAAGAAGAGAAGGCAAGGCAAGCGATGAAGCAACTCTTATCGCCAGACAAATGGATAGACCTCTTAGACCACTATTCCCAGAAGACTATTACAATGATGTACAAATCATAGCTACAGTCCTATCAATGGACCACGACCACCTTCCAGACCCACTTACAACTATTGGTGCATCAATAGCCCTAGGTATTTCTGACATACCATTTAATGGCCCAGTAGGAGCTTGTATGGTAGGCAAGGTAGATGGAAAATTAGTTGTAAACCCAAATGAAGAAGATAGAAAGAAATCTCAACTTGAACTTACTGTAGCAGGTAGGAAAGGCGCTATCAACATGGTTGAAGCTGGAGCAAACGAACTTGATGAAAGCGAAATGCTTGAAGCAATGCTACTTGCCCTTGATGAAATTGGAGATATTTCTGACTTCATCCAAACAATTATAGATGACATTGGTCTACCTAAAAAAGAAGTTGAAGTCCATGAGGAAACAGAGCTTGATAGACTTATTTCAGAAGCTTTTGAAGAAGACATCAAATCATCAATCAGGACTACAGATAAGACTGAAAGAGAAGATAACATCTTTAGGATTGAGGAAGAAGCCAAGGAGAAATTCCTAGAAGCTTATCCAGAAAGTGAAGATGAAATCCATAGAAGAATTGACAATATCATGAAAAAAGAAGTCAGAAGGATGATTTCTATTGATAAAATCAGACCAGACGGCAGAGAGCTTACTGAAATCAGACCACTTTCTGCAGAGGCAGGAGTTTTGCCAAGAGTGCATGGTTCAGGTCTCTTCCAAAGAGGTCAAACCCAAGTATTATCAATAGTAACCCTAGGTTCTCCAGCTGATAGCCAATTAATTGATGGTTTAAATATCGAAGATGTAGAAAAAAGATATATGCACCAATACAATTTCCCACCATTCTGTGTAGGAGATGTAAGACCACTAAGAGGACCAGGTAGACGTGAAATCGGCCATGGTCACCTTGCTGAGAGAGCTCTTGTGCCAGTACTTCCAGACGAAAAAGACTTCCCATACACAATGAGAGTTGTTTCTGAAGTTTTATCTTCTAACGGTTCAAGCTCCCAAGCTTCAATTTGTGGTTCAACCCTATCCCTAATGGATGCGGGTGTACCAATCAAAAAGCCAGTCGCAGGTATAGCTATGGGTCTAATCAAGGAAGACGACTCAATTTCTATCCTTACAGACATCCAAGGTCTTGAAGATCACCTTGGCGATATGGACTTTAAGGTAGCTGGTACTCGTGATGGTATCACAGCTCTTCAAATGGATATGAAAATATCTGGTATTACAGAAGAAGTCCTAAGACAATCCCTAGCAGATGCAAAAGATGCTAGATTTAGGATACTAGATGTAATCGAAGCTGCTATTGATGCTCCAAGGGCAGAATTATCAGAATATGCACCAAGACTATATACAATTGACATCGACCCAGAAAAGGTAAGAGATGTAATTGGTTCTGGTGGAAAGAACATCAACAAGATTATAGACGCCACAGGAGTTAAAATCGAAACCGAAGATGACGGCCACATCACAGTTGCATCTAACGATGGGGCAAGTGGTAAGAAAGCTATAGAAATGATTAAAGCTATAGTTACCGATCCAAAACCAGGCGATATATATGAAGGCACAGTTGTAAGACTCATGAACTTTGGCGCCTTTGTAGAAATAGCAATCGGCAAGGAAGGACTCCTTCATATCAGCCAAATCGCAAACCACAGAGTTGCTAAGGTTGAAGATGAGCTTAAGGTTGGAGATAAGGTGACAGTTAAGGTTACTGAAATTGATAGGCAAGGTAGGATTAACCTTTCAAGAAAGGCCCTCCTAGAAAAACCTGAAAAAGCTGAAAGACCTGAAAAGGCAGAAGCTTGGCCAGTAGATGAATCTCCATATAGAAAAGACAAAGAATAAGATTAAAGACTGTTACACAAGGTGTAGCAGTTTTTTTATTATTAAATCGACAAGTAAATTGAACTTTTTTATTTTATTTAATTAATTAGGAAGAATTATTATTGCAGAAATATAAAAGATATGTTAATATAAAAATATAAGAAATCGTTATTTTATTTACGAAATATGTACAAGGAGGTAAAATGCCAGTCTTTTTAGCAAAGTGAAAAGATGCGGAAAATTAATCTTAGCAAAAGATTTCCTATAAATAAAATTCATCAATTTTTTAAAATAGGGATCTAAAAAAACTTTGCATAGCCTAGGAGAATTTCTTAGTATTATCCAATTTTTTAAGTGATTTTAAAAATATCCTAGGTAATTGACGTTCGACAAATGCCCTTAAATTAATCATGACTTACATATTTTTGATTTTATGGGCGCTAGTTAAATTAAGAGGTAAAAAATGACAATTAAAAAAGAAAAAATAACATTTGCTAGGGTATTGAAGTTTGTGATCCCTTCAGCCATAGGTGTGCTACTTCTAATGACGCCATTTAAGACAGCTAATGGTGGTTCGACTGTAGCAGTATCAGTAATTTCAAAATTTTTAAACCAAACAATTAACTCAATAGTTCCAATCCACTATGTGGCTTTGGCTTGTATTACAATATCAACCATACTTGGTCTAGCTTATAAATTTGCTAAACCTAGTTTTATTGAGAAATCTCCTATCCTTAAGGAAATTTCAGATATTACTCCTATCTGGCTTTTTGCTAGAGTTGCAGGTTGCATAATCGGCTACATGACAGCCTTTAAACTTGGACCAGAATTGATTTGGTCTGAAAATACCGGTGGTCTAATCCTATTTGAATTAATTGGTGGACTTTTGACTATATTCTTGGTAGCAGGTTTCATCCTACCATTCCTAACAGAATTCGGTATCCTCGAATTTGTTGGTATTTTCCTATCAAAAATTATGAGACCAGTCTTTAAACTTCCTGGCCGTTCAGCAGTAGACTGTGTGGCTTCATGGATAGGTGATGGTACAATCGGTGTTGCCCTCACTGCTAAACAATACGAAGAAGGAAACTATACCGAAAAAGAAGCAGCAATTATTTCTACAACTTTCTCAGCTGTATCAATTACTTTCTGTATGGTTGTACTTGAAAATGTTAACATGGTTGACAGGTTTGGTCTATTTTACTTAATAGTTGGCGTATCTGGTATAGTAGCAGCTTTAATCGTGCCACGTATCCCACCTCTCTCAGGCAAGAGAGATGTAAGGGCAAAAGAACAAGAAAATCCAAACGAAGAAACAGTTCCAGAAAACTTCACCAGACTAGAATGGGCCACCCAACTTGCAGTTTTAAAGGCAGAGAAGAACTTAAATCTAAAACAATTCCTATTAAATGGACGTGACACAGTTTTAAGCCTCTGGCTTGGTGTAACTCCAGTAATCATGGCAGCAGGTACCCTTGCCCTAGTATTGTCTGAATCAACACCAATCTTTACTTGGCTTGGTATGCCATTCTTACCAATCTTAAAACTTCTCCAAGTGCCAGAAGCAGTTGAAGCAAGTAAGACAATGGTAGTTGGTTTTGCCGACATGGTTGTTCCATCAATCCTAGCCAGCAAGGGCATTACATCTCAATTTACCCAATTTGTGGTAGCAGCTGTATCTGTAACCCAACTTATCTACATGTCAGAAACAGGAGCAGTTATCCTTGGTTCAAACATACCTGTAGACCTAAAAGATATCTTCATCCTATTCTTAGAAAGAACATTAATTACTCTTCCAGTAATAGTAATTTTAGCTCACTTATTATTTTAAAATCTTAAATAATTAAAAAATTTACTCCCTTAAGTCATTTTTTGGCTAAGGGAGTATTTTTTTTATTAAAAATCTTAAGTGGTATATTGACAAATTAAAATAATTATTTTAAAATAATAAAAAAAGTAGCTGTGGTTTTACAATAATTCAATTCGGAGGTTTAAAATGAGAAGAAGATTTGTATTTATGACTATTGTTATTGCTTTTTTAATAGTTTTCACTTCTTGTAGGAGCAAGAAAAAAGAAGATAAGATTGAAATATTTGATTCTAACAATGTAAAAATTGCTGAAACAGAAAAACAAGAAGAGTTAGATTATTTTAGTAATTTTATAGGGATGAGCGTAGAAAATGTTAATGATAAGAAATTCGACAATTATTTTAAAGAAATACCTGAGGATGCAATAAAATCTTATTATGTAATATTTACCAGCAAGGGTAAAGATAATGAAGCTACAAAGATAGATTTTTATATGTATGAAAATTATCCTTATATTACAATGGAGGGAGTGCCCATGATCACAACTCCATTTACATGGCAGCTTTCTGAAGAAGATATAAAAGAATTTAATGATAAAGTACAAGATCTTAAGGATATAGATGATAAAAGATAAGGCGTTAAAGATTGAACTGAACCCCAAAATTCAAAATTAGGATGGAGGGGTTCTTATGCCACGATGCATATAAGAATTTAAAGAAAAATTATCTTAGATTACTTATTAGGAATAAAGAAAATCCAAATTTATCGTGGGCAATATAATGACGGTGTATTGACTGCGTACTGATTAAGCTATATAATATAGGCAAAGGAGATGAGCAAATGGCTACAACAAATTTGAACATAAGGACAGACAAGGAAATAAAAGAAGCAGCAGAAAAAATCTATTCTAGTTTAGGTTTAAATATGACTACCGCTATAAATATGTTTTTAAGAGCAAGTATTAGAGAAAGTGGTATTCCTTTTGATTTAAAACTTGATATCCCAAGTGATGAAACCATAAAAGCTATAGAAGAAGGAAGAATGATAGCTAAAGATAAGAACGTTACAGCTTATTATAGTATGGATGACTTGAGGAAAGCTCTTGAAGTATAAAATAAAGTTTACAAGTAGATTTAAAAAGGATTTAAAGCAAGTTAAAAAGCAAGGAAAAGATATTGAAAAACTCTTAGATATTGTTGAGAAATTAGCAAATGATGAATCCCTTGATGAAAAATATAGGGATCATTCATTAGCTGGAAATTACAAGGGGACTCGAGAATGTCATATAGAGTCAGATTTTTTGCTTATTTATGAAAAGTTTAATGAAACGCTAGTCTTAACCTTAATAAGGACGGGATCACATTCAGATTTATTTAAATAGAAGATAGCACCTTTAATATAGGTGCTTTTTTTATGAAAAATTATTTTGAAGACTCACTAGTTGTAAATTTTATATGGTTTATTTTTAATTAATTTACCATATAATATAGGGGAGAGGTGTATATGACAAATAGGAATTCTGGGAGAATTAGGAAAAAGACGACTAGCAAATCTCCCAACAAAAGTAAACAAAAAAAATTCAGGGAGAGATCCTTTGATATAAAGAAATTTTCGATGGTAGTTATGGCCATATCTGTCCTTATATTTATTTTTATTTTATCATCAAGTACAGGACTAATTGGCGATGCTTTAGCAAGATTTTTTGAAGGTCTCTTTGGTAAGTTCAGCCTTGCTTTCCCAATTTTATTATTTGCAAGTTTTTATTTGATCTATAGGGAAAAGTTTAGGGATAATTTAAGTCGCATGCTTTTAATTTATAGTATTTATTTTTTGACCCTTGCTATCTCATCCAAGGATTATATCAGAAATGAGCTGGCTTGGTCAGTAGAGTATTCTGCCTTTAAAGGAAATTTGGGTGGAGGATGGTTTGGAGGTCTTGTTGGATTTTATACCTTAAGCTTTATCGGCCATCTTGGTCTTTATATTCTCTATGCGACCCTAATAGGTTCATTAATAATAAATGTTAGTCCCTTTACCTACAAGGAATTTTTCTTGAAATTAAGAGATGGTTTTATAATTTTAGGCATTGGTATCAAGCATCTAAGCCAAAAAGCTTATCTTAAGATAAGGGAAAAAATCGATGAATCCAAGACTAAGAAATCTTTAAAAGAAGAAAGAATCCCAAGTATTAGGATAAACAATAACTTGTCTGATAATCCTCCAAGGAAGGCAATTAAAAAAAGGCCAAGCAGAAAAGAGGAGGATAGGCCAAGGGAAGAAATTCAAAAAGATTTGAAAAATGATGATTTGATTAGGGATTACAAGTCTAAACAAGTAGAATTTGCAGACCTTAACGAAGATTTAAAAAGAGAATTTGCAGATTATTCCTACCCACCAGTCAATCTTTTGAAAGATGTTAATGCCGAAGGCGGGATTGATAATAGTGAAATAAGGGCAAAGGCAGGAATTATTGAGGAGACTTTGGAGTCTTTTGGGATTGATGGAAAGATTGTCCAGATAGACGTGGGTCCTACTGTCACCTGCTATGAATTAAAACCTGCTAGGGGTGTTAAGGTTTCAAAAATTGTAAACTTAGCTGATGACCTTTCTTTAAGTCTTGCCACATCAGGAATTAGGATTGAAGCGCCAATTCCAGGCAAATCTCATGTTGGGATCGAAGTTGCCAACGACAAAAAAGAGATAGTAGGTTTTAAGGAAATCATCTCATCAACTCAATTTATCAAATCAAGACATGCCATTCCTTTTGCCATGGGTAAGTCAATTTCAGGTGAACCAATTATTTCAGCTATCGAAAAAATGCCACACTTGTTGGTGTCAGGTGCAACTGGTTCTGGTAAATCTGTTTGTATCAACACAATAATCATGTCCATTTTATATAAGCACAGCCCAGATGAAGTCAAACTTCTCTTGATAGACCCAAAGGTGGTTGAACTTTCAATTTATAATGGGATTCCACACTTGATTATGCCAGTTATAACCGACCCTAAGAAGGCATCTTCTTCACTATTTTGGGCGATTTCTGAAATGGAAAGAAGGTATAAACTTTTTGAAGAAAACCAAGTTAGGGATATTAAGGGTTATAAGAGAGCGGCTGAGACCGATGACTCCATGGAAAATCTTCCTTATATAGTTGTAATTGTTGACGAACTTTCAGATTTGATGATGACAGCTGCAAGTGAAGTTGAAGATTATATTACAAGGCTTGCCCAAAAATCTAGGGCTTGTGGAATACACTTAATAATTGCAACCCAAAGACCAACTGTGGACGTAATTACAGGAACAATCAAGGCAAATATTCCTTCAAGGATTTCCTTTGCTGTTACAAGTCAGATAGATTCAAGGACAATTTTGGATATGCAAGGGGCAGAAAAACTCCTTGGTAAGGGAGATATGCTCTATGCTTCATCTGATTCTATGAAACCTTTAAGAATACAAGGAGCTTTCATTTCGGATGAGGAAGTTCTTAGGGTTGTGGATTATATAAAAGGCTCTAGCGAAACAAACTATAATGAAGAAGCAATCGAAAAGATTGAAGAAAATGTTACAGCTGATCTTGAAGATGAAGATGAACTCTTGGATGAGGCAATCAAGGTAATAGTAGCTGATCAAACAGCGTCTGTATCCATGCTTCAAAGAAAGCTTAAAATCGGCTATGCCAGGGCTGGCAGGATTATCGACCAGCTAGAGCAAAAGGGGATAGTCGGTGGCTATGAGGGCAGCAAACCTCGTAAGGTCCTTGTGGATAGGACACAAATTGAAAATTTATAGGAGAAAAAAATGAATATAGCAAATAAAGTTACCATGGTAAGATTAGTTATGATACCAATTTTTGTTGTAGCCTTCTACTACTTTGGTACAAGTTATAATATAGCAGCTATTTTATTTATGCTAGCATCCCTAACAGATGCCCTCGACGGTTATCTTGCCAGAAGTAGAAATTTAATTACAAATTTCGGTAAATTTGTAGACCCCCTTGTGGATAAGGTTCTAACAATGGCGGCCTTTATTGTTTTGGTTGAGGCAGGGGTAATTCCTGCTTGGTCTGTTATAATAATTATTTCAAGAGAACTTATAATCACAGGTTTTAGGACACTTGCAGCTGATATGGGTATAACCATCGCAGCATCCATGTGGGGCAAGGCAAAGACAACCAGCCAGATGATTTCCCTAGTTTTATTATTGCTACATAATGAAGTTTTAAATAAATTTGGGATTTACGTATTTTATTTGGCAGTGATTTTGACAATTATATCAGGACTTGATTATTTGATAAAAAATAAGAAAGTTTTAGACTTAGAAAATATTTAAGACTGGACTTTGGGAGTATATATGGATAATGAAAAAGGCAAGAAACTAATAAGAGTTGAGTTAATCCTACTTGTAGTTCAAGCCCTAGCATCTTTTTTTGGTAATTTCATCCACCAAAGGTTTATGTCTGATGGAGCTACGATTACCATAAAAAAGTTTAATTTTATATCGCCTATGACCTGGGGCTACGGCAATTTTTTTCCGATTTTATTTCTAGCCTCCTTGCTTGTGGCAGGGATAATAATGGCAAATGCCATGCGTAAAAATTCGCACTTAGAAGATAAGTTAAGTTCCAATATAGTTATTTTTGGTGGAATTTTATTTTTGATGGTACCCCTAATTATTAACGTTCAACAAATCAATATTGGACTAATTCTGATGGTGACCATTCAATTTATAATTTTTTCAATAAATATGGTTAGAACAAGAAATTAGACTTTAATAAAAAAAGGTATATAATACTATTAAGACATTAAGTGTATAAGGAGTGTATATGGACGCAGATAAAAAGAAGGCCCTAGATCAGGCTTTTAAGCAGATAGAAAAGAAATATGGAAAAGGCTCAATTATGAAGATGGGCGAGGCACCAAGAGTTGCCATAGATTCAATTCCAACTGGTGCTGTCAACCTTGATATAGCCCTAGGTATTGGTGGACTTCCAAGGGGAAGAGTCATTGAAATTTATGGACCAGAATCATCTGGTAAGACTACCCTAGCTCTCCACGTTATAGCAGAAGCTCAAAAACTTGGTGATACCTGTGCCTTTGTGGATGCAGAACATGCCCTTGATGCAGAATATGCAGGAAATCTTGGAGTAAATATTGACGAATTAATCTTATCTCAACCAGATACAGGTGAGGCAGGTCTTGATATAGCAGAAAGTCTTGTCAGGAGTGGGGCAGTAGGTCTCATTGTAATCGACTCTGTTGCAGCCCTTGTTCCAAAGGCTGAAATTGAAGGAGAAATGGGAGACAGCCACATGGGTCTTCAAGCAAGACTTATGAGCCAGGCTCTTAGAAGACTTACAGGTATTATTTCTAAATCAAATACAACTGTAATTTTCATCAATCAATTGAGAGAAAAAATCGGGGTTATGTTTGGGAACCCTGAGACAACCACAGGTGGACGTGCCCTTAAGTTCTATGCTTCAGTAAGACTTGATATTAGAAGGATTAAGACCATAACTGAGGGAGATAATTCAATCGGCTCTAGGACCAGGGTTAAAATTGTTAAAAACAAAGTTGCTCCTCCATTTAAGATAGTGGAATTTGATATCATGTATGGTAAGGGAATTTCAAAATCTGGAGTACTTTTAGATACTGCAGTTGACTTAGGTATTGTCGAAAAAGCTGGGTCTTGGTATTCATACGGAGATGAGAAACTCGGTCAAGGTAGGGAAAATGTCAAAATCATGCTTGAAGAAAATGCCGACCTTGCCAAATTAATTGATGATAAGGTTAGGGAGGCTTTCAAAAAAGATTTGGCACCTGTCGAAGAAGAAACAGAAGAAGCAAAACAAGAATCAATCTTAGATCAAGAATAAAAGTAAAACCCGTAAGTATAGAAATACTTGCGGGTATTTTTTTATAAAAAACTTAGCTGGTTCATATCCATAGTTGACAAATTTGATAGAGAAATACCTATTAGCCTGATGTACTCGCCATTAAAGGCTTCATCTAGGAGCTTTATGGCTTCAAGGTAGATGTCGTCTGCAAGGTAGATTGGCTCTTGGAGGGTTAGAGAACGGGTTTGGTTTTTGAAATTTTCATCCTTCAATTTTATAGAGATTGTCTTGGCCTGAATATCTTTTTTTACCATCTCAATTTCAATCAAGTCAGAAATTTTTCTTAAATAATCTTTCAAAACTTGGATATTATTGGTGTTTTGGCTGAAAGTCCTCTCCTTACCAATAGACTTCCTGTCCCTTGTCGGATTAACCGGCCTTTCATCAATACCCCTGATTACTCCGTATATATAGTCCCCACCCTTTCCGAATAAGCTTTCCAAAAATTCTTTATCGAGCTTTAAAAGGTCAGCTACCTTATAGATGCCAATCCTATTTAGTTTATAAGTCGCACGACGTCCTATGCCATGGACCTTGCCAACAGGTAGGTCTGGGAGAATTTTACTGACGTCTTCCTTGCCAATGTATTTAATCCCATAAGGTTTGTTCCAGTCAGAGGCAAGTTTGGCAAGAAATTTGTTGTAGGAAATCCCGATTGAAATAGGTATTTGAGTCTTGGCAAGGATTTTATTTTGGAGATTTTTCGCAAAGTCTAGAGGATCATTAAGGTCTACTTCTATGTAAGCCTCATCTATAGAAACTTGTTCATAGACTTTGGCGTAAGCTTTTACCAAGTCAAAAACCTCTATAGATTTCTCCTTATAATAGGCATGGTCGACCCTGACTAAAATTAGGTTGGGGCAGAGGTCTTTTGCTATAAAAACGGGCATAGCAGAGTGGATGCCGAATTTTCTTGCCTCGTAATTGGCAGTTGTGATTATGGATTTATTGGATAGTCCTCCCACAGCCATGGGTCTTTTTTTTAGTTTTGGATTTCTTATTTCTTCGCAAGATGCATAAAAGGCATCGCAGTCGATATGGAGAATGTATTTCATAAGACTACTATACTAATAATCGGGAATTTGGCTAAATTGCAAAAGAGCCTATAAAAAGTACAGTTAAGATATGAGAGTAGATAAATTTTTAAAAAATTCAAGAATTATAAAAAGAAGACAGGTTGCTAAGGAAGCCTGCGAGAATGAGCGTGTAAAAATTAATGATAAGATTGCCAAGGCTGGCAGTGAAGTTTGTAAGGGTGATATAATTGAAATCACCTTTGGCAAGTCAGTCCTAAAAGTGAGAGTGCTTGATTTAATTGAAGGCGCTAAGAAAAATACAGCAGATGAAATGTATGAGGTAATAGATGGCTAGAAATAGAAGAAGGGCGAGGAAAGACTCCTACCTTTCTAAAAGAAGAGAAAAAAATAAAAGATTTTTGCGAATGGTTTTGGCCTTGTTGGTTGCAGTGAGCCTTGGATTTTTGTATTTGAATCACTCAATGAATAAAGAAAATGCAAAAATGACTAAGGATATCACTTCAAGCGAGAAAAAATTAGAAGACGTTAAGGCTGAAATCAATAGTCTCAAAGAAGATTATGAGATGCGAAATACTGATAAATTCAAGGAAAAAGTGGCTGAGGAAAAACTTGGCATGGTTAAAAAAAGCAAAGATAATGATGAAGAAAAAGAAGAATCATCTGTAATCAAGCCTCCAAAAAAATCTGATGGAGAAAACCAAGCAAACCCAGCCAATAATCAAAATGCTAATCCTAGTGGTGAAGAAAATCCTAGCCAAAATGAAAACAATAAGGCTAGTCAAACCAGTCTACCAAACCCAAACGATCGAGAAACTCAAAATCAGCAAGTAGAGACCAAGACCAATGAAAATGGAAGATAGGGTTTATAAGACCGTTGTCGAAAATAATTTGCTTAGCGAGGGTGATACGGTAATTGTTGGGGCAAGTGGTGGGCCTGATAGTCAATTTCTAATCCATATCCTAGATAAGTTAAAAAATAAATTAGGTATAGATATAGTTCTTGCCCACCTAAACCACCTTCACAGGAAGGAAGCTAGTAAGGATGAGGACCTCGTAAGGCAAACTGCGGAAAAACTTGGCCTAAAATTTTATTCAAGATCAAGGTCCATGGATGAGCTTGCCAAAGAACTTAAGATTTCATCAGAAGATGCAGGTAGACGCCTTCGCTACGAATTTTTCAATGATTTATCAAAAAAATTTCCGATAAGTAAGATTGCTGTCGCCCATAATAAGGACGATCAGGCAGAAACAGCCCTTATGAGGATAATAAGGGGCACAGGTCTTGATGGACTAAGGGCGATGGACTATAAGAATGGAAATATTATAAGGCCTATCTTAAATATAAAAAAGAAAGAAATCTTAGCCTACCTAGACTCAAATGAAATTGCCTACGCCATAGACCATACAAATTTTGAAAACGATTATACAAGAAATAAGATAAGGCTAGATATCATTCCTATCCTAGAAGAAATAAATCCTAATGTAGTTGACGCAGTTTTTAAATTATCAGACCTTGCCAGAGATGACTTGGCTATTTTGGAAAAAAGTGTGGATAGCAAGTTTGATGAAATGTCAAAGGTCAAGCATGGAAAAATTTATTTTGATAAAGATCATTTTGAAAAAACTGACCCAGCACTTCTAAGAAGGATTTTAAGAAAAGCTGTAGGGGTTTTGAAGGGTGAAATCAAGGACTTGTCCAAAGAAAATTTGGATGATTTTTTGAAAATAAAAAATTTAGCCACAGGTAAAAGCTTAATAAAAGATGATATATCCTTAAGAAAGTCTTATGAAGCCTATGTTTTAGAAATTTTAACCCCAGCGGAAAAATCCAAAACTGACCTATATTTATATGACAAAGACCAGGTCCACTTTGATGGAATTTATCTGAAAACAAGTATAATTAATAGTGGAAAATATGAAAAAAATAAAAATGTTGGGTATTTTGACTATGACCTCCTCCACTTTCCTTTGAAAGTCAGGACTAGGCGTGCTGGAGACAGGTTTGTGCCTTTGGGTCATAAGAGTGAAAAAAAGCTTAAAGATTTTTTTATTGACCAAAAAATCGATAGGAAGAAGCGAGATGAGCTACCTATTATTTTGTCAGACGATAAGATTATTTGGCTCGCATCTTTAAGGATAAGTGATGAATTTAAGGTCACAGGTGGTACAAAAAAAATACTAAAAATCGAGGTTTATGATGAAAATTGACAAAGATGATTTAATCGAAAAAGTGTTAATTGATGAAGAAAGTCTTAATTTAAAGATAAAACAATTAGCAAAGACTTTAAACGAACACTATGCCGATAGGGACGAGTTAATTTTAATTTGTATCCTAAAAGGCTCAGTAATGTTTATGACAGAACTAGCAAAAAATTTAAACATTGAAACAAAAATGGAGTTTATGTCTGTTTCTTCTTATGAAAATAACACTTACTCATCAGGCAATGTAAAAATTTTAATGGACCTTGATATTGATATAAAAGATAAGGAAGTCTTGATTGTCGAAGATATAATCGATACCGGTTATACCTTAAAGAAAATCAAGGAAACTCTCCTAAAAAGAGAGCCAAAAGACCTAAAGATTATAACCCTACTTGATAAGCCAGAAAGGCGTGAAGTAGATATCAAACCAGATTATACAGGTTTTAAAATACCTAATGATTATGTGGTTGGATTTGGTCTTGATTATAACCAACTTTATAGAAACCTAGCTTACATAGGTGTAGTTAAAAGATCAGTTTACGAAGATATAGAGGAGATAAAATAGGTCTCAGGACCTATTTTATTATGTAAGATAAGGGGGAGATAGGATGCAAGGATTTGACAAGATTATATTAATTTTATACGGGGCGATTACAGTTTTTTTCATCTATAGGATTTTTAAGCAGAACAAGGATAAAAACTTGTTGGGAGCTAATGTGACTTCTTTCAAAAGGCCTATTACATCTATGGAAATGATTTTATTTTCGATTCTAGTAGTTGTTGGTGGGGTTAATCTTGTAAATGGTTATAAGACTAACGATAAAAACTCCATGATGACTGCTTGTGTGATGGTTGTATTGGCGATAGTATTTATGATTTTCACCCTATGCAAGTTATACATATCTGAAAAGGGTATGCTAATTAATTCTGGTTTTGTAAATTTTAAAGACCTAAAAAAATGGGGATTTGACACCAATAGGGGTGAGCTTGTTATGGCCATCAAAAAGGATAAAAACACCACTCGCGAGAGTGTAAAAGTCAAAAAAGAAGATATAGAAGAGATAAACGAGCTTATAAGAAAGTATAAACTAGGGAAGTAAGCTTGAAAAAAAGCCTCTTTAACCGTATCATATAAGAGCTAAATCAAACAAAGGAAGTATATATGCTACTGGTTATAGATATTGGAAACACAAATACCGTTATTGGTATTTACGAGAAGGAAAATTTAAAGTCTAGATTTAGAGTGGCAACTGACTTGACCAGCACCAGCGATCAATTAGTTGCTACTTTATTTAATATGTTCATGATTCATGATATAAAGGTCGAAGACATTGATGACACCATAATTTCTTGTGTAGTGCCAGATGTTTTATACAACTGGCAATCAGCAAATAGAAAACTTCTAGACAAGGAAGCTAAGGTGGTCGAATATGATACCTACACAGGTATTACCATTGATTATGAAAATCCAAGCGAGGTTGGTGCTGATAGGATAGTAGATGCAGTTGCTGCCTATGAAAAATACGGTGGACCTTCAGTGGTAGTAGACATGGGAACAGCTATAACTGTTGACGTGGTTACTTCAGATGCCAGGTATCTTGGAGGAGTTATAGCCCCAGGTATAAAAATTGCCCAAGATGGACTTTTTGGCAAGACTGCAAAGCTACCAAAAATCGAATTAAAACAACCAACCACAGCCATTACAGAGTCAACTTCAGAAGCTATCAACGCCGGAATAGTAATTGGTTATATTGGTATGATAGATAAGCTTATAGAAACTATCGAAGATGAGATAGTTCAAAGGCTTGGCATTGATAGGGATGAAATAAATGTAATAGCTACAGGTGGTTTTTCGGAACTAATTTCCCAATCCAGTAAGTATATAGAAACCATAGAGCCAGATCTTATGCTTGAAGGCCTAAGGATAATCTATGAGAGAAACCTTGGTAGATAAAAAGATTATGCTTGCACCCTTGGCGGGTGTGACAGACACTGCCTTTAGGATAGTTTGCGAAAAAAATGGTTGCGATAAGACCTTCACAGAGATGGTGTCTGTAAATGCCTTATCCTTCGATAATAAGGCGACAGCTGATATTATGTTTATATCAGATATGGAAAAAAATGCCAATATCCAAATTTTTGGTTCGGATGTTGATAAGATAAAGAGAGTTGTCGAAGAAAAAATAAATCCACTTACAAATATCAAAGAAATTTCTTTTAACATGGGTTGTCCGGCTCCAAAAATTTTTAATAATGGCGAAGGTTCTGCTCTTCTAAAAAATCCCCACCAGGTCTATAAGATAACCAAGGCCTTGAGGGAGGCAACCGATAAGGTGATCAATATTAAATTCCGTCTCGGCGTTGATGATGATGCTATTAATTATTTAGAAAATGGTAAGGCAATGGAAGAAGCTGGTGCAGACTACCTAATCCTTCATGCTAGGACTAGAAAAGCCATGTATTCTGGTCATGCCGACTGGCAGGCGATTAAAAATTTAAAAGAAGCTGTAAATATACCAGTAATAGCAAATGGCGATATTTTTACTCCAGAAGATTTTATAAGAGCAATGGAGATAACCGGAGCTGATGGAGCGATGATTGCAAGGGGTGCCATGGGAAATCCCTTCATATTTCGTTATATAAAGGAATATTTAGAAAAAGGCTCCTACACAAAAGTTACATTTGATGAGATAATTTCTCAAATAAAAGAGCATTATGAATTGGCCCTTAAGTTTAAGGACGAAAGGCTAGTGATAAATCAAATGCGCAAACATGTTGGTTGGTACATCAAGGGTCTTTATATGTCAAGTGACTATAGGGACAGGGTAAATAAGATACATACTAGCAAGGAAATTTTTGACCTGCTAGATGAATATAGAAAAATTTTAGGTGATTATAATGACAGAGAAGAAAGAAGTAATATTAACTAAGGAAAAATTAGAAAAATTAGAGGACGAATTAGAGTATTTAAAAACGAAAAAACGTCCTGAAATGGCAGAAAAAATCAAAATAGCAAGAAGCTTCGGTGACCTTTCAGAAAATGCTGATTACGATGAAGCAAAGAATGAACAAGGTGAAGTAGAATCAAGAATCATGAAGATAGAAGACATGATTAGAAATGCCAAGACTATCGAAGTTGATGAAAATTCTGACACTGTTGGTGTTGGCAATACTGTTTGTCTTTACGATGAAGAATTTGAAGAAGATGTAGAATATAAAATCGTAGGAACAGCTGAATCAAACCCACTTGAAGGGTATATTTCTAATGAGTCACCAGTTGGTGAAGCTATCATTGGTCATAAGATTAATGATAGGGTAGAAGTAGAAACTCCAAATGGCAAGATGTATTTTGTAATTAAGAATATTAAGTAAGGAGAAAAAATGGCTGATAACATTCAAGATTTAAATGAAATGCTTAAGATTAGAAGAGAAAAACTTCATGAACTTAAGGAAGAGGGCAAGGACCCACACCGCATAGTTAATTTTAAAAATAGGATAAGCTCAAAAGAAATCAAGGATAACTTTGAGAAGTATGAAGATCAAACTGTAAGGGTAGCTGGAAGAATCCTTGCAAAAAGAGGTCATGGTAACATGAGCTTTATGGATGTTCAAGATGACCTTGGTCAAATCCAAGTTGTTAACCGTAAAAATGTTATCGGCGATGACTTTAAATATATCAAAAAATACGATATCGGTGATATCATCGGTGTTGAAGGCAAGGTATTTAAAACTAACCAAGGTGAAATATCAATAGAAGTAGCAAAAAGCGACCTTTTAACCAAGGCTCTCCAAATGCTTCCTGAAAAATGGCACGGCCTAAAGGACCCAGACCTTAGATATAGACAAAGATATATAGACTTAATAGTAAATCCTGAAGTAAAAGAAGTTTTTGTTCAAAGATCAAGAATAATTTCAGCAATCAGAGAATTTTTGGACGGTAGGGGATTCTTAGAAGTAGAAACTCCTATCCTCAATACAATCGCAGGTGGAGCTACTGCTCGTCCATTTATTACCCACCACAACACTCTAGATATCGATATGTACCTAAGGATTGCCAACGAACTTTACCTAAAAAGGCTAATCGTAGGTGGTTTTGATAGGGTATATGAAATCGGTAGGATGTTTAGAAACGAAGGAATGGACGCAACCCACAACCCAGAATACACCGCCATGGAATTATACCAAGCCTACGGCGACTATGAAGACATGATGGAAATCACTGAAAACATGGTAGAGCACGTTGCAAAAAAAGTAAAGGGCACAACCCTTGTAGAATTTGACGGCCATGAAATAGAGCTTAAGGCTCCATGGAAGAGAATTCCAATGATAGAAGCTGTAAAAGAATATTCTGGCGTAGACTTTAACGAAATTAAAACTGACGAAGAAGCCAAAGCCATTGCCAAGGAAAAAGGTGTGGAAGTAAAGGAAACAAGAGGCGAAATTATTGCAGAATTCTTTGATGAATTTGTTGAAGATAAGCTAATCCAACCAACCTTCATCACAGACTATCCCGTAGAAATCTCACCACTTGCCAAGAGAAAGAACGACGATAGGTCACTAACCTATAGGTTTGAAGCCTTTGTTTCTGGAGCAGAAATCGGCAACGCCTTCTCAGAATTAAACGATGCAGAAGACCAAAGAGCAAGGTTTGAAGACCAAGTTAGAAAAAGAGAAGCAGGCGATGATGAAGCCCAAATGATGGACTATGACTTTGTAAATGCCCTAGAAGTAGGTCTACCTCCAACAGGTGGACTTGGAATTGGTATCGATAGGCTAATCATGATTTTAACAGGTCAACATTCAATCAGGGACGTACTTCTATTCCCAACAATGAAGCCAATAGGCTTAGAAAAGGCAGAAAATGGGGGTTTGTCAAAAGAAACTTACGAAACTTACGACAAACTTACGACAGAAGAAATTGACCTTTCAAAAGTGAAAGTTGAACCATTATTTGAAGATATGGTAGACTTTGAAACTTTCTCAAAATCTGATTTTAGAGTTGTAAAGGTTAAAAACTGCGAAGAAGTTCCTAAGTCAAAAAAACTTTTGAAATTTACATTAGATGATGGTTCTGAAAAAGAAAGAGTTATTTTATCTGGTATTAAGGAATATTACAGCGCAGAGAGCTTAATTGGAAAGACACTACTTGCAATTTGTAATCTTCCTCCTCGTAAGATGATGGGAATCGACTCAGAAGGTATGATTATATCTGCAATTTGTGAGTATGACGGTGAAGAAAAACTTAACTTAATAATGCTGGATGATAATATTCCAGCAGGATCAAAATTATATTAAAGGACACGCTAATTATGAAACTGGGGTTTGTTATGAATCCCAGTTTAATTTTTAGGAGTATGTATGAGATGGATAATTAGAATAATTTTATTACCGATAAGATTAGTGTTGAGTTTGCTCATAGCTTTTTTAACCTTCATATTAAGTTTGAGTACTGCGTTGTTAAGCGTAGTTTCTACTTTGATTTTTATAATTGGAATAGCTAGCATTTTTCAAGGAGACAAGCAAATTGTAATTGAAGCACTAATATTAGCATTTTTATTTAGTCCATTTGGATTACCTAAATTAGGTATATATGTTATTGGATTATTAGAATTATTAATCTATACAATAAAATCAATTTGAAGAAAAATAAATATAAGACAACCGTAGACGATAGAAAGCAATAATTCTGTCGTCTTTTTTTATTTTAAAGAGAGGAGGTAGGAATGAATTTTGATTATTTTTATAATAGGCAATCTGAAATGTATAACTTCATTAGGTTACCTATGGTATTAATGGAAGATGAAATTTTTGAGAGCATTTCTATTGAAGCTAAAGTTTTGTATTCATATATGCTTAATCGAATGGGTCTTTCATATAAAAATGGCTGGATCGATGAAGATGGAAAAGTCTTTATTTACTACACAATTGAAAGTATAAAAGATCAATTTAATTGTGCC
>NZ_GG666046.1:409525-423453 GCF_000156575.1 Anaerococcus lactolyticus ATCC 51172
TTATGTTAATCCAAGAAAAGCTATTTATGACCATGTAGATGAAGAAGATAAGGGTGTAACGAAATGGAACACCCCTGGAGGAATACAGAATATTTCAATAATTAATGAGTCAGGATTGTATTCACTTATCCTCTCATCAAAACTACCACAAGCAAAAATATTCAAAGCTTGGGTAACTAGAGAAGTTTTACCGAGCATTAGAAAAAATGGAGGATATATAGCTGGTCAAGAAAAGAAAACTAACGAAGAGCTACTTGCAGATGCAATTCTAGTAGCCAATAGAATTATTGCCAAAAGAGAAGAAGAAATTGAAGTATTAAGACCAAAGGCAGACTATTATGACAAATTAGTAGATTATAATCTACTTACAAACTTTAGAAACACTGCTAAAGAGTTAGGAATACCACAAAATCAATTTATAAGTTTTCTAATGGATAAGGGATTAATTTATAGAGATAAGAAAAAGAAACTTCTACCTTATGCAGATAAGAACAAGGGATATTTTGAAGTAAAAGAATGGGTTGACCCTCTAGGTACACTTGTAGGCATACAAACATTTATAACACCAAAGGGAAGACACTACCTACTAATTTTATTAGATAGTGAAGGTTTCTACGATGAATAAGGTATTAGAAGCCATTCTTTCTGATATTAAAAACCTAATTAAAATAGACAACCCAAAGAAATTTATATTAGCAAACATTCCTTATCTATCATTTTTTTACATTGGAAATATCTTTTCTAAGCACATTAATTCTTATGTTGGAGGAGATATTATTGATAGATTAATGGTGGGAATTTCTGATATAGGAACTTTATCCTATATACCAAGTATTAATCCAAGGGACTTGTTAGTAGGTATTTCAGTTGCTGGTCTTGTTAAGCTAATTGTTTATAGCAAAGGGAAAAATAAAAAGAAATATAGGCAAGGCAAGGAGTATGGATCTGCAAGATGGGGAGAAAGTAAGGATATTGCTCCATACATTGACCCTAAGTTTGAAAACAATGTTCTCATAACTAATACTGAAAGACTTACAATGAACTCAAGACCTAAAAATCCTAAATACGCTAGGAATAAAAATGTATTAGTAATAGGTGGTTCTGGATCAGGTAAAACGAGATTTTATGTAAAGCCAAATCTAATGCAAATGCACTCTTCCTATGTAGTAACAGACCCTAAGGGGACACTTGTGTTAGAGTGTGGGAAAATGCTCTACGAAAATGGATATGATATAAAGATTTTAAACACAATAAACTTTAAAAAGTCTATGAAATACAATCCCTTTGCATATTTGAGAAGTGAAAAAGATATTTTAAAGCTTGTCCAAACCATAATTGCTAACACCAAGGGAGATGGAGAAAAGGCAGGAGAAGATTTCTGGGTAAAGGCTGAAAAGCTATATTACACTGCCCTCATCGGTTATATCTATTATGAAGCACCAGAAGAAGAAAAGAACTTTAAGACACTTTTGGATATGATTGACGCAAGTGAGGTTAGAGAAGATGACGAAACCTATATGAACCCAATTGATAGGCTCTTTGAAGCTCTTGAAAAGAAAGACCCAAGTCATTTTGCAGTTAAGCAATATAAGAAATATAAGCTGGCAGCAGGAGTAATAGAATTAAGGAGAACACTTAATCACTGTTTTAGTGAAACATGTACTTCTTAATTCTTTTTTATTTAAGAAATTAAGAGGAAGGAGGAAAAAGTGAGGAATTTTGAAAAGACAACAGCACTCTATGAGAGATTAAGTCGAGATGATGAACTTGAAGGAGAAAGTAACTCAATCGTTAATCAAAAGAAAATCCTTGAAGAATATGCAAGTAAGAATAATTTAACCAACATCATCCATTTTACAGATGACGGAATAAGCGGGACACAGTTTGATAGACC
Organism: Anaerococcus lactolyticus ATCC 51172; assembly: GCF_000156575.1. Taxonomy (GTDB): domain Bacteria; phylum Bacillota; class Clostridia; order Tissierellales; family Peptoniphilaceae; genus Anaerococcus; species Anaerococcus lactolyticus. Next base: position 411,420 of record NZ_GG666046.1, read on the forward strand.
AGGCTTTATGGAAATGATGAATGGAGTAAATACTGGAAATATCGGTTGTATCATCGTAAAGGATATGAGTAGACTCGGCAGAGATTATCTCAAAGTTGGTCAATGTATGGAGATATTAAGACAAAAGGGCGTAAGACTGATTGCTATCAATGACAATGTAGACAGCTTTTACAGAGAAGATGATTTTACCCCTTTTAGAAATATTATGAATGAATGGTATGCAAGAGATACTTCAAGAAAAATACAATCTACATTTAGATCAAAAGGAGAAAGCGGAAAGCATACGGCAAGCACTCCACCTTATGGCTACATCAAAGATGAAAAAGACAAAGATAAGTGGATTGTAGATGAAAAGGCAGCCGAGATAGTAAGACGAATATTTAATCTTACAATGGACGGAGCAGGACCATACAAAATAGCAAAGATACTAGAAGCAGATAAGATAGATATACCCGCTTATCATCAGCAAAAAATGGGATATGGATTACATCAAAGCAAAAACTTTGAATATCCTTATCGTTGGTGTAGTTCCACAATTGCCAGTATCTTAAAGAAAAAAGAATACTTAGGGCATACAGTTAACTTTAAAACAAGAAAGCATTTCAAGGATAAGAAAAGTAAATATGTATCCGAAGATAAATGGCTCATCTTTGAAAATACTCACGAAGCAATCATAGACCAAGAAACCTTTGACAATGTGCAAAGGATAAGAGGAAATGTAAAAAGGTATCCTGATGGTTGGGGCGAATATCACCCACTAACAGGATTGATGTATTGTGCAGATTGCGGGAGCAAGATGTATGTTCATAGGAGAAATAACTATAAGAATATCCCTTATTATGTTTGCAGTAATTATAAAAAAGTGCCTTGCGGGACACTTTGTCCATCAGCTCATAGGATAAAAGCAGAAGTAGTCTTAAATCTTATCCAAGAAACATTAAAAGATATAAAAAATTATCTTGATGAAGATAATGAAGCCTTTACCCGTTCCATTCAAAATGAAATGGAAGAAAAGGAAAAAGCAGAGATAGAAAAACAAAGAGTAAGTTTAATTAACAATAAGTCGAGGATACAAGAGTTAGAAAGGCTTATGTGTCGTATTTACGAGGATATGATACTAGAAAAAATACCAAGTAGTAGATATGAGATACTTAATAGCCAATACGAAACAGAACAAAGAGCTCTAAGTAGAGAGATTGAAGACTTAGAGCTTGTAATATCAAGATATGAAAATGAAACAGATAGGGTAAGAAAATTTATATCCCTTATTAGTCGTTATGAAAACTTTGATGATCTAACTAACACAATGATAAATGAGTTTGTAGAGAAGATAATCATTCATGAAAGGGATAGAAAAGGCAGTCAAACATCAAAGCAAAAGATAGAAATATATTTTAACTTCATAGGAAATTATGAAGTGCCAAAAGAAGAGTTAAGCGAAGAAGAACGTTTAAAACTTGAGGAAGAAGAACGAAAAATTAATGAGAGAAGAGACAGACTTCATCAAAATTATCTAAAGCGTAAAGCAAATGGGAAACAACAGGAATATGAGGAAAGGTATAAGGCAAGGAGAGAACAGAAAAAACTAAAAAACTTAAAAAACAGGAATACCAATAAGATAGTAAACTAATTTTACCAATATTAATTGATATTCTAAAAAAATATTAACCATTTTTTGCAAGATGATTTTAGTATTGCTGAAATGATGAGACTGTTAAATAATATGAGATATATTTATTGTTAATAAAACCTTGAAGAACAGTACGAATACAAGAGATAAGAAAATATTTTTTAAGATATAAAAAACTATCTTTTTTAGTATTATAATCGTTATATATTATGTAAGGCTATTTTAGTCATAGGAGAATTGATAGATATGAGCACAGATTTTTTTCTTGTCTGTCGCATTAGAAATGGTGATGATAAGGCTGCAGAAATTATAATTCGAAAATATTATATGAAAGTCTTTGACTACTGCAAGTATCATTCCGAGAATATACATGCAGCCGAAGATTTAACACAAGAGGTATTTTTGATTTTTTTAAAGAAAATTGATCAATATAAACATAGGGGTAAACTTTTAAACTATTTATATACGATTGCTCGCAATAAGTGTATTGATGAGAGAAAAAAAGAAAGTAATAAAGATATTTCAATTGAATGTATTGACTATGAGGTATCATCAAGTTTTAATGAATCCGAAAGAACAATAGAATCTTTATATGTTAGGGAAGCGGTTGAAAAGCTACCATCAGATATTAGAGAGATTATAATCATGTATTATTTTCTTGATATGAAACAGCGAGAAATTGCTGATATATGCAACATTTCATTAGAACTTGTAAAATACAGATTGAAGAAAGGTAAAGAAATGATAAAAAAGTATATAGGAGGTGAAATATGAAACAGATGAATTTTTCTGAAGATAGACTAGAAAAAATTCTAAAAAATATGAATAAACAAAATGAGCAGAAACCGTCTAAGGAAGCAATAGATAGTTTAGTTCTCAAAGCTAGAGAATTGATCAATAGCATAGATAATGAAAGTAGAATTGGATTTATTGAATTTATTATTTTACAAGTCAAAATCATGAAAAAAGAGTGTTGGCTTGCACAAGCATTTTTGCTTTTTATTGCAGCAAAATGGTTATCTATTTCGAATGGTGAAGCTTATGTACAAAGAGGATTAAGCATAATAGCCTCATTGTTTGTTATACTCGTAATTCCTGAGTTATGGAGGAATATTGAGAATAAATCAATAGAGATTGAGGAAACTTCAATTTTCAATTTACGAAAGATATATGCAGCTAAACTTATAGCTTTTGGTTTTATTGATACTACTATTTTGACACTGTTTTGTATTTATGCTGTGCAGATGCAAGAAATCATGTTTGCAGATATTTTAAAGCAATTTATATTTCCAATTATGATTGCTTCAATGATTTGTATGAAGGCATTTTCCGGAAGAAAATATTTTAACCAACTTATAACAATGATTATATGTATTGCTGCAAATATGGTTTGGATGATGATTGTATTAAACGAGTATATCTATTTAAAAATAACTCCTTTTGTTTGGGTGGTGATGTTTAGTACAAGTATTTTATTAACAATTTATTATATTAAAAAAGCCTTACACAACAACATTAGACACTTGGAGGTGAAAATCAATGAATTTGGTTTTGAATAAAGTAAAAAAAAGTTTTGGAAATATGAAGGCTGTTGACAATGTTTCGATTGAAATGGAAGAAGGTCTATATGGATTACTTGGTTCAAATGGTGCAGGCAAAACTACGCTTATGAGAATGCTATGTACCGTTTTGAAGCCTACAGAAGGTTCTATATGTTATGATGGTATGGATATATTTAAGATGGATGCTCAATATAGGGATATTATAGGCTATCTTCCACAAGAATTTGGATTTTATCCTAATCTTAGCGTAAAAAAGTACCTTTCCTATATTGCTTCGTTAAAAGGTTTAAAGAATAAAGTGGCAGAAAGACGTATTGATATTTTACTAGAAACAACAGGAATGAAGGAACATTCGTTTAAAAAAATGAAAGAACTATCCGGAGGAATGAAGAGGCGTGTAGGTATTGCTCAAGCATTATTAAATGATCCAAAAATACTTATACTTGATGAACCTACGGCTGGACTTGATCCAATTGAAAGAATAAAATGTAGAAATTTATTAGGTGAACTTGCAAAAGGTAAGATTGTACTTTTATCTACACACATTGTTTCCGATATAGAAGCTATTGCCAAGAAAGTATTTGTCATGAAGGAAGGGAAAATTATAAAAGAAGGTACAGTTGAAGAATTGTGTTCAAACATTCCTTGTAAGGTTTGGCTGTATTATTTAAATACTGATGAAGCAGAAGGATTTATTAGCAGATTTAAAAGTTCTATCAGTGCGATAAATAATAATGGGAAATATACAGAAGTAAGAATTTTATCAGAAAATAAACCGAATGATAATGCTAGGTGCGTTGATGCCACACTTGAAGATTTATTTTACTATTACTTTGGGATAGAAGGTGGAGATAAATATGATTAAACATGAAATTAATATAGTATTTAGTAATCGTATAAATAGGCTTGTATTACTATTTTTATTGGTCGTGGCAGTAGTTTTAAGCATATTTGCTGTATGGAGTGTAAGTTATGTAGATAAGGATGGGATTACACATAATGGATTATTTGCTGCAAGGCAATTAACTGAAGCTAAAGCTGAATATGCAGGGAAGTTAAACTCTGATATTTTTGAAGATATAGTAAATACAGATAAGAGAATTAAAAGTGAATATGGAAACAAAATCCCAGAGAACATATATGCTGATAATATGCAAAAATATATGGATATAAAAGATTTTATGGTTAGCACTATATCTTATGGAGGGGATATAGACTATACAAGATTTGATGCATTAGATTCAGATATGGCAAGAAATATGTATGCTATAAGAGATGATAATATTGTTCACTTAATCAACGAATATGGAACTACAGAGGAGAAAACAGAATTTTTGAAGAAACAATATTCAAAGCTTGTTACTCCATTTGATTACGCACCTGCAGATTCATGGATTACTATGGGGCTATATGCAACAACATATGCAATAATATTGATTATATCTATATCATTTATTACATCTGGAATATTTTCTGAAGATTTTAAACTGAAAGCAGAGTCTGTATTCTTTAGTACAAAATTAGGTAGAAGCAGGGGGACTAAGACTAAGATACTAACAGGATTGTTTATGGCGACAATTATTTATTGGGGAGCAATGCTTATTCTTTCAATTATATCCTTTGCATTTATGGGTGTCAGTGGAGCTAATTCACCAATTCAAATTGAATATAGTTATTGCATGTACAACTATACATTTTTAGAAAGATATTTTGTTATTATGCTTGCGGGTTATGTAGGGAGTTTGCTTTCAAGTGTGTTGACAATGCTTGTATCAGCTAAAACACATTCACCACTTATAAGCTTATGCGTTCCTATGATATTATTTGTGGTATCTCCATTTATTGGTAGAGTATTACCTTTTGATGGCTTTTTCAACATAACACCAGATCAGTTAATAAATGTATATAACTGTATTAAGATACCTTTATTGTATCAAGTTTTAGGGAAAGTAGTTATGCAGATACCTATGATAATAGTGATGTATTCGATTATTGTAATAATAACGATTCCATTTATTTATTTATCATTTAGCAAATGTTGTCAAAACTAAGTTTCTAAATAATCAGCTATAAAGTGGTATGTAGCTTGTTGCAGTGCCAATTAGGGATCCTATATGCATATATTGAGCATAGTAGCAAGCGAATATTGTAAATATAACTGATTATTGGGAATATAAATTAACTCAACAAAGGAGGAAAAAACAATGAAGATTATTAATGATTCAACAGGAACACCTGTACTTAGAAGAGCAGGATGTGTATGCGACAGTGGTTGGAAAAGTACAAGGGGTCCATGGCAACCATTTTGGAATTGCAACTGTAGCTGTATAAAAGGAAATACAGAGAATAACAATGCTAATTTTAAAAAGGCAAAAGATGCTTAACAGTTTAATTATTCTAAAATAGCTTAATACTGGCGGGGGATGCAGTACCAGAATATTGTCCAATAAGATTCAGAGGAAATAGAAACTATAATGGTTATAAATAAAAAGAATGTTTTACTCATATCTATAATATCTTTTATTGCTGTTATTATTATATTTTTATACTTTAATAATGACAAAAGCTATGAAAAAATAAGAGAAATTTTACCAGAAAATTATTATGAAATAGACTTTAGTGATGGAGATGCTTATAAAAATGTTAAGTTTACAAAAGAAATAAAAAAAGAACTGTCTGATCTTTTAATTGCAAATGATATTAAAGAGTTAGATAAAGATGATTGGTTAAAGATAGAACCAATGAAATTTATTGAAATTGTAAGTGATGGTAAAACTAAGTTGTTGATTTATGCAGAAAGTGACAATACTTATATAGAATGTTATGAAAATGGCAAAGTATTTAGAACATACATTACAGAAAATGACCTTACCGAAAAAATTAAAAATATAATTAACATAAGTGTTAATTAAAAATATTAATTATTGATAAAAGTGGCTAAGAAAAGAAAAAAATTCTTTGCCACTTTTATTGCTAAAAATACAAAAGGAGGATATAAATATTTTAAATTTAATATTTAAGTAGAGAACAACCTAAAGACGGGGAGAGTATATCTTCATCGTCTTTTTTTAATACAAGAAAGGAGATCAGTATGAAAAAATTAGAGCAAATAAGAGAAGAATCAAAAGAAATAAAAGATAAAATAGATTACACAGAAGAAAGATTAAGGCAACTAAAAAATCAAGAAAAAAAGATATTAAAACAAGATATGGTGAAAAGAAGAAAAGAAAGAACCCATAGGCTAATAACAAGAGGAGCAATCTTAGAAAGCCTTATAGAAAATTCAGAAGAACTAACAGATGAAGAAATAAAAATCCTACTAGAAGAAGCAACAAAAACAAAAGAATTTAAAGAAACATTAAAAATAATAAGGCAAAATGGAAAAATATTAACATAGATATTATATAATAATATATCAGGAAAAGGTAATCAAAAATATGACAAGGTATTGACACCCGAATGAGATTATGTTAAACTATAGTTAACCAAAGAAAGGTGAAACAATGGATAATAGAATTGAGAAATACCGTAAACCTCTAGGTTTATCGCAACATAGACTTGGAAAAAAAGTAGGTATATCAAGAACGAGTATAAACAAAATAGAAACAGGGAAAACAATTCCGAGTCTAAAAACTGCTAACGATATAGCAAATGCTTTGGGCGTTTGTATATACCAAATATTTGACTTGGATGGTACAGGTAGATACAGATGCTCAAAATGTCAAACGAAACAATAGATATAATATTAATTAAACTTTATTAGGAGTTAGGTTCAAATAATAAGTGAAGAAGAGTACCAAAAATTGGAATTAGGAGAAGTACAGGGAACAGGTCTTAGAGCAGCAAATATTGATGAGAATATAAGATTAAAAGATTTGATAACATTGATTATAAATTTAACATGGATACTTGGACAGGTAAAGTTCATGACGGTTTTACAGTTAGATTAAAAAATTTGTTCAGTTCAGGTGTAATTAGCTATTCGGTAAATATTGAAGAAGATGGAAAAATGATCTATGATGAAAGATTTGCTTCAGAATCTATATTAAGAGTTAAGGCTAATAGGAGAAGCTCTTATATAGTTACAATTGTTAATCAAACAAATAAAACATTATCAGGAAAGGTTAAGATAAACTCATATGTAAGGTAGATAGGAGGTGAATTGATAATAGACCTAAATCCTATGAGGTATAGAAGTGGCGATTAGTTTAGATACTATATTCTATAATGTAGCTAAAAATAACAGTTGGGAAAGTAGAATATATTTGATTTTAATGTCAAATATATCGATGTCAGACAAAATTATATGATGAGGTAAGAAATGAAAAAAAGATTTACTCTATTAATAGCCATAGTGATGCTGTTAACGGCAATGGCAATAAATGTATTTGCTTCATCAGCAAATAATAACTCAGAAGTTATATCTAAAGAATTGCAAGAGTGGTTTAATGGTCTAAGTAAAGAGGAGCAATTGAGTGTAAACTATGACCTATTACAATCAATTAGGTTGTCGGATAAAGATATAGAATGGTTAAAATGGTATAATACTCTTTCTAAAGAGGAACAATTAGCCGTAAACTCTTATCCAAGTCAACTTTTAAATGTGCTCAGTTCTAATGGAGTTTCAAAAGTTAATTTTGGCGACTTAAAAGTAAATGAAGATATGATAAATGAAGATAAGAACAAAAAAGCTAACAAACCAGCTAAGAAAGCAGGCAAAAATGCTCAAACAGGCATTGCTGGTATGGCGGGCGTAGCTGGAATCCTTGCAGCAGCATCAATTGCTTACATACCAAGTAAAAGAGACTAATAATATAAGTAATTTAACAGTTATGTTTTATGATAGGTTACTTGTTTTAATCATCAGTTTAATATTGCAACTATTAAACCCAATGAGGTATAAGAATGGAGATATAAATACCTGACTTTAGAGATAAATAAATTTAAGTGTCAAAATATAGTGTGTTAAACTATTTTTTGAATGTGACGGGGAAAAAATTATGAAAAGAAGCTTCTTTAAAAGCAGTAGCTACTAAAATAAATATTGGGAAAATTATAATCCCAGTTATCCTGATTGGGGTGCTGACTGTGCTAATTTTGCTTCTCAATGTCTGTATGCGGGAGAAAAAACGATGAAACAAAAATATCCTAAAATAGACGATAGTAGAAATTGGTTTTCTTATGGTTCAAAAAAGGAACCAAGCCAAGTATCTTCTATATGGCTTGGGGCAAATATGTTTAAGTGGCACTAGGTCTCAAGATTATATGCTTATAAGGATTTCAATCTGAGTGAAAATGGAAAACTTTCAAGGCTATACAACTATGCACAAGCTGGATATCCTATATCTTTTTAAACTCTAAAGATAACGCATACCCTACTTTAATAATCACTGACTTTAATAATAATTGTAAATAAAGTAAATACATTTATATATACATTATTTGGTTTTGATAAGTTTGAGTGTGATTAGTGTAATGTAGGTTCAGGAGGCAATAAAATGGTATATTTAAATCCACAAAGGTTTAAGAATGGTGATCGAGAATATGATATTTTTGTTTTAACTTAAGAGTGTTAGTTAAAACAATAAGTATCTAAATTTTATAAGGTAGAAATGGTGCTAAATAGAATTATCTAGAAGATTATAAAAAGAATAATAAATGCATCAATTACAAAACATAAATAATAAAGGAGGTTCTAGAATGAAGAGGTTGTTAACATTAGTTATAGCATTAGTAATGATGCTACCAGTTTTATCATCAAGGTCTATTGCAGCTGATGCAGGTGAGCAACGTGATGTAAAAGAATTATACTTAATTTCTGATAAGGTTAATGATGACCATATTGCATACGCTAATAGCGAAAAAGAGAACGTGCTAATGGCTTTAAAAGATGTGGTTTCTCTTGATGGATTTGTTTTGGAAGATATGATTTCATTTGGGAAACCATTTAATTTAAATGAATCAACATATATACCAATTATAATAGGTAATAAAATAGTAGCGTTGATGGCTGTATCGGATTTCGAAGGAGAATTAGGATGGACTCTGTCAAAGGATTTTTCTGATGGCTTAAATCAAATTTCTAAACTTACAAGTCTCGAATCACCTGCTTCTTTATATACAGTGAATGGAAATGTCTTTGCAACTATTTCGGGTAAAGAAGTACAGTTGACTTTTTATCCTGAACTGGAAGTATCTAGAGATTCAAAATTATATAATGATGCTGAAATTCCTTCAAAAAATGTAGTAAATATAATGGAAATCGAAAACTTAGAGGGCAGTTATAGATTATATAATATGGTTTTTGCATCAAGGTCTTCAAGTAGTAAATATATTGATTTAGATCTAGCAGAAACTCAAGAAGATCAGTCTTGGTGTTCAGCTTTTGCCGGTGCTCAAATTTTAAGACAAAGAGGAAAAGGAAAGATTTATGCAAACAATATAATGAGATATTTCTATCCAAATGTTAGTTATGACGATTTAAAGAAAAAATCTATTTCACATAATCAACTAATTAAATATGCTAATAATAAAAAGTCATATCCATCAAAAAGTACAGGAACTTTAAGTCTGGATTCAGTAAAGAAGCAAATTGATTCTAACAAATCAATATATCTAAGTTGTGATGGGACAGGCACATACAAAAAAGCAAATCATGCCCTGGTTTTAAGAGGTTACAACACAAGAAACAATACTTATTCTGTATGGAATCCTTGGGATGATAGTTATGTCAGTATGTCAATATCAAGTAAGAGTATATCTGTAAATGGTGGCAAGTTTATATGGAGTTCGACAATTTATGGATGGTAGATATAAAAAAATCTTTATCCCTATATTATTACTAATTACTGTAATAGGAGTAATATATATAGCAAAGAATACAAGCAAAGATGATATTGATGCTAATTATAAACCTATGGTAAAAGTAGAAAATAAAATTTATTATTGGTCTAAAGACCTAGAGGATATTAGTCTAAAAGATTTTACCTTGATAGGAGAAGTAAAAAAATCATATAATTCTGGATTAAAGTCAATAGATGAAAGAAGTGAAAACTATTCAAGTAATGTATTTCCTACAGGGTCGAAACTTTACCTTTATGATAAAACTAGTATTATTGTTGTGACCAATAGTGGATTCAGTCTATGTGTTGAAGGAGAATAAATTTTTTGTAGGATTACAAACAATAAAATTTTAAAATTTGATAGCTAATAAGAATTAAAAAAATCAATATTGTTTATATAGAATAGTGTGAACACAGAATCCGTGTTTTGTGGAATTAGTAGTGAAGTTAGAAACTAACAAATAAAGGCATTTAGAAAAAATCTGGGGGGCCTTTTTCATGTCGACTTTTGGGCTGAATATAAATACAAAGAAGTAGCTACATAAGAAGATTTTTATAAACTTTAATCTACTTATCATATAATTGCATAGTATGAAGATTAGAATTTACGTAGTGTGCTAAAAAAGCTATATTAACAATTTCAAAAGTATTTTTATAGTATGGGTAGTCTTGTCTACTGTGATAGATATTCCTGTTGATAATCCAGTTAATTGGAGATTTATTGCGGAATTAATTCCTTTAGTAGTTATGATTATATTAACTTATTTTTTATTAAATTTGAGAAACAAAAATTAAGCGTTCCAATTAATAATGCATTGAAAGGTTACTCATAATGTTTTTGTTTTGTGGATTTGGATAATATGTTGATCCTATTTATAACATCATGCGTATTGAATTCAAAAAGAATGGAAAATCTAAAATTAGATACTTAGTATTAATGATGATATATCTATATTAGATGTTAGGCATAGAATCAATAAGGATAATAAGTAAATATATTAATATTCAGAGCTGCAGGAACTAAAATATAGTCTTGTAGTAAGTATATTAAAAACTTCTTAAATTAGAAAAATATTAAAACATGGATATCTTAGGCGATAGAAATTAAAAACTCTATCGTCTTTTTTATTGCATTAAAGGAAATTATTATTGAAAAAATAGAACAAATAAGACAAGAGTCAAAAGAAATAAAAAATAAAATAGACAATACAGAGGAAAGATTAAGGCAACTAAAAAATCAAGAAAAGAAGATATTAAAACAAGACATAGTGAAAAAAAGAAAAGAAAGAACTCACAGACTAATAACAAGAGGAGCAATCTTAGAAAGCCTTATAGAAAATGCAGAAGAACTAACAGATGAAGAAATAAAAATCCTACTAGAAGAAGCAACAAAGACAAAAGAATTCAAAGAAACACTTAGAATAATGAAAAAATGTAAAAATGTTGGCATAGATATTATGTAATGACAAATTAGGAAAAGGTAATCAAAAAATATGAAAAGTATTGACATTCAAACGAAATTATATTAAACTAAAGTTAACCAAAGAAAGGTGAAATAATGAATAATAGAATTGAGAAATACCGTAAACCTTTAGGTTTATCGCAACATAGACTTGGAAAAAAAGTAGGTATATCAAGGACGAGTATAAACAAAATAGAAACAGGGAAAACAATTCCGAGTCTTAAAACTGCTAACGATATAGCAAATGCTTTAGGGGTTTGTATGTATCAGATTTTTGATTTGGACGGAGAAGAAACATATAAGTGCCATAGTCATAATTGTTGTTAAAAAATTAAATGACAACATCAAGAAAAATATAGGTGGAATTTATGAACTATAATAATCCTCAAAGGTATAAAAATGGAGATAAGTTCATTATTTAACGAATGAAACTTATTGTTTGAAATAATAGGAGTGAAATAGTAATTTGTAGGAGGTATGCTATGTTAAAGAGATTTTTAAGTACAATATTGGCTGTAATTATGTTTGTTGGTATTGG
>NZ_GG666046.1:423503-425352 GCF_000156575.1 Anaerococcus lactolyticus ATCC 51172
TATTCCAGCTTATGCGGCGGATTTAGATTCAAATGGTGAATATAATAAAAAAGAGCAGTTAGCAGAAATAGCAGATAAAATAGACTTGAACGTAGAAGAGCTTCAGAGCTTGGAGTTAAATATCCAAGAAGGATTCGAAAAATTAAAAAATGATACACCTGAAGTAAAATCATATTATGATAGCTTAGGAAACGGTATAAATGAAAGTATTCAAGAAGTTAAAATAAGTGATAATTTGTTATTAGGTGTAAGAACAAGAACTGAAGAAATAGGCAATGAAATAAGAAGGTTTTCTGGAAATGATATCCTATATAACAGTAGCTCTACTTACAAAGTTAAAAGTACATCGTATATTAAGCATATAACTGGACTGTATAATTTAGTGACATGTAATGCAGTGGGAAGATTCAAATCTAATGGAACACCATTGTATGGTTCTCCAACTTATTCTTCGAAATTTTGGGAAGTGAATACTTCTTCAAGTGTTAAGGATCCTTATGTTGTGTGTAATTTTGATTGTAGAGCATTTATAGGAATTGATCCTGTAGGAATGGAAGTATTCTCAAGATCTAAAACTTGCAGTTTATGGTTTTCAAGCTCAAATAAAAAAGGATATGCATCATGGGATTAAATAATAATAATAATATTGGCTCAGTAGTAATCAAAATTTCTTTAGCTTTATTAGTTGTATTTATAGTTATATGTGCTGTCCAATTATTGATAGGACTTCCTGCAGGATAATGTATATAAGATAAGACAAAGATTGAACTAATAGCAATAAAAAATAATGTAAAGAAATAAAGATACTTATGCTATAAGGTATTTATCAAGTGATAAGGATGCTATCGATAGATATATTGAAGCAGTTGATACATTAAATGCTGCTGAATTAGCGGTTTTAGCCTCAGGTAGTGGAACTGTTTTATGGTCGGTTTTGACATATTTAGATGGTGGCTTGACAGCGGGTGAAGCTGCTACCGCGGCAGGTACAGCCATTGGTGGAGTTACTACATTAAACCTTGCAATAAATAATTGTAAGAGAGTTTGGAGGCTTTATGTTGCGTAAACGTAGATTAGAAAAGTTCAGAAATATGCTAGTGATAATAGCTATGTTTACTACGTTTTTGTCCTCATTGTACTTCATTCTTAGAATAAGAAATTATCAGATAGCAATTTGTTTTTTTATTCAGTTTCTTCTTTGGATGATGTTGAGTATTTCAAAACATAAGAAATAAAATAAACCGACAGTGGTTCATTACACTGTCGGTTTATTGCTTTCTTAGACATCCTTAATCTCTTTTGCCTTTGCGGTTACAATCCGTATTCTCTTATAGCTCATGGTATCAAGAAATGTGTCGAGTTGCCGATGCTGTGTGTCTTTTGTGTCCGGCTTTTCTAAAAGAAATTGTAATATGGTCAGATAAAAAAATAGAAGCAACAAAACAAGTTGTATTAAAACACTAAGCTGAAAAACGATTAGAAATAAATCTCTAGTCGTTTTTTTATTGTAAGAAAGGACACATTATGACAAGTAAAAGATTAAGTATTGAAGAACAGATCGAAAAGAAAGAAGAAAGCATTAAGCAATTACAAAATCAAAAAAGACAATTGAAGAAAAAACTTAATGAACAAGAAAGAAAAGCAAGAAACAAAAGACTTATAGAAAAAGGTACAGTGTTTGAAAGTATTTTTGAAGAAAGTAAGGATCTAACGAAATATGAATTTTATAAGTTAATAAAAATGTTAAATGATGAAGAAATAAGATTAAACATAATGGAAATTTTAGAAGAAAGAATAAATGATAATGTAGAAAAATCATCTAAAGATGAAATAACATAATAGTCCCTTG
>NZ_GG666045.1:0-978 GCF_000156575.1 Anaerococcus lactolyticus ATCC 51172
ACCTGATCATATACCAAAAGAATTTAATGATAGGTCGACCTTATGGAATAAAGTAGAAATGGCAGAAAAAAATTCTAATGCACAACTAGCAAGACAATTCATAATAGGACTACCAAAAGAATTATCTTTAAGTGAAAATAAAAACCTAGTCGAAAGATTTATAAAAGAAAATCTAACATCACAAGGAATGATAGTAGATTATGCAATTCATGATGAGAGTCAAGATAAAAATGGAAATATTCATTGTCATATAATGACCATAATGCGACCCATAAACGAAAAAGGAGAGTTCTTAGCAAAGTCAAAAAAAGAATATATCCTAGATGAAAAAGGAGAAAAAGTATTAAACAAAAATGGAAAACCTAAAACAAGAAAAGTAGAACTAACAACCTGGAACGATAAGGGCAATGTAGAAAAATGGAGAGAAAATTTTTCATACCTTTGCAATGAATATCTAGCAAAAAACAAGATAGAAAAAAGAGTAGACCATAGAAGTTTTAAAAGACAAAATTCAGATTATCTACCGACAATCCACTTAGGATCAGCAGCAAGTGCAATGGAACGAAAGGGAATAGAAACTGACAAGGGAAACTATAATAGAGAAATAAGAAAATATAATGACTTGGTAAAAACAATAAAAGAAGAGATAAAAACATTAAAGGGTTGGATAGGAAATTTATTAGATAACCTATCTACTGCTTATGAAAAATTTAAGGATATAGAAAGAGATAAGGTAATAGACAACCCTAAACTTTTTAATCTAACAAATTATCTATTAACTTATTCAGAAATTCAAAAAGAAAAAAGTAAATATCTAAAAGGATATGCAAAAACTAATAAAGAAAAATATGACTTCAAAAAGCTAACAAGTGCATATAGTTATTTAAGAAAAAATAACATAGAAACCATAGGTCAGTTACAAACAAAAATAGAAACTTTAAAGTCTAATAGTTACAAACTAAATAAAAAAGCAAAGAT
>NZ_GG666045.1:2163-4818 GCF_000156575.1 Anaerococcus lactolyticus ATCC 51172
CAAAAAAGATATGACCAGAGAAATCTAAGGGAGTAACGAAAAGTTACACCCTTAAATACCTACAATAACAAGACTTCCGAAAATCGGAAATCAAGAATTTCGATTATCGAAAATCTGGAAAATATCAATGTAGAAAAGAGCAGGTATGGCAACAAACAAAAGATATTATTGGATAAAATTAAAAGAGGACATTGTCCTTAATGAGTCCAACACATGTCCGACAAGAGATAGAGAAAGATATAGAGATAGATAAAGAGAGAGAGGGAGAGATAGAAAAGATTTAATATTTTTGGTATAATCACATTAATTAAACTAAATGTGTAGTGATAAAATGAGCTTGTTTACCGTAAGCTGATTATGATAAAAATATTAAAACTCCCACCATTGGTGTAAGAAATAGAATAAAATAAAGAATCAGATTGGAGTGATTAGAATGGATAAAAAAGATTTAGATATTATAGGAGATGGTGAATATAAAAAATTACTTTTAGATTTAAAGGAAAAAGTTAGACGCAGTCAATTAAAAGCAGCAGTAAAAGTTAATTATGAGTTGCTTGATTTGTATTGGATCCTGGGGAAAGAAATTGTTGAAAAACAAAAGCAATATTCTTGGGGTGATAGTTTTCTAAAATTATTGAGTAGTGATTTAAGAAAAGAATTTCCAGACATGGGAGGATTTTCAGCCGTAAACTTAAAACACATAAGATATTGGTATAACTTTTATAATGATTACCTAATTGGGTTACAAGCTGTAACCCAATTATCGGATATTGAAAGAAGAATAAAAAGTATTCCTTGGGGACATAATCAAAGGATTATGTATAAGTGTAAAGATGTCAAAGAGGCTTTGTTTTATATAGATAAGACTATTGAAAATGGATGGAGCAGGACGGTTTTGGAACATCAGATTGATGGAGATTTATATAAAAGAGTTGGGAATGCAGTTACTAATTTTGATAATAGATTACCGGCTGTCCAATCTGAATTAGCTAAGCAAACAATAAAAGATCCATACAACTTTGATTTTCTAACAATAAGAGATAAATATGATGAAAGAGAGTTGGAAGAAGCATTAGTAAATCAAATAACTTCTTTTCTTTTGGAACTTGGGACAGGATTTTCTTACATGGGTAGGCAAGTCCATATCAAGGTTGGAGAAAGTGATTTTTATATGGACTTACTTTTCTATCATGTTAAACTACACTCCTATGTTGTAGTAGAATTAAAGACAGAAAAATTTAAGCCGGAATTTGCAGGTCAACTCAATTTTTATGTAACAGCTGTAAATAAGAATATGAAATCAAATAGTGATAATCAAACCATAGGAATACTAATTTGCAGAGATAAAGATAATGTAGTCGCTGAATATTCGCTTGAAAATATCTCACAGCCTATAGGAATAAGTAAGTATGAAATTAGCAAATTACTTGAGCAGGAATATAAAAGTAGCTTACCATCTATTGAAGAAATAGAAGAGTCTATAAAAGAATTAGATTCAGAAAAATAAAATATGAACTTACAAAAGGCGGTAGAAGTAAAAACTATCGTCTTTTTTTATTTGAAGAAAGGTAGGAGAGCATGGCAGATAAAAGAATGTTTTCACTAAAGATAGTAGATAGCGACTTATTTTTGGATATGCCACTAAGTAGTCAATGCCTATATTTTCATTTATCAATGAGGGCAGATGATGATGGTTTTGTGGACAATCCAAAGAAGATAATAAAAATCATAGGAGCAAATGAAGATGACCTAAAAATCCTAATAACAAAAGGCTTTGTAATTGTCTTTGAAAGGGGAATTATTGTAATTACTCATTGGAAGATAAATAACTACATCAGGAATGACAGGCGAAAAGAAACGATGTATATTACAGAAAAACAAAGCTTAACACAAACAGAAAATGGAGCATATATCAAACTTGAAAATCTTGGTATACCAAATGACAACCAAGTGTCAACCATTTGTCCGCATAGTATAGGTAAGGATAGATTAGATAAGGTTAGTATAGATAAGGGGAGAGGAGAAAAAGAAAACCAAGCAGCCCCAGTTTCTTTTTATGGAGAATTCAAAAATGTAAGGTTAAGCAAAGAAGAATATAAAAACCTTAAAGAAAAATTAAACTCACACGCAGAAATAATGATAAATAAACTATCAAGATACATGGAAAGCAGGGGTAAGACCTATCAAAACCACTATGTGACAATCTTAAATTGGTATGAAGAAGATAAAGATAAACTAACACAGAAAGGTTTAAATAAAAAAATGAACTATGATGTAGGAGAATCTTTATAGATAAAAAGAGGTGGAAAGCCATTATTAAAGACTTTAAGTCTAAAAAGGTATCAAAGTATGCTAGAGATAATAAAAATATGAATATGACACTTTAAAGGCGATTAGAAAATTATGAATCGTCTTTTTTAATTGCAACTAATAGGAGGAAAATAATATGCACGAAAACAGGAATGAACAAAATACTGGAACAAAGACTATAAAGAAGATTGGAAAAGTAACTTACGAGGTTATTGTCCATTTTAATAAAAATGCGACTGAAACCATGCAAGATAAATTGAAAAGGATAATGCTTAGAGAAATGGAGAGGGAAAAAGATCAAAAAGACGATAAAAATGATTAGAAAGTCCTTGACAAGTTGTTACA
>NZ_GG666045.1:5492-13942 GCF_000156575.1 Anaerococcus lactolyticus ATCC 51172
AAAGCATAAGAATTACAAGTTGTTGGAAGACTATGATAAGAAAAACTTATTTGATGTGGAAAAGTATTTAACAAATAGAGATAAGGTAAAGTTAAAATCTAGTTATAAAATAAATAGGTTAAACATTTGAGTATATGGAGAAAGCAAAATGTGTGAAAATAGAAAATCATCTTTAATTATATTAAATATAAATGGGGAGCAGTTTATTCTGGAAAGTGATACAGAACTCACAAGGGATAAGAAAAATTATATTGAAGCAATATGTGAGACAATGTACGATGAAAGCAATGAATGGTATGAAGATATATATGATATGTCCCCATATGATATAGCTGAGCTATTTGAAAAAACAGTAAAAGAAGAAGTAGGAATAACTGTTACATTTAAAGCGATAGACCTTGAAGTATCGATTTTAGAAGACTAGAAATAAGGTATTAATAGGCGATAGAAATTAAAAACTCTATCGCCTTTTTTTATACTAAAAATTAGGAGGTTAAAATGGTAAGGATAAGAAGTCCCACAAAACAATTTAATATATTAGACATTTAGCGATTGAAATATAAGTTCAGTCGCTTTTTTAATTGAAATTTTTAGATTAAGGAGAAGAAATTAATGGATAGAGAAATGATAAATATTAATGCAAATTTAGTTAAGGAAGCCGAATTTTCAGAATTTGAAAAAGATGGAGAAAATGTTCAAGTAGCAAATTTTGCTCTTGTTAAAAATTATGGAAAGGGCAAAGAATATACAAATTGCTCGGTATATGGAGAAAAGGTAGAAATTGTAAAAGAATTTGAAAAAGGAGATCTAATCCATGTCTTTGGATATTTCAAAGAAAACAAAAAAGGAGATAAGGTCTACAAGAATTTTATAGTTAAATCACTAAACAAAATAGAAAATAAGAAAGAAAACGAGGAGGAATAATATGGAATTTTTTACAGCTGGAGTTGGAGTTTTAAAGACACTTGTAACTGCAATTGGTGCAGGTTTAGGAGCATGGGGAGTTATTAACTTGATGGAAGGTTATGGTAATGATAACCCTGGTGCTAAATCTCAAGGTATTAAGCAGCTTATGGCTGGTGGGGGGATTGTACTAATCGGTATTAAATTAATTCCACTACTTGCAAATGCTTTAAATTAGGAGAAAGTCTATGTTTGGTATCTTTGACAAGCTAACTGAATTTTTTAAGGATATGCTACTCGGAGGTATCAAAGCAAATCTTGAGTCCATGTTCTTAGATATAAACGACAAGGTAGGAGTTATTGCAACTGATGTTGGGAAAACACCAATGGGTTGGAATGGAGAAGTATATAACTTCATAAAAAACATTAATGATAATGTGATTGTTCCAATAGCAGGTCTTATCATAACAGCAGTTTTATGTATTGAACTCATAAATATGGTTATGCAAAAGAATAATATGCATGATACAGATACTTTTGAGTTTTTTAAATACATTATAAAGATGTTTATAGCAGTCTACCTTGCAAGCCATGCCTTTGAATTTTCAATGGCAGTCTTTGATGTGGCACAAAATCTTGTAAACAAAGCGGCAGGGGTAATCACTACTTCTGCCACTGTTTCAGGAGATCAGATAGTTGCAATGGTTGATACATTAAAAGAAAAAGAAATAGGTGAGCTTTTAATGATATTAGTTGAAACAAGCCTAGTGAGGATTGCAATTCAATGTATATCTTTAACTATTACCTTAATAGTATATGGGCGTATGTTTGAAATATATGTCTACTCATCTGTATCATCCATACCATTTGCGACTATGGGAAATAAAGAATGGGGTCAGATTGGAACAAATTATATCAAGGGACTTTTTGCCTTGGGATTACAAGGTTTGTTTTTGATGATATGTTTAGGTATCTACACCGTTTTAATAAGAACGGTACAGGTTACAGATATTCACGCAAGCTTGTTTAGTATATTAGGATATGCTCTACTACTTGGACTTATGATGTTTAAGAGTGGAACAGTTGCAAAAAGTATTATGAATACGCACTAGGAGGAATAAATGTTAAAAAAGAAAAATTGTGCTTTATTGGGACTTGGAATTTTATTGGGAGGAACTTATGAAATCTTAAAAGAGAAAAAAAGAAATGAAAAGATTAGAAACTTAAAGAGGAGAATAAATAGACTCGGAAGATGTCACAATGAATTTGTTATGTATCAAGGAGAATACAATGACAGAAATGAAGAAAAACAAGAAGAATTAGAAGAAAGAATTAGCTACCTAGAAGAAGAAACAACATCTAATTATGACCATATACTTGAACTTTCCAAAGAAGAAGTAGAGGGAGATTAAAATGGCATATGTACCAATACCAAAAGATTTGGACAAGATTAAAACAAAGGTTGCCTTTAACTTAACTAAAAGACAACTTATAGGTTTTTCTGTGGCAGGACTAATTGGCATACCAACCTATTTATTTATGAAAAAATATCTACCTAATGATGTTTCAATCATTGTAATGCTAATAGTAACCCTGCCAATCTTTTTTATAACCTTATATGAAAAAGACACCTTAACCTTTGAAAAATATTTTAAATTTTTCTATCTTCATAAGTTTTATCAACCAACTAAGAGAATAAGAAAGGAGGCATACCTTGAAGCAAAGAAAAAAGCAAATCAGCGACTTAAATCTAAGGGAAAAACAATTAAAAAAAGACCGAAAGGAAGTAAGAAGGCTAAAAACAAAGAAAGATCCAACAAATAGTCTTCTAAGTGTACTTTTAAAGAAAGAGAAAAAGAGATTTACTGTTGAGGATACAATTCCCTATATAAGAATGTTACCAGAGGGCATTTGCCAGTTAGATGAAAAAAATTATTCAAGGACAATTTCATTTCAAGATATAAATTACCAGTTGGCATTGGAAGAAGATAGAGATTTAATCTTTAACCAATTTGCCAACTTTTTAAATTCTTTTGATCCAAGTGTCCACATTGAACTTTCGTATGTAAATCAATTAGGAAGAAATAAAGACCTACAAGATGCAATTAAAATTGCTGATAAGGGAGACTTCTATGACGATGTAAGAAAAGAGTTTAGGGAGATGTTAAAGCTTCAACTTGCAAAGGGCAATAACGGACTTAAAAAGATGAAGTATATAACCTTTACAACAGAAGCCGATAACCTAGAGCAAGCAAGAGCAAAGTTAAATAGACTTGAAGTAGATATTTTATCTAACTTTAAATCTATGGGAGTAAGAGCAGAAAGCCTTGATGGTGAAGAAAGGCTAAGACTTGTTCACGATATGTTAAATCCAGACAAAAACTTTTATTTTTCATATAAAGATTTGAAGAAGAAAGAGTCTACAAAGTCACATATAACTCCCAATATCTTTAATTTTGCACCAGCAAATAATTTTAAATTTGGGAAATTCATTGGAGCAGTAAGCCATTTTCAAATACTTGCAAGTGAGTTATCAGACAGAATGTTATCTGAGTTTTTAGATATTGATGACAATATTTATGTAGCATTTCATATAGATGTAGTTGAACAAGCAGAAGCTATTAAACTCATTAAAAGAAAAAACACAGACCTGGACAGAATGAAAATCGAAGAACAAAAGAAAGCAGTTCGAGCAGGATATGATATGGATATTATTCCTTCAGATATAAATACTTTTGGGGCTGATGTTAAGTCCATGTTATCTGACTTACAGAATAGAGATGAAAGGCTCTTTGTAGTTACCATAGTAATTATGAATTTTGCAAGGACTAATCAAAAATTAGAAAATACTATTGCTCAAATCTCATCAATTGCTAACAGACATAATTGTCAGGTAAAAAGATTGTCTCATCAACAAGAGCAAGGACTTGTTTCTGTCTTACCTCTAGGAGTTAATCAAGTCGAGATAAAAAGATTTTTAACTTCATCATCAACGGCAGTTTTTATGCCTTTTACAACAGAAGAGCTATTTATTGATTCAGCAAATTCTTTGTACTATGGATTAAATGCCCTTAGCCAAAACTTGATTATGGCAGATAGAAAGAAACTTAAGAACCCTAACGGACTAATATTAGGTACACCAGGTTCTGGTAAATCTTTCTCAGCAAAGAGAGAGATGGCAAATGCAATTCTTGTAACAGACGATGATGTAATTATTTGTGATCCTGAAGGCGAGTATTCAAACCTTGTAAAACAATTTAATGGAGAAGTTATTAAAGTTTCGGCAAAGTCAAAGGACTATCTAAATCCATTAGATATTAATATGAACTATGGAGATGGGGACGCACCTTTAAAGGATAAGGCAAATTTCATAATGTCTATGCTTGAACTTGTAGTAGGAGGATCTGGTCTTACTGCTGCAGAAAAATCTGTTATAGATAGGTGCTTACCAAAGATATATCAAAAGTATTTTGAAGACCCAAAACCAGAAAATATGCCTATATTAGGAGATTTATACGATATGCTCCTATCTCAAGAAGAGGGAGTTGGTAGAAAGCTCGCAACAGAAATGGAAATTTATGTTAAGGGAAGTCTTAATGTATTTAATAATAGGTCAAATGTTGACCTAAATAGGCAACTGCTCTGCTTTGATATAAAAGAGCTAGGAACACAACTTAAAAAAATAGGTATGCTTGTAATTCAAGACCAAGTTTGGAACAAGGTTTCCTTAAATAGAGGAAGCAAGTCTACAAGATACTATATAGATGAGTTCCACCTTTTATTAAAAGACCCACAAACTGCTTCATATTCAGTAGAAATCTGGAAAAGATTTAGAAAATGGGGTGGTATTCCAACAGGTATAACTCAAAACGTAAAAGACCTTTTAACAAGTCAGGAAATTGAAAATATCTTTGATAACACAGACTTTGTTCTAATGTTAAATCAAGCATCTGGAGATAGAGATATTCTTGCTAAGAAATTAAAAATATCGCCTTATCAGTTAAACTATATTACTAATTCAAATGCAGGTGAGGGATTACTATTCTTTGGAAATACTATTGTTCCATTTATAGATAAATTCCCTAAAGACACCATGTTATATAAGCTAATGACAACAAAACCAGAAGAAGCTAAGTAGGTGTGATATGGATAAAAAACTAAAAAAAGATTTTCAAAAGAAAATTATACGAAATAGGGACGCTCCTGAAAAGAATATAGATAGTAAACTTGTTCATTCAGATGATTATACCAATAAGATTATCAAAACTAAGGATAGGTTCGGAGATAAAATTTCACAAAAAGAATCTAAACTTATTCATGAGAATGTATTATCTAAAGATCAAAAACAAGATAAACTAAAAGATTTTCAGAAGTCTAAAAACAAGGAAAGAATTAGAAAAGAAGTTTTAGATAATAAGAATAAGGCTGAAGAAATAAATCAAGCTAATTTTGAAATAAAGACAGATGAAAGCTTTAAACTTGATGAAGAGTTAGATGTAGACTACAAAAAGGTAAATTTTGATAGTAAAAATAGTAGAAATATTAATTCTAATAAACTAACAACAGATGATATTTCAGCTAACACTGAAGTAATAAGCAATAAGAAGACATCAAGTAAAAGACAAGTTCTTAAAAATTATGAGGATAAGCTTATTCATAGTAAGGATAAATTCCAAGACAAAATTAACGAGAGAGAGTCTAAGCGAATCCACACAAGCGAAGATAAACCTATCGAAGCAAAGAAGAGTAAGAGAATATACAGAAAAGATAAGCTTGTTAAAGATGAAGTAAGCAAGAACGAGAGTAATGCTAATATCGATAAAAAGCAAAAGCATAAACTTTATCAAGAAAAGAAGTTTAGAGATAAGGAAAAATTTTCTAAAGAAATAGATAAAGAAAATAAGCTAAGCGAAGTTGATACAGATAAAACTTTTGACAATTCTGAGCTTAAAGACAATAATCTTGAATTTATAAAAGATGAAAAGGAAACAAGCCTTAAACCTTCAGAACAAAAGAAAGTTAATAAAAAGAAGACTTACTATAAGAGAAAAAATTATGAAAGTGATAAATTCACTCGAAAGAAAATCGATGACTTAAAAAATGAATCTAAGAAAGTTACAACTAAAGATTCTAAGAAAGCACAAGATGTTAAAGACTTTATCTCAGATAAAAAGATTGGAGAGCTTGAAAAGTCTAAAAGCAAGCTAAAGGATAATATCTTAAAGAATAAAACTAAAGGAGGTCTATCTTCTGGGGGTTTATTATCTGGAGCTAAGTCTTCAGAGTTAGTGAGAGATTATCTAAGTTCAGGATCTGATAATACTGGTGTAGAATCTGGAGAAAAGGTCGCTAATGTAAGCTCTAAACTCCAGCATGGAATAAGGAAGTATAAGCTAGATAAAAAGAAAAAGTCCTTAAAAAAGCTTTCTAAACTTGATAAGAAAATAAGAAATAGAAAAAGCAAGTTGGAGTTTAAAAGTGGCTTGGAAGATTTAAAAAAATCAGATGCCTATATAAAGAAAAATAGATTTAAGAAGTTTTACCAAAGAAAACAAATGAAAAGCATGATAGCTAAAAAGCACGAAACAAGACTGGTAGATAGAGTTAAAAAAGCTATTTTAAGTTTAGGTAAGGCTTCTAAAGAGCTAATCGTAAGAAAAAGTAAGATGGTTCTATTTCTAGTAATAGGACTAGGTCTTATGCTATCAATCATGATTGGTGGTGGAAGTGTTGGTATGAGTGGATTAAGTAACTCTGTTAACTCAGTAATGACAACAACATACCTATCACAAGATACAGTTCTAAGTGAAGTTAATCAAGAATTTTCGTCAATGGAGTATGACCTACAATCACAAATCGAAAGTATAAAGACAAGTCACCCTGGATATGACGAATATATCATAAACAAAGAAGGAGAAATTGGTCATAATACCCATGAACTTTTATCCTATATAACTTCAAGATGTGGAGAAGTAAAATCAGCATCTGAAGTAAAAGGAATTTTAAAAGAACTTTTCTATAAGATGTATAAGCTTGATTTTAAGGAAGAAATTGAGATTCGAACAAGAACAGTAGAAAGAACAAGATATGATAGTCGTGGTAATCCTTATACTAGCTATGAAAAAGAAGAGTACGAATATAAAAAGTTAATTGTAACTTTAAAGAAAAAAGAAATGGATGAAGTTGTTAGGGAAATATTTAAAGATTATCCAGACAATGTAGTTCATTATGAAGCTCTTCTTGAAGCTAAGGGGAATATGGGAGATGTTTTTGGATCAGGCAATGGCGACTTAGGAGAAATAGTAGACAATCCAAACTTTGGAAATCCTGGTCTTGCTTTTGATTCTGAAACTGCCAAAGCCTTATTTAATGAAGCAGAAAAACATATAGGCAAAAGATATGTGTTTGGAGCAAGTGGACCATCTAACTTTGACTGCTCAGGTTTTGTATGTTGGTCATTTACAAAGTCTGGTGTAAAGAGAATGCCAAGAACAACTGCATGGAGAATATACAAAGACTATTGTAATCCAGTAAGTCCAAGTGAAGCTCAACCTGGAGATATTATATTTTTCCACTCAACATATAACAGTGGAACTCCAATATCTCACGTAGGAATATATGCAGGTAACGGAATGATGATTCACGCAGGAGATCCAATTCAATACACATCAATAAATTCAAAATATTGGAAATCACACTTTTATGGTTTTGGAAGACCAAGATAGAAGGGAGATATTATGTGAACAGAAAACTTATAAGTATTAGGAACAAAAAGAAAAAAATAGAAGAGAAATTAAAAGATTTAAATGCAAAATACAAGGAAATTTGCGATGAAGAAATACAAGTTGAAAATGAAGAAATAATTGTAACTCTTAGGAGGAACAATATTAGCTTGGAAGAATTAATGGAGAAAATCAATGATAGAAAAAGAGAAGAAAAATTAAAAGAAAAGGAGAACATTCATAATGAAGAAATTTAATACGAACAGACTAAGAGCCTTTTTTATGGCTCTTTTATTAGTTTTAACATCAACTTCAACTACTAATGTACTAGCTAAAGCTGATGATACACATGGCAGTAAAAAAGTGATAGAGAGTTCTATAAGTAATATTAATGATTTAGAAGATCAAATCAAAGACTTAAATGAAAAGAAACAAGAAGACCAATCAAAGATAGATGAATTAAAGGAAAAGCTAGAATCTTGCAAAGATAATGGAGAGAAACTAAAACAAGAAAAGGCTAAGTTAGAAGAAGAGATTAGAGATAAAGATAAAAAAATAGCTCAATTAGATAAAGAAATTGAGAATCTTAAAAATTCTAACAATGATGAACTTATAGCAGAAATTACTCAACTAAAAGATGAATTAAAAAGGTTACAAGATGAAAATGCAAAACTAAAAGAAGATTATTCATCTACAATATGGGAGTTAGAGGCTGAGAAAGAAAAGGCCGTTAAAAACGAAAATAAAATCAAAGAAATGCAAGAAAAGCTCAAGTCCTTAGAAGGAGAACTTGCAAAGAAGACTAAAGAAATTGAGGATAAAGAC
>NZ_GG666045.1:14383-44742 GCF_000156575.1 Anaerococcus lactolyticus ATCC 51172
CTCTCCAAAGAAAACTCCACTTGTAAAAGGTGGTAATACAAAGGCAGTAAATAATCTTGCGACACAGGAAAATAAGGCAAGAGGTTCAGTAATTGAAAATGTAGATAGGAATGGAAAAGATATTACACCAAGTGGAGATACAGAAAAAGATAAAGAAAATCCAGTAGATGTAAGACAATTTTTAACATTTCAAACTAAAAGTGGAAAAACTATGCACTTAATAGTGGATCACTCATCAAATCAAGATAATGTAAGGCTATTGACAGAAGTAGGAGAGCAAGACCTACTTAATATGATTGAATCAGAAGATAAAAATACTATAAAGGTTGAAGAGCCTAAGAAAGAAGAAGTAAAAAAAGAAGAACCTAAGACTGTTCCAGTAAAAGAAGAAACGAAAAGCGGAATAGGTTCATTTCTAATTATTGCACTTGTAATTGGAGGAGTTATAGGAGCAGGATATTATTTTAAGGTAGTTAAAGCAAAAGAAGATAAAATGTTGGAAGACTTTGAAGAAGATGATGAGGATTATATTAGTGAGTCAGAAGATGAGTCTGACAATGAAGAAAGCCATGAAGAGTCTTTAGATGAAGACGATGAACTATTATAAGGATATTAAATTTAAGTACAATTGAACTTTTGTCCCAGATATGATATGATATTTGGGACAAAGGAGGATTGTAATGAGTTCATATACAGAAAAAATATCAGATAAAATAAATGATTTTGACTCACATAAAGTATTTTTTGCTAATGACTTTTTAGATATTGCTTCTTATGAAACTGCTAGAAAGGCATTGAATAGAATGGTTAATGAAAGAAAAATTAAGCGTGTCATTGATGGCTTTTATTACAATCCAAGATATAGTGAATTAATTGGAGAGTACGAAGCAGTATCAATTCACGAATTAGCACTTGCCATAGCAAGAAAATACAATTGGAATATTGCACCATATAGTAGCACAGCCTTAAACTTATTAGGACTATCCACACAAGTACCAACTCACTATAAATATATATCTAGTGGAAGATATAAGGAATATAAAATTGGGGATACGGTTTTAGAATTTAAAAAAGTAAATCCAGGAGAAATTGCAAATATGTCTTTGAAAACAGCTACAGTTATTCAAGCAATTAAGTCTTTGGGCAAAGAAAATATAACTAACGAAGTTATACAAAAGATAAGAGAAAGCTTAACTGAAAAAGAAAGAACAGACTTAATGAATGAATCAAAATCAGTGCCATCATGGATATATGAAGTAATAAGGGAAATTTGTGAGGGCAAAAATGAATAAGTTTTATATAGAAAACAAAGAAGACTTAAGAGTTTTAATAGTAAATACAGCCAGAAAGAAAAATATATCTGAAGCAGTCATTGAAAAAGACTATTGGGTTACTTTTATCTTAGACTATCTATTTAATGAAAATAAATGGAAAGAATATTTTACCTTTAAAGGTGGAACATCACTTTCAAAATGCTTTAGACTCATTGAAAGATTTTCTGAAGATATAGATCTAATTTTAGATTGGCGAGTATTAGGATATGAAGAAAAAGAACCATGGATAGAAAGATCAAATACCAAGCAAGATAAATTCAACAAAAAAGTTAATGAAAAGACAGAAATATTTTTAAAAGATGAATTTTTAAAAGTTTTAGAAGAAGATTTAAAGGATTTTGATTTTGAATTTTCCATAGATACAATAGACCCACAAACAATTCTATGTAAATATCCTAAAATCTTTGAATCTAATTATTTGACACAAAATATAAGACTCGAAATAGGAAGCCTTGCAGCATGGACACCTGCAATTGATGTTGAAATATTACCAATAATTAGTGAAACATATGCAAATGTATTTAAAGAAAAAACTAATATAAGAACAGTATCAGCAGAGAGGACTTTTTGGGAAAAAGCAACTATACTTCATCATGAAGCGAATAGACCAGAATCTTCTCCTATGCCACATAGGTATGCAAGACACTTTTATGACCTATATAAAATTGCAAATTCAGATTTTAAAAACAAAGCCTTAGAGGATAAAGAATTACTAAAGAAAGTGACTGAATTTAAAATGAAATTTTATCCTAGGAAGTGGGCAAAGTATGAAGATGCATTAAATGGAAGATTAAGATTAGTTCCAAGAGAGTTTCGATTTTCTGAAATAGAAAAAGATTATAAGGCTATGGAAGAAATGATATATGGAGAATATCCAAACTTTGAAGAGATTATAAAAGTTCTTAAAGAACTAGAAAAAGAAATTAATAAGTAATAGAATTCTCCCAAAAATAATACAATATTCGGGAGAAAAACTTTGAGCGAGAGAGAAATCTTTCGCTCTTTTTTTATTTATGGAGGTATTAATGAAGTTAGTAATAGCAGAAAAGCCAAGTGTAGCGGTTACAATTGCAAAAGTAATTGGAGCAAGAACAAGAAAAAACGGATATTATGAGGGAGGTGAATACATTGTTTCATGGTGTGTTGGTCATTTAATTCAAATGGCAAGTCCAGATAAGATAGACGAAAAATGGAAGAAATGGACAATAGACACTCTTCCTATAATCCCAGAAGAATATATTTATGAAGTATCTAAAAGCACTAAAAAACAATATGGAGTTTTAAAGAAACTTTTAAACGATAAGAACATAGACACAGTAATAAATGCTTGTGATGCTGGAAGAGAAGGAGAGCTTATTTTTAGGCTTGTATATAATCAAGCTAAATGTAAGAAGAAAATTCAAAGACTTTGGATATCTTCAATGGAAAACAAAGCTATTGAAGATGGCTTTAGAAATCTTAAAGACGGAGAAAACTTTGAAGACTTATATAGATCAGCAAGTGCAAGAGCAATTGCTGATTGGCTGGTGGGAATGAATTTAAGTAGGCTTTATTCTTGCATTTACAAGGAAACATATTCAGTTGGTAGAGTACAAACTCCAACTCTATATTTAATTGCTAAAAGAGATAGTGAAATAAACCTATTTAAGAAGCAAAAATATTATACGGTAGACCTATCTTATGAAGGATTGAAGCTTGTATCAGATAGAATTGATAAAATTGAAGTTGCAGAACAACTATTAAATCTGCTAGAAGATGAAATAGTTATTACAGAGGTAGAAGATAAAGAAATAAGCACAAAACCAGATAAGCCTTATGATCTCACTACCTTACAGAGAGAAGCAAATAAATATTTTGGATATTCAGCAAATGATACTTTAAATCTGGCACAAGCTTTATATGAAAAAAAGCTAATCACATATCCAAGAACAGATAGTAGGTATTTAACTGATGATATGGTTAATACCATGAAAGAATTATTAGAAGGACTTGAAGAAGATTTTAAACTCAACAAATCAAACTTTAAGTCTGTTTTTAATTCATCTAAGGTTACAGACCACTATGCAATTATTCCTACTATATCGGGCATTGAAAAAGCTAAAGATTTATCTGATAAAGAAAGCAAAATCTATAATCTAATTAAGAATAAATTACTTGCTTCATGTTCGGATAATTTAAAGGAATCTAGCAGAAAAATCAGATATGAATATGATAAATTTAACTTTAATGCAAGTGGCAAGACTATAATCGATGAAGGTTATGCCAAGTATTTAAAGCCTTATGGAAAGGAAAGACAAGAAAATGAATTACCAGATATAAAGACTGGAGATAAAATTAAGCTAACTTCTAAAAATATATCTGAGAAATTTACAAAAGCTCCAAGTCATTATAATGAAGATACACTTTTAAAAGCTATGGAAAATGCAGGAGTAGAATCCTTGGATAAAGATATAGAAGTGGAAAGAAAAGGCTTGGGAACACCAGCCACAAGAGCAGGAATTATCGAAAATCTTATCCATAAGGATCTTATAAGAAGAGATAAGAAAAATCTACTTGTAACAGAAAAAGGCAATAGGCTTGTATCGATTGTAGAGGATAAGTTTAAATCAGCAGAAACAACATCTGAATGGGAAATGAAACTTGCAAAGATTAGCTCTGGTGAAGTAGATAAAGAAGACTTTTTAAGAGAAATTGAAAATAGTATAAGGGAGCTTGTAGATAGGTACAAGAATAATCTAAATGAATAAGGTAAAAATATTAGAGCTTTTCGGTGGTATTGGTGCTATTAGAAAGGCTTTTATTAATTTAAAGATACCTTATGAAGTAGTTGATTATGTAGAAATAGATAAGGCTTGTGTTAAATCGTACAACGCACTTTATGGAGAAGATTATAAGCCAAAATCAGTAGTAGGATATAAAGCTCCTAATGAGCAGATAGACTTAGTTATGCATGGAAGTCCTTGCCAAGACTTTTCAAGAATTGGAAAAAAGCAGGGAGGAGTAAAAAACTCAGGAACTAGATCAAGCTTACTATTTGAAACCATTAGAATAATTAAAGAAATGAAAGAAAAACCTAAATGGATAATTTGGGAAAATGTAAAGGGAGTCCTTGATAGAAATATGAGGGACTCCTTTTTTATTTATCTAAAGGAGTTAGAAGACCTTGGATATGAAAGTAAGTATGAAATCTTAAATGCAATGGACTTTGGTATACCTCAAAAAAGGGAAAGGATATTTGTTGTTTCGTGTCTAGGAGCAAATAACTTTTCTTTTAATAAATTGGAGAGGAAAGAAACAAGACCACTAAGTGAATTTTTAGAAAAGGATGTAAGTGAACTTTATACAATGACCCAACCTTATATGCTCAAATTTTTAAATAAAGGTATAGATAACAGTTTTAGAGGGCGACTCAAAGTGATTAAAGATTATTCTTATACTATTTCTACAAAACAGATGAGAGTACCTAATTCTGGAATAATAGATATTGGAAATGGTAAATATAGGTATTTAACAGAAAGAGAATGTTTAAGACTCATGGGTTTTGATGATAGCGATATTAACAAACTAGAAGAAGTACATCCAAGAAGAAAAAATTGCACATCAAGTAAACTATATAAGCAGGCCGGCAATTCTATTGTGGTTGATATTTTAATGGCTATTACAAAAGAAATTCATAGAATGGAGGTAGGAAATGCAAGTAAATGATTTTAAGAATATACAAGAAGCTATAAAGTATGAAGTGTTACAAGATGAAAAAGAATATTTAAAACTCTTAAAAGTTATAGGCAATAATCAGAAATATGATTTTTCTAGCCAATTAAGTATATATAACAAAGTACCTGAAGCTAGAGCTTGTGCGACTTTTGATATGTGGAAGAAATATTTTGGTAGAGTTGTTATGAGAGGTCAAAAGGGTATTCCAATTTTAGTTGGAAATGATATAAATCAAAGAATTTCATATATCTTTGATATTAGCCAGACCACATCAATGGATAGGAATATTAATGAGGTTAGCTTATGGCAGTTTGACCACGAAAACCATAACGATGCTTTAAAAGAAATAATAAATGCTTCTTCATTTGAAGCGAGTGATTCACTCAATGAAAATATATTTTCTTTGAGTCGAATTTATGGAGATGATTATATTAACTTGGCTCTTGCTGATTTGAGAATCGATATAGAGGATAGACTTAGCTTTGAAAAGTTTATGAGAGACTCAATATCCTATGCGGTAGCTAATAGGTTTAATACAGCCTATCCTATGGATATGGAAAATTTAAAAAATAATTTTTCTAGGATTAATACATTTTCTTTAGAACAGATAGGTCTTGTAATATCAAGGATTAGCGAAGATATTATAGATAGCACAATAGAAAAATCTAAGGAAATGGATCGTACTAGGCTGCTGACAGAAAGGGCTACTGCCGACTATAATAGAGATATAGAAAATATAAACGAAGATAGAGGAGGTCAAGATGATTTATATAGACGAGATGATCGGTCAAGAAGTAGAGATGGACGAGTTTTCACAGATGGAAGCGACAGAGGAAATAGCAATGAAGATCGAAGAGAAAACTTTGGACAAGATGGAGGGGGATCTGGAATTTATGGAGAAATTTCCGAATCCGACATACGCAGTTCTAAGACTGTCTTACCTGGTAGGGAGCGAGGACATGGAGAACTGGAAGAAGCTTCAGGAAATGTACGAGGAGAAAACACTTTTGAACCATCTGAAGGAAATTCAGAATCAGGCAGTGGAGTTCATCAAGAGAGAGAAAGTCAAGATGATGAAAGCACAAGGATTGACAGAGAAGATGAAAAGAGAGAATCCAGAGGAATACCAAGGACAGATGAACAACTTGATGGCAACAGTGAAGAAAATGGCAATCAAGGAATACGTGGAAGCTTAGAAAATGAAATAAGCCAAGAAAAGGAAGCTGATGAAGCTTCTTTTTTTGATGGCAAAAACACTGAAAATAGAAAAGATTATTGGATTGTAGAATTTAATGAAAACCACGAATTAGTTCCCGATTATAGTGGGCAGATAGTAACTAAAGACTTAATCAATGTCCTAAGACGAAAAGATATAGATGTTAAAGAACACAATCAAACTCATGGAGAAAATGAATTTGGAGAAATGACTGATGATTATATCGGATATTTCAAATTTTATTTTGACCACTATGTAGACGGCGAAGTTGTCGAGCATTATAGGATTGACCTTGGTGATGGTGAAGAAGTAAATGAGCGTGAATTTTCATATTTAGAAGAGCAAGTTGAACTAAGCGAGGAAAAATCTTTACAAGAAGAAGTTAAGGAAAATATAGAACCTAAATTTAAGATAGGCGACCAGGTTAGATATAAAGATAAGGACTTTACCATTACAGATTTTGATGAACTAAGTGGAGGACTTAAAACTGTAACCATTAGAGATAATATGGAGTATATGGGAGGTATGATTAGGGGTTCGGAAGTAATTCCATATAGAAACGATTCATACCTTGAAGAAATCTTTGAAAATCTAAGTCAAACATCAGAAAAACTAGCAGTAAAAGTTGGAAAAGAATTTATTTTAGAAGATGAGAATACCTTTGATGGAATTAACTTAATTGAAACTGGAGCTAAAGTAGAAGTTAATGGGGAAGAATATCCTTTATATAAGGGTGAAACATTTGAAGAAAGTAGAAAGATTGATGACCTTTTAGATAGTGGAAATTATGAGATATACAAATTATCTGAGCATGAAAATCAAATTGAAACAGAAGTAGAGCAAGAAAGCTTTATTGATAACCACAATCCCGAAATTGACCAAATGATGGATAAGTACAATGTGCCAAGACAAGCAGCCGAAAACTTATTGAGGGGTAAAGAGGATTTAAAAAATCTAGGCTATGAACCTAATAAGGAAAAGCTAAGTTTTGCTAGAAATTATGACTTGAAAAATCATATCTACTCAGAATACTTAACACCATCAGAAAAGCTAGATAAAAATATAAAAGCTATCAAAATGCTAAAAAGACTTGAAAATGAAAATAGAAGTCCAAGAGAGTATGAACAAGCATATCTTGCAGACTATCTAGGTTGGGGTGGTCTTGCCGATGTATTCGATGAAGAAAAAGGAGGGCAATGGCTTGAAGCAAGAAATATTTTAAAAGAAAACCTAACAAATGAAGAGTATTTGAATGCTAAAGAGTCTACCT
The DNA here is from genome assembly GCF_000156575.1 of Anaerococcus lactolyticus ATCC 51172. Lineage (GTDB taxonomy): Bacteria > Bacillota > Clostridia > Tissierellales > Peptoniphilaceae > Anaerococcus > Anaerococcus lactolyticus. Next base: position 21,918 of record NZ_GG666045.1, read on the forward strand.
TAACATCCTTTTATACACCTAGAGAGGTAATGGATGGAATATATAGGACGCTAACAGATATGGGATTTAAGACTGGAAATATCCTTGAACCGTCTGCAGGAGTTGGTAACTTAATTGGTAATATGCCAAGTGAAATGAAAGCATCTAAAGTCTATGGAGTAGAAAAAGATAGTCTAAGCGGAAGAATAGCAAGGGAACTTTATCCTGAAGCTAACATTCAAATTAAAGGCTTTGAAGAAACAAACTTTTCAAACAATTTCTTTGATTTAATTATAGGAAATGTTCCCTTTGGAGATTTTAAAGTTAACGATCGTGAATATAACAGAAATAACTTTCTGATTCACGATTATTTTTTTGCAAAGTCTATAGATAAGGTTAGGAATGGAGGAATTATTGCCTTCATAACATCATCTGGAACTATGGATAAAAAAGATGAATCTGTTAGAAAATATATTAATGCAAGATGTAAGTTTTTAGGAGCTATGAGGCTTCCTAATACAACATTTAAAGGACTTGCTGGTACAGAAGTTACATCAGATATTATTTTCTTAAAGAAGAGAGATTCAGTTATAGAAAGAGATGACGATTGGATACACCTAGCAACTGATAAAAAGGGTTTGACTTATAATAAATATTTTGTAGATAATCCTCAAATGGTATTAGGGGATATGAAAGAAGTATCTGGAAGATTTGGAAATACTATTACTTGTGATGAAAAAGAAGACGAAAATCTAAAAGATTTAATGGATCTTGCAAGTAAGGAAATATCTTCAAATTCAAAATATGAAGAGGTCGAACTATTGGAAGATGAAGAATTAATTCTTCCAGCAACAGATGATGTTAAAAACTTTTCTTACACTATTATTGATGAAGAGGTCTACCTAAGAGAAAACTCAGTCTTAATAAAGCAGAATATATCAGATAAAAATAAAGAAAAGATAAAAGATTATCTTGATGTAATGAATGCTTTGAAAGATGTAATAGAAAAGCAAAAGGACGATTTTTCAGACGCGGAAATAAAAGAATCACAAGCAAAGTTAAATGAAGTCTATGATAACTTTTCAAAGAAACATGGATTTATTAACTCCTTATCAAACACTAGAGCCTTAAAGGAAGACTCAAACTTTCCTTTGGTTTCATCAATAGAAATACTTGATGATGAAGATAATTTTAAAGCTAAGAGTGATATATTCTCAAAAAGAACAATAACAAAGGCAAAAGTAGTAGACCATGTAGATACTTCCCTTGAAGCCTTAGTCTTATCAATTTCACAAAAGGGATATGTAGACTTTGAATATATGGAATCTATCACAAGTAAAGATAGGAACACCTTAATTGGTGAGCTTGAGGGCGAGATATTTTTAGATATTAAGGATACAGACCTAATAAATAATAGAATGCCTTTTGAGAACTTTGATAATGACGATCCATTTCATTTTTCATATGTATCGGCTGATGAGTATTTAAGTGGCAATATTAGAGAAAAGATTGGCTATCTAAATTCATATATCGGAGAAATTGAAAATGTAATAGATTTAGCACCTTCTGAAAAGAAAGACACATTATTAAATGAGTTAAGCAAACTCAAATATCAGAGAGAAAAATTACAAGAAGTTATGCCTGAAGAACTCACTGCTTCTGATATAAATGTAAGGTTAGGAGCAACTTGGATACCTCAAAAAGATATAGAAGACTTTACTTTTAATCTTTTAAAAACACCAGGTTATGATAGGTGGAATATAAATGTTAGGTTCTCACCACACACAAGTGAATGGAATATTGAAGGTAAAAGTGTTGACTCGACTAATGACCTTGCTAACATGACTTATGGTACAAGTAGAGTTAATGCCTATAAGCTAATTGAAAATGCTCTTAATCTAAAAGATACGAAGGTATTTGACCAAGTAATAAACGATGATGGTTCTAAGACTTCTGTATTAAATAAAAAAGAAACTATGCTTGCAAGTCAAAAGCAGGAATTGATTAAAGAGGAATTTAAGAACTGGATATTTGAAGATCCTGATAGAAGATATAGGCTAGAAAAGATTTATAATGAAAAATTTAATTCAATTAGAAATAGAGAATTTGATGGCTCTAACTTAACTTTTGATGGAATGAATACTGAAATCAGACTACGAGAACATCAAAAAAACGCCATAGCAAGGACTCTTTATGGAGGAAATACACTACTTGCCCATGTAGTAGGAGCAGGAAAAACTTTTGAAATGGTAGCTTCTGCTATGGAATCTAAAAAGTTAGGGCTTGCAAGTAAATCATTATTTGTAGTTCCTAACCACCTAACCACTCAAATTGGTAGAGAGTTTATGCAGTTATATCCCTCAGCAAATATTATGGTGGCCGATAAAAAAGACTTTCAACCTAAAAATAGGAAAAGATTTATTGGTAGGATTGCAACGGGAGAATATGATGCAGTCATCATAGGACACTCTCAATTTGAAAAAATACCAATGTCTAAGGAATATCAAGTAAGGCATATACAAGACCAAATAGATGATATAGTTTCCTTTATTGATGAGAACAAAAGAAATAGAGGGGAAAATTTTACAGTAAAACAACTAGAAAAGACAAAGAAAAAACTCTTGGTAAGACTTGAAAAACTAAATGATGACTTTAAAAAAGATGATGTAATAACCTTTGAAGAACTAGGAGTAGATAAGTTATTTATAGACGAAGCTCATAATTACAAAAACTTATTCTTGCATACCAAGATGAGAAATGTTGCGGGTATCGGGCAAAGTGAAGCCTTTAAGTCTTCGGATATGTATATGAAATGTAGGTATATGGATGAAATGACAAATGGCAAGGGAGTTGTATTTGCTACTGGTACACCAATATCAAATTCAATGACTGAGCTTTATACCATGCAAAGATACCTTCAGTATGACGATTTAAAGGCAAGAGGATTAGAACATTTTGACGCTTGGGCTTCTACTTTTGGAGAAACAGAAAACACTTTTGAATTATCTCCAGAAGGCACTGGATATAGGCAAAAGACAAGATTTTCAAAGTTTTATAACTTGCCAGAACTGATGAGCATGTTTAAAGAAGTAGCAGATATAAAGACTTCAGATATGTTAAATTTGCCAGTACCAGAAGCAAATTTTGAAGTTATTAAAACAAAACCTACTGAGGAACAAAAAGAAATATTAGAAGCCATTTCAGAAAGAGCTGATGCGGTTAGAAATAACCAAGTAGAACCAACAGAAGATAATATGTTAAAGATTACAAATGATGGTAAAAAACTTGCTCTTGACCAAAGACTAATAAATCCACTACTTCCTGATGATCCTAATTCAAAAGTTAATGTATGCGTTAAAAATATCTTTTCGATCTGGGATAAGACAAAAGAAAATTCATCGACCCAATTAGTATTTTCAGATATGTCTACACCAAAAGGAGATGGAGAATTTAATATCTATGATGATATTAGAAATAAGCTAGTGAATATGGGAATACCTAAAGAAGAAATAGCCTTTATCCACGAAGCAGATACAGACAAACAAAAAGATGAATTGTTCTCTAAGGTTAGAAGAGGAGAAGTAAGGGTATTATTAGGCTCTACTCAAAAAATGGGAGCAGGTACAAATGTACAAAATAAACTAATAGCCTTACACGATTTAGACGTCCCATGGAGACCGTCTGACCTAGAGCAAAGAAGTGGTAGAATTGTTCGTCAGGGCAATGAAAATGATAAGGTAAATATCTTTAGATATGTAACCGAGAATACATTTGACGCTTATTTATGGCAGACAATAGAAAATAAGCAGAAATTCATATCCCAAATTATGACTTCAAAAACTCCAGTAAGAGTTGCAGAAGATGTTGATGAAGCAAGTCTATCTTATTCAGAAATTAAGGCTTTAGCTACTGGTAATCCTCTGATTAAAGAAAAGATGGACTTAGATAACGAAGTTACAAAACTAAAAATGCTGGAAGCAAACTATAAGTCTAATAAATATAAGCTTGAAGATAAGGTGAATAAAATTTATCCTCAAAGTATTTTAAAAACTGAAATGGAAATACAAGCGGTCAAGGAAGATATTGCAAGTATTGAGAAATTAGGAGAAGGAGATAGCAAATTCACTTCAATCAGTCTTGGTGCAGATAAAATTTTAGATAAAAAAGAAGCTGGAGAGAAGCTATTAGAAGAAATAAAAAAGGTAAAGATAAATGATAGCAAAGTCATTGGTAAATATAGAAATTTAGACTTACAAGTTTCATATAACTTTATGACTAATACTCACACTTTTAAACTTCTAGGAAAAGCAGAATATTTTGGAGAGTTTTCAAACTCTACTGATGGTAATATAACAAGGCTTGATAATGCCATTGAAAAAATGCCTTCAAGGCTTGAAAGATTAAATCAAAACCTTGAAAACTATAAAGAATCTTTAGAAAATGCCAAAGTAGAATTAACTAAACCATTTGAAAAAGCAGATGAGTTAAGGGATAAGACACTAAGACTAGCTGAGATTAATAAACTTTTAGATATGGGAGAAGTCGAAGAATTAGAAAACCAATCACCATTATTGGAAGATTTAAAGAGGGCGATAGTTGATTATTCCAACTACGAGTTTTCAGAATCTAATAGCTATGAAGACTTTGACAAATTATACCCTGATTTAAACCATATAGGACTTGCCTATACAGAAACACCTGATGGGAAGCATTCTATTCAATATGAGGTAAATTTGGAAGAAAAAACATGGACTCAGTATGTAGATAATGTTGCTATTAGAACAGAATCTTTTGTAGGAGAAGATATATCTAATTCACAAGCTCTTAAAGATATGACTGAAGCCATAAAGATGTCAAGTTTTGATGATCTGGTATCAGTAGATGAAGAAGATTTAAAGCAAGCCCTAGGACTAGAAATAGATGATGACGGAAACTTCTATGATCCACTTGCAAAAGATCTTGATAATGACGGAATACCAGATAGGTATGACAATGATTTTAAAGATAGTGATTACTTTGAATCAACTTATGATGTAGAGGATAATCTTCACGCAAAGGAAGAAAAACCATCAATATTGGGACAAATATCAAAATTTAAATCTGAAGAAGAAAAAGATAAAAATCAAGAAAAAAACGAAAAAGGACAAGAAAGGTAGAGGAGGGCTAAAGGCTCTCCTTATTTAGTACAAGGAGGAAATTATGGAATACAAAGATATTAGAGAAAACTTAGAAGAAATGATGAATGATAACTACAAGGATTTTATAAAAGCACTTGTGAGTATAGAAAAGGGCGTTACTGATGAGAAAGCACTTGAAGAAGTCTATGTTTTATTTATGATCAAAGACACAACAGGTCTATTAAATGATGACTTTGACTATATGATTGATGATATGAAAGAGCAAGGTAAGATTGTTGAAAATATCAATGAACTTGAAGAAAAAGACGATCTCATAAATCTCGTGGGTAATATAGCTGGCAAAGTAGAAAATCTTGAAAGAGAAAATGCTAATGGAGAAAAGTTCAAGGTAAGCAACTTTTCAATTGTTTCAAAAGATGACGATGGGAATAAAGTTTATACCAATTGTTCAGCCTATGGAGATAAGACAAAAGATTTAGATAACCTAAAACAAGGAGATTTTGTTAAAATATTTGGTCAAGTAAAAACAAGCATTGACAACAAAGGAAAAGAACATAAAAATGTTCGTATTTTGTCTTCTAAGCTCTTAAAAGCAAAAGAACAAGTAAAGAGTCAAGATAAAGATAAAAAGTCCATATTAGGGCAAATAAAAAGCTTTAAGACAGATGACAAAGTTAAGTCAAACAAGAAAGACCATAGCAAAGGTGCAGAGAGGTAAATATCGGCAGTCTTCGGACTGCCTTTATTTTTTTGTCATATTGAAACAGATTATATAATGGTGCTATATGTGGAGATTGTAGTATTGATGTATAGATAATAAGATAACAGATTATAAAAGTACGATTGAACTCAGTAAAATTGAAACAGCCTTAACTGAGAAAAATATGGGATATGACGGGGACTTAGAAATCGTTCTTATTCCAGAACTCTTAGAACAAATATTTTGATGGAAAAATCGGATTTTAACAAAGTTCTAAATGAGTCTTAAAATTCTGCCTCAAATAATTGAATTATGGGGGCTAAACATAAAGTCAGAAGAAGTCCCTAAAAAAAGTAAGACCAACAGAAAGACCAATGACTACACCCTTGTTTTTACTAAGGGCAGTGGAACTTGGTCTTTCTGTTTCTGATTTATCCCTACTAACAATTGGACTTGTAAATGATATGTTCACAGAAAAGAATAACGATGAATATAAATATAAGGAAGTGGCTACACAAGAAGACTTTGATAAGTTTTAAGTCATTACAAATGATATTGACAAACTATAATTATTGTTTTACAATAATAATCAAAGATAATTATCGTTTTACAATAATTCAATGGGGAGGATTATCATGAGAAAAAGATTTTTAATAATGGCTATTTTTCTTGTTTTTTCTATAGTTTTAACTTCTTGTAGTCCAAATACTACAACAGAACAAACAAGTAGTAAAAAAGAAGAAAAGATTGAAATATTTGATTCTAACAATAAAAAAATTGTTGAAACAGAAGAACAAGAAGTTTTAGACTACTTTGGCAATTTAACAGGAATGAGCGTAGCAAATATTAATGATAAAAACTTCGACAATTATTTTAAAGAAATACCAGATGATGCAATAGAGTCTTACCATTTCATATTAACCAGCAAGAGAGAGGATAAAAAAGCTACAAAGATAGATTTTTATATTTATGAAAATTATCCATATATTACAATGGAGGGAATGCCCATGATTCCATCTTCATTAACCTGGGAACTTTCTAAAGAAGATTTAAATTATTTGAAGGATAGAGTACAAGAATGGAAAGATGTAGATGATAATAGATAAACGAAAGTGTTGAGGAGAAGTTATGAAGAGTTTTATTTTTAAAATAGCGATTATATTATCTAAGGTTGTAAGATATATTTCATATTTAGGAGCAGGTTTTACCTTGCTTGGAAGTGTATTAACTCTGATTTTTAAAGATGATGTAATACAAGTAGTTGAATCTAATCAATTTAATCTACAAGAAGTTTCACTTCCTTTTATTATTTATTCATGCTTGAGTGCTCTTATGATATTCATTGTTGCTGGTTTCTCATTGGATAAATTTGAGAAGATTTTAGTGAATTTAGAGAAGAAAGATTATTTTTCAGACTTAAATTCAAAATATTCGAGAGATATATTAATAGCACTTATAATTCTGACGATTTGTCAAATTATTTCTATGCTAGTTTTCAATTATCTTAAAGTGGACAATATTAGCGGTGTTTTTAATTTAACTATTAAGGATTATTTAACGAATATAATTTTGATGGTTATAGCATTTTCATCAATGATGATATTTAATTCGGGAAAATCCTTAAAAGAAGATTCGGAAAGTATAATTTGAAAATGAAGGATCAAATAATTATAAATCTGGATCAAGTATTAAAAAAGAAAAATATGACATCAAAAGAGCTCGCAGCAAGGATAGGAATAACCGAAGCAAATTTATCAATATTAAAAACAGGAAAGGCCAAAGGTATCAGATTTAATACTTTAGCTAGCATCTGTAAGGAGCTTGATTGTCAACCAGGTGATTTACTTGAGTATGATAATGAAGAATATCAACAGTAAAATTAATGCATAAAATATAATGACAGTGTATTGACTACGCACAAATTTGGTCATATAATAAGGTCAAAGGAGATGGGGAAATGGCTACAACAAATTTGAATATACGAACAGATAAAGAAATAAAAGAAGCTGCCGAAAAAATCTACTCCAGTCTAGGCTTAAATATGACTACTGCCATTAACATGTTTTTAAGGGCGAGTATTAGAGAAAGTGGCATTCCTTTTGATTTAAAACTTAATGTTCCAAGTGATGAAACTATAAAAGCGATTGAAGAAGGAAGAATGATAGCTAAAGATACGAATGTGAAATCCTATGACAATATGGATGACTTGAGGAAAGCCCTTGAAGTATAAGATAAAGTTTACAAGTAAATTTAAAAAAGACCTAAAGCAAGCTAAAAAGCATAGGAAAAGATAATAAGGAATACACAAGTCTAAAAGTATACTCTGCCAAATTATTAAAAGCTAAAGAGCATACTAAAGCAAAAATATCAACAATAGAGAAATTAAAGAAATTTAAGACTAAAGGGGATATGAAAGTGGATGAAAAGAAGAAAAATGATAAAAGCATAGAAAGGTAAAAGATTATAGGGGCAGGTTTTTGTCTGCTTACTGTATTGTATGATGGGGCAAGTTCCAATACTGGGGTGAAAGTCCCTAAACAGCGTATTTGTCGACGAATTCCATAGCAATCCTGAAATTTCACATGGAGATATGTGGAAGAGAGGAACGACCTGACTTGATGAACATGAATATGATATTAAGGTTGGTTAGATATGTAGATTACAGTATACTAACAGTAGCAAACAGTGTAGTGGCAAATAGAGTAATAGTTTTAGTAACCAATGTATAGAAAAGAAGTTAGGATTAAAATAAATGCAACAAAATTCAAAGTTATTAAACCAACAAAGCTAAAATGTTTTGGATTTGAAGTCTGAAAAAGAAAAGACGATTAGAAGGCTAGAACAGACGAAAACTTTTTAAAAGATATAGTATATGTGATGACAGCAAAGACAATCTATTATCAATATAGTAGATATAGATATTGAAATGAGATAAAGAATAATGGTACAATATCTATAAGTAGACATTTATAAACAACGAAAGAAATGTATATTAAATCAAAAATTATAGATTTAAGAAATTTAGAAAGATATATTTAATTCATTAAAAGGATGTTGTATTGTTCTTCTTGATTCTTTTAATTAAAAAATTTCTTTATTTTTTTAAAGTTGTTTTGACAAAAGTGATAGATTTAAAATGGTGGAAATTTAGTTATGAATTACTCAGTATTAGTAGTAGAAGATGATGAAAGTATTTTAGATTTAATAGAGATATATCTAGAAAATGAAAATTATATTATAAAAAAGGCAACATGTTCAGAGGAAGCAATTAGATATATTAAGGAAGAAGAATTTGATTTAGCGATTTTAGATATTATGTTACCTGATAAAGATGGATATTATTTATGCAAAAAGATTAGAGAGTCTTTTAATTATCCAATTATTATGCTTACATCAAAAGATGATGAGTCAAGTAAAATTAAGGGCTTAACCTTTGGAGCGGATGATTATGTAACTAAACCATTTTTACCTGGAGAGTTAGTTGCTAGAGTAAAGGCTCAATTAAGAAGATACAATAATTATAATTTAAAAACTAAAGAAGGTACAGGAAATATTTTAACTTATCAAAATGTGGATTTAAATATCAAATCAAGAGAAGTTTTAGTTGATGGACAGGAAATTGATTTAACTCCTATTGAATTTATTATTTTAAAATCATTACTAGAGAAAAAATCTGAAGTACTAGGATCCGAAGATTTATTCTATAAAATATATCCGGATGAATATTATATAAAAAACAATACGGTTTCAGTTCATATTAGGCATATTAGAGAAAAATTAGGAGAAAAAAATAATATAATAACAACTGTTTGGGGGGTAGGTTATAAGATTGGATAAAGATAAATACTTTGAAAGTATTCTGAAAAAGCTGATAAAAGAAATTGCTATATTTTTAATTATAGTTTTAAGTTGTATGCTTGCAATAGATAGCAATATTTTTAGATTTAATAATGAAATACACGAATTTTTTGTTAATAGATTGGATCTGATTTTTTTTGTTATTTTATTATTGGGGATATTAATTATTATAATAAAAGAATTTTCAAAATTAGAGAAAGATTATATTGACTTATGCAAAAAAATAGACGATTTGGATGAGAATGTTGTTAGTTTCCCGACTCCTTATAAAACTTTAGAAGATTCCATAAATAGATTAAAATTTAAACAAAAAGAGATAGAATATACGCTTAAAAAAAGAGAAAATGAAGATAATGATTTAATCACCTACTTAGCACATGACTTAAGAACTCCTTTGACATCTATCATTGGATATTTATCAATGCTCGATGAAATGAAAGACTTGCCTAATAAGCAAAGAGAGAAATATATTAGACAATTATTAGAAACAGCATTAGGATTAGAAGATCTTATAAACCAATTTTTTGAAATTGCTAGATTAAATAATGGTGAATTTAGTATTCATAAAGAAAAAATTGATTTAGAATATTTTTTAATACAATTAAGAGATGAGCTTTATCCTATGATGAAAGAGAATAATCATAAGATAAATATCTCAAGTGAAGGCTCAATATTTGTAAATGTCGATCCAAATAAAATGAAAAGAGCCTTAGAGAATATTTTAAAAAATGCAATCTTATATTCTTATGCAAATACAGAGATAAAAGTTAAAATATATCAAACGTATAAGTGTGTAATATTAAAAATTATTAACAAGGCCGATACACTAGAAGAAGCGCAGATAAGAAATATGTTTAACAAATTTACTAGATTAAATCTAGCAAGAAATTCAAAAAAAGTGGGATCTGGCTTAGGTTTACCTATCGCAAAAGAAATTATTGAATTACATGAGGGTAAGATAGAGGTAGAAAGTTCTAATAATGAAGTTATTGTCATTGTAAGATTAAAAAATAAATGAGGATTACACCTTAATTATGTATAAAACTACATAATTAAGGTGTTTTTTTATTTTTTAAAAAATAGCATAAAAATCTAGTTATCCGCATAAAAACTGGACTTATCACACTTTATCAAGGTCAAAACCACTCAATTTACTACTAATTTACTACTTATGAATGAGCTTTGATACGACGATTTATCCTTGAAAAGTGAAGATATAAAGATACTTCCAATAAAATTTGAATATTTAATAGGTAGACACTTCAAAAAATGAGGTGTCTATTTTTTTACCCGATTTTGAAAGGAAGTGAACTTATGAAAACAAAAAATCAAGAATCAAAAGGTCGTTCCCCACTCTTTAAGACCATCAAACATTCATTCAGCCAATAAAAAAGAAAGGATAGGTAAAAATATGGAACTTAAATTTGTGATTCCCAACATGGAAAAAACATTCGGCAATTTAGAATTTGCTGGCGAGGATAAAGTCGTTCAGCGAAGAATCAACGGACGGCTAACTGTCTTATCAAGAAGCTATAATCTCTATTCTGATGTTCAAAGAGCAGATGATATTGTGGTGGTGCTTCCTGCTGAAGCTGGCGAAAAACATTTCGGCTTTGAGGAACGTGTGAAGTTAGTCAATCCACGTATTACCGCAGAGGGCTACAAAATCGGCACTCGTGGTTTTACAAATTACCTTTTACATGCTGACGACATGATAAAAGAATAAAGAAAGAGAGGAAAAATGATGAGATTAGCAAATGGCATTGTATTAGATAAAGACACGACTTTTGGAGAATTGAAATTCTCTGCTCTACGTCGTGAAGTGAGAATCCAAAATGAAGACGGGTCGGTTTCAGATGAAATCAAGGAACGTACCTATGACTTAAAATCCAAAGGACAAGGACGCATGATTCAAGTAAGTATTCCTGCCAGCGTGCCTTTGAAAGAGTTTGATTATAACGCACGGGTGGAACTTATCAATCCCATTGCGGACACCGTTGCTACTGCCACCTATCAAGGAGCAGATGTTGACTGGTATATCAAGGCAGACGATATTGTGCTGACAAAGGATTCTAGTTCATTCAAAGCTCAACCACAAGCAAAGAAAGAACCGACACAAGACAAATAGTCGCTAGGTAGAAAGGAGACTTTTTCGCATGAAACAGCGTGGTAAAAGGATTCGCCCATCTGGTAAAGATTTAGTCTTTCATTTTACGATAGCGTCACTCCTGCCTGTTTTCCTGCTGGTTGTCGGACTGTTTCATGTGAAGACAATCCAGCAGATCAACTGGCAGGATTTTAACCTATCACAAGCAGATAAGATTGACATTCCCTATTTAATTATCAGTTTCAGTGTCGCAATTCTTATCTGCTTGCTGGTAGCGTTTGTATTCAAACGGGTTCGCTATGATACGGTTAAACAACTTTACCACCGTCAAAAACTGGCAAAGATGATACTTGAAAACAAGTGGTATGAATCTGAACAGGTCAAAACAGAGGGTTTCTTTAAAGATAGTGCTGGTCGTACAAAGGAAAAGATAACCTACTTCCCTAAAATGTATTATCGACTTAAAAATGGCTTGATACAGATACGGGTGGAAATCACGCTGGGAAAATATCAAGACCAACTCTTACACTTGGAAAAGAAATTAGAGAGTGGCTTGTACTGTGAGCTGACGGATAAAGAGTTAAAGGATTCCTATGTGGAATATACTTTGCTCTATGACACCATAGCCAGTCGTATTTCTATTGATGAAGTAGAAGCTAAAGATGGTAAACTTCGCTTAATGAAAAACGTATGGTGGGAATATGATAAGCTCCCTCATATGTTGATTGCTGGTGGTACAGGTGGCGGTAAAACTTACTTTATACTGACACTGATTGAAGCCTTGCTTCATACAGATTCAAAACTGTATATTCTTGACCCGAAAAATGCTGACCTTGCGGACTTAGGTTCTGTGATGGCAAATGTCTACTATAGAAAAGAAGACTTGCTTTCTTGCATTGAAACATTCTATGAAGAAATGATGAAACGTAGTGAGGAAATGAAGCAGATGAAGAACTATAAGACTGGCAAAAATTATGCTTACTTAGGTCTCCCGGCACACTTCTTAATCTTTGATGAATACGTCGCTTTCATGGAAATGCTGGGAACAAAAGAAAACACCGCAGTTATGAATAAGCTGAAACAGATTGTCATGTTAGGTCGTCAAGCTGGCTTCTTTCTAATACTGGCTTGTCAACGTCCAGACGCAAAATATTTAGGCGACGGAATCCGTGATCAGTTTAATTTCAGAGTGGCTTTAGGTCGTATGTCTGAAATGGGCTATGGCATGATGTTTGGCAGTGACGTACAAAAGGATTTCTTCTTAAAGCGAATCAAAGGTCGTGGCTATGTTGATGTAGGAACAAGTGTCATATCAGAGTTTTATACTCCCCTTGTACCAAAAGGATATGATTTCTTGGAGGAAATTAAAAAGTTATCCAACAGCAGACAGTCCACGCAGGCGACGTGCGAAGCGGAAGTCGCAGGTGTGGACTGATCTTGCTGGCTGGTGTGGCAATAGCCACGCCAGCACTTAACCCCCCGTATCTAACAGGGGGGTACAAATCGACAGGAAACAGTCAAAAAAACATTAGAAAATCCTTTGGTTACAAGGGATTTACAAAATTTCAGCGTATGTCAAATGGGCTTTAAAAGTTGACATACGCCTTTTTGATTGGAGGGATTTTTACTGAATGAACAAACTTGGTTACAGCATTTAAAAGAAAAACGCTTGGCTTATGGACTATCTCAAAACCGTTTAGCTGTTGCGACTGGTATTACAAGGCAGTATCTAAGCGATATTGAAACAGGAAAAGTCAAGCCATCAGAGGATTTACAGCAGTCCCTTTGGGAAGCTCTGGAACGCTTCAATCCCGACGCTCCCCTTGAAATGCTGTTTGATTATGTAAGGATTCGCTTTCCGACAACAGACGTACAGCAGGTGGTCGAAAACATCTTACAACTGAAACTGTCCTATTTTCTTCATGAGGACTATGGTTTCTATTCTTATTCAGAGCATTATGCTTTAGGCGACATATTCGTCCTTTGCTCCCATGAACTGGACAAAGGAGTTCTGGTGGAATTGAAAGGTCGTGGGTGCAGACAATTTGAAAGCTATCTTCTGGCACAACAAAGAAGCTGGTATGAGTTCTTTATGGACGTTTTGGTGGCTGGCGGTGTGATGAAACGCCTTGACCTTGCCATTAACGATAAGACAGGGATTTTGAATATCCCTGTACTCACTGAAAAGTGCCAACAGGAAGAATGTATCTCCGTCTTCCGCAGTTTTAAAAGCTATCGCAGTGGCGAACTGGTACGCAAAGAGGAAAAGGAATGTATGGGAAACACCCTCTATATCGGTTCATTACAAAGTGAAGTTTATTTCTGTATCTATGAAAAGGACTACGAGCAGTACAAGAAAAATGATATTCCCATTGAAGACGCAGAAGTAAAAAACCGTTTTGAGATTCGATTGAAAAATGAGCGTGCCTATTATGCAGTCCGTGATTTACTCGTCTATGACAATCCAGAGCATACCGCCTTTAAAATTATCAATCGGTATATCCGTTTTGTAGATAAAGACGATTCCAAACCTCGTTCTGATTGGAAACTGAATGAAGAATGGGCTTGGTTTATTGGGAACAATCGTGAACGATTAAAACTAACCACAAAACCAGAGCCTTACTCCTTCCAAAGGACGCTGAACTGGCTATCTCATCAAGTTGCCCCGACCTTAAAGGTTGCGATTAAACTTGATGAAATCAACCAGACGCAGGTTGTAAAAGACATTCTCGACCATGCGAAACTGACAGACCGACACAAGCAGATTTTGAAGCAACAGTCAGTAAAAGAACAGGACGTGATAACAACAAAAAAATAACTCAAATACAAATTCATTGAATATAGAGAGGAGAACATTTTTATGAATTTTGGACAAAACCTTTATAACTGGTTTCTATCAAACGCTCAATCACTGGTGCTTTTAGCAATCGTTGTGATTGGCTTGTATCTTGGCTTCAAGCGTGAGTTTAGCAAACTGATTGGCTTTTTAATTATTGCGATTATTGCGGTTGGCTTAGTCTTCAACGCTGCTGGAGTAAAAGACATTTTACTAGAGCTATTCAATCGCATTATTGGTGCTTAAATAAAACCGTTCTTTTGTGGAATATAAGTGGTTTTCTTATGTTCCGCAAAGGAATGGTACACCAAACGAAGTGCGGTAGGGATTTTTGAATCTCTACAAAGAAAGGACGTGAATATATGGACGATATGCAAGTCTATATTGCGAATTTAGGCAAATACAATGAGGGCGAATTGGTCGGTGCGTGGTTTACCTTTCCCATTGACTTTGAGGAAGTCAAAGAGAAAATCGGCTTGAATGATGAATATGAGGAATACGCCATTCATGACTACGAGTTACCCTTTACGGTTGACGAATACACTTCCATTGGCGAACTCAATCGACTATGGGAAATGGTATCGGAATTACCCGAAGAATTACAATCGGAGCTATCTGCTCTGCTCACTCATTTTTCAAGCATTGAAGAACTAAGCGAACATCAAGAGGATATTATCATTCATTCCGATTGTGATGATATGTATGACGTGGCACGCTACTACATTGAAGAAACGGGTGCTTTAGGCGAAGTACCAGCTAGTCTTCAAAACTATATTGATTATCAAGCCTATGGTCGGGATTTAGACCTTTCAGGAACGTTTATCTCAACCAATCATGGGATTTTTGAAATCGTCTATTAAATCTGTCGGTACATTACTACTGGCAGATTTTCTATTTTACGGGGTGGCTCAATCAGCTACCCCTATTTTTTATGAAAGGATTGATTACATGAAGAAAATACGAAGCTATACCAGTATCTGGTCTGTGGAAAAGGTACTGTATTCTATCAATGATTTTAGACTTCCGTTTCCCATAACCTTTACGCAAATGACATGGTTTGTCGTGTCACTCTTTTCAGTGATGATACTTGGCAACTTGCCCCCTCTTTCCATGATAGAGGGAGCATTTCTCAAATACTTTGGGATTCCTGTGGCTTTCACATGGTTTATGTCTACAAAAACTTTTGATGGTAAAAAGCCTTATGGATTTTTGAAGTCTGTCATTGCTTATGCACTGCGACCAAAGCTGACCTATGCAGGAAAAAAAGTAACGCTTGGCAGAAACCAGCCACAAGAAGCCATTACAGCAGTTAGGAGTGAATTTTATGGCATATCCAATTAAATACATTGAAAACAATCTCGTCTGGAATAAAGACGGGGAATGTTATGCTTACTATGAGCTTGTTCCTTACAATTACTCATTTCTAAGTCCAGAACAGAAAATACAAGTGCATGATTCTTTCAGACAGCTTATCGCACAAAATCGTGATGGCAAAATTCATGCTTTACAAATCAGTACAGAATCCAGCATACGTTCTGCACAAGAGCGTTCCAAAAATGAAGTCACTGGCAAGCTCAAAGCGGTTGCCTATGACAAAATCGACCAACAGACAGACGCTTTAATATCCATGATTGGCGAAAATCAAGTGAACTACCGTTTCTTTATCGGCTTTAAGTTGCTTCTCAACGATCAGGAGTTTTCTATGAAAAGTCTTACCGTTGAAGCAAAAAATGCTTTGTCTGATTTTGTCTATGATGTGAACCATAAGCTGATGGGCGATTTTGTTAGTATGAGTAATGATGAAATCCTGCGTTTTCAGAAGATGGAAAAGCTCTTAGAAAATAAAATCTCTCGTCGTTTCAAAATCCGCAGGTTAGATAAGGACGACTTCGGCTATCTGATTGAACACCTTTACGGACAGACAGGCACTGCCTATGAAGAGTATGAGTACCATCTATCAAAGAAAAAGCTGGATAATGAAACGCTGATTAAATACTATGACTTGATTAAGCCTACTCGCTGTTTGGTGGAAGAAAAACAGCGATATTTGAAAATCCAGCAGGAAGATGAAACCGTCTATGTAGCTTACTTTACCATTAACAGCATTGTCGGAGAACTGGACTTCCCGTCCTCTGAAATCTTCTACTACCAGCAACAGCAATTTACATTCCCGATTGATACGTCAATGAATGTGGAAATTGTAGCGAATCGTAAAGCCCTATCTACTGTCCGCAATAAAAAGAAAGAACTGAAAGACTTGGATAACCACGCTTGGCAAAGTGATAATGAAACCAGCTCCAATGTGGCGGAAGCTCTGGAAAGTGTGAATGAGCTGGAAACCAATTTAGACCAAAGCAAGGAATCTATGTACAAGCTGTCTTATGTGGTAAGGGTATCAGCAAATGATCTTGACGAACTCAAACGTCGTTGTAATGAAGTGAAAGATTTTTATGACGATTTAAGCGTAAAACTGGTACGACCATTTGGGGATATGCTCGGCTTACATGAAGAATTTTTACCTGCCAGCAAGCGTTATATGAATGATTATATTCAATACGTGACCTCTGATTTCCTCGCTGGTTTAGGTTTTGGTGCTACTCAAATGCTGGGGGAAAATGAGGGGATTTATGTTGGCTACAGCTTAGATACTGGACGCAATGTCTATCTGAAACCTGCTCTTGCCAGTCAAGGGGTTAAGGGTTCAGTAACCAATGCGTTAGCGTCGGCTTTTGTTGGTTCGCTGGGTGGTGGTAAATCCTTTGCGAATAACCTTATCGTCTATTATGCGGTGCTTTATGGGGCACAAGCAGTGATTGTAGACCCAAAAGCAGAACGTGGCAGATGGAAAGAAACCTTGCCAGAGATTTCCCATGAAATCAATATCGTCACTCTGACTTCTGATGAGAAAAACAAAGGCTTACTTGACCCTTATGTGATTATGAAAAATCCCAAAGATTCTGAATCACTGGCTATTGATATTCTGACATTCCTTACGGGGATTTCCTCTCGTGATGGGGAACGCTTCCCAATCCTTAGAAAAGCCATTCGTGCAGTAACCAATAGTGAAGTACGAGGGTTGATGAAAGTGATTGAGGAATTACGGGTTGAGAATACGCCACTAAGTACCAGTATAGCCGACCATATCGAAAGTTTTACAGACTATGACTTTGCACATTTATTATTCAGTAATGGTTATGTGGAGCAGTCTATCAGCTTAGAAAAACAACTGAACATTATACAGGTTGCGGACTTGGTACTTCCCGACAAGGAAACTTCCTTTGAGGAATATACCACTATGGAGCTTTTATCCGTTGCTATGCTGATTGTCATTAGTACCTTTGCTTTAGACTTTATCCATACAGACCGAAGCATTTTCAAGATTGTAGATTTAGACGAAGCATGGAGCTTTTTACAGGTAGCACAAGGAAAAACACTATCTATGAAGCTGGTTCGGGCTGGTCGTGCTATGAACGCTGGGGTATATTTCGTGACCCAAAATACAGACGACCTCTTAGATGAAAAACTGAAAAATAACCTCGGCTTAAAATTTGCATTTCGTTCCACTGACCTTAACGAGATTAAAAAGACCTTAGCCTTTTTTGGTGTAGACCCAGAGGACGAAAACAATCAGAAGCGATTGCGTGATTTGGAAAACGGGCAATGCCTTATCAGTGATTTATATGGTCGTGTCGGTGTGATACAGTTCCACCCTGTATTTGAAGAACTGCTCCATGCCTTTGATACCAGACCACCTGTGCGAAAAGAGGTGTAAATGTGAAACCATCAATAGTAAACAGAATAAAATCAAACTGGACGCTGAAACGTCTAGGTAAAGTGGCAATGACAGTGGCTTTCACACTTGTGATTGCCATTTTTCTTTTAGCCATGCTGGGAACGGTGGTTCAAGCTGCGGGCTTGGTAGATGATACGGTCAATGTGGCAAATGAATACAGCCGATACCCACTTGAAAACTATCAACTGGATTTTTATGTGGATAATAGCTGGGGCTGGCTTCCGTGGAACTGGTCGGACGGGATTGGAAAACAGGTCATGTATGGACTATATGCCATTACCAATTTTATTTGGACAATCAGTTTGTATGTTTCCAATGCGACAGGTTACTTAGTACAGGAAGCCTATTCCTTAGACTTCATTTCCGCTACAGCAGATTCCATTGGTAAGAATATGCAGACCTTAGCTGGTGTGAGTGCAAACGGATTTTCAACAGAGGGTTTCTATGTTGGATTCCTCTTACTCTTGATTTTGGTTCTTGGGGTTTATGTTGCCTATACGGGACTGATAAAGAGAGAAACCACAAAGGCAATTCATGCCATTATGAATTTTGTGCTGGTGTTTATCCTATCGGCTTCCTTTATTGCCTACGCTCCCGACTACATTAAAAAAATCAATGACTTTTCATCAGACATCAGTAATGCCAGTTTATCACTTGGCACGAAGATTGTCATGCCCCATTCCGATAGTCAAGGCAAGGACAGCGTGGACTTAATCAGAGATAGCCTGTTTTCCATACAGGTTCAGCAACCGTGGCTACTGCTTCAATACAACAGTTCAGACATTGAAAGTATCGGTATTGACCGTGTGGAAAGCCTGCTCTCCACCAGCCCAGATTCCAACAATGGCGAAGACAGAGAAAAAATTGTTGCGGAAGAAATTGAAGACAGAAGCAATACCAATCTAACCATTACAAAGACCATTAACCGTTTAGGTACAGTCTTCTTCCTATTTGTCTTCAATATTGGGATTTCCATATTTGTATTCCTATTAACAGGAATCATGATTTTCTCGCAGGTACTTTTTATCATCTATGCTATGTTTCTGCCTGTGAGCTTTATTTTAAGCATGATTCCATCATTTGATGGTATGTCAAAACGAGCCATAACAAAGCTCTTTAATACCATTTTGACACGAGCTGGAATCACATTGATTATTACGACAGCATTTAGTATTTCAACCATGCTCTATACCTTATCGGCTGGTTATCCGTTCTTTTTGATTGCTTTTCTACAGATTGTGACCTTTGCAGGAATCTACTTCAAGCTGGGCGATTTAATGAGTATGTTTTCTCTACAGAGTAACGATTCTCAAAGTGTGGGAAGTCGTGTGATGAGAAAACCTCGTATGCTTATGCACGCTCACATGCACCGTCTACAGCGGAAACTTGGACGTTCCATGACTACTCTAGGGGCTGGGTCTGCCATTGTTACAGGTAAAAAAGGACAGTCGGGTTCGGGGAGTTCTGCAAGGACACAAGCAGATCACTCCCGACCAGACGGAAAGGAAAAATCAACACTTGGAAAACGTATCGGTCAAACCATCGGTACAGTAGCTGATACCAAAGACAGAATGGTAGACACTGCTAGTGGTTTGAAAGAACAGGTTAAAGATTTGCCGACCAATGCAAGATATGCAGTATATCAAGGAAAATCCAAAGTAAAAGAGAATGTCCGTGATTTAACCAGTAGTATTTCTCAAACCAAAGCGGACAGAGCCAGTGGACGCAAGGAACAGCAGGAACAAAGGCGAAAAACCATTGCGAAGCGTCGCTCTGAAATGGAACAGGTCAAACAGAAAAAACAGCCTGCTTCTTCTGTTCATGAAAGACCGACTACAAGACAAGAACAATATCATGATGAACAGACCTCAAAACAGTCTAATATTCAGACTTCATATAAGGAATCTCAACAAGCCAAACAAGAGCGTCCAGCAGTTAAGTCCGATTTTTCAAGTCCAAAAGTGGAACGCCAAGGCAATACCGTTCAAGAAAAAACCGTTCAAAAGCCAGCAACTTCAACCACTACAGCAGATAGAACTTCACAACGTCCAATCACAAAAGAACGTCCGTCTACTGTTCAAAGAGTACCACTACAAAATACAAGAAGTAGACCACCAATCAAAACCGCCACCATTAAGAAAGTCGGTAAGAAACCATGAAGTTGAAAACTTTAGTGATTGGTGGTTCTGGATTATTCTTGATGGTCTTCTCACTGCTTCTGTTTGTTGCCATTTTATTTTCAGATGAACAGGACAGCGGAATTTCCAATATTCATTATGGAGGTGTGAATGTTTCCGCAGAAGTGCTGGCTCATAAGCCTATGGTAGAAAAATATGCCAAAGAATATGGCGTTGAAGAATATGTCAACATACTTCTTGCGATTATACAGGTGGAATCGGGCGGTACTGCGGAAGATGTTATGCAGTCCTCGGAATCCCTCGGTCTTCCACCTAATTCATTGAGTACAGAAGAATCCATTAAGCAAGGTGTGAAGTATTTCAGTGAATTATTAGCCAGTAGCGAAAGGCTCAGTGTAGATTTAGAATCGGTTATCCAGTCCTACAATTATGGTGGTGGTTTCTTAGGGTATGTGGCTAATCGTGGAAATAAATATACCTTTGAACTGGCTCAAAGTTTCTCAAAAGAGTATTCAGGTGGCGAAAAAGTGTCTTACCCCAATCCCATAGCCATACCTATCAATGGGGGCTGGCGATACAACTATGGCAATATGTTTTATGTGCAACTGGTAACGCAGTATCTTGTCACAACAGAGTTTGATGATGATACGGTACAAGCCATCATGGACGAAGCACTGAAATATGAGGGCTGGCGATACGTTTACGGTGGAGCTTCCCCGACTACTTCTTTTGATTGTAGCGGACTGACACAATGGACGTATGGAAAAGCTGGAATTAACTTACCACGAACCGCACAACAGCAATATGATGTGACCCAGCATATCCCACTATCGGAAGCACAAGCTGGCGATTTGGTTTTCTTTCATTCTACCTATAACGCTGGCTCTTATATTACTCATGTTGGGATATACCTTGGCAATAACCGTATGTTTCATGCAGGCGACCCAATCGGTTATGCCGACTTAACAAGCCCCTACTGGCAACAGCATTTAGTGGGAGCAGGACGAATCAAACAATGAGAAAGGAAGATTTAATGATGAAATTTAGAAAAAATCAGAATAAAGAAAAACAGATACCAAAGGAAAAGAAACCTCGTGTCTACTATAAGGTCAATCCTCATAAAAAGGTTGTGATTGCCTTGTGGGTACTTTTAGGGCTTAGTTTCAGCTTTGCGATATTCAAGCACTTTACAGCTATAGATACTCATACTATTCACGAAACAACTATCATAGAAAAGGAATACGTTGATACTCATCATGTAGAAAATTTTGTAGAGAACTTTGCGAAAGTCTACTATTCATGGGAGCAATCCGATAAGTCCATTGATAATCGAATGGAAAGTCTAAAAGGCTATCTGACAGATGAACTTCAAGCTCTCAATGTTGATACAGTACGCAAAGATATTCCTGTATCGTCTTCTGTAAGAGGATTTCAGATATGGACGGTAGAGCCAACTGGCGACAATGAGTTTAATGTAACCTACAGTGTAGACCAGCTCATTACAGAGGGAGAAAATACAAAGACCGTCCACTCTGCTTATATAGTGAGTGTCTATGTAGATGGTTCTGGAAATATGGTACTGGTTAAGAATCCGACCATTACCAACATACCTAAGAAATCAAGTTATAAACCAAAAGCCATTGAAAGTGAGGGGACGGTTGATTCCATTACAACCAATGAAATCAATGAGTTTTTAACGACGTTCTTCAAGCTCTATCCTACAGCGACAGCCAGTGAACTTTCCTACTATGTGAATGACGGGATATTAAAACCAATCGGAAAAGAGTACATCTTTCAAGAACTGGTAAATCCTATTCACAATCGTAAGGATAATCAAGTCACGGTATCGCTGACAGTGGAGTATATCGACCAGCAGACCAAAGCAACGCAGGTATCTCAATTTGATTTGGTACTTGAAAAGAACGGGAGTAATTGGAAGATTATAGAATAACAAATATTGGTACATTATTACAGCTATTTTGTAATCACGTACTCTCTTTGATAAAAAATTGGAGATTCCTTTACAAATATGCTCTTACGTGCTATTATTTAAGTATCTATTTAAAAGGAGTTAATAAATATGCGGCAAGGTATTCTTAAATAAACTGTCAATTTGATAGTGGGAACAAATAATTGGATGTCCTTTTTTAGGAGGGCTTAGTTTTTTGTACCCAGTTTAAGAATACCTTTATCATGTGATTCTAAAGTATCCGGAGAATATCTGTATGCTTTGTATGCCTATGGTTATGCATAAAAATCCCAGTGATAAGAGTATT
>NZ_GG666045.1:44875-57029 GCF_000156575.1 Anaerococcus lactolyticus ATCC 51172
TTTTATGCCCTTTTGGGCTTTTGAATGGAGGAAAATCACATGAAAATTATTAATATTGGAGTTTTAGCTCATGTTGATGCAGGAAAAACTACCTTAACAGAAAGCTTATTATATAACAGTGGAGCGATTACAGAATTAGGAAGCGTGGACAAAGGTACAACGAGGACGGATAATACGCTTTTAGAACGTCAGAGAGGAATTACAATTCAGACAGGAATAACCTCTTTTCAGTGGGAAAATACGAAGGTGAACATCATAGACACGCCAGGACATATGGATTTCTTAGCAGAAGTATATCGTTCATTATCAGTTTTAGATGGGGCAATTCTACTGATTTCTGCAAAAGATGGCGTACAAGCACAAACTCGTATATTATTTCATGCACTTAGGAAAATGGGGATTCCCACAATCTTTTTTATCAATAAGATTGACCAAAATGGAATTGATTTATCAACGGTTTATCAGGATATTAAAGAGAAACTTTCTGCCGAAATTGTAATCAAACAGAAGGTAGAACTGTATCCTAATATGTGTGTGACGAACTTTACCGAATCTGAACAATGGGATACGGTAATAGAGGGAAACGATGACCTTTTAGAGAAATATATGTCCGGTAAATCATTAGAAGCATTGGAACTCGAACAAGAGGAAAGCATAAGATTTCAGAATTGTTCTCTGTTCCCTCTTTATCATGGAAGTGCAAAAAGTAATATAGGGATTGATAACCTTATAGAAGTTATTACTAATAAATTTTATTCATCAACACATCGAGGTCCGTCTGAACTTTGCGGAAATGTTTTCAAAATTGAATATACAAAAAAAAGACAACGTCTTGCATATATACGCCTTTATAGTGGAGTACTACATTTACGAGATTCGGTTAGAGTATCAGAAAAAGAAAAAATAAAAGTTACAGAAATGTATACTTCAATAAATGGTGAATTATGTAAGATTGATAGAGCTTATTCTGGAGAAATTGTTATTTTGCAAAATGAGTTTTTGAAGTTAAATAGTGTTCTTGGAGATACAAAACTATTGCCACAGAGAAAAAAGATTGAAAATCCGCACCCTCTACTACAAACAACTGTTGAACCGAGTAAACCTGAACAGAGAGAAATGTTGCTTGATGCCCTTTTGGAAATCTCAGATAGTGATCCGCTTCTACGATATTACGTGGATTCTACGACACATGAAATTATACTTTCTTTCTTAGGGAAAGTACAAATGGAAGTGATTAGTGCACTGTTGCAAGAAAAGTATCATGTGGAGATAGAACTAAAAGAGCCTACAGTCATTTATATGGAGAGACCGTTAAAAAATGCAGAATATACCATTCACATCGAAGTGCCGCCAAATCCTTTCTGGGCTTCCATTGGTCTATCTGTAGCACCGCTTCCATTAGGGAGCGGAGTACAGTATGAGAGCTCGGTTTCTCTTGGATACTTAAATCAATCGTTTCAAAATGCAGTTATGGAGGGGATACGCTATGGCTGTGAACAAGGATTGTATGGTTGGAATGTGACGGACTGTAAAATCTGTTTTAAGTATGGCTTATACTATAGCCCTGTTAGTACCCCAGCAGATTTTCGAATGCTTGCTCCTATTGTATTGGAACAAGTCTTAAAAAAAGCTGGAACAGAATTGTTAGAGCCATATCTTAGTTTTAAAATTTATGCGCCACAGGAATATCTTTCACGAGCATACAACGATGCTCCTAAATATTGTGCGAACATCGTAGACACTCAATTGAAAAATAATGAGGTCATTCTTAGTGGAGAAATCCCTGCTCGATGTATTCAAGAATATCGTAGTGATTTAACTTTCTTTACAAATGGACGTAGTGTTTGTTTAACAGAGTTAAAAGGGTACCATGTTACTACCGGTGAACCTGTTTGCCAGCCCCGTCGTCCAAATAGTAGGATAGATAAAGTACGATATATGTTCAATAAAATAACTTAGTGTATTTTATGTTGTTATATAAATATGGTTTCTTGTTAAATAAGATGAAATATTCTTTAATAAAGATTTGAATTAAAGTGTAAAGGAGGAGATAGTTATTATAAACTACAAGTGGATATTGTGTCCTGTATGTGGAAATAAAACACGATTAAAGATAAGGGAAGATACTGAATTAAAAAAATTCCCCCTCTATTGTCCGAAATGCAGACAAGAAAATTTAATTGAAATAAAGCAGTTCAAAGTAACTGTGATTACAGAGCCAGACGCAAAGACGCAGAGCCGATAAAATGAGATTAATACAATCTCATTTTATCGGCTCTTTCCGTTATGTATGGATTCTTTTAATTAGTCTTCGATGTTTCTTGCTTCGTTGATACCGCTGGCTAAAGATTCCATTAAGGATAGTTCTTTGTCTGTAAAGCTATCCATGTATTTCTCTATCTGTAATCGTCGGGTGCTTTTTACCAAGTTATTAGCAGGTAAGAAAAATTCATCAACGGAAACATGAAGTAACGATACAAGGTCATAAAGAACTTGTATGCTGGGGTGTTGCCCCTTATTTTCAATATTAGTTAAGTAACGTGGGTCAATTTCAATCAATGCTCCCACTTGTTCACGAGTTAAACCTCGTTTCAATCGAGCTTCTTTAATGGCTAAACCAAAGGCTCTAAAATCATATTTATCTTCTTTTTTACGCATAGTAGACCACCTCTATACATTTTACTGTTCCTATTGAATTAGAAACAGGTATAGAAAAACATGTTATATAGTTTATAGGTTCATATTTAATAAAAAGCACTACTAAACGCCAATAAAAAAAACCGTTATATGGTAGTGCTATTTATGCTGTTAAAATATTGTATCTTACTTCCAAATGGCGGTTTGTTGGAGGTCAAAGTCGCCATGAAGTATATCACATACAATCAAGTTCCCCACATTGAGTATTTATCAAAAAAAGTCGTCTATCTGCAATAGATAAGTACGTCCACCAATGTGGTTTTATAAATCATATAGATAGAAAAATAAAAGCATGTAAACAGAGAAATCAATCTGTTTGTGTGCTTTTTTGGTTATTCAGAACTTTTTTACAAAGTTTATTCATCAGTAATGCAACAAATCCCCCTTTCACATTGGGACTAAGAGTGAAAGGAGATAAAAGAGCAAGGCTCACTTCCTTTCCTAGACAGAAAGGGGGTGAGAAACATGAAACCATCTTTTTTTCAGACCACAATAGAAAATCAGTTTGACTATATCTGTAAACGTGCTATGGAAGACGAGCGAAAGAATTATCTGCTTTATCTTTCAAGGATCGCAAAGCGTGAAGTGTCCTTTTCTGATGTTGGCGATTATCTTGTTAGCCAGTTTGCGACAACAGATAACTATTCAACTGACTTTCAGATTTTTACACTCAATGGAATATCAGTTGGTGTTGAAAATGATTTATTGAGTGAAGCATTACGTGAGTTGCCAGACAAGAAACGTGAAATTCTACTGCTGTTTTACTTTATGGACATGAGCGATTCAGAAATTGCAGACCTGTTGAAATTGAACCGTTCTACTGTCTATCGGCATAGAACCAGTGGACTAGCCTTAATCAAAAAGTTTATGGAGGAATTTGAAGAATGAAAACACAATATCCTATGATTCCCTTTCCTCTCATTGTAAAGGCAACAGATGGCGATACAGAAGCGATTAACCAGATTCTACATCATTACAGAGGGTACATAACGAAACGTTCCCTACGACTTATGAAAGATGAATATGGCAATCAAAGTATGGTCGTTGATGAAGTCTTACGTGGAAGAATGGAAACCAGACTGATTACAAAGATTCTGTCATTTGAAATTAAGTAATAACCTCTCTCTTTTCGTGGAAGCGTGCCATACTATTCCACGCTTCCCGAACAGGGAGGTTTGTTATTCCATCAAAGCATATTGAGCTTTCAATGTGTTTTGATAGGCTAACGAGCCATTGTTCTTTGAAAACTGAATAAAAGTAATTGAATACGTTTCGATAAGAAAAGAGCCAACGGAGCTAACCGCCATGACCTATCTTCTAAAGATAGCGAGCGTTTCAGTTAGTGTTCCGAAAAACAATCTTTAGCAGGATTGCCAGCGACGACTTTCTTATCGTGATAATGATACTCCCATACAGTCAATAGTCCGAGCGTTAAAAGCGTCGCAGGCAATGAGTATGGCTACATGAGAACCATGCAGGGGTGGAACTCCCGTGAGCTTTGCTAGAGCTGTTCGATTGCTTGTAAAACAACTTTTATGAAATCCAATAAGTGATTTGGAAAGGAGGATTTTATGAAGCAGACTGACATTCCGATTTGGGAGCGTTATACCCTAACTATTGAAGAAGCGTCAAAATATTTTCGTATTGGCGAAAACAAGCTGCGTCGTTTGGCAGAAGAAAATAAAAATGCAAACTGGCTGATTATGAATGGCAATCGTATTCAGGTTAAACGAAAACAATTTGAAAAAATTATAGATACATTGAATGCAATCTAGCGTAGCCAAAGGGTCTTGTATATGATAAAATAGTATTAAGTCGTATCAGGGCTCTTTCCATAATGGAAAGGAGCAAATGCCATGTCAGAAAAAAGACGTGACAATAAAGGTCGAATTTTAAAGACTGGAGAGAGCCAACGAAAAGACGGAAGATACTTATACAAATATACAGATTCATTTGGAGAACCGCAATTTGTTTACTCGTGGAAACTTGTGGCTACAGACAGAGTACCAGCAGGAAAGCGTGATTGTATCTCACTTAGGGAGAAAATCGCAGAGTTACAGAAAGACATTCATGATGGTATTGATGTTGTAGGAAAGAAAATGACACTCTGCCAGCTTTACGCAAAACAGAACGCTCAAAGACCAAAGGTTAGAAAAAATACTGAAACTGGACGCAAATATCTTATGGATATTTTGAAGAAAGACAAGTTAGGTGCAAGAAGTATTGATAGTATTAAACCATCAGACGCTAAAGAATGGGCGATTAGAATGAGTGAAAATGGTTATGCCTATCAAACCATCAATAACTATAAACGTTCTTTAAAGGCTTCATTCTACATTGCGATACAAGATGATTGTGTTCGGAAGAATCCATTTGACTTTCAACTGAATGCAGTTCTTGATGATGATACTGTCCCTAAGACCGTACTAACAGGAGAACAGGAAGAAAAACTGTTAGCCTTTGCGAAAGCTGATAAAACCTACAGCAAAAATTATGATGAAATTCTGATACTCTTAAAAACAGGTCTTCGTATTTCAGAGTTTGGTGGTTTGACACTTCCAGATTTAGATTTTGAGAATCGTCTTGTCAATATAGACCATCAGCTATTGAGAGATACTGAAATTGGGTACTACATTGAAACACCAAAGACCAAAAGTGGTGAACGTCAAGTTCCTATGGTTGAAGAAGCCTATCAAGCATTTAAGCGAGTGTTAGCGAATCGAAAGAATGATAAGCGTGTTGAGATTGATGGATATAGTGATTTCCTCTTTCTTAATAGAAAGAACTATCCAAAAGTGGCGAGTGACTATAATGGTATGATGAAAGGTCTTGTTAAGAAATACAACAAGTATAATGATGATAAGTTACCACACATCACTCCACATAGTTTGCGACATACATTCTGTACCAACTATGCAAATGCAGGAATGAACCCAAAAGCATTACAATACATTATGGGGCATGCAAATATAGCCATGACGCTGAACTATTACGCACACGCAACATTTGATTCCGCAATGTCAGAGATGAAACGCTTGAATAAAGAGAAGCAACAGGAGCGTCTTGTTGCTTAGTAGTACAAATGAATTTACTACTTATTTACCACTTCTGACAGCTAAGACATGAGGAAATATGCAAAGAAACGTGAAGTATCTTCCTACAGTAAAAATACTCGAAAGCACATAGAATAAGGCTTTACGAGCATTTAAGAAAATATAAAAAGATAATTAGAAATTTATACTTTGTTTTATATAAAAATTAATGAAATCTTAAGAATTAATCAATAGAATATTAAAACACTTTTTTATTGTATCAATTAAAATAAAATCATAGAGGAGTAAAATTTTTATCACTAACATGAAGATGTATTTTTTACTTTTTAATAAGGAAGCATAAAAGATAAGGGAGGTAGTTTAGTGGAATTAGAGATTAAAAATGTAAGTAAGAAATTTAAAGATAAATTAGCGGTTGATAATGCATCAGCTACGTTATGTCCAGGTGTTTGGGGACTCTTAGGTGCAAATGGTGCTGGGAAAACAACTTTAATTAAAATGATCACTGGAATTAGTATACCGAGTCAAGGCGAAATTTTATATAATGGGGAAAGAATCAACAAATTAGGAGAAGAATATAGGAATTTGTTAGGGTTTTTACCTCAAGAATTTATTTGTGCTCCAGAGTTTACTGTAAATTCATTTTTACAATATGTAGCTGCTTTAAAAGGTATAGACAAGAGCAAAACAGAAGAAATGATTGATAAACTCCTAGAAGTATTAAACTTATCTGATGTCAAGTACAAAAAAGTAGTAAAGCTTTCAGGAGGAATGAGAAGGAGAGTAGGAATATGTCAAGCTATTTTAAATGATCCTAAAATATTAATTTTAGATGAACCAACAGCAGGACTTGATCCTGGTGAGAGAATAAAATTAAGAAATTTTATCACGGAAATATCAAAAAATAAAATAGTTTTGCTTTCGACTCATATAGTCTCTGATATTGAATATATATCAACATCAAATTTAATTATGAAAGATGGTAAATTTGTATATTCTGGAACAACTGATGAACTGATATCTAAAATTAAGAATAAGGTATACGAAGCATCTATATCAAATAGAGAATATGCAGAAAAAGAAACACAATTGAATGTTGTTAATGTAAAACAACAAGATGATGGAAACGTACTCATTAGATACATATCAGATAAAGATGATGTTTTAAATAATTCTAAATTAACAAAAGCTCATCTAGAAGACTTCTATTTATGGGTCTTTCCAGAAGATAGAAGTTTTAAGGTGAATTAAAATGAAAATTTACTTAAATGAGATAAAGAGGATTTTATCAATAAGATCAAATCAAATTATAATATTGTTTTCATTACTACTTGCTATATTGCTTTCCATAGCTCCAATTAATTTTACAAAAATTACCTATGGAGAAGGAGATAAAGTAAAAAATTTAAAAGGAAAAGAAGCAATAGAATATATTAAAAAAGCTAAAGAGCCTTATTCAGGAAAGATAACAGAAGATTTAATTTATAATGGCACAAAAAAATATAGAGAAATACTAAGAGAATATAATGTTACTGATAGGTCTGAATTAAAACCTGAAATTAATACAAAGGAGCTTATGCCTATAGAACATATAAGTAAGAAAGTAAATGAAGTATTCACTGATTCTCAAAGTAATAACCTTCCTCCAGTTTTAAGCATAGATATCAATGATACCAAATATTTTTACAATAAAGTATTTGATTATCTAAATAGAGTAATTGAAAATGAATATCCTAATAAAGCTCAGAATCAAATTATAGAAAAATCTGAAAAAGCACTGAGTAAAATAAAGACTCCATA
This sequence comes from Anaerococcus lactolyticus ATCC 51172, assembly GCF_000156575.1. Taxonomy (GTDB): domain Bacteria; phylum Bacillota; class Clostridia; order Tissierellales; family Peptoniphilaceae; genus Anaerococcus; species Anaerococcus lactolyticus. Next base: position 52,426 of record NZ_GG666045.1, read on the forward strand.
TGAATATTATGGATATTATAGTACAGATGCAAATGATTATAGAGGATTTTATAATACGATAATAATAATTTTAATGGTTGTAGTAGCAGCTACAATATTCTCGTCAGATAGTGAGAATGATTTAGATTATATATTTAAAACAACTAAATATGGCAGAAGAAAGTTTGCCATCTATAAAATCCTAGCAATACTTACGATTTCGGTATTAACTTTGCTCTTAGGAAACTTCATACAAGGCTCTATATTAGACTATGCTTTTGGAACAGAGTATAAAAAGACTTCTGTTCAGATGATGTTTAGTGCTTTAAGTTTGCATAATTGGAACTTTGGACAGTTTAATAAATATATGCTTATTTGTAATAGTATCATATTGATTTCAACCATTCTTGCTACACTAATTATTTCTGTATTAAGTAAAAGAAAAGTTGAATCCATAATGAAATCAATTTTATTAGCAGTATTTCCAACAATAATTTCTCCTATTGGTATGATTAGTGCTATAAACTATATTTTTCCATCTTCAGGAGTAGGACTACTCAATTCATTACAAAATCAAATAGCTGATTTTAATTTTGTAAATGTTTTTGGAAATTGGATGAGTTCATCAAGTCTTATAATGATATCAGCTGTAATATATATTATTATTTTACCAAGTTTAGTAGTAATGATGTATTCAAAAATTGGAGGTAATTATGGACTTAATAACCCTAGAAGCAGAAAAATATAATAATAAAGAAAACATTACCTTAAACATGGTAATCGAAGGACCTGATTATGAGGATAAGTATGATAAGATACAAGTTTATTTAAATGAATGCGATTGGTTGCCTAAGAATATAAACATATTAACATCTTCCATAGATTATGGACCACATGAAAGTATATATACAAGACCACAATCTTATGAAGAAAGAATGATTTTAAAAGATTATTATGATCCAATTTTATCGTGGGATGAAAAAAATAAAATAAGGAGAATATAGAACTGATAACAGAGTTCGCGCTTTAAAAACTCTTAGAGCATCATATTAATGATGAATCATAGAGGCTCACACTATATAGAAATTTTAGTCTATATTTTGTGGGCTTCTATATTAATTATAAATAATAAGACTAGTTTGCTTTGTCAAAGCTGTAGGGGAGGTATAGATTATGAACATATATTTACAGGAACTAAAAAGATTTTTATCTAAAAAATCAGTAAGAGTTTTTTTGGTCGTGGGTTTATTTTTTACTTTTTTGATATCATTTATTACTTATAGAAGTGTACAATATGATGATATAAGTTCTGGTGATACAATTACCTATTTTGGAAAAGAGGCTATAGATCATTTTAATGAGGATAATAAAGCCTCTGAAGGTTATTTGACAGAAGAAAAAATAACTAAAGTAGTAAAATCTTATAAAGAAATATTAAATAATGAAAATGTAAACAGTAGAGAAAACTTATCAGAGGATGCTAAAAAAAATATATCGAAATTTGATCCTATATTAAGAGTAATAACATACCCATATACAATTACAACATCTGGAAGTTTACTTGATGTAAACGAACTTGATACAGAAAAAGATTTAAATTTTTATCAAAGTTGTTATGATGCATTGGAAAGGGACATAAAACAGAAATATGACAATGACAAGATAACAGAATTTGCTCTAGAAAAATATAAAGAGGTAAATAAACCATTTTATTATGGAGGATATTTTAGTGAAGATATACTATTTTTCGTAAATATTTTTATAACGGTATTATCACTAATTTGTATATTGATTTCATCACAATGCATTGTCGAAGATAAAGAAAATTACCTAGATTCAATTTTTAGAACAACTAGAAATGGAAGAAATAAATATATTTGCAGCAAGATACTTGCCTTAGCAAGTATTATATCGCTTTATTTGATATTAAATATATCTATTTATTATGGAACTATTAAATATCTTTATACTAATGGTTTAGATTCATCTTTTCAAATGTTACTATTTAATCAACTGTCAATATCTAATTTAACTATAGGTAAAGTTATATTAAGTGTATTTTTGTTAAGTATATTATTTACTATTGCAAGTTCAATGATGTCAATATTTGTCGCTATAAATTCAAAAGTTTCTATGGTTTCATCAGCCATATCGAGTGTTTTATTTTTTATTCCATCATTATTGTATGGAAAAAAATTGTTTAAATCAATATTTTATTTTTTGCCGTCTATGGGATTAGGTACTGCAGAAAATAGCTTAATTGAACAGTATCAAAAATTTGAATTTGTTAAGTTGCCAGGTAAAATTTTATGGATTCCAAAGTTTCTAGTAATAATGGCTTTAATTAATATTGCTCTGTATTTATTGCTAAGTATAAAATCATATAACAAAATAGAGCAATAAATATTTTAATGGGAAGTAGAGGATAAATATATGGGTAAGGATAAAATAAATCATCTTGAATGTATAAAAATAGCATTCAAGATGATTTATGAAGTAGATAAAAATTCTTTTGCGATTACTATAATATTGTCAATTGTAAGTGGTGTTTTTCCGTTTTTAGTTCTTAAATTAGGACAAACAATAATTAATATAATTCAAATTCATTCCACTAGATTTGATAATATTATAATACTTATACTTATATATTTATCTTTACAATTTATATCTGTAATAGTAGATAATATTAAAAACTACTATTTACAAAGGTTAAGTAATGAAGTTACTTATTCTTCTATGAGGAAAGTAATGGGAAAATAGTAGGTGATGGGAGTCACGATGATTTAATTGAAAACTGTAATAGATATAAGTTAATGTATAATAAGGAATTAAAGTGACTTTAATAGATTGAAGGGGAATTAATTATGAAATTGAAAAATCAATATATTTCAGTTGGGATGAAAGTGCTAACTGTATACTATATAATTTGGTTAATCTTTATTGTAGTATTTAAAATGACATTTTCAATCAATAATTTATTGATTGAGCGACAAATAAATTTACTACCATTTTATTATGACAATACAGTTAATATTAAAGTTATTTTTGATGAGATGGTATCAAATATACTCATTTTTTTACCTTTGGGAATTATGATTAGATCTATTTTATTTCGTAAAAACAATTTAAAAAGTATTCTTTTTGTATTTTTCTTTAGTTTAGCTATAGAGTTTTTACAGTACGCATTGTCAATTGGAGTATTTGATATAACTGATATAATTAATAATACATTAGGTGGTGTATTGGGCGTGGGAATATATAATTTAGCTTTAAAAAAATTTAAATCTAAGTTTAAAGTAGATAAATTTATTTTTTGGATAGCTTTTATTAGTGCTATTTTTATAAGTTTAGTATTAATTGTTTTTTTAAAATATAATGGTATTTAAAAAATTTAGTCAAGTCCATAATATTGTACTAGTTTAATTTACACAATATTATGGACTTGACTCTTAAATTCTTATACTTAACAATAAATATTATAATATCCTTTAATGCAATTACACAGAGTTATCGTTTACTCTTTTATATCTTTTTACCTCTCCACTTCCTTCCCATAATAATTTTCATAGTTTTTCCTATACTGAACAAGGTCAGAAAATTGTTCTTTATTCAAAGAATACTCTTGCATAAGGGTGTTCTTTTTTTCTTGCAATTTATCGAGTTTGGATAGTATTTCTTTTGTCTTTGGTAGCTTATTATAATTTTCTAAGATTTCTTTTGCGGCTATTTTATAAATGGAAAGTTCGCTATAATACTCGTCTGCAAATTGCTTATCTTCAGGATTTTTCTTATGGTATTTATAGATTTCACGATACTTATTTATAGTATTAATATCTTCCATATCTTGGGATAAACTTTTCATTTCACTTTCAACTTTCTTTATTTTATCTAACAAGTCTTGTCTATCATCGGCAGATTTTTTTATTAGATCATCAAGTTGTGTAATTGAATTAATTCCTTGTTCTCTAAGTTTAATTATTGAATCAGCCATTGTTTTGATATTATGTTTTCTTGCCCAGACTTCGTAACCTTTAGAGGATTGTACTTTTTCATTAGTAGATATATCAATAACATTTCCTACACGTTTTTTAATAGGATTAGCTTTGTTCATAATAGCTAAATCTATTCTTTCTTTAATTTTATCTTCAGTATAATCTTCTCCGATAGTCTTTGCTCTTGTAAATCTTTGCTTATCTTTATGACGAAAAGCAATATGTTTACCAAACTTAATTTCATAATCAAGAGATTTCATATTTTCTAAAAACTCTTTCCACGAGTTAGACTTATTAATCATTCTATCTATATCAAATTGCAGTTTAGACTTCCAAGAATTTCCTTTCTTGTTTTGGTCATATTCATACCAGGATTTACCAGAAGTTTTATATTTTCTTTTGTAAGCTTCATAATATTTATCAATGACTGAAAGCTTATTTTCTTTACACAATTCATCACTTTGATACCTGATTTTATGGTAAGTTTTTTTGTTAGATTGGTAGCATTTACCAGTCTTATAATTAACATTATTAAAAATAATATGGTTATGGATATGCCCTCTATCTATATGAGTTGCAAGAACAAATTCATAATCTTCTTTTAAAATTTTCTTGCATAATTCCATTCCTATC
>NZ_GG666045.1:59503-152755 GCF_000156575.1 Anaerococcus lactolyticus ATCC 51172
GAAATTAATAAAGAAGTATAAGCGAAGCTATTGACAATGATTATCAGAGTTGATACAATAATACCGACAAGAGTGTCGGTTTGGAGGTTATTTATGAAATGAAAATGGAAGCTGATGAAAGAAAAAAGCAGATTAGACAAGCAGCTATTAAAGTCTTTTTGGATAAGGGATTTAGAAATACAGTTATGAATGACATTATGGAAGCTACTGGGCTTTCTAGAGGTGGCTTGTATCATCATTATGGTTCTACGCATGAAATCTTATACGACATTATGATGGAAGGTAATTTAAATAGAAAAGATATTATTCAAAAATCAATTTATGATGAAGGATTAATATTAAGTCCACAGTTGTTTTCAAGAATGATTATAGACAAGATACTTGCAGATAATGATTATGTAAAGCTTTATGTTATGTTTTTATGTGAGTTAAAAGAAAATGATGATCTGAAAGAATTATATGTGAAAATAAAAAAAGAGTCCATACAAGTATTTAAAGAATTGTTTTCTACTTTGTTTAACGTGTTACCTTCTGATGAAACATTTGAATTTATGATTAATATTATGAATTCTGGATTGATGGCTTGCGAAATTTTGAATGCACGTGAGAATTTTACAAAAAATAAGATATATCTAACTGAAATGATAGAGACTTATTTTATAAATGTAATGAAAAAAGATGATGAAAGGAGTTAAATTTATGGATCTATTAAAAAAATACATTAAGAGAAATAAAGCACCATATTTTATTTCTGTCTTGTTTGCAATACTTGGAGTAATTTCAAATCTTTTTGTATATATTATTCTAAGTAAGATGATTATATCATTAATTGATGGTAGCCAAGATTTTTATTACTATATAAATAAAATTTTCTTGATACTTTCATGTCTTATAATCAAAGAAGTGTTTATGTTTTTGTCAACAATGATTTCTCATAAAACAGCCTATAAAATAATACGAGATATAAGAAAAAGCCTTATGGAAAAATTATTTAATATGCCATTAGGAGATATATTGAATGAATCTACTGGTAAGTTAAAAGACATAATTGTAAATCAAGTCGATAATACTGAAACAACATTGGCTCATATGATACCTGAGATGACAGCTAATTTAATCGGACCTATAATATTATTTGTTTACATGTTAATTTTAGATTATAGACTAAGTTTAATATCTTTAATTCCATTAGTTATTGGTGGATTTTTTATGACATGGCCGATGAAAAGAATGAAGGTAAAGTTTCCACAAGCAGTTAAAATTGGCCAAGATATGAATAATTCCGTGGTTGAATATATAAATGGAATAGAGGTTATTAAAACATTTAATCAAGGCGAAAAATCTTATAGAAAATACAGGGACAATGTGTATAAAAAGGCAAATTACTATTATGATTGGATGGGAGAAAATACAAGAGACTATGCGATAAGTATGTCTATTGCTCCAGTTGGTATTTTGACAATTATACCATTTGGTTTATATTTCTGTATGAATGGTTCACTAGATGGTGGTGTATTTTTAACATTGATAATCCTTTCTTTTGGGACTATCCAAAATATTATGAGAGTAATGACTTTTGAAGATGATATTGGAAGAATGTCAACTATTTTCGAAGAGATTAAAAATATACTTTCTGCGAGAGAATTATCTCATAAAAATGAAAATTTGGATATAAAAAATTATAATATAGAGATAAAAAACGTAGATTTTTCTTATGAAAAAGATAAGCAAGTCCTAAACAATATAAATATAAATATAGAAGAAGGAAGTGTGAATGCTTTAGTAGGCGAATCGGGTTCGGGAAAGTCGACTATTGCAAAACTAATTTCAGGATTTTGGGATGTAGATAGTGGTTCTATAAGTATAGGAAATGTAAATATTAAAGATATGTCCCTTGAAAAGTTATCTACTGTTATTTCCTATGTAGCACAAGATAATTTTCTTTTTGATATGTCAATTAAAGATAACATCAGAATAGGAAATAAAAATGCTAGTGATGAGGAAATAATTGAAGTATGTAAGAAAGCAGCCTGCCATGATTTTATAATGAAGTTGTCAGATGGATATGATACAAGAGTAGGAGAAGCTGGTAAACATTTGTCTGGAGGAGAAAGGCAAAGAATATCAATTGCAAGAGCTATAATAAAGAATGCTCCAATAGTTATTTTAGACGAGGCTACCTCTTATATCGATCCTGAAAATGAAGCCTTGATTCAAGATGCAATATCAGAGCTTGTCAAAGGGAAAACTCTAATTATAATTGCCCATCGTTTAAAGACAATAACAGATGTAGATAATATATTTGTAATTAAAAATGGAGAACTTGCATGTAAAGGAAGTCATGAAGAGCTTTTGAAGGAATCAAAAGATTATCACAATCTTTGGGAAACTGCCTTGAAAGGAGAAGAAAATGCTTAGTGTTTTTAAAAAAATATGGAATTTTTCTATTGAAGAACAAGTGTATCTAAAAAAATCAATCTTTGCTAATTTTTTCGGTTCTATTTTTAATGCTCTACAATTTGCAGCCATTTATTATGCGATTTTTGGGATAGTAAACAAGGATATAAGCTTTAAAACAATAGGAATATCAAGTTTATTTTTATTAATTAGTATAGCCGGAGTAATTATTTCAAAAAATTCCTCTATGCTCAAACAAACACATGCCGGATATTTTATGGCTGGACACAAGAGAATTGAATTAGGTGAAAAAATAAAAAAAGTTCCCATGGGATTCTTCTCAAGTTTAAGTTTAGGAAATTTAACAACTATTGCGACTACTAACTTAGATAATGTAGAGACTTGGGTTCCAACTTTGTGTATTATGGTTTTCGGTGGCATGCTTAATGCTATTGTTTTTATCTTATCCTTATTTTTGTTTTCTTATAAGGTAGGTATTGTAGCAATAGTTGGTTCTATTGTATTTTTAATGATCATTGCTCGTATGCAAAAAAGGTCAAGTAAAAATGCAGATAAGATTCATGAGATTCAGGTATCACTTACTAAAGAAGTCTTATCAACATTGCAAGGAATGCAAATTATAAAATCATATAATCTACGAGGAAGTAATAATAAAAAACTTGACAAGAGCTTTGATAGTGCTAGTGAATATTCTTTTGATTTAGAAAAAACTATAATGCCATATAGTTTATTAGCTAAAATCATAATAGCTATAACAATTTGTTTGATGTTGTTTATTTCAATAAAATTATATTTTGTTGAAAATGGTCAAATAGTCAATACTATTATGATACTTATAGCAAGTTTTGTAATATTTGATGGGCTTATAACATCTGGCTCTGCTATGGCTATGCTAAGAATGGTTGAGAATGCAATAGATTCTTATTCTTATGTAAATGATATGGAAGATATGAAAGAAGGAAGTATTACAGAGCCAATAAAAAATCATGATATTGTATTTAAAAATGTCAGCTTTTCTTATGATGATAGACAAATTTTAAAAAATGTATCAGCAGAGATAAAAGAAAATACTATGACTGCCATTGTCGGACCATCTGGATCTGGTAAAACAACATTTTGTAATCTAATAGCAAGATTTTGGGATGTAAATTCTGGAGAAATTTTAATAGGTGGAAAGAATATTAAGGACTATAAGATAGAAAACCTTATGAATTCAATTTCCATGGTATTTCAAGATGTATATCTATTTGAGGATACAATTGAAAACAATATAAAATTTGGAAAACAAAATGCGAGCCATGAAGAAGTAGTTCAAGCTGCTAAAAAAGCAAGGTGTCATGAATTTATAGAAGCTTTACCAGATGGATATAACACTATCATTGGGGAAGGTGGAGCAAGTCTATCTGGTGGAGAAAAACAAAGAATCTCCATAGCCAGAGCCATGCTAAAAGACGCGGACATCATAATCTTTGATGAAGCAACAGCAAATATAGACCCGGAAAATGAAGATAAGCTTAAAGAAGCAATAGAATCATTAACAAAAAATAAGACAGTAATAATGATTGCTCATAGACTAAAGACAATTAGAAATGCTGACCAGATTTTAGTCTTAAAAGATGGAGAAATAGTAGAACGTGGTAATCATGAAGAACTGATTAAAAATAATGGACTTTATTCTGACCTTATAAATGCAAAAACTAAGGCGGAATCATGGAAATTAAATAATTGATAGGAAGAAATATTTAAAGTCTCTGAACATGAAAAATATTTAGAGCAGGTGGACAAGAAAAACCACTTGCTCTTTTTTTCGTTCCTAAATCAATATGGGAATTTTGAAGATAATCTAGAAGATAAAAATGTTGATGTAGAAAAAGTTGTAGCTACACCAATGATGATTGAAGCATAAAAAATGTATCAACCATTACCCTTTAAACAGGATTTAGGTTGATACACAAAATTATTTACAGACCCTGTTATTGTGTAATTAAGACTATAAGCATTAAGCGTATTATTTATAGCAAATAAAATTATACCATACTCAGAATATAATTACAGGGTACTATTGACAAAAGTATAAGAAAATGATAATCTTTATTAAAGAACGAGTGTCGGTCAATAGGTGGTGAGGTTTTGGCAAAGAGAAATGTAAAAGATCCAGAAGAAAGAAAACAGGAGCTTATAAATATAGCATCCAGACTTTTTGAAAGGGATGGATATGAGAAAGTTTCTGTGCGAGATATTCTCGCAGAAGTTAACGGAGCGCCGGGAATGTTTTATTATTATTTTAAATCAAAAGAAGATATTTTCTTGGCGTGTATGGAAACATATTTTGAAGAAAAACTAAAAAATAAGTTGGATATACTTCAAAATAAGGAAATAGATTACGAAGAAAGAATAAAAATTTTAAGAGAACTTATAGTAAAAGATATCGGTCAGTTTACGACAAAATATAATTTTTCAAAAGAGAATTCAATTACGGATAACTCTTACAGGCTATGGGAATTGATTCATTACATTGGAAAATTTATAGATGTCTATTCAGAGTTTATAATTGAAGGAATTGAAAATAAAAAAATAGAAAATAATATTGGAATAAATAGAGAAAATGTGAGAAGTTTTGCAGCTTTTATTTTATACGGAGCTGTTGGAACAATATATAATGACTATATTATTAAGGGAGAAAACAAAACAAATTCAAGTGAAGCCTTTGGAATAATAAGCGAACTATTTCAAAGACCTCATTAGAAAAAAATAAAATATAAGTATTTTACAAGGGAAACATCAATGGTGTTTTCCTTGTATTAGTTTTAAGGCAAATGAACGAACTCGTTCGGTAAGGAGGTATGTTTTAGATGAAAAAGAAGAAATCAATCAAAGATATTATTTCCTACAGTGAAATAAAAAAAGGACAACTTGTAGGAGGGATATTATTTGTTAGTCTTGGTATGCTATTAAGTATTTGTCCAATTTTGGTGATATACAAAGTCATAAAATCTCTATTTTTATATGGAAAATTAGAACAAAGTACAATGCAGTTCTGCACCTATGGACTTGCAGCAGTGGTATTGTCATATTGCTTAACTTACATTGGAGGTATTTTATGCCATAAGTTTTCATATGTTTTAATAGCTAACTTAAAAAAGAAGATATTATTTCATATTGGAAATCTTCCTTTAGGTTTTTTTACCGGAGACAACAAGTCAAAAATAAGGCAAGTATTAGGATCGGATATGAATCAAATTGAGGGATATTTTTCTCATCAATTACCAAATTTAATTTCAACTTTAGCACTAATTTTAGCAATGATAATTGTTATGTTGAAGATAAATTTAATATTAGGTCTTACGACTTTGTTAATTATATTTGTTGGTTTAGGAATTCAGATTGCAATCATGGCAAAGATTATAAAGTCGGGTGGACTTGAGAAGAACTTTGCGATTTTGGATCAAATTAATTCAGCAACTACTGAATACGTTAAAGGTATGCCGGAAGTTAAAATATTTGGAACAGGAGCAAAATCTTTTAAAACTTTTTCAAAGTCAGTAGGAGAATATAGAGACTTTACAAGTTCGATGACATCAATGATAAGACCGGGATTTGTTTCATTTAGAATGTTTATTTTATCTGTTGCTACATTCATAGTTCCAGTAGGAATACTTTTAATGTCACGAAATAATAACTTGGATTTTGCTACAGTTTTTATTTTCTATTTGATTCTTGCACCTGCCATTAGCGTACCTGCATTAAAACTTAGAGATTTTGCAGAAGGAATGAATTTACTAAATGAAGTTGTTTTGAGAATCTACGAAATTATAGATCAAAAAGAATTGGCAATTGAAAATAGCGAGGAAGAGATAAAAGGTCATGATCTTGAATTCGAGAATGTAAGCTTTTCTTATGGAGATGAAGAGGTTTTAAAGAATATAAGCTTCTGTGCTAAACAAGGAGAAGTTACAGCATTAGTTGGCTATTCGGGAGCAGGCAAATCTACCATTGGAACGCTAATACCGAGATTTTATGATCCTTCAGAAGGCTCTATTAAAATCGGTGGAGTTAATATAAAAAATATTCCGATGAACGCCTTAATGGACAAGATAGCATTTGTTTTTCAAGACAGTGATCTTATCACAGATACAGTCTTCAATAATGTTGCTATGGCAAAGCCAGGTTCTACAAAAGAGGATGTCATAAAAGCATGTAAAAAAGCAAGATGTCATGATTTCATTGAAAAACTTCCTGATGGGTATGACACTGTTTTGGGTAAAGGGACTTATTTATCTGGAGGAGAGAAACAACGTATTGCTGTAGCAAGAGCGATTTTAAAGAATGCACCAATATTAGTATTAGACGAGGCAACAAGTTTTGCAGACTCTGAAAATGAATATCTTATGCAGGAAGCTTTATCTGAATTGGTTAAGGATAAGACGGTTATCATGATTGCTCATAGGTTAAATACCATAGAGCATGCAAATCAAATTTTAGTAATATCTGATGGAAAAATTGCAGAAAGAGGTAAGCATGAAGATTTAATCGTTGCAGATGGAATATATAAGCGACTCTTTGATATTTATAAGAAGATAAATATTTGGCAAATGGATATAGAAGGGAGTGAGAATGAATGATAAGAAATATTACATTAGGAAAGATGAATAATATAAGAAAATCAATTATATTAAATATTTTAGCATCTATTTCCAACCTTATACCATTTATTGCTTTGGCGAAAATTGTAGAAACACTATTTTTAAATAGAGGTGCAGATAGTATAGATACGAGCCTTTTATGGAAGTATTTTGGGATAATGGCAGTATTTTTCTTAATAACATTCTTATTGGAAAATTTAGCCACAAAATATACCTATGAACTTGGATACAAGACAAGTGCAGATGGAAGAATAGAGCTAGCAGACCACATAAGAAAACTGCCAATAGGTTATATTTCAGGGAAAAGTTCAGCAGAGATCTTAGATACATTAATGAATGATTTTTTCAAAGTTGAAACGGCAGTAACGCATCAATTACCTCAATTTTTCAGTGGTATATGTGTAGCGGTTCTTTGCTCAATATTATTTTTGATAATTAATGTAAAAATGGGAATAGCAACTCTTATTGGACTACCTATTTCTGTTCTACTTCTTACACTAATGCAAAACTTTCAGAAAAAAATTTATTTGAAAACAAAGAAAATTAGGATAAAAGAGGAAGAAGATATAAACGAATATTTGGATGCTATTAAGACTCTAAAAGCTTATAACAGCTTAGATGATACATTAACAAAGCTTCAAGAAGATATAGATAACTCGAGAGACGCAAATATTAAGAGTGAGAAAGGAGTTGGTTCATTAACTACCATAGCAAGTATGATTTTAAGAATAGGACTTCCTTTGATGAGTTTAGCAGGTTCCTATTTGTTTATAAATGGATCTTTGGAAATTGATACATTTTTAATGTTCTTATTTGTAGGCACAAGGATTTTTGATCCCTTGGAGCTTGCACTTGTAAATTATACAGGTCTACAAATGGCATCAGTTTCAGGAGAGAGAATCATTAACTTACTTAACGCTAAAACTATGTCAGGAAATTCCGATGTAAACGAAAGCAACAAAATTGAAATCCACGATGTTTCATTTTCTTACAAGGAATCTAAGGTTATCAATAATGTTTCATTAGACATTAATGAAAATGAATTAACTGCTTTTGTTGGTTACTCTGGCTCTGGAAAATCTACACTAATTAAATTAATTTCCAGATTTTATGATCCTAATGAAGGGACAATTAAAATTGGTGGAGTAGATTTGCTAACAGCCGACCCTGATAAATTAATGGATAAATTTTCTGTTGTTTTCCAAGATGTGTATCTTTTTAAAGACACAATTTATAACAACATAAAATTTGGAAATGAAGATGCAAGTAAATATGAAATCATGAATGCTGCAAAAATGGCAGGAGCTTATGACTTTATAGTCAAAAAAGATGATGGATTTGACACTATGATTGGACAAGGAGGAGCGACTCTGTCTGGAGGTGAGAAACAAAGAATATCAATAGCGAGAGCAATATTAAAAAATGCCCCAATAATACTACTTGATGAAGCAACATCTTCGCTTGATCCTGAAAATGAACTTATTATACAGGAAGCCATATCAAATTTAATTAAAAATAAAACAGTTGTGGTTGTAGCACATAAATTAAGAAGCGTAATGGGAGCTGATAAAATTGTTGTTTTAGACAAAGGAAAGGTAGAGGAAGTTGGGAAGCATGAAGAACTTATTAAAAATGAAGGACTATATAAAGACTTATGGAATTATCAAGAAAAGTCTAAAGAATGGAAGATTGTACATTAACAATCAATTTTAAAGGAGGAAATTTATGAAAACACAAAAGAAATCATCAAAAAATGCAGTTACAGCCGGTGTTTTAATTGCACTTTACTTTGTAACATATTTAGTAATTGGGGCAATATCAATGCCTGTCCCTGTTTTATTTTTACTAATGCCTATGCTTGTGGCACTACTTGCTGCACCAACCTATCATATGCTTCTTGCAAAAACAAAGTCAGCCACTGCTATTGTAATCGCAGCTATCTTACCAAGTATTTTATTAGTTGCAACTGGACATATTCCAATTGCACCATTAGTGGCAGTGCCTGCCGGAATAATTGCTATGTTCATAGCAAAAGGTGGGAATTATACAGACTTTAAGAAAAATACAATTAGTCATATGTTTTTTTCTCTAAACTTATTTGGAGGATTTTTACCAATTTGGGTTATGAGAGAAGCATTTTTTGAAAGTGTAATAAAAGGTGGCTTAGATCAAAGCTTTTGTAACACAGTAAGGGCATGGACACCGATATGGATGTTACCAGTTATGATTATAGGAACATTTATATTCTCTTTGATTGGTTCTTATTTTACAAAGAAAATACTAAATAAAAAGTTGGAATCCGCAGGAGTTTTATAATGGAAAATTCAAAGTTTGTTCTGGGGTCAAAATATGACCTCAGAACAAAACTTATCTTGCTTATAGGTGCGAATATTTTAATTTTTTTAGGGTTTGATTGGATCTATCAAAGCCTTATTACATTATTTTTCCTTGTCATCATTATTAGCGATGGTTATAAAAAATCCGCTATAAGGTATATTTTATTTTTTGTAATAAGTGTAGTATTGGAAAAATCTTTAACCTATTTTAGTATGAATTTTCTTTTGAATTTAACTTTATTTATCTTGGCAATTGGAAGAAAATTTCTGCCATGTATTATCGTGGGTAAATGGATTTTAAATTCAACATCTGTTTCCAGTGCAGTGGCAACTTTACAAAAATTAAAACTTTCAAAAGACTCACTCATAATGATTTCTGTAATATTTAGATGTTTGCCTACTATTAAAGACGAATGGAGTCATATAAATATGGCGATGAAAACTCGAGGAATTAATTTTAACTTAATAAATTTAATAAGAAAACCAACATTAATTATGGAATATTTTTTTGTACCCTTATTCGTAAGTGTGATAGAAATTGGGGATGAGCTCTCTCAATCAGCCATTATAAGGGGACTCGATGCTCCTGTTAACAAAACAAGTAGACACCTAATTAAGTTTAGAAAAAATGATATTGGTGTTCTAATTCTTATGATTTTAATTTTATCAATAGTAATATTTATGAAAGTATCAGGGTGGGACTTATGATTGAAATTAGAGAATTAAGTTTTAAGTATAAGGGAGGATCTGATTACTCATTAAAAGATATAAACTTGAAAATCAAAAAAGGGGAATGCATTCTTCTATGTGGTAGGAGTGGTTGTGGAAAGTCCACTCTATTAAAGCTTATGAATGGCATAATACCTGAGTTTTATGATGGGGACATTTCTGGCAGTGTTATGGTCAATGGTATGAATACATTTACCACACCAATTTATAAATTATCTAATAATGTAGGCTCGGTTTTTCAAAATCCTAAAACACAGTTTTATACAACCAATACAACCGATGAAATTGCTTTTGGTTTAGAAAATTACGGAATAGAAAGAGAAGTAATTAACAAAAGGATTGAAGAAGTTGAAAAAGAGCTTCATCTTGAAAACTTGATGAATAAAAATATATTCAATCTTTCTGGAGGAGAAAAGCAGAAGATTGCTATAGCAAGCATTTACGCATTAAACCCTGAGATATTTATTCTTGATGAACCATCTTCAAGCTTAGACATAGAGTCAATGAAAGAATTATCGCTTACAATAAAAAAGCTTAAATCTTTAGGAAAAACTATTATTATTGCAGAACACAGGTTGTGGTATTTAAAAGACATTGTTGATAGAGCAATATACTTAGAGGATGGAAAAATCATCAGAGAATATAGTATGGATGAAATTGAAAATCTAAGTGAAGATGAACGAATAAGAACAGGACTTAGGCATTCTGATTATAAAGCTATTGAAAGATTTGATGATTTTGAAACTTCAAATAAAGGGACTTTATTAGTGCTAAAAGATCTAATATTCAAAAGAAATACCAAAATAATTTTGTCCATTGAGGATCTTAATTTTTGCTATGGGAATATTATTGGGATTGTTGGAGAAAATGGAATTGGGAAGTCTACATTAGCAAAAATTATATGTGGCTTATACAAAGAAAATAAAGGTAAAATTTTAAAAGATGATGAGAATTTAAATATAAAAAGTAGGCTAAATGAGAGCCTGCTTATTATGCAGGAAGTGAACTGTCAGTTATTCACGGACACTGTCAAAGATGAAATAGTATTAACATCAAATATTAAAGATGATAATGCTTTAGATACTTGGCTAAAAGATATGGAGTTAAAAAATATCAGTGATAGGAATCCTCATACCTTGTCAGGAGGACAAAAACAGAGAGTAATTATCTTATCCGCTTTACTATCCGACAAGAAAATTCTATTTTTCGATGAACCAACCAGTGGATTGGACTATAGAAATATGAAAATAGTAGCTAAAAACATAAAGAAAGTAAAGGAAGAAGATAAGTTGATTTTAATAATATCCCATGATGTTGAGTTTTTAGAATCAGTTTGTGATAAAGTGATTGATTTTACTTACTTATGAAAATGCATACATTAGTAAATTACAAGGGGGACATATGATAAATAAGCAAGAAGAACGAGAAGTTGTAAATAGTATTTTTCATGATACTCCATAATATAAACTTTATAATATTTTTTTGAGGATTTATGCCTTAGAGCATAAGTCCTTTTTTTGTATTCAAATTAATCAATAAAACTCTAAAATACTATAAAAAAATAAAAATTCTGGTTTCCAAAGAGGGCAAATTTCACTTTTTAAAGTTAGGGGTATTTTGTCATCTTTCTATAAAAATCAAAATACTTTGAAGTGTGAATATTATTGAAATTGCTCAAGGGAGATTAGTATATTTCAAATTTAATCCAACTACCAAGGCAAAAAAATCAACTTACATAGGAGGTTAAAATGCAAGCAATAAAGGTTTATAGTATGAGAGTTGCTGTGTTATGTAGACTTTATGATCTCAAATTAATTAATGATAAGGAATATAAAAAAATTAAGAACAGATTAGAAAATGATTATAAGAAGATGAATAGAAAGTAGTTAATCTTGTGATATAATAACACTGTAGAAAGATACAAAATGAGAAGACCAGCTATCAAATGTCAAGAAAAAATCAAAAAATTATTAATCTTGTAATTTATGGCACGTCAAATAAGCCTAAATTTTAGGATTAGAAATTATGAATTATGATAACTAAATATTAGGTAAATAAACTTTGTTGTCCCTTAAAACGGCGAATATTATGTTAGTTAGCTTCGTAGCAACAGCTCCAATAGCTGTGCCATGGGCCTTTCCTCTTTGTCTGAGTTTTTGATAATACAAGGATAAGGCAGGATCTTTAAAGGCTGCAACATTAGCAGCAAGCCAAATAGCACGTCTAAGATAAGGAGAACCACGTTTAGATATTTTAGTGTCAGTAGCATTAAAATTGCCAGATTGTTTAACTGTAACATCTAATCCTGCATGAGCGACTAATTGGCTAGCCTTTTCAAAACGTGAAATATCACCGATTTCAGAAAAGATAGCAGCACCTAATATATCACCTATACCTGTAATCGTTGTGATAACAGGACAAAAAGAATTTAACATAGAAGATATTTCTTCTTCAATATCTAATATTTGATCTTCTAGGAAAGAAATTTGATTAATAATCTGCTTAATTTGAAAAGAAAAAGATTTTAAAGCAAATTTAATACCAAATGAATTAGAGGCCTTATCTTGAATTTCTTTTGCTTTATCAATACCAAAACGGCCTTTGCTACATCTTGATAAAAGTTCAGCAAGTTCATTAGCAGAAATAGAAAGCATATCCTCAGGTAATGGATACTTACTCAAAAGCTCTTTAGAAGTAACTCCGTAAATATTAGAAAAAAGTGAAGAATACTCAGGGAAAACCTGATCTAAAATAGCAACAAGCTTTCTCTTCCAATCAGTAACTTCATCAACAAGAGCAAACCTGTATCTAGAAAGATTTCTAAGAGCAAAAGTATCCTCATCAGAAAAATGAGAAACAGAAAACTCACCAAACCTAAGAATTTGAGCAATAACAAAAGAATCCACAGAATCATTCTTAGTCTGTCTAATATACATCTTTCTAAAAGCATCAGATTGAATGGGATTAATAACAACACAAGAAAATCCTAAATCAATAAGGAAAGAATAAAGAGAAAGCCAATAATGACCTGTAGCTTCCATACCAATAATACAATTATTAGAATCAATCGAAAAAGAGGAAATAAATTTCTGAAACTTCTCTAAACCCCTAATAGAATTAGAAAAAGAAAAAGACTCAGAAACAAGTTTCCCATCAGAATCAATTATTGAGGCTTCGTGGTTGTTCTTTTCAATATCAACACCAATGTAAAACATAAAATCACCCAGCTTTAATATAAATTTAGATAGAGAAAGAACCCTCAAGAACTTTACGCCAATCAAACCTCGTTAGACATACAGCAACCAAATGTGCTATCCTGCTCATACTGATAAGGACGTAAAGTAGAGGCGTAACCCTTTCACGGGAAGACAAGCTTCAAGGAGGTGAACTACGACCTCTATCTATACAATTATTATCCCATAAGACAATGGGATTGAGAATAAAATGTAGTGTTTTTACTACATCTCCAATATACGAGGAGGTGCGTGGAAATGACAATAAAAGTGAACAGCGAAAAAAATGTTAACTATAATCAATCAAGTGTTGATTCTCGTTCTCACACACTGAGATCTAATTAATAAAAATCAAATCTTAAATCTTAAATGTTACAAATTAACTATTATATTAGCAGGTTAGATGTGAATCTTAAAGTAAATGATACAATTTCGGTATCTAAAATTAACAATAATCAAATCAATATTTATCAAGATAATTGTTTCAAAACTCTTGAATGCGATTACGAAATACTGAATGAGGTATTCAGTTTAGTAAAAGAATTTGGCAATAGAGAAAAAATACACAAGAAATTTAGTAAATATTATTCGATAGAGGAAATAGATCAATTTATTAATGTGCTAATTAATGAAGGTATTCTCTTGAGTTCCAAAGAACTTAGCTCGACATACAATCATGAGAAATCTCATATTTTACTTATCTCTGATATGGAGATAGATAAAGAAATTAAAAATATTCTCAATCTTAAAAATATTCCATTCTTTTAAAAAACTGGGAAATTGATTTGAATTTTTAATTTTCTATGTTATAATTATTAAGAAGATGATAATCAATTTCAAATAGTAATTTATTTTAATAAATTTAAAACTATAAACGAGTGGTTAGATGCTTAACTTAGTAATGGCACCCTTAAATGTTAATTATAAGATTTTAAGGATTAAGTCTTTAGGTGATAGTAATGTAACTGAGTTCCACCTGGCGAATCTTGGTTTTGTCAAAGATGCAGTTGTAGGAAAATACAACATCGTTAAAAAAATCAATGGTTCTGGTCCTTTGAAAAGAAGGATAATGGACATGGGAATTATAAAAAAATCAGAAATTTACATAAGGGAGGTGGCGCCACTTGGCGACCCTGTGCAAATTAATATTAGACATTATGAACTTAGCATTAGAAAAGCAGATGCTGAATTAATTGCAATTGAAGAAATAGAAAAGAAGGAGGACTAAGATGGCTATTACTATTGCACTTGCCGGCAACACCAATAGTGGTAAGTAAACACTTTTTAGCGTCCTCACTGGTTCCAACCAATATGTTGGTAACTGGCCAGGGGTAACTGTTGAAAAAAAGGCCGGTAAGTATAAAAAAAAATAAACACGTTTTTATATTACAATGTTATTAATAAAGATAAGTAGAAAGGATGATTAAAATGAGTAGAAAAAAGATTTTGGGATATATTTCTGCTATTATAGGTATCTTGTTAGTGCTTGCACCAAAATTTATAACACCCGTTTGCCCTCCTATGGAAAATGGGATGTTCATGAAATGCCATTGGATGGGAAATATGACTATAGGTATTGGCGCAGTCATTTTAGTATTAGCAATTATTCTTATTGTAGTTAAAGATTCAAAAATATCTTTAGGATTATCTATTTCAAATATAGCAATTGGTATTTTAGAGATACTAAACACTCAAGTGCTTATTGGTGGATGCATGAAAGCCGATATGGCTTGCAGAGCAATAACCATTCCGTTTTGCACATTGTTGTCAGGCATATTGGTTTTAGTTAATATTTATTATTGTATGAAAGAAAGACATTCATAATGGAATCAATAATTGAAACTGAAAATTTAAGCAAGAGTTTCAAAAGAGGTTCTAATACACTTTTTGCTGTTAAAAATGTAAACTTTACCTTGAAGGAGGGAGATTTTGTCAATATAATTGGCAGAAGTGGTTCTGGAAAGTCAACTTTTTTAAATCTTTTGTCTGGTTTATTAAAACCGACTGAAGGTAAAATTTTTGCTAAGGGCAAAAATATAAGTGATTTTTCTGATAGAGAAATTAGCAAATATAGGAATGAAATCATAGGTTTTGTGCCACAAAGTCTAGGAACACTTCCAAATTTAAATGTTTTAGAGAATGTGTCTCTTCCTTATTATCTATTTAAAAGAGATGACTCTGCTTATGAAAAAGCAGCTATGCTTCTTGATGAGATGGGAATTTTGCATTTGAAAGATGATTTTCCTAAAAATTTATCTGGAGGAGAGCTAAAAAGAGTGCTGATAGCCAGATCTATGATTAATTCGCCGAAGCTTTTGATTTTAGATGAGCCTACAAGTGATTTGGATAAAAATACTACTATGGAGATAATGGATTTATTAAAAAAAATAAATTCTAAAGGTACTGCGCTTATTATAGTTACTCATGAGCTTGATATTTTAAAATACGGCAATACACTTTACCAAATGGAAGATGGAAGTTTAATAAAGAAAGGGGGATAGAGATGAATTTATTAAAGAAAATGACTAGCGTTTTTGCAATCATGGTAATCATGATTAGCCTAACTTTAACGCCTGCTTTTGCAGCAGAAACAAATTATGGTAACTGGGTTGAAGTCGCTGATGCTATGTCAGAACATTTAGAAAAAGCTGTGGAAGTTTACAAGCCTGGAGATAAGGATGCTAAAAAAGCAGCCACAGATGCAGTTAATGTAGCTTACTTTAAATTCTATGAAAAAATCGGATTTGAAAAAACAACTATGACTGCAATTTCAGGCCAAAGGGGTTCAATGGTTGAACATCAATTTTACAGAGCAAAAAATTCTATCAAAGAAGATGCAGACCCAAAAGAAGTTAAAGATGAAATTGATGCACTTATAACTTACCTTCATGAAGATGCCCATACTCTTGATGGAACCTCTGGAGATTCTAAGTCCAGTGGTCAAAGTCAAGAAGATGCAAATAGCCTTTCAACAGGTCAATTGTTGGGAGAGCTGCTAAAAAGATTTGGTACATTTTTTGCAGTTCTTGGACTTACACTTCGCGAAGGACTTGAAGCCATTTTAGTTGTAGCTGCCATTGCTGCATATTTATCAAAGACTAATAATAGAATTTATTTAAAAGGTGTATATATTGGAGCCTTGCTAGGCATTGTTTTTTCAGCAGTCCTAGCTGGAGTATTTAATATCATCGCCAATACAGTGGGAGAAGTTGAGTCTGGAATGGGACAAGAAATATTCGAAGGAATTGCGATGTTTCTTGCTGTTATCGTACTATTTTATGTATCCAATTGGATGCTTTCTAAATCTGAAGTTGAAGTTTGGAATAGATACATTAAAAACAAAGTTGAACAATCTGTTTCCAAGGGTAATTATTTTGCCTTATCTTTCACTTCATTCTTAGCAGTAGCAAGAGAGGGTGCAGAACTCATTTTGTTTTTCCAAGGTATGAGAACAGGCATTTCTGAAAATCCAATGCATATGTGGATTGGACTTTTAGTTGCCGCCATAATACTTGCAATTGTATATTATTTAATTGCTAAAGTTTCTGTAAGGCTACCATTAAAACCATTCTTTACATTTACTTCTTGGCTAATGTTTATACTTTGCTTATCTTTCTTAGGAAAGGGCATAGGAGAATTACAAGAAGCAGATGTAATTGGCAGAACTATAGTTCCTTGGATGAATGGATGGTCTGCTGAAGTTATAGGTATATACGATAGGTATGAAAATCTTATTCCACAAATTATTCTATTAGTAGTAACCATTGTTTCTGTTATCTATCAAAATAATAGAAACAAAAAAATTAGAGCTGAGCTTGAAGCCAGCCAGGAAAATAAATAGGAGGATATTATGTTAAAAAAGAAAAATTTATTTCCTGTTGTTATGACACTTGTGTGTGTATTAATGTTTACAGCTTGTGGTAAAAAAGAAGATACAAAAGCTAATAATACAGCTAATACTTCTACTGAAGAAAAAGCACCAGCTGAAGAAAAAGCACCAGCTGAAGGAAACAAAAAAGAAGCAGGAGATGCAAAAGCTGCAGCTCCAGGAGAAGATGCAGGATTTGAAGAATTTCCAATTGGCGATGACCAAACTAAAGGACCTTTAGTAATCTCTGGTGTATATTTCCAACCAGTTGATATGGAACCAGCAGGAAACTCAATTCCTAAAGAAGAAGCTGATTGCCATATTGAAGCTGACATTACAGCATCACAAGAAGGTTCAACATTAGGTTATGGTGTTGGTGATTTTGTTCCATGGTTAAAAGTAAAAGCTTATTTACAAAAGAAAGGTTCAGACCATGTTCAAGAAGTAGCTTTCATGCCAATGAACGCATCTGATGGTCCACACTATGGTGCAAATGTTAAATTTGACGAAGGTGTTGGCGTTTATGATGTAAAATTCGAAGTAGCTGCACCAGGCAATGACTACTTACTACACGTAGATAAAGAAACTGGTGTAACAGGTAGATTCTGGACAGAACCACTTGTTGCAGAATGGACTGACTTCGAATGGAACGGACCACAATGGTAAAGTTTTAAAAATTTATAATATTTATAAGGGGAATTTATGTTCCCCTTATATACATTTATGGGGGGTGAAATTATTTTAAAAATTTTTATTAAAGTTATGGAGGCGGGAATAGCCTTTTCTCTAATGATCTCTTTAATACTTGCCTATTATACAACTAAAGAAAGTAAATATAAAAAGTATGTTATTATAATTTCTTTAGTTTTAGGGGTAATTGCAGCAATTGTTTCAATAATTATAAGAAATATACCTAATTTTATTAATAGAACAGAATTGAATTTCTGGTCTATGGTACCCATAGTTATCTCAGTATTTTTAATATTAATTTTTATGATATTTGAAGATAAGATAAATGCTAAAATTTATGATAATTTCATTTCATCATCGGTTGTTGTTTATCTTGTAGGAATTTGTTTTTATTATTTACCGTATGTATTTAACCAATCAAACAAATTTGTATATTATGGCGAAAGTGCTGTTTCAACTATTGTACTTTTTAGGATTTTAGGCTTTGTTTTTGGAATAATCATGATGATTTTATCAGGACTTGCCATATATAAGTCTTCAGTTAAACTTGAAGGTAAAAACTTAAAGATTATTGTTTTTTTGAGCTTGGTATGTTCGGGTATCAGCCAATTTAATATCATAATTCAAAGGTTTTATTCTAAAGGGATTATTCCTAGAAATGTTAACTTTTTTAGAGTTATTGCATTTATAGCTAATCACGAAAATGTGTTTTTATTTGCAACAATGCTAATTATGATAGCTATTCCAGTAATTTTATATAAGCAAAATATTAAAGTTAATGAAGATTATAGCAATAGGGCTCAGTTAAGAAAAATAAAGTATAGAATGAAGAATAAAAAACATTGGGCGATTTTTTTCCTTGTCGTTCTATTTATTAATACTTTTTCATTAACGGTTGGAAAGGCATATTCTAATAAGGAACAGGCCCTTTCACCACCTGAAGATTATCAAACTGAAAATGGAATGATTGTTATTCCTATAAGCAGCTTAGAGGATATGCATTTGCACAGATATTTGTATAAGGCAAAGGATGGTGTACAAATGAGATTTTTCTGCATTAAAAAATCAGAAGGTTCCTATGGAGTTGTACTTGATGCCTGCGAGATATGTGGTCCATCTGGATATTTTGAAAGAGGCGATGATGTTATTTGTAAGTTGTGCGACGTTGTAATGAATAGGGGTACAATAGGTTTTAAGGGTGGATGTAACCCGATACCTTTCCCATACATTGTCCATGATAAAAAGATAAAGATTGCGCAAAAAGATCTTGACGCATTGTCTTATGTATTTAAGTAGGAGGGCTTATGTTTTGGAGAATAGTTAAAGGAGCGCTTTTTAGACAAAAGGGAAAGATGGCTCTTATTGCATTTACAGTTGCCCTTGGAGCTTCTCTTGCCACTTCAATGTTAAATACCATGCTCGGTGTTGGAGATAAAGTTAATCAAGAATTAAAGACCTATGGAGCAAATATTAATGTATTGCCAAAGGAAGCTTCCCTTCTTGATGATTTGTATGGCATGCAAGAAAAAGAGGGGCAGGTTCAAAAATATTTAAAGGAATCAGAACTTCCTAACATTAAAACTATTTTTTGGGCTTACAATATTGTAGACTATACGCCATATCTTAACACTTGGGTTTCTTGTAATAATGATTCTAAACATACTAAGATGGTAGGAACATGGTTTAATAATCATATGAATTTGCCTACTGGAGAATCAGTTGATACTGGTATGATTAGACTTAAAAACTGGTGGGAAGTTCAAGGCGAGTGGTTATCAGAAAATGATAGCGATTCAGTTATGCTTGGAAAGATTTTTGCAGATAGAAATGGATTTAAAGTTGGTGATGAAATCCAACTAAAAAGCAATAATTTAGACAAAAAATTAAAAGTTAAGGGTATTTTCTCATCAGGTTCTGATGAAGATGCATTTATATATTCTACTTTAAAAACAGCACAAGAATTTGCTGGAGTTACTGGAGTTGTAAATAAAGTTGAAGTATCAGCTCTTACTACACCAGACAATGACTTAGCAAGAAAGGCTGCCAGAAACCCACTATCTTTAACTATTAAGGAAAGGGAAGTATGGTATTGTACAGCTTATGTATCTGCTATTTGTTATCAAATAACAGAAGTAATGACTGATTCTGTAGCTAAGCCAATTCGCCAAGTTGCAGAAAGTGAAGGAGATATTTTAAATAAGACTACACTTCTTATGGTTTTAATTACAGTATTAACTTTGATTGGTTCAGGCTTTGGTATTTCTAATCTTATTACAGCATCTGTAATGGAAAGATCTAATGAAATTGGACTTCAGAAAGCTATAGGGGCGTCAAATGGAAGGATAATTTGCATAATTCTTGTAGAAATAATTTTGACAGCGATATTTGGAACAGTTATAGGTTACGGTGTTGGTCTGCTACTTACTCAGATTATTGGTCTAACAGTTTTTGGCTCAGCAATAGCTCCAACAGCTATGGTAGTTCCTATTGTAGCAATACTTATTATTCTTGTTACAATATTGGGGTCAATACCAGCTATAAGATACCTTTTGAATTTAAATCCTACGGAGGTACTACATGGCAGATAAACAAAGTAAAAATAAATTTTACTTAAAAATGATAATGACTTCCTTGGCAAGGAGACGTGCAAGAATGTTAACAGCACTACTTGCTATAGCTATGGGAGCAACAATTATTTCAGGACTTGTTACTATTTACTATGATATTCCTAGACAAATGGGTAAGGAGTTTAGGTCTTATGGTGCAAATATGTTGGTAATTCCCACTAACCCTGATAAAAAAATCACCAATGAACAGTTAGATGAAGTTAAATCGTTAATTCCTTCGGGAAAGCTTGTAGGTCAGGCACCTTATATTTATACAAATGCAAAAATTAATGAACAACCTTATATGCTTGCAGGTACAGATTTAAAGGGAGCGAAAGAAAATTCTCCATACTGGCTTATTGACGGTTCATGGCCTGAAAAATCGAGAGAAGTTTTAATAGGTAATGAAGTTTCAAAGGCTTTGGGATTAAAAGAGGGAGATAAAATTATCATAAATACTCCCAAAGTTAATGGAGAAGGTTCTATAGATACTAATTTTGTTGTTTCAGGAGTTGTAACAACAGGTGGTAAAGAAGAAGAACTTATTTTTATGAGTATTGATGATATTTCACAGCTTGTTAAAGACAAAAATTTTGATGTCGTAGAATATTCAATAGAAGCTGAACAAAATGAACTTTCAAAAATAGTATCAAATATTTCACAAAAGGATGGATCTCTAACTCCACAAATGGTAAAAAGAGTTACCGCCTCACAAGATATAGTTTTGAATAAATTACAAGCTCTTGTCTTCATTGTAACGATAATAGTATTATTCATAATGATGATATGTGTATCCACAACAATGATGGCAGTTGTAACTGAAAGGCGTAAAGAAATAGGTCTTAAGAAAGCTTTGGGCGCCACAAATTCGTCAGTAATTGTTGACTTTTTAGGTGAAGGAGCATTTTTGGGGGTTTTTGGTGGTCTTTTAGGTGTTGCATTAGGATATATATTTGCCAATAGAGTAAGTATTTCGGTATTTGCTAGAAAGGTAAGTTTCTTGCCTCTTTTAGTACCTATGACAATTATTGTCTGTATAGTAATAACTATAGTTGCATCTTTAATACCAGTATCTAAAACTGTTGATATTGATCCAGCTTTAGTGCTTCGTGGAGAATAGAAAGGAATTTTATGGACATATTAAAACTTGTAGATGTTTCAAAAATTTATGGTGAACTTAAAGCCCTTGACAAAATCAATTTAAGTGTAGAAAAGGGCGAATGGATTTCTATAATGGGTCCATCAGGTTCTGGTAAAACAACAATGATGAATATTATTGGTGCCATGGATAAACCTTCACTTGGTGAAGTTATTTTGGATGGTGAAGATATAGCAAAAAAATCACCTAAGGAACTAACAGCTATTAGAAGGGATAAGATAGGACTTATTTTCCAACAATTTCATTTAGTTAATTATTTGAGTGCTTTGGAAAATGTAATGATGTCACAATATTATCATTCTATGCCAGATGCACAAGAAGCAATGGAAGCTTTGGCTGCAGTAGGTCTTGCTGATAGAGCCAAGCACTTACCCAACCAATTATCAGGTGGGGAACAACAAAGAGTATGCATCGCTAGAGCTCTTATTAATCATCCTGCAATACTTTTAGCCGATGAACCTACAGGAAATTTGGATGAAAAGAATGAATATATAGTTCTTGATATATTTAAAAAACTTCACAATGCAGGATCAACAATTATTGTTGTAACTCACGACCCTGAAGTCGGTGAAGAATCTGAAAGAATGATAACTCTTGATCATGGTAAAATTTTAAAAGAAGAAAAAATGAAAAGAAAAAGACCAGTTCTTGATTCTGTAAAAAAAGATCAAAAACTTAAGGAGTTTATATGAGAAAAATTTTAAATGTATTAATATTTTTTTCTTTGGGGCTTGTCCTAGTTGCTTGTGGAGGAGATAAAAAAGAAGAAGCTCCAAGCGTAAGCTATAAGGACGGCACATATCATGGAGAATCTGCCAAAGATGAAAGAGGCGGACTTGTAAAGGTGGATATAACTGTTAAAGACAATAAGATTGAATCTTGCACAATGCAAAACATTGATGGAGATGGAAAAGAAAAGGATGAATCTTATGGTCAAAGCCAAAATGAAGGACTATATAAGATAGCCCAACAAGCTATAAATCTTGCAAAATCATACCCAGATAGATTAGTGGAAAAAGGAAATCCTGAAGGAGTGGACGTTATTTCGGGGGCAACAGGAACTTACAAGCAATTTATAGAAGCTTGCAATAATGCTCTTGATGGTGCAAAATAATGAAAGATTTATACACAATTAATTTGGCAAAAAAAAATATAGAAAATAAGAAGACAAGATCAATTACCTTGATTTTTCTTGTAGGAATTTTAACTTTTATTTTATTCATGTCATCATTTATAATTTTTTCTCTTGAAAATGGCATGAAATCTTTATCAGATAGAATGGGAGCAGACATTATAGTAGTTCCAGAAGGTTATGATTCTAAAATTACAGGTGCAATATTAAGGGGAGAACCTAATACATTTTTTTTTGACAAGGACATATTAAGTAGAGTAAAAAAAATACCGGGCATAGAAAAAGCTTGTGGCCAAGTTTATCTAGCTACACTTTCTGCTGGGTGCTGTTCTTTTCCCATTCAAGTTATAGGAATTGATTTTTCTGATGACTTTAGCGTTAAACCTTGGCTTGAAAAACAGATTAAAACTCCAATTAAAGCTGGGCAAGTTGTTGTTGGTGCTAATATTGTGGGGGATATTAATCATAAGGTTAAATTTTTTAATCAAGAATTTGATATAAGAGGTAGGCTTGCAAAAACGGGCATGGGTTTTGATAATTCAGTTTTTATGACAATAGAAGAAACTCATAGATTAGCCAAGGAATATGAAAAGATAATTAATCATCCGGTGGCAAAAAAAGATGATATATCTTCTATTTTAGTAAAAGTTGAAAAAAACAAAGATCCAAAAACAATTCAAAAACTTATTAAAGAAGAATTTAAAAAAGAAAAAGTGTATCCTTTATTGCCAAGAAAAATAATGACACAAGTTTCAGATTCAGCAAAAAACATGCTTATATATGTGTATATATTGATAGCTTTGATTTGGATACTAGCTTTCTTTATTTTAAGTCTTGTAAATACCTTATCAGTTAAGGAAAGGAAAAGAGAATTTGCAACCATAAGGATATTAGGAGCAACAAAGAAAAAACTCAGAGAAGTAGTTCTTGTTGAATCTATGCTAATTAATGGTACAGGTGCAGTCATAGGTTCTGTGCTTTCCTTTGTTTTAAGTATAACTTTCAATAATGTATTTTCATCAATTTTAAATATGCCTTTTTTAAGACCGAATATATTCCTTATGATTCTAATGTTAATAATAGTAATAATTTTGGGAACCTTGTTAGGACCAATATCTTCAATTATTGCTATTAATAAAATAAATAAAGTAGAATTATTATTGATGCAAAGAGATAATGATTAAAATAGGCTATTTGTCAAATTTTGGGGAGACTTGTTAACTCGAGTCTCTCTTTTCATTTAAAAATAAATACTTAAACGCTAATAGAATATCAAAACTAAAATAAGTAAAAACTATTAAAAAAAACATAGCAAACAAGACTCCTTGACCTGAACCCGTAAACACGGAATAATCTAATAATATTTTAAGCGGAATGTAATCTGTACATAACAGGAGACATTCCGTTTAATTTTATCTTAATCCTATCCTCATTGTACCATTTGATATATTTTTCTATCTCACTAACTAATTCATCATAACTTTTAAATTCCACACCATAATACATTTCTTGTTTTAATATCCCAAAGAAGTTCTCCATTGGGGAATTGTCTAGACATGAGTATTTTCTTGATCTAGTTTTGAATTTAGAGCATAGCAAGGATTCTTCTCTCATTATTCTTAAGACTTTTTTATGATTAATATTAAAGCCTTTATTTTTTAATACCATAGTTACTCTTCTGTAGCCATATCGACCTTTTGAAGCTTCTGTTATGGTTTTAATTTCATTTTTAACTTCTTTGTCTTTATCTACTGGACTTTCTAATTTTATCTTCCATTCATAGTAGGATGATTTTGGTAATTTTGCTATGCTTAACCATTCACTTATTTTACTTTGTGGATATTCTTTTATTAAGTTGAGGATTATCTTTGTCTTTTCCTTGTTTCTGCTTCCTCTTCCAGCAGCAAGGCTTGTAGCTTTTTTTCGTAGATTATCTTCATTTTGAGAAGTCTATTTTCTTCCCTTAATCTTATTAACTCTTCTCTTTCACTTTCGTTTATTGGAGTATTAGGTTTAAACTTCTTATTTGATTTGGTCATGTCTTTTTTAGGCCTTCCTCTGTTATCCTCTAGTCCAGATAAACCAAGCTGTCTATATGCTCTCTCCCAATTACATATTATTGATCTATTGCTTATATTAAAGTGCTCTGCGGTTTGTCTGAATGAGATATTATTGATTTGCCTATATTGTATTACAGATAGCTGAAATTCACTAGTGAATTTATCTTGATTTTGCTTTTTTGATAAGTTATCAAATCCACCTGATTGATATTTGATTATCCAGTTTTGTAATGTTCCTTCGGGTATATCGTATTTTTTAGCAATTATCGGACTGCCTCCAGATTCCCCTGATAAATATTCCATTACTAGTTTGATTTTAAATTCTTTTGTGTATTTTGGCATACAAAAACCCCTCCATCCGTATTCCGGATTTTGGGGTTCAGGTCATGAGGGCTGTTTTTTTCTTTCTTTGCCCCAGAATGATATAATGTATTAGAAGATACGTATTGATTAATATATTCCCACATACGAGGCTTTTGAAAATTTTCAAAATTTATCCATACTGACCACTCAAGCCATGTGTAAGCCATAGCGTTGATACAAAAGATGTAAATTTAGAAATCCTGCATTTTGATGAGTTTATAAGCATTTTGTCTTCGATAAAGATGAAGAAGGATACGTCAAAAAGACTCAAAAAAACTACATTGACGTGAGTGTTGTTTTGCAACTGGTATGAGGAAACACAAAAAATATATTTAACTCATTTGGTACTTTCTATGAGAGTAGCTCAAAAGGCTGCTCTTTTTTTGCTTTTTACCCATTTTATATATACCTATACAAATATCTATAAACTCATATAAGATAAAGGTGTATAAATATAAAAAAATAGTTTAATCACAGCAATCACATTTTAAAGTTTGATGGTCGCAAGCCAATCCACGTACCTCGCTAGGAAGTTTTCCTTTGTATCTTTTGTAATAAATGGAAAATTTGCTATGGGATGTGTAACCTACAGATTCGGCTATTTCCTTTATAGGAAGTTTGGTATTTAAGAGTAGAGTTTCAGCTACATTCATTCTTTTTCTTTGAGTGTATTCTGTAATGCTTTGACCATATTTTTCTTTGAATAAATTTTTTAATTTTGTTCCACTCATTTTAGATATTTTTTCAAGGGTTTCTTGATTTACATTCATGGCGAAATGATCATCTAAAAATCTGGCTACATCTTCAAGTGCTTTATTATCATCAGATTCAATTTTATATTTTTTTCTATTTAAGTATGTGTCAATAACTATGCTTACCCGCTCATTTGCCTTGGCTTTAAAGAAAAAATCAGCGGCGGGGGCATCCATCTTACAATTTAGAATTTCCATAGCCACTTTTTCTAATGATTTTGTAAGAATAATTTGATTCGGTTGAAGTAAAGCTGAATAAAATGATTCTGTATCTATATTAATAGCTGCTAGATGCTTTTCTAAGAGCTCTTTTTTAAAACCAATGGAAACAGCTAGATAATAACAGTTCTCATGTAATAAAAAAACAAAATCATCTCGTATATTATCAAAATCAAAAGTACATAAGGAGTTCGCTGTAAGTGTTTGATATGGATTAAATTTTTCGCCGTTTGCGCTAACTATGTAGCTTGTGTATATCGACACATAGTCTGCCATACTATAGGTATTATTTTGAACAACTTCTTCACTGATATAAAAATCATGTATATCAATAATAAACCCATCTCCTTCATAAAACCAATATAGGCCTTCTCCATAAGTTGAGTCCTCTTTTTTCCAACAAAAAGTGTGTCCTGCACTTGAGTACTTCTTATTGTTTTTACATTCATCTACTTTCAAATAATCTTTTACAAAATCATAATATGTCATAATACACCTATCCCTTTTAGACAATGTTCCAATTAGCCTTATTAATTCAAAACTATTGTATTAGTAATTATAAGCGATGTATAATAAAAAAGCAATGATAGTTATTATCAATTAAGCGAATTTATATCTAAAATGGATATCAAAGAAAGGAGATATTATTATGAAGATTTACAAAAAACTATTTGCTTATGTGCAGGATAAAAAATATCTTGGTTTTTTAGCTATAGTCTTTTCTGCTATATCTGCTGTACTTACGGTATATGGATTTTATTTAATCTACAAATTTCTGGATAATTTAATAATTAATTCAGATTTATCTGGCGCAGAGAGCATAGCGCTAAAATCTGTCATCACACTAACAAGTGGAGCAATATTTTATTCTGTTTCAGGAACATGTTCTCACATACTAGGTTTTAGGCTTGAAACAAATTTAAGAAAAAGGGGGATAGACGGCTTAGAGAAAGCAAGTTTTAGGTTCTTTGACTTAAATCCATCTGGTCAAATAAGAAAGATCATAGATGACAACGCCGCGCAAACTCATCAGGTTGTAGCTCACATGATTCCCGATAGTTCTCAGGCAATAGTTACACCCGTACTTGTACTAGCACTCGGCTTTATAGTAAGTATAAGAGTTGGCATAACTTTGCTTGCTCTTACCATAATCGATGGCTTGATTTTAGGTGCAATGATGGGAGAGCAAGAATTTATGAAGATATACCAAGAAGCTCTATCTAAACTAAGTGCTGAGACTGTTGAATACGTAAGAGGAATGCAGGTAGTAAAGATATTTAGAGCAAATGTAGAGTCATTTAAAAGCTTTTACAAGGCGATAAAAGATTACTCAAAGTATGCTTATGATTATTCACTATCTTGTAAAAAACCCTATGTTTTGTATCAATGGTTATTTTTTGGTTTAATTGCAATTTTAATTATACCTATAGTTTATTTTATGACTAGCTTAGGCAGCGCCAAGGTGATTTTACTTGAGCTTATCATGATTTTATTCTTATCAGGAGTTCTCTTTGTTTCATTTATGAGGATAATGTGGTACGCTATGTATATTTCTCAAGGCAATTATGCAGTAGATACTTTAGAGGCGCTTTATAATGATATGCAAAAAGATAAATTGGTCCATGGCAATGTCAATAATTTTAAAAATTACAATATTGAGTTTGACAATGTTAGCTTTGCTTATAACGATAAAGCTGTCATTGAAAATTTATCCTTTAAATTAGAAGAAGGAAAGTCCTATGCGCTAGTCGGCTCATCTGGATCAGGCAAATCAACTGTAGCAAAACTTATATCGGGTTTTTACAATGTTAATGAAGGAAGCATAAAGATAGGCGGCGTAGCAATAAGTGAATACTCTGATGAAGCCTTAATTAAAGCCATTTCCTTTGTTTTTCAAGATTCAAAATTATTCAAGAAGAGCATTTATGATAATGTTGCTTTAGCTAATAAAGGAGCGAGCAGAGATGACGTTATGAGAGCCTTAAAATTAGCAGGATGCGATCTAATATTAGACAAATTCCCAGAAAGAGAAAATACTATCATAGGCTCAAAAGGAGTTTATTTATCCGGTGGAGAAAAACAAAGGATTGCAATTGCTAGAGCAATTTTAAAGGATTCTAAAATTATTATTATGGATGAAGCTTCAGCATCTATTGACCCAGATAACGAGTTTGAATTGCAAAAAGCTTTTAAAAATCTGATGAAGGATAAAACAGTTATCATGATTGCACACAGACTATCTACAATTAAAGACCTTGATGAAGTTATTGTAATGGATGGCGGAAAAATTATAGAAAGAGGTTCTGACAAAGAATTAATGTCAAGTGATACAAAGTATAAGAGACTGCAAGATATGTTTAACAGTGCGAATGAATGGAGGGTTTCAAATGAAGGAGTTTTATAAAAAAAGATTTGCTCTTACAGATAAAGGAGCAAGAAATTTAAGTAAAGCAACACTGGCTTCATTTTTCGTTTATTGTATAAACATGCTTCCTGCGATATTACTAATGATTTTTGCTCAGGAAGTTTTGGAAAATATTGTTAAAAGCAAGGGATTTTATATAGCATTCTCAGTTTTTACCTTGATAGTAATGTATATTTTGCTTTCTATCGAATACGATAAATTATACAGCACAACATATCAAGAAAGTGCGGACTTAAGAATAAGGACAGCGGAAAATTTATCAAAACTACCTCTATCTTACTTTTCTAAACATGATATTTCCGACCTAGCGCAAACTATCATGTCCGATATTGAGGGGATAGAGCATGCAATGAGCCACTCGATACCAAAAGTGGGCGGTATGGCACTCTTCTTCCCACTAATATCCATTATGATGCTAGTGAGCAATGTGAAGATGGGTTTAGCTGTAATTATACCAACGATATTAAGCTTTATATTTATACCACTATCTAAAAAACATCAGGTTAAGGGACAAAAAAGATATTATGACGTCTTAAGAGAAAACTCAGAAAGCTTTCAAGAAAATATCGAGATGCAAATGGAGATCAAAGCCTATGGCTTAT
This sequence comes from Anaerococcus lactolyticus ATCC 51172, assembly GCF_000156575.1. Taxonomy (GTDB): domain Bacteria; phylum Bacillota; class Clostridia; order Tissierellales; family Peptoniphilaceae; genus Anaerococcus; species Anaerococcus lactolyticus. The sequence goes on from NZ_GG666045.1 coordinate 88,739, forward strand.
CAGAGGAAATGAAAGATAAGCTATATGAAAAAATGGATAAAAGTGAAAAAGTGCACTTAAAGACAGAGATAGGACTTATTTTAATTATGTCACTTTCATCAATTTTTAGCTTTATTTCCCTTGCTGTTGTGATATTTGTTGGCGTAAATCTAATTATTAATAAAGAGATAAGCCCTCTCTACCTTGTAGGTTATTTACTAGCGGCCATGAAGATAAAAGACGCTCTTGATGCATCTAAAGAGGGAATGATGGAGATATTTTATTTATCGCCTAAAATTGAAAGATTAAAAGAAATTCAAAATCAAGATTTACAAGAAGGCGATGACTATGAACTAAAAAAATTTGACATTGATTTAAAAGATGTTGAATTTGCCTACAATAAAGACACAAAAGTTTTAAATGGCGTAAGCTTTAAAGCTAAGCAGGGAGAGGTAACTGCTTTGGTAGGAGCAAGTGGCTGTGGCAAAACAACTATATTGAAACTTATATCAAGACTTTATGATTACGACGAGGGACAAATCTTAATCGATGGCAAAGATATAAAAGAAATATCAACAGAATCCCTTTTTGATAAGGTGTCTATTGTTTTCCAAGATGTAGTTCTATTTAATCAAAGCGTTATGGAAAATATTAGGATCGGAAAGCAAGATGCAAGTGACGAAGAAGTTAAAAGAGCAGCAAAACTTGCAAATTGCACAGATTTTATAGAAAAAATGGATAAGGGTTTCGATACAGTTATTGGTGAAAACGGTGCTGAACTATCAGGTGGAGAAAGACAAAGGTTATCAATAGCCAGAGCCTTCTTAAAAGATGCACCGATATTGATCTTAGACGAGATAGCAGCAAGCCTTGATGTTGACAATGAGAAAAAAATTCAAGAGTCTTTAAATAATTTAATTAAAGATAAAACTGTTGTCATCATTTCACACAGAATGAAATCCATAGAAAATGCAGACAAGATTGTAGTTCTTGAAAACGGAAAATTAGAAAGTGAAGGCAAGCATGAAGAGCTTTTACAAAAATCAAAAGTTTACAAGAATTTAATAGAAAAAACAAAAATGGCAGAAGAATTTATTTATTAGGAGGATTAAAATGGATACTAAAAAATTAAAAGTAAAAGATTTAGTAAGTATCGGTGTTTTTGCCGTAATTTATTTCGTCTTGATGTTTGGTGTTGGCATGATGGGTATGATTCCAATATTGTTTTTAATATACCCAACAGTTTTAGGCATAATTGAAGGGCCTGTTCTTATGTTATTTATGACTAAAGTTCAAAAACCATGGGCCTTATTTATACTCGGTATGATATCACCTCTTGTGATGTTTGCTATGGGACATACTTATGTAGTTGCAGTCTTATCACTTATAGTAATGATAATAGCAGAATTAATTAGAAAGATTGGCAATTATAATTCATTTAAATACAATATGCTTTCTTATGCAATCTTCAGCACATGGATATGTAGCTCTTTAATGCAAATGCTTTTAGCTAAAGAAAAATATATTGAATTATCTATGATGATGGGAAAAGATTATGTTGATGCAATGGAAAAACTAATAACTTATCCTCACATGGCTTTAGTAGCCTTAGGTGCTTTCCTAGGAGGAATTATAGGGGCATATATAGGCAAGGCACTATTGAAAAAACACTTTGAAAAAGCAGGCATTGTATAATGCCTACCTTTTCTGCAAATTATCCCTTTAATCCAAATCCAATAAGTAAGTTATTAGTCGTATTTCTTACAGGTTTAACTGTTGTGCATAGCTTAAACATCAGTTTTGAGCTAGAGATTGTTTGTCTTATTGGTATTTTATTTTATTTGAATGGGTACAAAAAAACATTTTTTAAATGGATAATTTTATGCGCAATATTATATGCTTTACCTAATTTTATGGTGTTATCTAATATAAATCCAATAATTAAGATGTTTTTAAGCTTATTTATTATCTTCAGAATGTTTTTATTGCCATTTATGGCAGCTAGCTTTATGATAAAGACCTCTGATGTAGGCGCAATAATTTCATCAATGGATAAGCTTAAAATTTCAAAAAATCTTTCCATACCTATTGCGGTTATGTTTAGATTTTTCCCATCTTTCAAAGAAGAGAAGAAAAACATCAAAATGGCTATGAGGGTAAGGGGGATAAATTTTAAAAATCCAATCAAATATCTTGAGTACGTTTCAGTGCCACTATTAATTATTTCTTCAAACATTGCAGATGATATTGCAAAAGCGGCAGAAACAAAGGCAATAGAAAATCCAATTGCCAAGACTAGATATATTCCTGTAAAGATACAGACTATAGATTTTGTATATGTTTTAATTATAACTGGACTTATTGTTGGAGGCTTAATATGGTAGAAATAAAAAATTTAAGCCTTGATTATGGCAAAGACCATATAATAGATGATATATCACTATCCATAGCTGAGGGAGAGTGCGTGTTGTTTACAGGAAAAAGTGGAAGTGGTAAGTCATCTTTAATAAACTCAATCAATGGCTTAGCCGTAAGATATGATAACGCGAAGACAAAGGGCGAAATATTTATTGATGGTAATAATATAAAAGATTTGGAACTTTATCAAATTTCAATGCTTGTTTCAACTGTTTTTCAAAATCCTAAGACATATTTCTTTAATGTTAATACGACATTAGAATTATTGTTTTATTTAGAAAATATTGGACTTGCAAGAGAAGAGATGGACAGGCGTTTGAATGATATGCTAGAAATATTTCCGATAAAAAATCTTTTGAACAGAAACATATTTAACCTATCTGGCGGTGAAAAACAAATACTTTGTATTGCAGCTTCTTATATAGCAGGCACAAAGATTATTGTTATGGATGAGCCATCATCAAATTTGGATATTAAAAGTATAGGCGTTTTGACAAAGATGCTTAAAATACTAAAAGAAAAAGGCATAAGCATAATTGTAGCTGAGCACAGGATTTATTATTTGATGGATATAGTTGACCACATCTTTTTCATAGATAAGGGTAAGCTTAAAAAAACTTATACAAGAAATGAATTTTTAAAATTAGATACAAGAGACTTAAATAACTTAGCCTTAAGGGATAAGAAGCTAACTAAGTTGGAAGTACCTCATTTAAAAGGAGATGGAGAATATCAGATAAAAGATCTTTCCTACAAATTTACTGAGGATGAATATTTAAGTTTAAAAAATATTTCTTTTAAGCTTGGCAAAATTTATGGCATAATAGGCTCTAATGGACGAGGAAAGTCAACGCTCTTGAGATGTTTAATTGGTCTTGAGAAAAAATCAAAAGAAGAAATTTATTTTAAGGGAGAGCAACTGTCTAAAAAAGAAAGACTTAAAAACTCTTCACTTGTTATGCAAGACGTAAATCATCAGCTATTTACGGACGAGGTATTTAGCGAACTTAGTTTAGGAGTAAAAAATTTCAATGAAGAAAAGGCAAAAATCATTTTAAAAGATTTAGGTTTAGAAGAATTTATTGAAAGGCACCCTATGAGTTTATCAGGAGGACAAAAGCAAAGACTTGCGATAGCATCAGTTATGTGCAAAGATTCTACATTTGTTTATTTCGATGAACCTACAAGTGGTATGGATTATTCAAATATGGAAAAAATATCCAAACTTATTAAAAAATACAGAAATAAGGATAAAATAATTTTTATAGTTTCCCATGATATTGAGTTTTTGAATGAAGTAAGCGATGAAATATTTGAAATATAAAGATAGGGCTGGAAAACAAGTTTATGGAAGAGTTAATTACTTTGTAAATTAAAATAAAATTATGATAATTTTCATTTTAGAGGACCTATAACATAAAGCATAAGTCCTCCATTTTTATTTGATAATTTGTAAAATTAAATGCGACACTGTAATAAAATAGAAAACTAATACTAATTTCGTGTGAAATGTTAAAAAGGACAAAAATACACGGAGGTTAATATGAGCTATAAACATATTACCATAAATGAGCGAAATAAGATGGAGCAACTAAGTTAAGAGGGATATTCTTCTAAAAGAATAGCAAAAATTTTAGGTTTTCATCACTCAATAATATCTAGAGAATTAAAAAGCTGCGATAATGATTATGAAGCTATCTATGCCGAAAAAGATAAGATTGAAAAATCATCACTTAAAGGCAGAAAGGCAAAAGCAGATATCAATATCATAAAATCCATATCTGAAAACTCCATAATTAATGGTCTCCTGAGAAATAGCAAACAGTAGATTGGAGAAAAAATTCAATGATAGTGCACTTGACAAACTAATTAAATCTTTACCTTTAGAAGTTTTAAAATCTTTAATATCTGACAGAAGCAGATGATTTGCTTGTTATAAATATGGTGTTCTTCGAGTAGTGCTCATAGAGAAATTTTTAGGAACAGAATCGGGAATCGCAAGTTTAACTAACCTACAAGCTGCCATAAATAAACAAGTTTCTTTAGGATATAGCTTCATACTATAACAACCCCATCTTGTGGATCAAAGGGTTTTTCGGAGGAGACAAGATTCGAGCGATGATGGTCTTTGAACGGATTGTTTAAATAAGAGTTTATTTCTATCCTTTAGTTTTTGCTTTTTATATCATATCTTTTAAAGTGATATCGAGCTTTTTAATAAAATCAGTATGAAGCCCTGGGTCCTCTTTGTTATAATTACAATTTGGGGGGGCTTAATTTTCCTATGTATAATTAACCGTATATGGATATATTCTATATGCGGTTTTTATCTGGGAAATTTAGCTAAGCTTGTCTTCAAAAAGTACAATAAAGAAAATTACACTTTATAAAATGTAAAATCATTGCTTTTTTTTGTTTTAGGGGGTACTATTAAGTTTGTAAAAAAAGGGGTGAATAAAGTGATAATAGAAAAAATTATTGGAAATGTTTTTGATATAAATGAAGAAAATTTAAAAATAAACTGGCTTAATATGCCTTACGACCATGCTCATAAGAAAATTCAAAGATTTGAATATGCGGGTCTGGACTTGGGTCTAAAGCTTTCTGAAGAGGATAGACAAAGAGGTCTAAAGCATGGGGATATAATTTATAGAGAAAATAATATAATTTATGCTATCAATATCGAAGAGCTTGAATGCTTAAAGCTTTCTATGGATGAGGCTAAGAGCTTTGTCAACTTGGCATATATTATTGGTAATCGCCATGCAAAATTGTACTGGTCAGAAGATGGCGAATCTTTAATTACACCATATGAGAAGACTCTCGAAGAAATGCTAAAGACTGTAGAAGGGATAAAGATGGATAAGGTCATGGCTAAATTATTGCCAAAAAACAACTTGATGGCGATTCTACCTCAAGGTCAAGTAGTAGATCATCATAGTCACGACCATGACCACGATCACGACCACAATCATGATCACCATCACGACCACAATCATCACCACCATCACCATGAATAGAACAAAATATGAAGAAGAGCTCATCCTCCTACAATTAAATGATAGTCAATTTCCTATAGGTTCTTATTCTCATTCTTATGGACTTGAAAATTATATCCTAAAGAATTTGATTAGAGATTCGAAAGATACAAAAAAATATTTAATAAACTATTTAAAAACTAGCTTCTATTATAATGACCTTTTAGCTGTGTATCTAGCTTACAATTATTTTATAGAAGGAAAAAAAGATGAGCTTTTAGATCTAAATATAAGATTACAGGCTCAAAAAAGCCAAAAAGAATTAAGGGAAGCTTCAGAGAAGTTAGGCTCCAGACTTATATCGACAGTTCATAAGATGGACATAGCTATGCCACCAAAATATTACGACTACCTAGATTATCATAAGAAAAATGACATTATCATCCATCACTCAGTCGCCTATGCTCTAATTACAGCAAGTCTTGATATTGATTTGACCGCATCTCTTTTGAGTTTTGCCTTTAATATGGCACAGAATCTAGTGATTACAGCGGTTAAGACCGTACCTATTAGCCAGTTTGATGGGCAGAAAATCTTATATGAAATCTATGACTTGATAATTGATTTAGTTACAAAGATAGATAAATTGGATGAGGAGTATTATTTTACTTCCTATCCAGGTGTAGAAGTTGCTTCAATGCAACATGAAGTATTATATTCAAGACTTTATATGTCTTAGGGAGGCTTATGGATTACGTAAAAATCGGTGTCGCAGGCCCTGTTGGTTGCGGTAAGACACATTTAATAGAAAAACTAGTAGAAGAATTCAAAAAAGATTACAAGGTAGCAGTAGTCACTAATGATATATATACAGAAGAAGATGCAAACTACCTAAAAGATCAGGGAATTCTTGAAAGAGATAGGATAAGAGGAGTAGAAACTGGAGGATGTCCTCATACAGCTATAAGAGATGATGTTTCTATGAACCTTGAAGCTTGTGAGGATTTAGTCAGAAATTTTAAGGATATAGAAATGATCTTTATCGAAAGTGGTGGAGACAATCTATCAGCAACTTTTAGTCCTGACCTTGCAGATGCCACCATCTTTGTAATAGATGTAGCTGCAGGTGGGGATATACCAAGAAAAGGAGGCCCAGGAATTTTAAGATCAGACCTTCTTATCGTAAACAAAAAAGATTTAGCTCCTTATGTTGGCGTTGACCTTGAGGCTATGAGAAAGGATACCCTAGCCCAAAGAGGGGATCGTCCATTTATCTTTACTAATATCAAAAATGGCGATGGACTTAATGAGGTCTATGACTGGATAAGAAAGCATGTCTTGTTAGAAGATTTAAAATAATGAAAAAAACATACGCAAGAGCCAGCAGATTATATTTAGAGTTTGAAAATAAGGATGATACAACTATCCTAAAAGATATCTATAATTCGCCACCATTTCTACTTATGCATACATTTAAATATGGCGACTTTACCAAGGCTATGATTATGAGCTCAAGCCCAGGTATCCTGGAAGGCGATATGCAAGAAGAAAAGTTCTATGCAAAAAAGAATAGCAAGGTCTTGCTTTCTTCTCAATCATATGAAAAAGTTTATAAGATGAATGAGAATTCTTTCGCAAGTCGTAAGGTTGAAATTCGTGGGGAAGAAAAATCTGACTTTATTTTTAAACTTTTACCAATGATTCTCTACAAGGATGCAGATTTTAGGGAGGATATCAAGGTCGATTTAGAAAAAGATGCCAGGCTTATTTTTTCTAACTGCTTTGTAGCTGGTAGAATTGGCAGGGGAGAAAGCTTTGAATTTAAAAGCTACAAGACTAATCTAGATATAAACCTTGATGGCAAACTTATCTATACCGAAAAAAACCTCATAAGGCCAAGAGAACAAAATATAAATGAACTGGGTTTGATGGAAGGCTATGACCACTTTTTGTCAATGGTTGCTATAAATTTTTCCGATGAAAATAATATAGGCGAGATTCGCAATATAATTGATAAGCATAGTTTAAAGAGAGGACTAAAAGGTGGGGCAAGTTACAGCTTTAGAAATGATATTCAAATTAGGATTTTGGGCAAGATGGGCCAGGATTTAATAGAATGTGAAAAAGAAATAATAGATTATTTGATTGAAAAAGGGGGAAGGATATGCATTTAGTACCAAAAGATATTGAACGCTTGATGATATTTACAGCTGGAGAAGTAGCCAGAAAGCGTAAAGAACGTGGACTTAAATTAAACTATCCTGAAGCAGTCGCTCTAATCAGTGCCGAGCTTTATGAAATGGCTCGTGATGGCAAGACTGTTTCAGATTTGATGCAAGAAGGCAGGAAGATTCTAACAAGGGATGATGTCATGGAAGGTGTCCCTGAAATGATTAAGGATGTACAAATAGAAGCCACATTTCCTGATGGAACCAAGCTTGTAACAGTTCATCAACCAATAGTGTAGGAGGCAAAAATGATTCCAGGTGAAATTTTTTATAAAGATGATGATTTAATTTTAAATGAAGATTTCGAAGCTATTGAAATAAATGTAACAAATACTGGAGATAGGGCCGTACAAATCGGTTCACATTTTCATTTTTTTGAAGTGAATAGATATTTGAAATTCGATCGTAGCATGGCCTTCGGCAAAAAGCTAGACATCCCTGCAGGAAATGCTATTAGATTTGAACCAGGTCAAACCCATAGGGTTAGATTAATTGATATTGGCGGAAATGGAAGGGTCATCGGCTTCAACGGACTCACTAATGGTGTAGCCCATGATATAAAAAAAGATGAAGCCATGAAAAACCTAATTCAAAAAGGCTACGCTAATATTAATAGTGATGGGGAGGAATAGATGTCATTTAAAATCTCAAGAGAAAAATACGGGTCTATGTATGGGCCAACTACAGGCGATAAAGTTAGACTAGCAGATACAAATATTATAATAGAAATAGAAAAAGATTATGCAATTTATGGAGATGAATCAATCTTTGGTGGCGGTAAGACTGTAAGAGATGGTATGAACCAATCATCAACTGCAAGCTATGCCTCAGGCACTTGCGATACAGTAATTACAAATGCGATTATCCTAGACTATACTGGTATTTACAAAGCAGATATAGGAATTAGGGATGGTATTATTACAGGAATAGGCAAGTCAGGTAATCCTGATATGAACGATAATGTCAACCCTGGTCTTGTAATAGGGGCAAGCACTGAAATAATCTCAGGTGAAAATAAAATCGTAACCGCTGGAGCAATTGACACCCACGTTCATTTTATATCAGCCGATCAAGCAAATACAGCCCTAGCAGGAGGAACTACTACCCTAATCGGAGGCGGAACAGGCCCTGCTGATGGAACAAATGCTACAACCTGTACTCCAGGCCCTAACCACTTAGAAGCTATGCTAAAATCAGTCGAAGGATATCCAGTAAATGTTGGACTATTAGGTAAGGGTAACTGCTCAAGCAAAGAGCCACTTTATGAACAAATAAAAGCAGGAGCTTGTGGACTAAAGATTCATGAAGACTGGGGAGCAACAAGAGCCGTTATAAATGCCAGCCTTGAAGTTGCTGATGAGTACGATATTGCAGTTGCTATCCATACCGACACCCTTAACGAAGGTGGTACAATCGAAGATACCCTAGATGCTATTGGAGGTAGAGCTATACATTTCTTCCATACTGAGGGAGCAGGAGGAGGACATGCACCAGATCAAATAGTTGCAGCAGGATTTAATAATGTTTTTCCAGCATCAACAAATCCAACCATGCCTTTTACAATAAATACATCAGATGAGCACTTGGATATGGTTATGGTTTGCCACAATCTTGACAAAACCATAGAAGAAGATGTAGCCTTTGCTGACTCAAGGATTAGACCAGAAACAATAGCTGCAGAAGATGTCCTCCAAGACATGGGAGTATTCTCAATAATGTCTTCAGACTCTCAAGCCATGGGCAGAATTGGTGAAGTTGTTATGAGAACTTGGCAAACAGCCTCAAAGATGAAAGACCAACGTGGAGCTCTTAAAGAAGATGAAGGAAATAATAACGATAACTTTAGGGCCAAAAGATATGTAGCCAAATACACTATAAATCCAGCCATAGCCCACGGAGTATCTGAATATATTGGTTCAATCGAAGTTGGTAAACGTGCAGACCTAGTCCTTTGGGAGCCAAAATTCTTTGGAGTTCGCCCAAAACAAATCCTAAAAAATGGTCTAATAATAATGGCACCGTCAGGAGATCCAAACGCATCCATACCAACACCACAACCTGTAATATACAGAAGAATGTATGCGGCCATTGGTGGAGGAATCGGTAATTCTTGTTTTACCTTCGTCTCAAAAGCCTCCTATGAATCAGGCATAAAAGAAAAACTAGACCTAAAAAGAATGGTACTACCTGTTCATAATTGTAGAAACATCGGCAAAAAAGATATGAAACTAAATTCCGAAACTCCAAACATCAAGGTAGACCCAGAAACTTACGAAGTAACAATTGAAGGAAAGAAAATCACATGTGATCCAGTAGACAAGGTCGCCCTAGGTCAATTATATAACCTATTTTAAAATAAATATTAGAGCTTAACAAGAACCCCAAAATCCTTACTAGGGATGGAGGGGTTCTTTTATGCCCAAAAGCTCAAAAGAATCTAAAGTATAAATAGCTTAGAAAGATGATAAAAAAATATTTTTGGCATAGTATATATAAGCAGGCCGACAACTCTATTGAGGTTAAGATTCTAATGGAGGTTATTAAAGTGTTAATGTAGATTAGTGTAAATAATATTCTAAAAAGGATATAATAACTACAAACAGATCTTTTAAATACTAGTAGAATCTGTATTCTATTTTAAAGTAGGGGAATAAAATGAAGAAAAAATTTTTTAGAATCTTTTCAATAGTTATTATTTTAGTGGTTTTAGTTTTTATTCTTAGAATATATAATGACCATAAGTATAAAGATAACAATGCTTTGAAATTTCCTGAATATTTTAAGGATGTTACTAATATAAGTCTATATCCTACAGATATTGATGGAGTTAATGTAACTTATGTGGATGAGGGTAGAATGCAAGGCTTTAGATTTGTACCTAAGGAAAAATCACATAAGGGTCTTGTAATTTGTTTTGGAGGTTCTGAAGGAAGCCCAAATTTTGAAAATGCTGAGCTATTAGCAAAAGAAGGCTATGAAACTCTTGCTCTATTTATGTTTGGCATGAAGAACCAAGAACAGACTTTGAGAAAAATTCCCTTAGAACAATTTGAAGATGTTATAGGTTATATAAATAGAAATATAAAAGACAGTAAACCGATAAGTGTTTTGGGAGCGTCAAAAGGTGCAGAATATGCCCTTAATTTGGCTAGCAAATATCCTGAAATAGATAATTTAATTTTGATGGCACCTTCATCTTATAATTTTGCTGGTCTAGATTTTAAAGATTATGGTTCATCATGGACCTATAAAGGAGAGGAACTTCCATATATAGATATTAAAAAATCATCATTTAACTCATTTTTAAAAAATATTATTGTTCCAGCTATTATTAAAAGTCCTATTAGTTTTAAAGAAACTTATAATAGTGCAATAGAAAAAGACTCCTCAAGTCGAGAAAAACTAATACCAGTCAAAAATATTAAGGCAAATATATTAATGATAGCAGGCGAGGATGATTTGATGTGGGATAGCCTTGCCATGGCAAATAAAATAAAAGAACAAAACCCTAAGGCAAAGATTTATTCATATAAAGGAGCAGGGCATATATTTGCAGGCAATGGTATTTTAGATTTAGGGAAAATTATAGTTGCAACAGGTGGAACAGCTGAAGGCAATGAAAAAGCAAGAAGTGAATCAAGAAAAGCTATTGATGCTTTCTTAAAAGAAAATCATAAATAATAAAATACTTGGGTATTTAAGGACGGTAGAAATTTAAAATCTATCGTCTTTTTTTCGTGTGAAAATGGAAAGAGGATATCTGTAAGTAAATGAATTTAAAAAATATATAAAAGACAAAGCTTGAAGTAATGTAAATGTTTGAATAAAAAATTTGCAAATGCTTAAATGACATTAATGACTAATAAACTCATGTTAATCATTTTCAAAATATATACGGTAAGGAATTATGTCTAAATAGAGTGAACTTTATAGTAATATTTAATGAGTATAAGAGATAATAACTAATATCAACAATATATTTGGTATAATATTATAAAGAGTAGACGAATAATAAATAACTTATCTTATTAATGATGGATAATATGATTAATATAAATATCAGTAAAGTGAATTATTTAAAGGAAGTGTTTAAAATGATTGATAAAGGTAATAAAAATTTTTGGGATAGATTTGCTAAGCTATATGCACCTTTTATGAAAAAAGATCAAGGGGTATATGATGAAGTTTGTGAATACATTCTTCCTTATCTGAAAAAAGACATGGATGTGCTTGAACTTGCTTGTGGTTCAGGGCAATTTTCTTTTGCACTTTCAAAGAAGACTAAGAGTTGGATTGGTACAGATTTTTCTGAACAAATGATTATTGAAGCTAAAAAGCGTGGAGAATATGAAAACCTTATCTTTGAAACAGCTGATGCAACTGATTTATCCTACGCTAATGAAAAATTCGATTGTGTGTTAATTGCCAATGCACTTCATATTATGCCAAATCCAGAATGTGCGATGAAAGAAATATACAGGGTTTTAAAGCCTAACGGCACTTTACTTGCTCCTAATTTTTTATGGACAGAGGGTAAAGAAAGAAAAATTATTAAGACTTTGATGTCTGTTCTGGGATTTAAGATGTATCAAGAATGGAATAAAAATCAATTTGAAGATTTTGTTGAAAAACATGGGTTTTCGGTAGTTGAAATCAAATTGGTATATGGAGGTTTGGCACCGATTGGGGTGATGATTGCCCAAAAATATTCTTAAGAGATTTTGTATTTGTAAAAAAGAATTGCAATGGGAATAATAGACAATATTTATGGTCTATGTATCTATAAAGTTATATTTATTTTGTGAATTTTCACTTGGTGAATCAATACTTATGATATTGGAATCGTGCATAGTTTTCGGTTTATCAAAATGAGATATTCTTAGTGCAATATTTAAAATTACGATAAGGTATAGGGATGATATCTTAGAGTTCTCACCTTCAATTAGCATAAAGGACAAATCTATGATGGCTCCAGATAGAGTTACAGACGCTGAAAAAATCTTTGATTAGGATAAGCTAGTTCAAAAAGGCACTTATCCTTACACAATTTATGAAATAATGAAATTCATAATGGGTATGGGTTGTTCTATACATTTGTATTGAGAATTGATATAAACAATATTTGAAAGGATATGTTATGGTACAAATTGTTGAAATAGAAGATTATAAAAATAAAAAGAAAAAAATTCATGACCTCAAAAAAGACTTAGAAAATCTTATTTTTGAAAGGGACAATCTTTTGTATGTAGTTTGTGAAAATATTCAAACTTCCTATATGTTAACTTTTGGAAGCCTTACTTATAGGGTAAATAAGGCCTTTAACGAATATTTACGTTTGCGTAGAAAAAAATCCCTTATTCAAGCAAGGATAAACCGACAAGAAAAAATAGACCTTGGAGAAATTGAGAAAAAGCTTGATATAGAATTTCATGACTACAAAGAGAAACTCCAAGACACTGTTTCTCAATTAAAGGCTGCACTGGAACATTCAAGAGCAAAAGCCTTATCTGAGGAAGATACGGCTTTAATAAAAAAAATATATAAGAAAATTGTAAAGAAAATCCATCCCGATATAAATCAAAATATCACAGACAAAGAAAAAGAATTGTTTGTTGCCTCAACAGAATCATATAAAAATGGTGATTTAAATACCTTGCAGATTATATATACAATTGTAACTAGTGGAGAAATAGAGGATGATGAATCTTTATCCCTTAAATCTATGGAAGAGGAAATAGAAAGGCTAGAAGATTTAATTGCGAAAATTAAAAGCAGTATTAAAACAATAAAATCAATCCCTCCCTATTCTTGGCGAATTTATGTTGAGGACGAAGAGAAAAAAGCAGAAAAGCTTAATGAACTAAAAGAAATGTTGAAATCTTACAAGCAAGCAATAAGAACTCAGGAAGAATACATTAAAGAATTATTAGAGGATAAAAAATGACTGATTTAATAAAAAAAGATCAAAATAATCTAATTGATTATCTTGTAAATACTGGTGGAGAGATAGATATACCAAGGCCTTTTGAGCAGGATATTTATCTTTTCGATACCTATGTGGCAGGAACAACCCATGTTGAAGGCATTGAAGGAATATACTCAACATTAAAGATTGAAGATAAATTGGTTTTTTATCGAGAAATTGAAAATGAGCACGATCCCCAGGCAATCAGAATAGAAACCCTTGGAAAAGAAAAAATTGGCTATGTACCTCGCCAAGACAATGTAGTATTTTCAAGGCTCATGGATGCTGGGAAAGTTCTTTTTGCAAAAGTAATGGAAAAGGAAATGCGTGGTAAGTGGGCAAGGATAAAAATTAAGATCTACCTTCATGAAAGTTAGGGCAAAATGTATTATAATTACGAATGGATTGGCGATAATATTTGTATAAAAGATAGCCATGTTATGAATTTTGAACCCATATCTGGAAATAATGCTTTTATTATCTCACACCATGTGAGGGATAAATTAAAAATAGAGAGGGGCGTTAAAAGCTTATTAGAAAATGGCTTTAGGTATTTTAATATTTTTGGCGAATTTTCTGATTTATGGGCGAAAGCCATTTCTATAAGGAGTAAAACAAGTAATAAAATAAAAATAGAATCAAGTAAGATTGAAATGTCAAGGATGGTTTATGATTTGGCAATGATGAAAGTTTTAAAACCAGATTTGACCAACTATGTAATTTCAGATGATGAATATTTTACAGAGTATTTAGTAGAAGACTTAGAGAAAATCATTTCTGGGAAAAGTACTTTTACTCCTTACGATTGGAAAGAATTTAAAGAAGGCTTTGAATTTTCATATAATAAGAAAGATGCGATAATAAGTGTTTCTAAGGATATAGTTATAGGATTTTTAGGAGATGAAAAAACTTTCGATACTATCAATGATGCCTTTTATTATAAAGTATTTGATGGTAAAAGTTTGTACGAAATTTGGGAAGAAATATAAAGAAAAATTTTTATTATTATAATAGAAGAAACCTAGTTTGTTTACTTTTGAAGTTGATTAAACTAGGCTTTATTTTTAAGTACAAATGTAAAGTAAACTTGACATATGAAATAAAAGGACTTATAATAAATGTAAAGCTAGCTTGTCATAGGAGGTAGATAAATGTGAAAAATAGGTTGGAAGAGATTCGCAAACATAAGGGGATTACTCAGGAAGAATTGGCGAAGATTCTTGAAGTATCAAGGCAAACTGTGGGATCTCTAGAAAATGGGAGATATAATCCGTCAATTATTTTGGCATTTAAGATTGCAAGATATTTTGAAATGGCCATTGAAGATATTTTTATCTACGAGGAGGAGAATGTCAATGAAGAATAAGAAAATTTGGTATATTGGATATGTAATTGGTTTTATAAGTTTGGTGGCTTTATTTATTTTTAAGGATGATGAAACTTTGAGTAGAATTTTGCCTTTTATTTTTACAACTAGTGTGACTATTTCTAGTGTTAGCCTAGGTCATAATAGGAGAATGGAGGAAGATCCATTTTACAGAATAAATGTAAATGATGAGAGAAATGAGAAAATAAGGGATAAGGTAAATGCAGCAATGACACCTATATTAATGCTTATCATGGGCCTTGCTGCTGTGATTTGTTTTTCTGCAAAGGCATATTTACCTGCGATTATTTTAGCTCTTGGAATTATTTCTTTTCCTATAATAACTTTTTTTGTGAGTAGTTATTATGAGAAAAAATATTAAGAGCAAAATTATAAATATTAGAATTAAATGATTATAACATAGTAAACCATCTAGTCTTATTTTTAGTAGATAAGGTTGGGTGGTTTTTAAATTGAAATTTTAAATTTATATTGACAAGTATCGAGTATCGATATATAATTGAATTAACAAATATCGAAAGTCGATATTTTAAAGGAGGCAAAAAATGCTTAAGTTTAGATTTTTATCTTATACAAATTTCGGTCCTATGGCACAATGGTATGAAAAGATGGCGAAGGAAGGTTGGCAGATTGAAAAAATTATCTTGCCATTCATTCACCAGTTTAAAAAGTGTGAGCCAGCTGATATAAAATACCAATTTACAATTGCTCCTAATGAGACTTGGTATGTTAAGTTTTCTAAGGAAGAACTCAAAGACTATGATGAGATGGCAGAAGAATATGGTTGGCATATGGTTGATAGAAGTTTTAATATGAACCTATATCAGGTTGATGAGAAAGGATCAAATTCACTCTATAATGATGATTTTTATGAAATTGAGATTTTAAATAAAGGTATTAAGGGAGAATTAATTACAATAAGCTTGAATCTTCTTGTTTTTGTCTTTCTGGCTCTATCCAGTATTGCCCGTTTAAGGTCAAGCGATATATATTACTCTAATTTTCCATTTTTTATGGCACCAGCTGTTAGTTTATTTCTCATATTATCACTCTTATCTTTGGGAGATTATGTAAGTTTTAAGAGAAGAAATAGTGAAGTTAAAGCCATAAAAGATTTGAAATTTACTGGATTGGGAATAGGAAAGTTACAAGCATTCCTACCTGTATTATCAATAGTGTTAATAATTTTATCTTGGATTGCATTAGTAATACATCAGCTAGAAATGGGTTATGGGCTAACAATACTTATTTCCGTGATTCCTATGATATTTATGGTTATTCTTATCTCTTACTTTATCAAAAAAGTAAAACTTATGGATGCACAAAAAGGACAGAAAAAATTTCTATTTGCTTTAATTCCAGTAATAATGTTTGTGGTATTTAGCATATCTAATCTTGGTATTTTTGCTAAGCTTGCATTAAAAGATGACTTACAAACAAAAGAAATAGCTGGTTTTTCTGTAAGGAAAGAATCTACAAGTTTCTTGGCGGAAAGCTGTGAAGACTACATGGCAGATTCTAATGACCTCAATATAAGAAAAACTGTAGTAAATTCTGAAGGGCTTGCGGAAGATTTATTTAATAGAATTCTTAGAAATGCTAAAAACCATCCATACAGGGCAGAATTTGTAAAAGATATTTCAAAAGATTTTTCTTATGATAAGGTTTATAGCCTTTCTGATGAGAATTCATATTTGATTTTAAAGGGTAATATGGTTTTGGAAGTTGATGGCAATATCTATGACGAAAAGGTCACAAAAGATATAGAAAAGATTCTCGAGGCAAAATAATGGCAAGAGATCAATTCCAAACCCTAACAGAACCAATGTATTTTACCCTTTTGGCCTTAGGAGAAGTGAGAAACGGGGCAGAAATCACATCTTGGGTTGAAGAGATAACCAAGGGAAGGATAAAACTTGCTCCTGGCACCCTTTATGCCCTTTTGGCACAATTTTTAGAAAATGACTTGATAAAACGTGTAGAAGTAGAAAAAAAAGGCAAGCATTATGTTATAACAGAAGAAGGCAGAGACCTCCTCGATGAGGAAGTTAGAAGACTAAGACTTTTACTTTCAAATTATGATAAGTATTTTACAAATTAAATCAAAGAAAGAATGGCTTTTAAGGCAAAAACTTAAGGGCCATTTTCTATTTAAAAATTTTATGAAAACATTATACCCTACTATAATCAGGGTATAATGAAGGTGATAATAAGTATCAATTTATAGTTTGTTGGAATTCATAGGAAGGAGTGGCAGGTGAGTTTGATTTATAAAACAGCAGCAGGCATAGTAAGTCTTCTTGGAGTTAAAAAAATGTTTTTAAAAAACAAGGAAGAGATGCTTGAGTATGCAAAAGGCGAAAATGCTAAAGTTGTTTTTGACTTAGATAAGGCTAAGAAGATGGCTAGGAAGAAAAATTATTATCTATTTGATAGAGAGGTCATGGGATCTAGGCTTCTTACTTATCAAAAAAATAAAAAAACTGCCGATGGTGCTATTTTCTATCTTTTTGGTGGAGGTATGATTACCCAACCAAATAAATTAGACTTTACTTTATCTGAAAGAATTATGGAAAAAACGGGTAAAGATGTTTGGTTTTTATTTTATCCACTATGCTCAGCAGATGTAAATGTAAGAAAAACTTATGAAGTTTGCTTTGAAACCTATAGGTTAATGACAGAAACTTATAAGGCTCAAAATATAAATGTTCTCGGATTTTCTTCAGGAGCTTGCCTATCTCTTGGAATATTTTTGCATAATAATGCTTTGGGTAGACCTCTCCCAATGCCAGGGAAAATTATTTCAGTATCTCCAGGTGGGATTCCAGATGTAAAACTGGATGAAAATAAGGAAATATGGAATAAATTGAAAAAACTTAACTATAAAGATGTTATGATAGATCCAACCTATCTTATAACTGCAAGAGAAATCTTGAAAGGAAATGAAGATTTGCCAGAATATATGTTAGATGGTACAAGGGGAGATTTCACAGATTTTCCAAAAACTTATTTTTATTATGGTGGAGATGAATGTCTTTATGCCTTTGCTGAGGAATTTAAAAAAACTATGGATAAATATAAGGCTTCTTATGAGATAAGGGTAGGGGAAGGAATGTGCCATTGTTATCCTTTGGTGAGGTTTTTTAAAGAAGGAAGGATTGCTCAAGATGAAATAATTGAATTATTGAAAGCTTGAAGTCCCAATTTTGTAAGGAAATAAATTAGAAAAAAATTTAGGAGGTCTTTATGGTTTTAGCTGTATTATTGACTCTGTGTCTAATATTTTTCGCCATATGTTATTTAGGCACTGGTACTGATGAGAAAAATTTAAAAAACTATATGTCCTACCCTGAAGAAGTGCAAGCGAAAATCAAAGAAATAGAAGAATACCGAGGAAAATATAGAGAAAAAAGTAAAATTTCAATAATTATGGCAAACTTTGTAACCTTTTCTATTTTATTTTTACTAGTAGGATTTAAAATACGTCAGCTAAGTTTTGCTCAAAACTTCATAGACTTATTAATTTTAGGCCAAGGTTTGAATATTTTTGACCTGGTAGTAATAGACCTTTTGTGGTGGAGAAGGACAAAAAGAATTAGATTATCAAAAATACCAGATCAAAGCCTTTATCAAAATCCCAAAAAACATATAGAATCATTTATTCGAGCCTTTTTCATGTACTTTTTAATTGCTTTGATAGATGGATATATTTTGACTCTGTTTTGAAAAATTATGGAAACATCTGAAATTTCTTGAGGAAATATAATGAATTTTACTTGCTATGGGGAAAAATCAAATAAGTCAATTTTATTTATACACGGTCTTGCATCAACTGCAGACTTATGTTTTAAACCACTTTTGCCGTATCTTACTGATTATGATGTGATTTTTTGTGAGCTTGATGGCCATTGTGATTCTTGCATAAATGATATGATCTCAATGGAAAAAACAATTGAAGATATAGAATCTTTCATATTAAATGAGTTAAATGGGGAGCTTTATGGACTTTGTGGGTTTTCTATGGGAGGGACTCTTGCAGTAGACCTAATTTCTAGGGACAATATTAGGGTAGAAAAAGTCCTCTTAGATGCACCCATAACTGTTGACTTGGGATTGATGGCTTATCCTTGTACTTACGCCTTTATTATAGGAACAAATATAATCAAAAAAGGCAAAAAAATTCCAAAATGTTTGCTAGATTTGGTCGCAGGTAAGGATAATACAAGCATCATCGAAATGATGTATGCAAAAATTAGCAAAACCACAATTAAAAATGTTTGTAATTATATTTACCATTACAAATTTTCTGAAAATTTAAAAAAATACCCTAAACCCGTTTTATTTTGGAGGGGTAGCGAAGAGCCTATTCCAGCAAAAAGCCAAAAGAATTTGCAAAAATACTTACCACAAATTACAGTTGAGGTCTTTGAGAATATGGGTCATGGTCAATTTTTGCATGAACGCCCAAAAGAATATGCTGAAAGATTGAAAAAATTCATGGACGATTAAAAATTAATTAAAAAAATATAGAAAAATAAGGAAGGGATTAATTTGGAAATTAGGGAAATTTTAAAAGCAGATTTAACTAAATTATCAAGGTTGATGGTAGAAGTTTATAATGCTCCACCTTGGAATGATAAATGGACAGAAGAAACAGCCTTAGAATCCTTATCGTCTCTTTGTGATTTTCCAAACTTTACTGGATATCTTATAGCAGATGTAGATGAAATAATAGGAGCAATACTAGGACACTCTAGGAGATATGCTAGTGGAACTACTTATTATATTGATGAATTTTTTATTTCAGAAAAATATAGGAGATTAGGATTAGGGGAGAATCTGTATAAGACGACCATAAAGAAATTGAAGAAAAAATCTATAAGTGGTGCATTTTTTACGACTTTGAAAAATTCACCTGCTTATAATTTTTATATAAAAGAAGGAGCCTGGGATTTAGAAGATTCTGCATGCTTCTACCATAAATTTTAGCAAGACACCTATAAACAATAGGTGTTTTTCTTTAAAAATTAATAAGGGTATATTGTAAATACTATTTTAAAACGAGGAAGTAAATGAAAAGAATTTTAATTATAGAAGATAATGAAGATATTGGCTTGCAAATTAAAAGATATTTAATAAAAAATGGCTATGAGGTAGACCTTGCAAAGTCTTTTTATGAAGCTACTTACAAGATGAAAGTTGATTTTGATGTAGCACTTCTTGATATAAATCTGCCTGATAAAGAGGGCCAGCATCTGATAGAAAGATTAAAAGAAAAGGACATCAGAGTTATAGTAACAACGGTAAAAAATGATGAAGATTTTATAATAGAGGCTTTGGACCAAGGAGCTGATGATTACCTAACCAAGCCATTTTCACTTGCAATACTAAGGGCGAGGATTGATGCTGTTTTAAGGACTCTGCCTATATCACAAGATAAAAGTATTTCTTATAAAGATATAAAAATAGATTTAAACGAGTCAAAAGTCTATTTTAAAGGGGAAAATATTGACTTAACTCCACTTGAATACGAAATATTACTTTTATTTATCAAAAATCCCCACAGGGTTTATACAAGGAGCCAACTTCTTGAAATATTTTGGGAAGATAGGGATAAATTTGTAAATGATAACACCTTGACATCAACTATTAAAAGAATTAGAGAAAAGCTTGACAGGGAAGTAATCTCAACTGTCAGGGGAATTGGTTATAGGATGGACTAGATGGTATATGTATTTTGGATAATAAGTCTTTTTTTACTTTATTATTTTTTAGAAAAAAGAAAGAAAAAGAGAATTAATGAGATTATCGATTTAATAGAGAATATGAAAAATCAAAATTATAAAATCCCAATGAAGCAAGATGATTTTTCAATCTTAGAAGATAAAACTTACAAACTTTTTATAGAAATAGTAGAAGCCAAGGAAACTACAAGCAAAAATAGCGAAAAGCAAATAGAATACCTAGAAGATATTGCCCATCAAATAAAAACACCAATCACTTCCATGGTTTTTTCTGCCGAAAATTTGGAAATTGATTACCCAGATAATGATGATATAGGAATCTTAAGAAGGCAAATTCAAAGACTAAATTCCTTATCAGATATTTTGCTCAAACTATCAAGCCTTGATGCCAATAAAGAACTTATGAAAAAGGAAGAAATTAATCTTGATGAATTGGTGACCTATGCTTTAGACGCCCTAGATATAAAAAGATCTACAAGTATAAAAATAGAAAATAATTTAAAAGAAAATATTATTTTCGGTGATTTTTATTGGCTAACAGAAGCCCTGATTAATATTTTAAAAAATGCAGATAACAGACCAGACTGTGATCAAATAGTTATTTCATCTTACAAAAATCCACTCTATACTTCTCTAATTGTTGAGGACAATGGAGGAGGAATTGATAAAGATTCTATCAAAAAAATCTTTAAACGCTTTTATAAAACCCCTGACTCTAAGGGATTTGGTATAGGTCTTGCCATGGCAAAAACAATTGTTGAAAAGAATAATGGATTAATTTCTGTTTCAAATACAAAAGAAGGTGCAAGGTTTGAAATGAAATTTTATAATGTCACCTAAAAATCACTTTACTTTCATATACTTAGCTTAGATAAAGATAAGGAGTAAAGTATGGAAATATTAAAAGTAGAAAATTTAAGAAAAGAATATGGAGAAGGAAATTCTAAGGTAGTGGCCTTAGATGGAGTTGACCTTACAATAGAAAGAGGAGAATTTGTAGCCATTGTAGGCCCTAGTGGATCTGGCAAATCAACTCTTTTACATATCATAGGTGGGGTAGATAGTCCAAGCTATGGAAAAGTTTATATAGACGGCAACGACATATCCCAATATTCATCAAAGGAATTGGCCCTATTTAGAAGGAGAAAAGTAGGCCTTATCTACCAATTTTATAATTTAATTCAAAATCTAACTGTAAGGCACAACATAGAACTTCCTTTAAAGCTAGATAAGAGAAAAATCAAAGAAGATGTTTTAGAAGATTTAGTCAAAAAACTTGGCATAGAAAGTAAACTTGATTCTTTCCCAAGTGAACTATCTGGAGGTCAGCAGCAAAGAGTTGCCATAGCAAGGTCTTTGATTTATAAACCTTCAATAATCCTAGCCGACGAACCAACTGGCAACCTCGATAGGAAAAACTCCAAGGAAATAATTGAAATCTTTAAATATTTTAATAAAACCCTAAAACAAACAATTATCCTAATCACCCATGACGAAAAAATCGCCCTAGAGGCAGATCGAATTGTCACTATAGTTGATGGGAAAATAATAGGAGATGAGAAAAATGAATAAGAAGAATTTTCCAATTTTCATCTCGGTTTTTATTGTTTCCTTGTTTTTTACAGTTGTTTTTTATTTTGTTAAGGTAAATCTAGACGCAAACTACATGGAAACAAGAGCTACCAATTTTGCTGATGCCCACATAGATGATCATCTAAGCGAAGAAGATATCGAAAAATTAAGAGAGATAGATGGTGTCAAAGAAGCTGGTAGGTTAAACATGGACTTCACAAGTGCAAAGCTTGATGATGATTTAGTAGTTATCTATAGACAGGATAACCATATTAATAAAATGAGAGAATTTTCATTTACTGAAGCTGGGCGTTTTCCTGAAAATCCGAATGAGATAATGCTATCAAAATCTCTTGTTGAAAAGCACAAATTAAAAATAGGAGATGAAATCCCTATAAGTTTTGGTAAAAGATTCCTTGGTAAAAAAGAATTAGATCCTACAAATTCAAAAATAGAAAAAGAAAGTTTTGAAAAAAACCAAATCAAATCTTATAACTTGGTTGGAATTTATGAAGATGTTTACAATAAATATGCTGGTCTATCCTATGGATTAATCTTTGATACAACAAAGGACCCTCAACCAGCGGTATTAAGATTTGATGATTTTGTTGATGTCCATCTAAATAAAAAAATATTTGAAGATGAGATCACAAAACGACTCGGCAGAAAAATAGAGATGAGATTTGACGAGAGAATAGAAAAATATTATAGAGTAAATGATACTTGGCTAGAAAAAATAATGGCTAAGGCAATGATGATATTTTTTCTTCTTTCTATGATTGTAATATTTATATTTTTTACAAGGAATATTTTCTGGGTCTGGGGACTTAGAAAAATCAAAGAACTATCTATTTATAAATCAATAGGATCAACAGATTTTCAAATATATAAGTTACTATTTAAAGAAGCAGGACTTATTTCAATCATCCCTGTACTTTTGGGCCACTTGTCTGGATTTTTCTTAATTTATGGTTTATATAGTTATTCGCAAAAAAACCTAGAAATATCAAAATTTGAATATGTTACATTTAATCCTCTACTAACAGGGCTCATATTATTAGTTTCATTTTTGGTAATGAGCTTATCGATAATAAAACCAGCTAGAAAGATATCTATAATTAATATAATAGATGGTATAAGGGGAAATGTCGACTTATCCATGTCAAAGAAAAAGAAAAATGAAGACCTATGGAAGGAATTAAGAAATAATAATCTCTCTTCTATCAAAAGTCAAAGGTATATTTCAGCCATTGGTATTTTAATAATATCTATGTTTATATTATCAATTTCTATAAGTAAGTATTTTAGGGACTATTATGATGAAGATAGTTCTTATAATATTTTTACTACTTATTATAGCTCAGATAAAAAAGTTCCTGACGTTCTAAGCTATATAGAAAAAGAGCTAGGAAGTCAAAAGTCATTTATATATAAGGATAAGTATATAGGTGTTAAAAACAATCTTGACTTATCTAATCAAGCAAAAAAGTATAAATTAGATGAAAAAATCAAAAAAATACTTAAAAAGAAATCGCAAGAATATTTGCAAGGCAACCTTATTGCAATGGATATAGATGATTTAGAAAAACTTGGAGGCTCTAAGGGAGAATTTATCTTATATAACAAGGTGCAAGCTGATCCATTAGAACCAATTGCAAAAGCCAAGATGGTTAAATATTTCAAAGATCCTAAAAATATAGATATTTCCATGGTTGGATTTGAAAAGAAAATAAAGATATCAAAGGAAATATACGATACAGGCGAGTTTGAATTTAAGCCATTTCCCTTTGTAGTAAATATTTTTACTGACTATGAAACATATTTTGACTTGGTTGAAGAAGCTAAGGATGATAAATATCTAAACTATCCATATACATTGAAGATGAAAATAGATGACAAAGACCTATCAAGTGCCAAAGAATTTATAGAAAATAAACTCAGAGAATCTCTTCAAATCAATGAAAGATATGATATATTTGTAGGCAAAGAAATAGAAGAGCAAGAAGCATCATCTCTAAAGTATTTGCTATATATTTCATTAGCAGTAGGGATAATTATATTTATCTTAAATGTGACAAATGGGTACTCTTCAATAAATATCTCATTGATATCTAGAAAAAAAGAAATTGGAAGTTTATATTCTGCAGGTATGGATATTGATGAATTAAAAGAAAATTATGAAAAAGAATTTTTCTTAGAACAAGTCAAATCTTTTCTATTAGTAAGTTTTATCAGTCTTACTGTGATGTTAATAATATCTATACTATCACCACAATTTAGCCTACCTATACTCTTGAAATATTTTGATTATAAAATGTATTTGGGATTTGCACTGGTTGTTTATGTGATAAATCTATTGATCTATCACTTATCTTTAAAAAGAATTTTAGACAGACCAACAATTGATCTAATTAGAACAGAATAAATCAATGAGAGCAGCTCTTTACGGGGCTGTTTTTGTTTTTTAAATATATAAATAGATCCTAAATTATAATACTAAAGTATATTTTTGCATATTAAGTAAATTTATTTTATAATAAAATAAAAAGGTATATATATGGGAAATTTTAAAAAATATATAATAAGAGAATTAAGTCCGGAACCCCTTTATATTATCGACATAAGTTGGAATCATGAGGGACTTAAAGTAACTTTAGAAAATAAATCGGATTTAAGGAAAATTTGTCTCTTATTTGATGAAACTGTTTATTTATACCAAGATACATCAGAAGTTTATAAGCCAAGCTGGCATATAGGCTCAGAAAGTGATTATTATCCATTCTATTATAGTAAAAAATCAGATTTAATCGATAAATTAAAAAAAGATGTCGACCATGTTAGAGATGATGAAATAATTCATTTTGTAATTATTGGACTTGATGATATTGTGGATGTCTTGACAACTGATTTACCAAAAGTTTTTAAATTATAAAAGGAGGATACTATTTTTTTTAAAAAAACAGTTAAGAAATTTTTTGTAGATGATGGAAGCTATGACATTTTATGGTTTATATTTGGATTGTTAATTTTATTTGTTTTTGCATTTCTTAGTATGCCTTATTGGATTTTTTGTTTGGGTCTTGGGGTACTTACGAGTGCGATTTTTAGATATATTACAACAGATGCCCTGTTTTATGATGATTTTAAAAATTTAGACAATAGAAAAGATAGACTTAATTATATATTGAGTAAAAATATTTTTACATTATTTTTTCTAGCAGGTTTTATATTGATTTTATATATTTTATCATTCCTAGCTACAAAGTTAGGTTTTGTAAATGAAAATGAAGTCAACCTTGTTTTGGTTTTTAAGTTTTTAGTCTATATACTTGCGTCTGAAAACATTATTTTAATGCTTAACAACAAAATGATTCCTTCGTATAAATCTGGTCATAAAAGAAATATTAAAGAAGATATAATAATCGGTACGGAAAATTTAAAGTCCATGATACCATCCTTATTTGTAAATATTATTCTAATTATTTTTATATTTATGTTTAAAATTGACTTAACTACCTTTGCTGGAATAGTGTATCTTCTTGCGTCAATTTTTATTTTTGCCATTTACAAAACTTGCTAGAATTATGTAAAGTTGATTTTGTTTTTAGGATAGGAGGGATTATGTCTGATACAATGTCAATTATTATAGGTGTTTTCTGTATTTTATTGGTGACAGTATTTAGGTCTCAATTTAAGGGGAAAATAGGGGAGATTGTTTCTGCAAAATTTTTAAATAAATTAGATAAGGATAAGTATAGGGTTTTAAATGATATTAAGATTGACAACCCATCTAATCACACAAAGACAAGCCAGATTGACCACTTGGTTATTTCAAAATATGGAATTTTTGTTATAGAAACTAAGGCTTATAAGGGGAAAATTTATGGTAAGGAATATTCGCGTAATTGGACACAATATTTAGGTAGTAAAAAATATGAATTTATGAATCCGATTTTACAAAATTATGGTCATATAAAAGCACTTGAGGCTCTTTTAGAAGAGGTCTATCCAAAGATGAAATATTTTTCTATTATTGCATTTTCTCCAGAAGCAAATCTTAAAGATGTTGAGGTTCAGGATGCCAAGCTCTGCAGGATTTCACAAGTTGGTAAGCTTATTGAAGAGCTCTCTGTCGAGGAAATTTATAATGAAGAAGATTTGGAGAAGATTTTAAGCATTATAAATTCTAATAAGTCACACCAAACAGATATTTCTCATGTAATGGATATAAATAAAATTAAGAAGGAAAATGAAAAGAAAATAGAAGAGGGAATCTGCCCAAAATGTGGGAGCAAGCTTGTAGAGAGGGAAGGAAAATATGGAAAGTTTTTAGGTTGTTCTAATTTTCCGAAGTGTAGGTTTGTGGTTTCTGGCAAAAAAGATAAGTAAATTATAGGACAATGATTAATAATATGCTAAAAATGATTAGAAAAAAACAATTTTTATATTTTGTTTTATATATAGGATCTTTTCCTTTGTTATATTTGTGCTTTATATTATGTGCAAAAATTGAATTTATCCCACTATTTAACAATATTTTTTTGGGCATATCTATATTTGTATTTTTTGCTTATAATATTTTCTTTATTAGTAAATTTACAGACCTTAATATTAATTTTTATTTAAAACTATTGTCAACTCTTCTTATGGTTGGACTTGGTCTTTTGGCTGGCTATGTGGTTTTGATTATGAGTATCTTTGCTTTTAAGGATAGTATTCCTTTTACTTATGATGGAGAAAAATATTATCTCTTAAATGAAGGTTGGGTTGATTTTGATTATGTTGTTTATAGGAAAGACTTTATAACAATGGATAAGATGACCTTTGAAGATAGTGAAAAGACTTTTACAAATTTAAGTAAAGTAACAAACAAAGAAGCCAGAGACCAACTTAAATTTTATTTTCATAAGGATAAGCAAATCGTAAAAACTAACAATAATCAAGAAGATATAGAGCAAAAAGAAAACCTAAGTAGTTCTGAATTCTTAAATAACTTTGGACTCGAAGATGTTAAAAAAATCCCGAATTCAAGCTATGGTCTGATAGAAGTTGATAGGGCAGGGGCCAGGTCAAGGTGGTTTTTTGTTGAGATTAATGATGATAAAATAAAATTTATATCGGAGATTCCTGATACTAGCCCAGATATTTCTGGATCTGTAAAAGAAGATGGGTCTATTTTACTTGTTTGCAAAGATATTAATGGAAATGAAAAACAATATAAATCAAGTGATTTTGGAAAGACCTTTGAACCTGTTAATAAAAAATAAATTTGATTTTAGGATAAATCTGCATATAATATTTTTAGGGAATGAAGTACTCCCTTGATAATTATAATCTAAAACGCGTTGGCTGATGACTTCTACATTTTTGTAGGGTTATCAGCTTTTTTATTGGAAAGGAGATTTTATGATATTATCACTTGGACTTATTGTTATTGTGGGCATGGTCTATGCGAAAATTTTTGATAGGCTAAGACTACCTAGAATAATTGGTATGCTTCTAACCGGAATTATCTTAGGACCTCAAGTATTAAACTTACTTGATAAGAATATTTTAGATATTTCTGCCGACCTAAGAAGCATAGCCTTGATTGTTATTTTATTAAAAGCTGGACTCAGTCTTGATATAGGAGACCTCAAAAAAGTAGGACGCTCTGCTGTTTTACTATCTTTTTTGCCAGCAAGTTTTGAGATTTTATCCTATGCGATTTTCGTACCAAAACTTTTAGGGCTACATTTGGTTGATGGACTTTTAATGGGAGCTGTTATGGCGGCGGTTTCTCCAGCTATAGTTGTGCCTAGGATGGTGAAACTTATTGATGAAGGTTATGGAAAAGACCAGTCCATTCCACAAATGATCTTAGCAGGGGCATCTTGTGACGATGTTTTTGTTTTGGTTTTATTTTCATCATTCTTATCTATGGCAAAGGGCAGTGAATTTTCTTTTAAATCACTATTTAAAGTTCCTATTTCGATTGTATTAGGAATAGGATTGGGCATTGTCATTGGATATTTGTTGTATTTATTTTTTGAAAGGAATTACAAAAATGGAGCCTATATAAGAAATTCATCTAAGGTTATTATTATCTTGGCACTTTCATTTTTGCTTGTAAGTTTAGAGGGACTTGTAAAAAATATTGTTCCAATATCAGGACTTCTTGCTGTAATAGCTATGGCTTCATCTTATAAAATAAAGGCTAATGAGGGAGTTGTTGAAAGGTTATCTGAAAAATTTGCAAAGCTTTGGATATTTGCAGAAATTTTACTCTTTGTTCTTGTTG
The DNA here is from genome assembly GCF_000156575.1 of Anaerococcus lactolyticus ATCC 51172. Lineage (GTDB taxonomy): Bacteria > Bacillota > Clostridia > Tissierellales > Peptoniphilaceae > Anaerococcus > Anaerococcus lactolyticus. Next base: position 117,290 of record NZ_GG666045.1, read on the forward strand.
GCGCTGAGGTTGACATTAAATACATGACAGCTATTGGTAGTGTTGGAATACTTTTGATATTTTTAGGACTTTTGATAAGGTCTATAGGTGTATTTATTTCTGTCAGTGGAAGCAAGCTTGATAAAAAAGAAAAAACTTTTACAATCCTTGCCTATACACCTAAGGCTACAGTCCAAGCTGCAATTGGATCTGTTGCCCTTGCAAATGGAATTTCGTCAGGAATGGCAATCTTATCCATAGCAGTCCTTGGAATAATTATTACTGCACCCTTAGGAGCTATTTTGATTGATAAGTCTTACAAAAATTTACTAAAAAAAGCTTCGAACTAAAGGTATAATGCTAATAAACATTAGGAGGAGAATATGGCAGAAACAAGTTTAAAAGTCACTTTATTAAATTATACAAAAGACGGTGAAGAAACAATTGCACAAGCAGGGAAATTATGCTATTCTCCTGTTGGAGTTGAAGAAATTTCAAAAAAACAAGACCAAGAATCAATTGCAAAATACGTAAAAATGCTTGCAAGCCTTGGTCACTTAAGCCCAATAGAACATATTTCCTTTACTTTCGCAGTTGAGGGTGTATCAAGAACTCTAACCCACCAACTTGTTCGCCATAGGCTTGCTTCCTACTCTCAGCAATCGCAGAGATACGTAAAATTAGATGGGTTTGAATACGTAATTCCACCTCACATAAAGGAAGACCTAGAAGCAAGGAAAATTTTTATAGAGACAATGCAAAAAGATCAAGAAGCTTATGACAAACTTGCAGAAATTCTTACTAAAAAACATTATGATGTCTTAATTAATAAAGGCGAAGAGGAAAAATCTGCAAAAAGAAAGGCGATTAAGATGGCAATCGAAGATGCCAGATATGTTTTTCCAAATGCTTGTGAAACAAAAATAGTTTTCACTATGAATGCGAGGGCTCTCCTTCACTTTTTCAATCTTAGATCTTGCAATAGGGCCCAGTGGGAGATAAGGGATATGTCAGATCAGATGGTGAAATTAGTTAAAGAAATTTACCCTAATGTTTTTGCATCAGCAGGTCCATCTTGTGTGTCAGGTCCTTGCCCTGAAGGTAAAATGACTTGTGGCAAAATAAATGAAGTTAGAGAAAAATTTAAAAATATTTAAGGGCCTTTGGCTCTTTTATTTTGCCTTAAAATGGGTATAAAATAAGAATAAGGATAAAGAAAGAAGAGGTTTCTATGTCTTATATAGAATTAAATGAAGTTAGTAAAAAATATAAGTCAGGTCAATCTGAAATTCTTGCCAATGACAGGATAAGTTTCAATCTTGAAAAGGGTAGACTTTTAATAATAGTTGGCGCTTCAGGTGCTGGTAAAACTACGCTTTTAAATATAATCGGTGGTATGGAGCAGGCGAGTAGTGGAGATATACTTATAGATGGAAAAAATCTTAGCAAGCTTAATGAAAATGAGCTTACAAAATATCGAAGAGATGATGTTGGTTTTGTATTCCAACACTATAACCTAATACCAAACCTAACAGCTTTGGAAAATGTAGAACTAGCAAGTGAAATTTCAAGCGAATCATTAAAGGCAGATGAAATTTTAGACCAAGTTGGACTTTCAAAAAGAGAAGGGAATTTTCCTTCTCAACTTTCAGGTGGTGAACAACAGAGGGTAGCCATTGCTAGAGCTTTGGCAAATAATCCTAAATTACTCCTTTGTGATGAACCAACTGGTGCCCTAGATTATAAAACAGGAAAAAATATCTTAAAACTTCTCCAAGATGCATCTAGAAAATTCAACTCAACTGTAATAATTATAACTCACAACTCGCTTATAAAGCCTATGGCTGATGAGGTGATAGAACTAAAAGACGGTAGGATTTTGAACGCTTATACAAATGAAAACCCTGTTTCTGTAGAAGAACTCGAGTGGTAGTATGAATAAGACTTACTTAAAAAATATCCTTAGGGATATTAAAAAAACAAAAGGAAAAGTATTTTCTATAGGGGTCATGGTTGGGCTAGCCACTATGGTTATTGTAGCCCTAAACCTTACAGGACCTTCTATGCGCAAAAGCCTTAAACAATCTTTAGATACATACCATCACCCTGATATAATAGTGAAATCTACTTATCCAATGGATTATGAAGATAAAATTCTTTTGGAAAATGACAGTGACATTGAAGACATTTCTTATATTAAAACTATAGATCTCATGGATGGCGAAAAGATTATAAGGTTAAAATCCTATGATAAAAATTTCTCTAAAATCCATCTTGAGAAGGGCAATTTAATCAAAAATGACAAGGAAATCATTCTTGATAAGACCCTTGAAAAATATTATAAAATTGGTGATACCATTAATCTTTCTTATATAAATGATGACCAAAAGGAAAATTCTAAGATTAGAAATATTTCTTTTAGGATAGTGGGATTTTTTGCAACTAGCGAAAAATTCATGGAAGATATGCGTGACATATCACCTCTTGGAAAAAAAGAGATTGAGGGATTCGCCTTTGTTAACCCAGAGAATTTCGCTAGCGACAAGTTTAATGAAATTAATATTTCCTATAAAAATTCAACCGATATGGATAAGACCAGCGATGAATATATCAGTTTTATTAGAGATAAAAAAGAAAAAATAGAAGATGATATCTACCTTAGACCGAAAGAAGTTTTAGAAAAAATCAAAACTGAAGCTAATGAAAAAATTTCTGATGCAGAAGGTGATATTAATGAGGCAGAAGATAAGTTAACTAGCACAGAAAGAGATTTACTGGATGCTAAAAAGAAACTGGATGACGGTTTTAATAAATATGAAACTAATAAGGCTAATTTTGAAAAGAGAATCAAGAATGCTGAAAATAAGCTTAGTAAGTCTAGGCAAAAATTAGAAGATGGACAAATTAAACTTGAGGAGGGCAAAGAAAAATTAGCTACTTCAAAGAAAGAATATGAGAGCAAGATACAAGAAACTGAGAAATTACTAGACGATAAGTTAAAGGAATTAAATGCAGGCAAAAGTCAACTAGAAGAGAAAAAGTTAGAGATACAAAATGGTCTTGATAAAATTGATAAGACCTTTAGCGAACAAAAAGAAGCCTTGGTTAATCAAACTGGTGGCGACTTATCTTTATCAACCGCTATGCCTAGTGAAGAAGAGATGAAATCAAAACTTGACGAACAAAAAGCTCCACTTCTTTCTGCCCTTAAAGAAATTGAGGCAAAAGAGACGGAAATAAATGCGAGTTTTGTAGAATACAATAAGGGCAAGGCTGATTTTGAAGCGAAAAAACAAGAGGGTCTTACAAAAATCAAAGCTGGCCAAGCAGAAGTTGACAAAAACCAAAGAGAAATAAATCAGGGATGGACTAAGTACTATGAAGGAAGGGATAAGTTAGCCTTTAATAAGAAAGATGGCAAAAAGAAATTAGAAGATGCCTACAAGAAACTAATTAAATCAAAGGCTGACTATGAGAAAGGACTTAAGGAATTTGATGATAAAAAGCTAGAGGCAGAGGAAAAAATCCATGATGGCAAAAAGAAAATTTCTGATAATAAAGAAGCTTTGGTAAAACTCAGAGATCCTGAATACGATGTCGAAACTATTTTCGATAACCAAGGAATAGATACTTATTATAAAAATTCCCTAAATATGGATTCACTTTCAAAGGTATTTCCGGTATTTTTCTACATGGTAGCCATGCTAGTAACACTAACAACCATGCAAAGATATATCCAAGAGCAAAGGCTAATAAACGGCACTCTTAAATCCTTAGGTTATGCTAACAAGATGATAGCTAAAAGATTTTATATTTATGGGTTAATTCCAACTGTAATTGGATCTATAATAGGAGGTATTTTAGGCAGACTTATAATTGTCGGAGTAATCTTTGACGCCTACTCAACGGGCTTTGAAATACTTCACGCAAGCTATGTAAATTCGATAACAGTTATAATTGCATCAATTATTTTATCATCATTACTAGTTAGCCTTACAGTTTTCTTCACTTCAAAATCAACAGTAAACGAAACACCGGCAAGGCTGCTTATGCCTCTTGCACCACAAGGTGGAACAAAAATTTTGCTTGAAAGGATAAGACCTATTTGGAAGAACCTATCTTTTATGCAAAAAATCACTGCAAGAAACTTATTTAGGTACAAGTCAAGAATGTTTATGACAATTTTTGGCGTTGCAGGATGTACAGCCTTAATATTTTTTGGTTTTGCGATGATTGATTCATTAAAAGACACAGCATCAATCCAACAAAATGAACTTCATAATTATAAGGCAGTAGCAATTTTAGATGAAAAGGCCAGCGATACTGACAGGAGAAATTACCAAGAAAAAATATCTTCTTATGAGATTTTGGAAATAAAAAATAATTCTGCAAACCTAGAGAAAGATAAAATAAATCTGGATATATCTGTTGTTGTACCAAAAGATAGTAAGAAGTTTAAGGGTTTTGTGAACCTTAGAAAGGATAGGAAGTCTCCTGTAGACCTAGAAAAAGCAGGCGCAGTCCTAACAGAAAATGCAAGCAAAAAACTTGGCATCAAAGTTAATGATAAAATAAAAATCAAACTTGATGATGATCTACTCGAAATCAAAATCGGGGGAATTGCAGAAAACTATGTTGCTGACTACTTATATATTTCAAAAGACTATTATGAAAACCTCAGCAAGAGAGCTATAAAAGTAAATGCAAATTATATTAAAGGAAATCCTGATCAGATAATTGAGAAATTAGAGAATACGGATTCTGTCCTCGCTGTTATAAATACAGGCAAGGCCTATGCATCAATGGACGCCTTGCTAGCTAACTTAAACCTTGTAATTGTAGTAATAACTTTGATTTCTTCAATACTTGCCAGTGTTGTATTATACAATATTACTGATATAAATGTTAGCGAGAGAAAGAGGGAATTAGCTACTATCAAGGTTTTAGGTTTCTATCCTAAGGAAGTAACTTCCTACATTTACAGGGAAATATTTATCTTAACAATTTTAGGAATAGTATTGGGCTTTGGACTTGGTTATATTATGTTTAGGTACATAATTGATTTAGTGGCACCAAGGAATATAATGCTTGCTTATAAATTGCATCCACTAAGTTTTATAGTGTCAGCAGCCATTACCCTAATCTTATCTCTAATCATTTTAATTTATGTTCATAGAAAATTAAAGAAAATTGATATGGCTGAAGCTATGTCAAGTGGCGAATAATAAAAGGCGGGAAACCGTCTTTTATTTTGTCATACTAGATAAAAAGATAAATTTTGTTATAATTATTAGTGAGGTGGAATATGAAAATTATTTTTGTAAGACACGGTCTTACTATGGCAAATATAGAAAAAAAATACTCAACCCCGGAAACAAAACTTGAAGAATCCGGTTTATATATATTAGATAAGACAAAAGAACATTTAAAAAATTACGAAATTGATGAAGTTTATACTTCAGGATTAATACGTAGTCAAGAAACTGCAAAAATTTTGGGTTTTGATAAGTACTTGGTAGATGAAAGATTAAATGAAATGGACTTTGGAGATTTCAAAGGCAAAAGCATTTTCGAAGTCAGGGAAGATTATAAAAATTTTTTTGAACAAGAAAAAGAAGCTTACTTTGACTTATCTTATCCTAATGGTGAATCGAGGAGAGATGTTATAAAAAGGCTTAGCTCATTTTTAGATGAAAAATCGAATAATGATAAAAATATACTTTGCATTAGCCATGGCATCGCAATAAGGTCAAGTTTGTTTTGGATTTTAAAAGACCTTTCCAATTGGCAGTCTTTTTGGATAGATAATGGTTCACTTACAGTTTATAATATCAAAGATAATAAAAAACTAATAGAAAGTGTAAATATCATATGAAATTTATCCACTTGGCTGATTGCCATCTTGGTGACAGCTTTGCATTTAAAAGTGAGCTATCGGATAAAATTAGGGCCAATAATAAAAAGTCACTAGAGAGTATTTTAAAAAATAACAAGGATGTTGACTTCCTATTAATAGCTGGCGACTTATATGAAAGATCTTTGTTTACGCTTAGAGATTACAAAGAACTTTTCAAACTTTTTCACGACTTTGGAAAAGATATTTTTTATGTAGCAGGCAACCACGATTATATTGGAAGTGACAATTATGATATTCTAAAGATGAAACCAGCCAACCTTCATATCTTTTTTGATAAGGAGATTAGTTACTATGAAATAAATTCAACTAGGATTTATGGCTTATCATATAGTGATAGAATCTATAAAGATGAATTTCCTTATGATATAAATTTAGATGATGATTTTTTTAATATTTTATTAGTCCATGCTAGCATAAACAAATCAGAAGATAAGTATCTAGACTTATATTTAGATAAATTGAAAGAAATAGGTTTTGACTATGTAGGGCTTGGCCATATTCATAAGTGGGGTAATTTTGGCAATAATATTTACTATGCTGGATCTATTGAACCAAGTGATTTTTCAGATGTATATGATTATGGATATATTCTATATGATCAGGGAAAAATAAGTCATGTTAATTCCTCAATTATGAAATTTTATGACATGAACTTATGCTTTGATGATTTTGAAAATGATAGTAACCTTATATCATTTATTAATTCAAGACTTGACCCCAACAAGGAAAATTATTTGCGAATAAATCTAGATAGACAGGTTAATATTAACAAATTAAGAAAAGAAATCAATGCAGATTATATTCAAATAAAAATTGATGAGAGAGCCTCACTTTATGATTTGGTTGATTTTTATCCGAATTCTCTTCTGGAAAAGTATAGGGAAAAATTCCCTCACAAATTAGATGATATTCAAGCGAGGGCCTTAGAATTAGGCTTGGATGCGATATACAGGAGCAAGGATGACTAGGATTTTTATTGAAGAATTAAATATAAAATCTTTTGGTAAATTTCAAGACAAAACAATAAGGTTGAATCCATCTTTTAATCTAATATATGGGCTTAATGAATCTGGAAAAACTACTTTAAAAAATTTCATAGAAGGAATGTTCTACGGTTTTGATGAGGGGAAATTAAGAACTAGTTTTTCAAATAAAAGAGAAATTTATAGACCAAAATCGTCTTACGTCTATGCAGGGGAAATGAAGCTAACAAAAGATGGAGATAGGTTTCTTTTGTATAGGGACTTTGATAGTGGCGATTACAGGGTCACAAACTTAAGTGAAAATAAAGAAGTTGATCTAAAAAAATCAGACCTAAACGCTCCAGGTAAGTATTTTCTAGGTGTAGATTATGATATTTATAAAGCTTATATCTCATCAGAACAAATTCAAAAGATAAGCACCGATAGCAAGAAAAAAATCCTAGAAAAACTTTCAGCAAATGATATAGATTATAATTTTTCTATAAAAAAATCTTTGGAAATACTTGATAATAGGCTAAAAGAGCTTGGAACGGAAAGAGCCTACACAAAGCCTTACTATAAGACAAAAGAAAAAATAGAAATTCTTCAAGAAAGAATATCAGAAATTGATAGGCTAAAAAAAGATTTTTATAAATCTTATCAAAAATTAGATGAGGATAGGAATCTTTTAACTAGGTATGAACAAGAATGTGAGCATAAAAAGAAATTAAACCAAACCTACAATAAAAGAAGATCGGACGAAAATTTCAAGTCTTACCAAAATTGGTCCAATAAACTTTTTAATATTGATAGAGAATTAGAATCTTACGATGATATAAAATTTCTAGAAAAAGATAAGATAGACTTTGTAGATGATAATAGAGATTATAAATTAATTTATATCCTTACAATACTTGTACTAATTTTGATTGCGATAATATTTAGTAAATTTTTCATCTTGCTATTTACTATTCCTTTTATTTATCTTATTTTTAACGAAAGTTACAAAGATGAAGGAAAGATTGCATCTGAGTATAATAATTTAAGGCATCGATTTAATGAATATGGAAGTCTTATTTCTGAAAGAGAAAAAATCGTGGAAGTCCTTGATATATTAAAAAAGCAGGATTTAGATTCCAATCAAGATGTAGATGATATTGATTTTAACTTTAGCGCTTATGATAATTTAAAAGAATTAAATGATATTTCAAACCTTGAAAAAGAAATAAAAGATTTAAGTGCCATTATCCATGTTAGGGAAAAAAATCTTTTATCAATTGACAATATCTTACAAGATGAAGCAACCTTGAGGGATGAGTTTAACTATCAAACTGAAAAGTTTAATAAGATTAAGGAAGAAATAGAAGCTATAAATCTTGCTAAGAATATGATTTTACAAATTTCAGATGAAAATAAGGCAGATATTCATAAGTTAAATAATGATATTAAGAATATTTTAGCTGAATCAAGCAAATCAAAGTTAGATATAAGTTTTGATAATAATTTAGATATTAATATTAAGGATAAATTAAATTTCACATACACTGATGATCAGTTATCTAAGGGATGTTATGACCAGGTGAACCTTGCGATGAAGCTTAGTGTGGCAAAAGAAAGTATAAAAGATTCGTTTTTGATTTTTGATGATGCCTTTATAAATTATGATATTGAAAGGTTAAGAAGATTTTTATACTTAATTCTCGATGAATCTTTATCTAGGCAAATAATTTATTTTACATGTCATAAGAGAGAAGAAGAGTTTTTTGAAGCTGAAAATATATATGTGAATTTTATACAGTTGGGGGATCAATGATATATGCTCTGGCAGACCTTCATTTAGATTATACAGAAGCAAAATCTATGGAGGTTTTTGGCGAAGCCTGGAAAAATTACCAGGAAAAAATCTTTGCAAATTGGAAAAATAAAATAAAAGAAGAAGACACAGTCTTAGTGCCAGGTGACATTTCTTGGGCGATGGATATAAAAAATGCCGAAATTGATTTAGCCAAAATTGATAAGCTCCCTGGTAAAAAGATTTTGATGAAGGGTAATCATGATTTTTGGTGGTCTTCGCTAAATAAACTCAACCAACTTGGTCTAGAAACAATAGAGTTTTTACAAAATAATTCTTTCGAAGTTGAAGATTATTTAATTTGCGGAACTAGGGGTTGGATCAGTAGAGATAGTAGGGATTTTACTGACCATGATGAAAAGATTTATAAAAGAGAACTTCTAAGGCTTGAAAATTCTATTAGAAGCACAAAGTCTGATAAAAAACTTATTATTAATCTTCACTACCCACCAATAAACGCTGACGGATCGTTGAATGAATTTTTTGATTTGGCCAAGGAGTTTAAAGCCCACACGCTTATTTATGGCCATCTTCATGGCAATGGGCACAGATTAATTAAGGAAGGAATATTTGAAGGGGTCAAATTGGTTTGCGTATCAGGCGACTATGTTGATTTTGACCCGGTTAGGATAGGATAATGCAAAGAGAAATTGAAGTAAAAGTTTTAAATATTGTACCAAAAGAAATGGAAGAAAAATTACTAAGCCTTGGGGCTGAGAAATTATCTAGGGAGTTTCAGACAAATTATACTTTTGAACCTACAGATGGTGAGTTTAAAAAAGGCTACCTAAGAATAAGAGAAAGCCAAATTGATGGCAAGAAAAATCCGATTGAATTAACTTTTAAAGAAGTAAAAAACGACAGAGATGTTAGGATTAATAACGAATTTACAGTTCATATTGATTCTGTAGCTATGATGACTTCTATCTTAGATAAGATGGGTATAAAATTAAAATATAAGGGAGAAAAGGAAAGAATATCTTACAGGTATAAGGGACAAAGATTTGATATAGATACTTGGGATAAAAATACTTATCCATATCCTTATATGGAAATTGAATTTACAAATCAATCAAAGATAGATGAAATTATTAACGATTTAGGCATTGAAAAGAGCATGGTTACAACAAAGTCAATATCAGATTTAATAAATGAATTATAATTTTGACAGATAGAAATATACTGGTATAATTTAAAAAAATCTAAGGAGAAAGTATGATTTCTATAAAAAATTTATTAAATTCGCACGATTTGACAAAAAAAGATTTGCTCGAAATTATCGAACTAGGAAATGCTATTTATAAGAGTCCAGCCGATTTTTCTCATTCAGCAGATGGGAAGTTATTGGGGACTCTTTTTTTTGAGCCTTCAACCAGGACTAGATTATCTTTTGAATCTGCCATGCTAAGGTTAGGAGGATCTGTAGTAGGATTTTCTGATGCGAGTGTATCATCTGCTAAAAAGGGAGAGAGCTTACAAGATACAGTTAAAACTGTTAGCCAGTATGCTGATATTATCGCTATGCGTCACCCACAAGAAGGTGCTGCCTACCTTGCAAGCCTTGCAGCTGATTGCCCAATTATAAATGCAGGTGATGGTGGCCATCAACATCCAACCCAAACCCTAACAGATATGCTTACAATTAGCAATTACAAAGAAAGTTTTGAAAACCACGTTATAGGTATCTGTGGCGACCTCAAATACGGTAGGACTGTTCACTCATTGATTAAAATATTAAATCTTTTTGAGGGAAACAAATACATATTAATTTCTCCAGAAGAATTAAAGCTTCCACAATATGTAAAAGAAGAAGTTTTTGATGAAAATTCTCAGTATGAAGAAGTAAGAAGTCTTGATGAAGTAATCGATAAGATTGATATTCTATATATGACAAGGATTCAAAGAGAAAGATTTTACTCTGATGCTCAATACACAAGACTAAAAGATTCATATCTTTTAGATAAGGAAAAAATGGAAAGGGCTAGGAAGGATATGATAGTTTTGCATCCACTTCCTAGAGTAAATGAAATTGCAAAAGAAGTCGATGATGATCCAAGAGCTGTTTATTTCAAACAGGCAAAATTTGGTATGTATGTTAGAATGGCACTTATTATAAAGTTATTGGAGGCAAATAATGATTGAGATTACAAGTATTAAAGACGGAATAGTAATAGACCATATTAGAGCAGGACTAGGAATGCAAATCTATAATCTTTTAGATTTAAAAGATTTAAAAGATGAAGTGGCAATAATTTTGAATGCTTCTTCAACAAGATTTGGCAAAAAAGATATATTAAAAATCGCAAACAATATTGATATAAACCTAGATGCTGTTTCAATTATAGACCCAACAGCAACTGTTAATATCATTGAAAATGAAAAAGTAGTTAAGAAACTAGAATTAAAGCTACCTGAAAAAGCAATTGATATTTTAACTTGTCAAAATCCAAAATGTGTATCAACAACTGAAAGGGAAGTTCAAAGTGAATTTATCCTTATAAATAAGGAAGAAAAGACCTATAAGTGTGCCTTCTGTGGTCACATTTATGATGTGGAAGAATAAAGATGAAGCAAATTTTTACCAAATTTTACGGCTTCGATGACGTAAAAATTTCTAAAAATGATCTTTATGTTGAAGACGGAATTATCGTAGAGAAATTTTCAAAGGAAGAAGCAGACGAGATTATTGATTGCAATAATCTCGCCTTGATGCCTTCTTTTACCGATATGCACGTTCATTTTAGGGATCCTGGTTTTACCTACAAGGAAGATTTAGAAACAGGTTCCTACGCTGCTCTAAAGGGTGGTTTTACTAATGTGCTTTTGATGGGAAATACCAAACCAACTGTATCAAGTCCAGAAATTTATGAAGATATTATGAAAAGGGGCAAAGATATAGACTTGATAGGTATTGATCAAGTTTATACTATAACAAAAAATTTTGATGGAAAAACTCTTGACCACTTGGATACCTTGCCAGAATCAGTAAAGTTTATTTCAGATGATGGACATGGTGTTGATGACGATGCCATAATGTATTTGGCTATGGTTAAGGCAAAAAAACTTGGCGTAAATATGACTTTGCACGAAGAAGTTGCTAAAGTTTCTGCCATTGATTATGAAGTAGCAGAAGATGCTATGACCCTTCGTGATTGTTACTATGCTTATAAACTTGATATGCCAGTTCATTTTTCCCATGTTTCTACCAAGGGGGCAATGACTGCAATCAAGTATTTTAAGGACTTGGGTGCTAAAATAACCTGTGAAGTAACTCCTCACCACCTATATTTTTCTGAAAAAACTAGAGATGAAATGAAGGTAAATCCTCCTATAAGGAGGGAAGAAGACAGGCAGTTTTTGCTAAAGATGATTAAGGAAGGCTATGTTGATGCAATATCAACTGATCACGCTCCACATTCTGCTGAAGAAAAGAAAAATGGGGCGCCAGGTTTTATTGGAATTGAGACAGCCTTTTCTACCTGTTATGAAGTTTTAGTAAAGTCTGGAATAATTTCTTTAAATCAATTAGTTAAGATAATGTCTACAAGGCCATCAGAACTTTTAAATATTAAAAAAGGTAAGTTAGAGCCTGGATATATGGCTGATTTTACCTTAGTTGACCTTGATAAATCTTATGAATATAAGGAAGAAGATATTCTATCTAAGTCTAAAAATTCACTTATGATTGGAAAGACACTTTATGGTTCAATTGAAAGAGTTTATAGGGGAGGAGAGTTAAAATATGAAAATAATAGATAAATTATATGATAGAGTCGAGAAATTAGGCTTTGTTTGTGTAGGTCTTGATACTTCTATGGATTATATTCCTGATTCTATGAAGGATGGAAAATCAATTCATGATGCAATTTTTGCCTATAACAAGGAAATTATTGATGCGACTAAGGATGTATGTGCTATTTATAAGCTCCAAATTGCCTATTACGAGTCTTATGGACTTGAAGGCATGCTTGCCTATAAAAATACTTTGGACTACCTTAGGAGTTTAGATTTATTAACTATCGGAGATGTTAAAAGAAGTGATATAGCTGCATCTGCAACCATGTATGCTAAGGCTCATTTTGAAGGAGACTTTGAAGTTGATTTCATGACCCTAAACCCATACATGGGTATGGATTCAATTTCTCCATACCTACCTTACTTAGAGTCAGGTAAAAAAGGAATTTTTGTTCTTTTAAGAACTTCAAATCCAGGTGCCAATGACTTTGAAGTCCTAAAAACAAAGGGTGAAGAACTTTTTTATACAATTGGTGATAAGCTTAAGGAAGTAAATGATAATTATATAGGAGAGTCTGGTTTCGGTCCAGTCGGCTTGGTTGTAGGCGCAACCCACAGCGAAGAAGTAGAAAAAATTAGAAAAAGATATGATAAGATGTTTTTCTTAATACCTGGTTTTGGGGCGCAAGCTGCTGATAGTTTGAATGTTTATAATCTCATGATCAAGTTAAATGCAGGCGTTGTAAACTCATCTCGTGCCATACTTAAAAATTGGATGAATTTTGAAGATGGTAAGACAAATGTTGGCAAATATGCCAGAGAAAAAACAATAGAAACTTATAAGGAAATAGCAAAAAATGCAAACCTATAGACCGTGCAAAGTTTTGGAAAATATTGAAATAGCTCCAGGTATTCTTAAGATTAGCCTTGGTATAAATTTAAATGCTAAACCAGGACAGTTTTTTATGCTAAGAGCAGATTCCTTCAGGCAAGACCCACTCCTTGCTAGACCTTTTGGTGTTTGTGAACAAATAGATGGTAAGTTAGTTTTTTTGGTTCAAGTTGTTGGTAAGGGTACAAGACTAATAGCAGACCTTAATGAAGGCGATGGGGTTTCTATCTTAGGCCCACTTGGCAAGGGATTTGAAAAAACAAATGATAAAAAAATTGCTATAGTAGCTGGTGGTATAGGTATCGCACCACTTTTAGAATTAGCTAAAAACTTAGATACAAAAGCTGATTTTTACGCGGGTTTTGCAGATGAACCTTATTTTGTTGATGAATTTACATCTTATGTAAATAAAGTTGTGACAAGTTCTGAAAAAAAAGAAGGAAAATTCATCTTAGATAAATTAAATCCTGATGATTATGATTTAATTTATGCTTGTGGACCAAATCTGATGTTAAAGGCTCTTTGTGAGAAAAATACAAGGGCAAAGATTCAGATTTCAATGGAAGCCCATATGGGATGTGGAATTGGGGCTTGCTTGGGATGTACTATTGAAGATGTAAATGGTGATTTTATCAGAGTTTGTAAAGATGGACCAGTTTTCGCTGCAGAAAGGATATTTAAATGAGCTTAAAAGTAAATATAGGAGGCGTTGAATTTAAAAATCCAGTCATTGCTGCAAGTGGCACCTTTGGTTTTGGTGAAGAATTTAAAGACTACATAGACTTAAATAAATTAGGCGGAATTTCATCTAAGGGTCTAACTATAAGAAAAAATCTCGGAAATCCAGGCATAAGAATTTACGAAACACCTGCTGGTATTATGAACTCAATAGGACTTCAAAATCCTGGTGTCGATCATTTTATTGAAAACGAATTAGTTTTCATGAGAAAATATGACACTGTTGTAATAGCAAACCTGGGTGGCCATTCTTATGATGATTATATCCAAGGGGCGAAAAAGCTTGATAAAGCAGATATTGACATGATTGAGCTTAATATTTCTTGCCCAAACCTAAAAGAAGGGGGCATGGCTTTTGGGACAGACCCTCATAAAGCTAGGGAAGTAATAAGTCTTGTAAGGGCAGAAACCAAGCATCCATTAATTGTAAAACTTTCACCAAATGTGACCCACATAGGAGAGTTTGCGAAAATAGCCGAAGAATGTGGGGCAGATGCAGTTTCCCTCGTCAATACTTTTAACGCCATGGCAGTGGATATTAGAAAAAGAAAATTTGTGTTTAATAATAAAACTGCTGGTCTTTCTGGTCCAGCCATTAAGCCAATTGCCATAAGAATGACTTATGAGGTGGCCAAAGCTGTTGATATACCAGTCATTGCTATGGGTGGAATTATGAATGTTGAAGACTGCCTTGAATTTATGATGGTAGGTGCGAATGCAGTCCAAGTTGGAACAGCAAATTTTTCAAAACTCGAAACTATGATTGAAATAATTGATAATCTTGAAAAATATTGTTCTGATAACAATATTAATGACATTAATGATATAGTTGGAATATTATAGGAGAAAAAATGGAAAAAACAATAGAATTATTAAAAAAATCTAATGCCTTACTTGAGGGACATTTTATCTTATCTAGTGGAAAACACTCTGATAAGTATGTGCAATGTGCAAAATTAATCCAAAATCCAAAGTATTGTGAGGAAGTTGCAAAAATTATTGCAGATAAAGTAAAACAAGCAGGTATAAAGGTAGATCTTTGTGTTGGACCTGCTATGGGCGGAATAATTATTGCTTATGAAGTGGCTAGGGCTCTAGGTGTTGATGCCATATTTACTGAAAGAGAAAATAATGAAATGACTCTAAGACGTGGTTTTGAAATTAAGGAAGGACAAAAAGTTATAATTGTTGAGGATGTAATAACAACAGGCAAGTCCTCTTTTGAAACAGTTGATGTTATAAAAGCTCATGGTGGTGATGTAGTAGCCCTCACTTCTATAGTAAATAGGTCACATGAAGATGAAATAAACGGGCTTCCACTTATCTCAGCAGTCAAAATTGAGGTAAATGCATGGGATCCTGATGATTTACCAGAGCATTTAAAAGACATACCAGCCGTCAAGCCTGGTTCAAGAAAAATGAAAGCTTGATAAATAGAGCATTAAGCATATAATTTTATTAATATATATTTTATATATAAGGGAGACTTATGGTATATAAAAAGAAATGGATTAATAATTTTATATTCTTGATGCTTTTAATTTTACCTTTTTTTGCATTATCAAATATTTCTTTTGCAAGTGAAGCAAAGGTAAACAGAAGGGAGACCCTTTTACTGGGCTTAAAGCAGATTTCAGAAGAAGCCATGAATTTAAAAGACATGAGAGATATAAGATTTGATAAGTTAAGAAAAGATTTAGATGAATTTACTAAAAAGGGTTCTGAAAAAATTTCAGATAAAAATGATTTTTATCCCCTAAACCCAACTCAGTTTTCCTGTGAAGAACTAGGATGGGGGCTTGCTGGTACAAACTTACTAGGCCTTCAAAAAGACTTTAAGGATGCAAGTGAGGAAGAGGGAGTAAATCCAATCCTACTTATGGCTATGGCTAAGCATGAAACAGGTAATGGAACAAGTGAGCTTTTTCTAAAAAAGAAAAATTTATTTGGATTCAATGCAGTTGACCACGACCCTTACAATTTAGCAACAGATTTTACAAATGAAAGAGCCTCTATATTTACAGTTGCTAAACATTTGAAGAATGAATACTTAAACGAAGATGGCAAGTTTTATAATGGTATATCTACAAATGGTATTGGCAAGCTTTATGCAACTGATCCTGATTGGTCAAAAAAAGTTGACTGGATGATGATTGAAGTTACAAGAGCAATGATTAGTAGCTATGAAGAATATGAACAGAGATAGAGAAAGGATAAGTAATGAATACTAGAGATTATCTTGATGGAAAATCTCAAGATGGATTTGAATTTTTTGGCTCTCACAAAAGAAAGTCCAAGGATTATATTTTTAGAGTTCTTGCACCGAATGCCAAAAATGTTTATATAGCAGGTGACTTTAACAATTGGGAAAAGAGTTCTCTTAGAAAATACCAAACAGGTGTTTTCTCCATAACATTTAACCAAGTAAATGAGGGTGACCGTTATGAATATCTTATAGAAGATGTGGAAGGTAATTTTTATAAAAAATTAGACCCTTATTCTAAAAAAATATGTTTGGAAGAGGGATTAACAGTTATAGACAATTCTGCTTATAAGTTTAAGTATAAGAAAATAAGTCAAAAACCAAAAAATATTTACCAAGTCCACCTTGGATCTTTGTTTAGGGACAAGGAAGATAAGAAAAAAGTTTATGAAAAACTTGTCAATCACATAAAAGATAATAATTTTACCCATGTGCAAATAATGCCAGTAAGTGAATATAAAAATTACAAGCAGATGGGCTATTCTTCTTTGGGACTTTTTGCTTTTTCAGAAAGGTATGGAAGTCTTGATGATTTTAAATATTTTATAGATATACTTCATAAGAATAAGCTTGGAATTATTGTAGAACTTGATATAGCCGAATTTGACCCTGATTTTTTAGGTTTAGACAAGTTTGATGGAACAAATCTTTATAATTATGACTATGATAATATAAAATACAATTATTATGGTTCTATAAATTTTGACCCTGGCAAAAATTTTGTAAAGTCCTACCTATTATCACTTGTAAATTATTATGTAAAAGAACTAAGAATTGACGGTATTTATTTCTCATCTGCAGAAAATATGATTTACTGGCAAGGTGATAAAAATAGGGGAGTTAATAATTCTTGGCTTGAATTGATACGAGAAATTAACGATTTAATAAGGCAAAATAAATCTTATTCAATTGCGGGCATAAATGGAGTATATGAAGAATTTGATTTAGGTTTTGATTTGATCTTTGATAGTGAATTTATAAATATTGTTGAAGTTTTCCAAAGGCAGCCTATAGAAAGGGCGATTTATCAAACTTATATTAGGAAGCTTATACAAAATGGTAATTCAAAAAAAGTCTTAGGGTTTTCTTATGTTGACAGTTACCTTAATGAAGCAAATCTTGCTATGAAGATGTTTTCTGATGATAAGAAGATTTCCCAACTTAAAACTTTATTTACATTTTTAATGACTTTGAAGTCATCTAAGTTTATTTTTATGGGTGATGAACTTGCTGATATGAGGACATTTTCGATTTATAATAATTTTGATGTTAGTGAGATTATAAATAAAAGTTTTAATCAATATTATAAGGACTTGGCGAAAATTTTCTTAAATACCAAAGCCTTATGTGAAGATGAGTCTAGTATTAAAATTTTAGATGTCGATGGTTATAGCATTTACGCCTATGAAAGAACCTATAAAAATGAGAAATATTTGGTAGTTGTTAATTTCACAGATATAGGATATGAAATAAATAGCCCTTATAATCTTGAAGAAATAATTAATACAAATAATTTAAAGTATGAGGGTACAGGTAATGTAAATGGTAAAATTATAATAGGCGAAGAGATTAGAATCGAACCTTTTGGTTCTGCGATCTTTAAAATTAAATAAATATAAATTTAAAATAACAAGGAAGACTTATTCCTTGTTATTTTTCTATGAGTTTATATTCTCTTTCAATATTGTGAGCCACTTGGGTAAATCTTTCAAGAACAACTTTTCTGGGTATTATTCCTAAAAAATATCCATTTTTCATTGTTACACAAACAAAGTTATTGTCTATTAGAAGTGAAATTACATCTTCTAATTCATAATTATCAAATAATATTGGTACAACCTGGTTCATAGCTTCCTTAACTGTATGGGCTGCTAGTTTTTCTTCATTAAAAATTGATATGTTATCAAAATTTTTTACAATTTGTGGTATTGAGATTAAACCACGTATGCAGTTATTATCATCAATTACAGGAATAATTTGATAACCTGAGCTTGACAATACAAGGCTTGCATGAAGCAAGGAGTCATTTTCATTTACAACAGCTACTTGACTAGCAGGCAGCATTAGGTTGGCGGTTGGTCTATTAAAAAGTTTGGCAAATTTTTTTCCTATCAAAATAAGCTCCTCATATTTTATCTAATTTTATTATAACATAAATCTTATTTTGAGTATAAAAAAACTCCAAGATAAACTTGGAGTCATATGTAAGCACACCCAATATCGAACAATTAGTAAAATATAGGGTCTAAGATTTCTAGCTCATGCTAGGTGGCCTTACGGCACACACAAGGGTCTGCTTAATGCTGCTAGGTTCCCCTCCTGACATGGTTCACAGTCTTATGTTGCGTAAGATCTATCAATCAACACTAGTAATCATAATCTTTTATTTTGCTAAAAGTCCTCCATTGGGACTTAAACCCTGCTATAGCGGATTGCAGGTTACAAGGCACCGCTAGTTCCCCGTCTAGTGCATGGCGGAGAGCATGGGATTTGAACCCATGATACATGAAAAACTGTATACACGATTTCCAATCGTGCTCCTTCAACCACTCGGACAGCTCTCCATATTACAATAACTTACTATACCATAGTTTATTTGCATTGCAAAAGAAAAAATTCATTATAACTTCAAAACTGTGGTATAATTATTAGGTAGAAAGGAAGGCTATGACTAAAGCTTTATATAGACAATATCGACCAAAAGTTTTTGAACAAGTCCTTGGTCAAGATAAGGTCATTAATGTATTAAAAAATCAAATAAAAAATAAAAACTTTTCTCATGCTTACTTATTTGCTGGAGAAAGGGGTTGTGGAAAAACATCTGCGGCAAAGATTTTTGCAAAAGCAATTAATTGCTTAAATCCTAAAGATGGATCTCCTTGTCTTGAATGTGAAAATTGTAGGGCAATAGAAGAAGAAACAAGCCTTGATGTTGTGGAGATGGATGCGGCTAGTAATAGACGTATAGATGATATTAGAAATCTTAGAGATAATGTTATTTATCCACCTGCAAATCTTAAATATAAGGTCTACATAATAGATGAGGCCCATATGATTACAAGAGAAGCTTTCAATGCTCTTTTAAAAATCATGGAAGAACCTCCTAAGCACTTGGTATTTATCTTAGCAACAACTGAAATAGATAAAATTCCAAAAACTATTTTATCTAGGGTCCAAAAATTCGAGTTTAATAAAATCGACTCATCAAAAATAAAAGAGCAGATTAATATTATTCTTAAGGACCAAAATGTTAAGATGGAAAATGAAGCTATTGACCTTATAATTACAAAGGCTAAGGGCGCTATGAGGGATGCCTTAAGCATTTTAGATCAAGTTTTATCTTTTAATAAAAAAGAATTTATGCTTAAGGATGTTGAGTTTATTCTAGGTTCTGTTGGATTCGAGAAGATTAATAAACTTGTGACTAGCATTATTGTAAAAGACCAAAGGCAAAGTTTAAATGATTTATTGGATATAAGAAATGACGGTAAGTCAAATCTTGATATAGTTGATTCTCTCATAAATTTCTATAGGGACTTAATGGTTTTGAAAGTCAGTGGAGATGACATGGATTTTGAAAACCAAGATAGGCTAAATTTCCTAAAAGAAAAGGTTGATGAAATAAGCTTAGATAGGATTTTAACTAGTTTAGATGTATTAAATGATTATTGCATAAAAATCAATAATTCATCTAATACAGATATTTTAAGTGAGGTTTTAGTTTTAAGGTTAATTGATACTGTTGATACAAATAGTCTAAGATCAAGGGTTGAAAAACTTGAAAGATTAGACCATTCAAATATAGTTGATACTATTAATAGCATTATTAATGTGAGGTTGGAAAATTTTAATCCTGTCACAAGTAAGCACGATAGAACTTATGATCTTGAAGAGATTGGTCCAAACAAGTCTGATGATGTTGTTGATAATCACATTTCAAATGTAGGAGAAATTGTCACTAAAACTTCAATTGGAAATGATATAAGTGAAGATAAAGAATCTTCAAAATCCATAAGTATTGATCCACACTTGATGCACGATATTAGAGAAATGGTGGTTTCGACTTCTGGAACTATGTTAAATACTATTTTTAACGATGAAGGTTTTAATTATGAGTATAATGGTTCTGATTTTGTGCTTATAATTAAAGACGAGTTTTATAGGATTTTTATAGAAACTAAAATTGACGAAATAAGTGAAAAGCTATCAGCTATTTTAAATAAAGATATAAGTTTTTCTCTTGAAACTAGAGATAGTAAAGAAGCAGAAAATATAGAAAGAGATTCTAAGCAAAGCCAAACAATAGATAAATTAAAAAAAATCTTTGATGAAGAATTAAGCATAAAATAGGAGGAAGAAATGGCTAGAAATTTTAGAGGCGGAATGCCAAATATGAATAATATGATGAAGCAAGTTAAGAAGATGCAAGAGGAAATGGAAAAGGCTCAACAAGAGCTAGAAGAAAAAGAATTTACATCTTCTGCTGGCGGTGGCGTTGTTGAGGCAACTGTGACAGGCAAAAAGGTTGTAACATCTATAAAAATAAACCCTGATGTTGTTGATCCTGATGATGTTGAGATGCTTCAAGATTTAATTATGGTTGCGATAAATGATGCAGCAAGCCAAGCAGATAAATTTAATGAAGATAATATGGGCAGATTAACTGGTGGAATTAATATTCCTGGTTTAATGTAATGGCAATATTACCTGAATCACTAAATAATTTAATAGAACAATTTCAAAAATTACCAACTATAGGCAGGAAGAGCGCTGAAAGACTTGCTATGAGTATAGTTGACGAAGATGCTAAAAGTGTAGAAGACTTTTCAAAATCTTTAATTGAAGTAAAAAAAAGAATTCACCACTGCAAAATTTGTGGAAATCTAACTGAAGAAGATACTTGCAACATTTGTAAAGATTTTACTAGAGATGATGAATATCTTTGCATTGTCGAAGATGTGAGAAATCTTATAGCAATCGAGAAGTCAGGTGCCTATAGAGGGAAATACCATGTCTTGGGTGGACTTATTTCACCATCAGATGACATTAGTCCTGATAAGTTAAATATAGATAAACTAATAAAAAGGTTAGATACTGAAGATATAAAGGAAATTATCCTGGCTATATCATCAACTATAGAAGGCGAGACAACAATACTTTTTATTACCAACCTTCTAAAGGGAAGAAATATTAAAATTTCAAAAATCGCTCAAGGCATTCCAGTTGGTTCTCATCTAGAATATTTTGATCAACTCACTCTAGAAAGAGCTCTGGAAGACAGGAGAGACGTAAGTGAATAAGATAAAAAAATTGTTATTGATAATTATCCCGATTTTATTATTAAGTGGATGCTTATTATTTAAAAATAAGAAATCAGACAAAATCGATAAAATTGAAAAAGAAGTTATTGAAGTTAATAAAAAGCCAATACTTAATAAGATAGATATCAAATCTGCAACTTTTGCTTCCGATATTGTATTGGATGAATTAAGCAAAGATAGCGAAAATACTTATGAAACTACTAAAATTAACAATCTTACACAAATTGAGTCGCTGGATTTTGATATAGCTATTGTACCTGCATATCAGGTAGTAGATTTATATAATAAGACTGATGGCAACATTAAGCTTGCTGCAATAACAGGTGTGAATAATCTACATATTATCAGTGATAAACAAATTAATGGCCCAAAGGATATGGCAGGAAAAACAATTATGGTGCCAGAATTAAACGATTCAATGAACAGGTTAATTGATACAAAGTTGGGATTTGTTAAGACTTTGATGAGAATAAATACAGAATTTTATTATAGCCAAAAAGAATTGGTTAAAAATTTAGATTCTGCTAATAATATCTTGGCAATTCTTTCTGAACCATACTATTCCAAAGCTTTAGCAAAGAAAAATTACTATTCTTTTGATGCAAATAAAGCCATCTCAATGCTACCTAATTCTAAGGTTGATTCGAATGGAGATTTCTTATCAGAAGTTATAATAGTTAATAAAAATTTTCTTATGGACAACAAAAAAAGTGTTGATAAATTTCTATCAGATTATAAAAAAGCTCAGCAATCAATAGATTCCAATACTGTTTTATCACAAAGCATCATAAATAATTATGATATAACAAATGAGGAAGCAATTAAAATATATAAATCGATGGAAAATACCTACATAGATTCTGATACTATGTCGGGAGTTTTTGAAATATACATGGACAAGCTCGAAAATCTTGATAGCAACATATTTTCAGGCAAAAGACCAACAGACGATTTATATTATAATATCAAGTGAAATTTTTGGTCCGATAATTAAATAGCAACAAATTAAAATGGAGGCAAGTCGCCTCCATTTTAATTTGTTACGAATTTTGTTACGATTCTTATAAATATCGCTACGCTTCTTATCATTCGCGATTTTTAAAAGGTCTAAATTTACACCTTTTAATCCTATATTTAAATTGGTGGAGATGAAGGGAGATTGCAGCCTTGTTTTCATAGTGTTGAAATATGAATAAATTAAGGCTGCTAGCAAAATAAATGTTACGAAAAATGTTACGGAAAATTATTTTTATCAATCGCTCATAAAATCTTCAAACTTTGAGATGCTTTTTCTTTCTTTAATTTTAGAAATATGAACGTAAATATTTAATGTGGTTTCAATATTAGAGTGTCCTAGTCTATGTTGAACGTCTTTTATATCCATACCAGCTTCAAAGCAAAGGCTAGCGTGTGTATGTCTTAATGAGTGAAGTCTGATTTTTCTTAAGTTATTGTTTTTAAGTACCCTTAAAAATCTTTTTCTAGGGGCGTTATGACTTGTTAACTCTAGTGATTTATCTGTAAATACATATTTTTGAGTTTTTCCCTTGATCACAGTTTTTTTATAAATTTCTGATTGTTGCTGTTTCCAATCTAATAATAATTTAACGGTAATACTGTCTATAGTAATAATCCTAGTAGAGTTTTTTGTTTTTGTAGAACTAATAAACTTCTTGTTGTCCTTATATACAGATAAGCTCTTATTGATATTTATTGTTCGCCTATTAAAGTCAATATCTGCCCATTCTAGAGCTTGTAATTCGGATTTCCTCATACCTGTATATGATAAAATCCAAAAATAACAAAACCACATAAAGTCAAGATCTTTCTTACAAGCTGTCAGAAATTCTTTTAATTCATCTTTTTCCCAAAATTCAATCGACTCATATCGGTCTACACTATTTACATTAGTGATAGGATATATCACTGATAAAGCAGGATTATAATCAACTATATCCCTACTTATTGCATAATCAAAAACTCTTTTAATTTGAGCGTTAATTTTGCTGAAACTAGCTAACTCTTTTGATTTTTTGTTTGTCAACTCTTGCAGCATAGCTGTAGTGATACTTTTTAGCAATTTATTTCCAATAAAAGGATAAATATGAGTGTTGAAAAGACTTTTAGTTCTTTGATAGGAAGAATATTTTACAGTCTTGCTATAAAGTTCTAACCATCTTTCACCAATTTCTTTAAAAGTCGGATTTTTCTTTCTACGTAAATTTTCATTTCTGAGATTAGCATAAGCTAATTCAGCCTGTTTCTTACTTGTAAACCCTGATCGATTAGTCCTGATTTCTTTTCCAGTTATATCATCTGTACCTAAGTAAGCATTAAACTTATATCTTAGTTCTCCATTCTTGTCCCTATAACTTTTTATATTCATAAATACCTCTAACGATTAAAATTATCAAAATGTAATAAAAAAATAAACAAAAAAATTTAGAAACACAGAAATATCGGTTTCTAAAATTGATTATATCATATTATGATAAAAAATGGTAGTTGAGATACGGTATTTTATAAGAAAACAATAAATGTTTGGCAAATAGAAAATAAATAATCCTATTTATTTAGTGACTTTAAGTAATCTTTTATCACTTGTCTTTTTTCAGGTGGTAGATCAATGTAGGACTCAAGGATCTTAACGTCTAGTTCCTCAAGGTTGAATTGTTTGGAGATAGAATCAAGAAAAGAGTCCTTTGTTTCGATAAACATTTCGCCGTTGCCAGTTCTTAGCCAATTTTCATTTACATTGTAGGCTAGGCAAATAGACTTAATAACTTGATCGGTAGGGTTATTTGTTCCAGTTTCAAGTTGGGAAATAGAGCTTCTTTTTAATCCTATATTCTCACCAAATTTTTCTCCAGATAATCCTAGAGTTTTTCTAATCTTTTTAATTCTATCTTTCATAACGTTCTCCTGTTTATATTATAATCTAATTTTACAAATTATCAAGACAAATGTTTTTAGAATAAACAAAATCGTTGACAAAGTTTTTGAAATGACATATAATGTTTTTAGAATAAACAAAAGGAGCTAAAAATGATTATTGAAATAAATAAAACATTAACAGAGAGCGAGCGAAAAGACGTTTATGAAATAGTAAATCTTCTTGTGAACTTAGACGAAGAAGTTAAAAAGAAATTATTGTATATGATGTTAGGAATGGAGTTGCTTGGAGCATCAGGTGAAGAAAAGACAAAAGAATATGCTTAACCTTAAATATAGGTGGGACGATAAAGATTTTATGCTTATAGGATTGTGAAATTACACAAGAAAGTAAGCGGCAAAAGAATTATTTAGATACAAATTTGGAGATAAGAATAAAAATATGAGCAAAGAAGAATTTTTAGAAAATATAAGAAAGATTATATCGAATAATCAAGAGGTATATGGGATAAAAAATGATGATAATCTTAAAGCTATTTCAGTAGTCTTAGGAATTAACTTTAAAAGATGGTCTGACGAGGAAATTTATACATACTTGAAGGGAATGTATGACATGATTAATATATTGAATAATCCATGGAATTATTTTGTAGGTGGTAAATATGAAGAAATCTAATAAGAACAAAGAAATTAGAGAATTAATTGAGGAAATATTAAGTATTAGCACGCTAGGAGAAAAAAATATTTTAATCGGTATGCTTAGGGGATTTCTATGGAACAGAAAAAAAGAGTAGACATTTTTCTACTCTTTATCGATTAACTGGTCTTTGAAGTGTTGTAAGGCTTTTGAACGAAGGTCTTTATCTAGGCTAAAATAAGCTTTTAATATAGCAAGTTCTAAGGGATCAGCATCTTTAGTGAGGTCGTCAAGGGGGATTTTATCTGAAGCTATAAACATATCGCCTTCACCTAATCTAAGCCAATTTTCATTAACTTTGTAGGTAGTGCATATAAGTTTTATCATTTGTTCAGATAGATTATTTCTACCTCTTTCAATATCAGATATAGCAGAACGGCTAACCCCAAGTGGTTCAGCAAACTTTGCACCCGATAATTTCAATGTTGTTCTTAATTGTTTTAACCTATTGCTCATTTTGTATCTCCTTATGAGATTATTATACTTTATAAAAATTATAAATTCAAGAAAAAAGTTCGTTAAAACTACAAAAATACTTGACATATGTAGTAAAACGTCATATAATGTAAGTGTAAACTACAAAAGGAGATAAAAATGGCACAAGTTATAATAGTCTTAAATAAAGATGAGCTAGAAGAATTTAAAGAATTGTGTAAATATATAAAAGTTCTAAAGATACGAAATAAAGAAAAATTATTAGGTTTTTTAAAGGCTGTTGAATTTACAGAAGAAATTAATAAATAAGACATACAAATAAGCTTCAAATTAAATTCTAAGAGCATTTTATAAATAATCCATATAATTGTACTAAAAAACATTATTAATGCTTATAGACCTATTTAAAAAGCTTTATGAGGAATGGAGAAAGAATGTTAAAGTGTAAAAAATGTGGAAACACAAAAGAATTTTACTTAAAAGAAAAGTTTTCAGGAGAAACAGAAATAGTGATCGACAATCATGGAGAACAACTAGATTGTAACTGTGACATTTATGATTCTGCGACTTATAAACTAAAAAGCATTTATTATTTTTGCAGGAAATGTGATGCTAAAGTAGCAAAAATTCCAGAAGATAAGAGGTATTGAAAATTAGAATGAAAATATCTGATGCAGTAATTGGTATGATAGAAAATAATAAATTTGTTTCATTTTTTGAAGATGATGAAATAATCATAATTCCAAGATTAGACCATGACTTTTGTCATGAAGTGCTGAAATATGCAAATAAAAAAGAATCAAAAGGTACAGGTTGGCACAGGAGAGAGCTTGAATGTAATAGAGTGTCACAAGCTCTAGAAAATGACAATAGATTTGAGAAATTTATTCATATTACAGGTAGAAAAGCATATAGGTATTTAGGAAATTGCAGGGGGAATCATGGAAATAAAAAATAAAATACCAAGAGTTAAAAAAGACATAGAAAAGGACTTTTTAAAGTTGTCGGAACTTAGAGAGTACCTGGGTTGTGGGAATGAAACAATATATAAAATGTGTGAGAATGGATTGCCTAGATACCAGCCTTATGGAAACACTATTTTATACTACAAGCAAGACGTTATCGATTTTATCTTGAAGCACGAATTATAAGAAAGAAAGGCTATCATGTTTGATTATTATTACAGGGAAGAAGCAGAGCAATTTTCATTTATAAGAATCCCGAAGCAACTTTTTACTGATCCAGAATTTTCAGATCTATCAACAGATGCAAAATTGGTGTATGGATTGTTATTAGATAGAATGAGTTTATCTAGGAAAAATGATTGGTTTGATGAAGATAATAGAGTTTTTATTGTGTTTTCTATCGAGGACATCGCAAACACACTGAATTATAGTAAGAATAAATCTGTTAAAATTTTACAAGAATTAGACACAGAAATCGGAGTTGGATTGATTGAGAAGAAAAGATTGGGTTTAGGAAAACCAAATATTATTTACGTAAAAAATTTCATTAAGAGTGAAAATATAGTAGGAGAAATATCGAAAAACAGCCTTGAAATGTTGAAATCTTCAAGAATACCAAAAAATCAAATTCAAGAATACCAAAATATCAAATTCAAGAATACCAAAAAATCAAATTCAAGAATACCAAAATATCAAATTCAAGAATACCAAAAAATGGTATCTAATAATACTAATATTAATAAGACTGATTATAATAAGACTAATAATATGGGTGACGATGATGAAGAAGAAACTAAAAATCTACAGCAATTCATTGACTGTTGGAACGGTCTACCAGATGAGATAAATAAAATATTAGCCTGTAACCAAAGTAGGATTGATAATATAAATAATTTAATAAATAAATTTGGCATAGAACTAGTATGTAAGGCGATAAACTCTATTTCAGTTACAGATTTCTTGCTAGGCAAAAAAACAACTTGGAAAATCAACATAGATTGGTTCTGTGACGAAGACAATTTTGTCAAGGTGCTTGAAGGTTATTATCAAGATCAGACAAAATCAAAGAATGATTGTTCAAGAAATACCAAATCTATAACAGATATAGCTAGAGCTAGAAGATTAAAAAGGCTAGCTGAAAGTACTAACAATTAAGGAGATTGGTTATGCTAAACTTAACATACGAAGATATAAGCGAGTGTATATTAATCACAAATATGATAGTGGACTTCAAAATTACAAATTTTAAAGACTTAATTATATATTGCATAGATGAGTTTGAAAAAGATTTTAATAAGAATAGTCATAATACTCCAATGATTGAAACAGTTATAAAAAACCCTGAATACTTCAAAATATTTATTGACTCTAATAACAAAAAATTATCGGCTAATCTTATTGGTCATAACATGGTGCAAAATGTATAAGCTCATAATTATGATAAAAGATTGCAAAATAAACGCTAGTAATTTAGTAAATTCAAGTGAAGATATTATTGCAATGTGATAAAATATCTATAGTAATAAAAAGGAGAGAGTTATGATAATATTTTTAATGGTATTGGGCATAATTTTTGCAATCTTATCTGTAGGTGTTGTTTTTATACCGTATTTTGCTTTACTTATATTCGGCATGGACTTCGTGGTTGTATTTTTACTTCCAGGAGCTATAAATAATTATTTTGGGAATAAAGTTGTACCTGATAATTTTTTCTTAAACTTAATAATTGTGATTATATATCTAGGAATGACCTTGTATTTATTAAGCAAAAACAAAAAAGTATATTTTTTTGTAGTATCAGCTATAGCGTTTTTAATGTATGCTGGTGGACTACAAAATAAAACACTACCAATATGGATTATGACAATAATGTATCTAGCATTTATACTCTCAAGATTAGTAGTAGCTTTTGGATTCAAAATGTTATCTAGAAGACCAGTAGATAAAGAATCGGATAATGAGAGTGATGATTTTTATGAATCTAGTCAAGGTGAATATGCACACGACAAGAAATCAAACAATAATATTCAAAATGGAATTTCTGAATTTAAAGACAATTTTGAGTCAGCCTGTGATATGCTAAACTTGTCGTATAATTGCTCGTTTACTGATGTAAAGGACAATTACAGAGTGTTTGCTAAGCAATATCACCCCGACATAAACAAGGACGATTCGTCCACAAGAAAGCTTCAAAAAATCAATGAAGCATACAATTTTTTAACCGAAGATAATATTGAGACATATCAAAAATTAAAATAAAAAGGAGTAATTATGAAAAAAATACTAAGAAAACTAGCTTTAGCTTTCGTGATCCTAGTTAGCATTACAAGTGTATCAGCAGCAGAAGAAAGTAAAGACAGTAGTCACCCAGAACTTGAAGAATGGCAAAGATATAATGATTCCCTGGTACGTTTTGGGCAACAGTATCAAAATGAATCGAACTATATTGGAAAGATAAACGAAGTTAGTGAACTTAAAGTAATGCCTGAAGAAGATATTAAAAAAGCAGAAAGAGGAAATGTTAAAGTTAATGTCAAAACTTTCAAACCTGGTACTAAAGTTGAACTTGTTTTAGGTAAACAAGGAACAAATTATGGTTTATGCCTCGTGTGTGAAGGTGAATCATTCGAGCAAGAAATACCTGTAGGCAACTATTCATTTATTGATGCAAGATTTGTTGATTCTGAAGGTAGAAGATATTTATATTCGTACGTTGCTAAGCCTGTGATTTTCAAGGTAAACAAGGGCGAAACAACAGAAGTCGATATATCGATGGTAGGCGAAAAAAATATGATTTATGATCCTTCAATTGAACAGACTAAGCAAGAACAAATAGAAGCAGCTGACGCCAAGAAAAAAGCCGATGAAGAAACTATTGCAAAAGGTGAATTAACCGAAGAAGAACAATATTTAATGGCAAGCAATCTAGATTTTGCTTTAGCAAATTTTGATCAATTATCAGAAAGAGAAAAGAATTATTTAAGAGAACACGCTGATGAGTTTGGAATCAAAGTACCAGGAGCTAAAGGTAGTGGATTAGTTAAAGTTCTAAAAACACTAGCATTTGCTGCTGTAATAGCTTTAGCTGCTATCGTAGGCTATAAAAAATATCAAGAAAAAAATAAATAGAAGCACGCCTGACTAGATCAGGCGTTTTGTTTTGACTGCAATTATCACGAAATGATAAATAATTAATAAAACGCTTGACATATTATTATATTATGATAAAATATAAGTGTAAGAAAAATTATTATCAAATGCTAATAAAGTTTGAAATAAAACTTTAGCTAAGATAAACAGGAGGTGCTAAATAAAAAAAATATTGTTAGCAGCTATTATAGCTAGTAATTTGCTAAATTCTATGACTGTCAATGCAAGTGCTGACAGTCAGATAATGGTCAAGGAAATTAAAAACAAAGCCGAAATCGCAGAGTTAGCAAAAAACAAAAAAAATAATGGCAGCTGGTATGTGTTAAGCAAAGATGGAGAAACTAAATATTTCTACATAACTGACAAAGGAGAAGTTGAAATACACGATAAAGATCCTAATCAGCAAGCATCAGACGAGTATGGCAATTTAGAAAAAGGGAATGTGAACATAAAAGTTGGTGGACAGATAGGATACCAAAGTTTAATAGTCAATTTAAAAACAAAAACAGGTGAACATTTACCGATTGATCTTAATGGAGCTGAAATAAAAGCTGTCATACCATTGGGCGAGTATGAAATAGATAGCGTAAGCATCGTAGATAAAAACGGTTACATGAAAGACACTAAATATGATGTTGATAAACAATATTTCAAAGTTGAAAAAGGAAAAGACTATAATTTAGATATAAAAATAACTGGATTAGTTGATATTGAAAACAAATCAATAGACGATTTAGTGGGAGAAGAAGAAACGAACAAAAAAAAGGAGTTGAAAGCTAATAATCAGAGAACAAGCGATTACAACGAATTAAGAAACACTGAAAAAGATAAGAAAGCGAACAAATCAAAATACTCAAATTTTAAATATATAACAACTGGAGTCACTTTACTAATATTATCTGTAATTAGCTTTTTAAGCCTAAGAAAAAGAAAGATTAAGGGTGACTATGATGATTAGAGAGTATTTGGACAGGTTCTTGTATCATATTGAGCAGCCTTGTGATATACCCTTCATAAACAAAAGGATAAGGTTCAAATACGTTTACACAATAATTTTAATCCTGTTTATGCTTTTGGTTATAATCTTTAGTGTAAAAAGCAGCTTAGATGCAAGCAGACAAGAAAAAATAGATAAAGAGTTTGCTATTGCAGAAGCCATGAACAAGAAAGAAGAACAAAAAGAAGACAGTATTGAAGAACCTGAAGAAACAAACCTTAATGACTATGAAAATAGGGATAAAATTAAGGAAGACAACCTAAACGCTGTAGATTTAAACAAGCTTACAGAAGAGGAAAGAAAGAAAAGGTCAGCTGGTTTAGAAGACAACGATTTTATTAAAAATAAAAATAACGAGATCAACGATGAAGAAATAACCAATAATTCAAATCGAAATCAGCAAGAGTTGAAAAAAAGGTATGAAGAACAAACCAGAGCTATAGAAGTTAACAACAACTCTGATAACAACAGAATTATACCAGCCAACTATGGCAATTCAGACACATTTAATGCTGAATATAAAGAGAATATGGAGTTTAAATCTAGACTAGATAAACTTGAAAAAGAGGTTAATAATCTAGGCGTTGATGCCGATAAAGAGAAAATTGAATCTAAACAAAAAGAACTTGAAGATTTAACTAAAGAAATAAAAAATCAAAAAGAAATTATAGAAAAGTTAGGTCAGTCAATCGAAAGTTTCAAAAGCAAAGAACAAAGCTACAAAATGCTAGTATTAAGCAGCAAAAATATTCTGCTACTAAATGATAAGGATAGCTATTTAGTTACAAAAACTGACGAAAATATTGATTTGATAACCTATATTAAATTAGTATCAGATTTTCTAGATGATAAAATCAAACAGGATCAATCTAAATTTAAAATAGAAAAGATTGATGAATCTGACTGTAAAGATGTGATTTACAAACTTGATAAGGCAGGTGTTGATTTATGGTAAAAAGTAATGTGTTATCTGCTAAAGAGCTAGAAAACTTAGAAGCAAAAGAACTAAAAGCATTAGAAAATTTAGAAAAAAAGCGTGAAGATTTAAGCAAAAAGGAAGCTGCTTTAAGCAAGGCTAAAGAAAGTTTGAAAAAAGCTGAAGTAGACTATGACATAGCAAGTGCTAACAAAATGTTAGGACTTATGAGCGTTTTTACAGAGGAACAAAGGCTTGATATAGTTGAATCAGCTAAATTACAAATCCATAGCAATGAAGGAGTTACAAATGATGAAGATAAAGAAACTCCTCAAAGTTAGTTTGTTATTTACAATATCAGCCTTATTATTAACAGGTTGTAAAACTAGCAAACAAAAAGAAATAAGAGAATTGTCAAACTATGTAGACCTATCGTATGAGGGAGCTAATGGAAGTGCAAGCACTGTAGTTAGTTTTAATAAAGATAAGGCATACAAAAGTATTAACTCTATTCTTAAACTAAAGAACGATGACGAAGCTGAAATATCTAAATTAAATAAATTGTTAGATGGATTTAAAATAGATGTATTAAATGATAATAAAAAGCTCAAAAATGGCGATGTTCTTAAAATCGAAATGGAAGCTGACGATAATCTTCTAAAATACTTTAGGCTCGATTTAAACAAAAAACAAAGCGTAACAGTCGCTGGTTTAAAAGAACCTGTAGAATATGATTTATTCGATGGTATTGACATTGAATATAAAGGATACAGTCCAAACTTAAAAGTAGAAATAAAGAAAAAGGATAGTCAGAATAAATTTGCTAGTAGCATAAATTATAATGTGTTAAATCCACCACCATATTACAAAGGTCAAACATTAAAAGTTAAAGCAAGGTATGACAAAGAGCTAGCAAGGAAAGCTGGTTATGTTATAAAAGATACGGTTAAAAATATCGATGTACCAAAAGAGTTGGGATATTATGTTGAAAATTTATCGGAAATAAGTAGCTCTTTTATATATGATAAATACTATGAAGGTTATGATTTAATTAACAAAGAAAGAGAAAATATCAAAAACTTTATAGTCAGCAATCTTGGTAAGAATTCAAAATTAAAAGATGAACTATCTGATCCTAAGATTTATATAGACTCTGATATAAAAATTAAACCTGAAGATGCTTTCTTTTCTGTATCAAAAGGAAATCTAAAAACTAAGGAACTAGAAAAAATAGGAAACAAATTAACCTTTATCTATAGAGTAGAGGTAACTAACAAAAATTATAATTTTCCAATTTTTTATGTAACCTATGAGGTTGAATCAATCACAAAGGAAAAAGATGGCACTTTTACAAAAATAACAGGGAAATTATCTTCTTATGACAAGTATTATGACAATATACTTATAGGTCTTGCAAATTCGATTGATAGATCATATCAAACATATAGAGTTGAAAACTTGGAAGATATGTTAAAGACAGAGGAAGGTAACAATATAGAAAATAGAGGAAACACTAATGATGAATGATTACTTAAAAGAAAAAGGAGAAGCTTATGATAGAAAAATTAGAGCTAGGCTAAGAACTAAAGTAAAGGAGAGTGATGTGCCAATCCAAACCATAGCAGAAAGCATTGGAAAGTCACCACCATCTGTCTACAGATACCTTTCTTTAAAAAATAAATCCCGACTACCCATAGAAATTATAGTGAAAATATTAGCTGCTATCGGAGTTAATGAAGCTGAATTTTTCAAGGAGGTAGACGAGATGGATTAATTTTTTTTGCAAACATAATTTCATAAAATGATAAAAAATATAAATTTCAAAGATATAGAATCATAATATGATAATAAATTCATTACAACATTATAAAACATTATTAAATTTTAAAATCAAAGGAGAAACAATGAAACAAAATAACACAGTTAAGAAAGTGCTAATATCAGCACTTGTAGTAGGAGCAGTTCTAGGAACAGGAAAAAAAGCAGAAGCATCAACCTGGAGAGCAAATTCAATAGCAACAATACAGCAAGCAATAGGTCAAGATAAAGCAAAGTATGGAGAAAATGTTTATGATATCAGATGGGGTGATTACCTATATGGTATCAGCCAAGCCACAGGGGTAAACATTGATACTCTTGCAAATATAAACAAAATTGCAAACAAGAACTTAATATTCACAGGCAATAAGCTATATTATGGTGGCAATACTCTAGTAACAAAAGATAAAAATGGAAATATTACAGCATATAGACAAGGTCAAAATGGTAGCGTTCAAGCAGTAATTCCTAACCAACTAACAAACAGAGAACAAAGGGATATCGCTAAAAATCACCCATCACTTCAAGGTCAAGGTGGAATTAAAAACTTATCTGATGCAAACAAAGGACTAATCGCTGAAAATAACGAAAAACTTAAAGAACTTGAAGCGAAGGTTGCTGAATATAAGAAACAAAGACAAGCTGCTCAAAAAACTGGCGAAGATCTTAAAGCTAGCTTAGAAAAATATAAAGGTGAATTAAGTAAAATCAAAGATCCTGTAAAGAGAGCAGAAATCGAAAAGAAAATCAAAGAAATCGAAGCTTTAATTAATTCTGAAACTCAAAAAGGCACAGACCTCGACAAGAAGCTTGAAGATCAAAACAAAGAAATCGAAAAATTAACTAAAGAAAACGAAGAATTAAGAAAAGAAATCAAAGAAAATAAAGAAAAAGATAAAGACAAGACCAATAATGATACAACAGGTTCAATTTTTGATACTTCTTATTGGTTCAGATATGGTGGAGGAAGTTCATCTGGAAAAACAAGCGACAGCGACAAGAAGATCAAAGAACTTGAAAATGATGCAAAAGAAAAGCAAACCGAACAAGAGAAATTAAAAAAAGTAATAGAAGATTTAAAGAAGAAAATTAAGGATAACTCTGACAGAATCGCAGAACTAGAAAAAAATAAAAATGGATCTGGTAAAGGGTCAGATAAAGAGATAGCTGAAAATAAAAATAAGCTTAAAGAACTTAAACAAGAACAAGAAAAAAATAAAGCTAGTCTTGAAGAAGTAAATAAAAACCTAGAAAATTCAAAGAATCAACTAAAAGAAATTGATGAAAAAATAAAAGCTTTAGAAGAAAATAAGGCTGATAAAGCTGAATTAGACAACCTTAAGGCTGAAAAAGAACAATTAACAAATAAAATTGCAGAACTAGAAAAATCGCTAGCAGCAGCTGATCAAAGCAATAAAGATGAAACTGATAAAATCAAGAAAGAACTTGATGAAGCTAGAAATAAACTTGGCAAGGTCGATGAAAAGATTAAAGGACTTGAAGACGACTCTAATAGAAAAGCTGAAATAGAAGCTTTAAAAGCTCAAAAAGATGAACTAGCCAAAAAGATTGCAGAGTTAGAAAAATCAAAAACCAATCTTGAAAACAAAGATAAAGAAATCGAAAACAAGGTAAAAGAACTTGAAGCTTTAATTAATTCTGAAACTCAAAAAGGTACAGATCTCGATAAGAAACTTGAAGATCAAAACAAAGAAATTGAAAAATTACGTAAAGAAAACGAAGAATTAAGAAAAGAAATAGACAAGATTAACAAAGAACTCGGAAAGCTTAAAAAACAAGCTGACGATGCTAAAGATGAAGCTTTAAAGAAAGCTAAAGAAGCAGCAATCAAAGAACTTGCAGCAGCAGGTATCACCGATGATGCATCAACAGGCAAAATCAATGCAGCAAGCACAGTAGAAGAAGTAGAAAGAATT
>NZ_GG666045.1:152917-248760 GCF_000156575.1 Anaerococcus lactolyticus ATCC 51172
AAAAATGAACTACTAGATGCTAAAAAACAAGCAGTCCATAAATGGGCTAGATATGATATAAAGACCGATTATAAATATGGCGTTGTATTCGGACCTTATAATGGTATTAGTGCAGGACCAGAATACCTTTATAAATCATATTCCATTAACAAAACCTGGTGGAATAGAATAGATCTTTCAGACAGATTTGATACTACCTTTATGGAAGTCGGAGAAGTTGGATACGAAAAGAGTGTTATAAATGAATATAGTGATACAATTTATAGATATGTCAAACAAAGCGATGGTGGCATGAAATGTACTGGAGTAGGAGAATCTCAAATAGTTAGCTCTTCCCAAAGTAAGGGTAAGTACAACTCTTCTGTTGAATCAACCAACGAGTTCGCTTATCCAAAAAGTGGAGTTAAAGATGGTTATTGGTACGAATATATTGGACTAAGCAAGTAAATAAAACTCAATGAGTAATAAAATGAAATTAATTATCGCAGAAAAACCTTCAGTCGCAAAATCTATAGCTAATGTGTTAGGTTGCAACCAACAACAAGACGGATATATAGAAGGTCGATCTTGCATAGTGACATGGACAGGGGGTCATCTAGTAACTCTAGATGACCCTGAATCATATAATCCGTCATGCAACCATTGGAATAAGGCTGACCTACCAATCTTACCAAGACCTTTTAAAACAAAGTTAATATCATCAAAATCCCACCAATACAAGGTGGTTAAGAATTTAATAAACGATAAGAGGATAGAGAGTGTTGTCTGTGCTACAGATGCAGGTAGAGAAGGAGAACTTATATTCAGGCTAGTGTATGACAAAATAGGAACTAAAAAGACATTTACAAGAATGTGGATTCAATCAATGGAAGATCCAGCACTCCTAGATGAGTTTAATAAAGCAAAAGATGGACACGCCTATGACAATTTAAGTGAAAGTGCCAAAGCAAGGCAAGAAGCTGATTGGTTGGTAGGGATAAATCTTACTAGGCTAGTGTCTATTGAAAATAACAAAAAATTTACGATAGGAAGGGTACAGACTCCTACACTAAACTTAATAAATGCAAGATGTGAAGAAAAAGAAAACTTTAAACCTCAAAAATATAACACAATTCAAGCAGATATAAGCCTTGATGGCAAGGTTATAACATTTGAAACTGAAAGAATAGAAACACAAGAATCGAATTGTAAAATGTCCTCGATGTCAAGTGAACTTGAAATTGAAGAAGTTATTAGTGAAGAAAAAACCACTAAAGCTCCTAAATTGTATGATTTAACTAATTTACAAAGAGCTGCTAATAAGAAATTTGGTTTAAGTGCTAAGCAGACACTAGATATAGCACAAAGCCTTTATGAAGCTAAATATATATCCTACCCAAGAACAGATAGTGAGTATATAACATCTGATATGGTTGAATCAGTAAGGCAGCTTATAGGCAGTCACGTTGATAGCGATATGTTTGACAATGTAGAAAAAATCGCTAATAACAAGAAAGTTAGCGACCATACAGCACTATTGCCGACAATATATTCAATCGATAAAAAAGACGAGATCAACAATCTCGACAAGAATCATATAAACATATATACGCTTATTTATATGCAGCTTTTAAAAGCAGTTTCCAAAAACTATAGGTATATGCAAACGAAAATAAAAGCTATTAGTGGCGATATAGACCTATACACTGTTGGAAAAGTAGACATAGATCAAGGATTTAAAAAGCTAGAAAGCAAAGACAATGCTGCAAAATCAGAAAAAGACTTAAGTGGATTAGAAGAAGGTATGTCATATCCAATAACAGACACCAGGCTAATGGATAAAACCACAAAACCACCAGCCTACTATAATGATGATAGTCTACTAAAAGCTATGAAAACAGCAGGTTCTGGATTATACGAAAAAGGTTTAGAGATTGAAAGAACAGGTCTAGGGACGACAGCGACTAGAGCTGATATAATCGAAGGACTAATTAAAAATGGTTATATCGAAAGGTCTAAAAAAGATATTGTAATCACAGAGCTAGGCAAACAATTATTGAGTGTAGCACCTGAAAAACTTAAAGAAGTAGAGCTAACTGTTAATTGGGAAAATGAATTGGCAAAAATTTCCGAAGGCGAAAAAGATAAAAATAGTTTTATACTAAAAATAGAAAACTATTTAAAGGAAATTGTTAAATCGTATGAAGGCGATGAGAGTATGAAGGTAGAAGAAACTATCATTGGAACTTGCCCTTACTGTCAGGGTAATGTTTACATTAATGATAGATCCATAAATTGTGAAAACTCTAAGCATGGAAAAAATAAAGGGAATTGCAGGCTAAGCACACTTAGGATTATATCAGGTCATAAGCTTGATGAAGATGAAGCGAAGTCGCTCATAGAAAATGGAAAAACACCATTAATAACAGACTTCAAATCTAAGAAAGGAAATAAATTTTCTGCCTATGTAATTCTTGCAAGTAATGGAGCATATCCAACAACCCTTGAATTTCCAGACAAAAAATCTTAAGGGGTGATTAGATGACTGATAGAGTTGCAAGTCAAACAAGTGCTATGACTCAAAAATTAGCAGAGGTTCTATTTAGAACATTTCAAGATGAAAGCTTGAAAATGATTAGAGCGTCAAAGCAAAAAACAGCTGATTTAATAAAAGAATCAAAACTGAAAAAGTTTGGTGAGTACGATTTGGAAAAACTAAATAGATTATCAGGATCATATGGATTAGGTAATATAAACCTTGATAAGTCATATTATGGAGTGTTTGAAGAATTTGCTATAAAAAACAAGATGCCTTTTGCTAAAACAGAAGATGAAAAAGGTAATTATAACGTCTACTTTTCAAATAAAAATAAAAAGGAAATGGCGTATTTCCCAAAATTTGTTTTAAATAAAAATGAATTAAACAAAGACGATATAATCAACCATGCAAAAATGGGAAAATCTAAAGAAATACTTGTAATAAACAACATCACTGAAGATGAAATGAAGATAATCAACCTTTTGAAAGAAAGCAATAATCTAAAATATGCTAAAGTTGACAATAGATTGGTAATTTCAAAAGATGACTATAAGAAGTTTTTAGATGAGTACAGGGAAGTAAAGGCAATATTGAAAGGCAAAGATGGGAAAGACCTTATAGAATCACTTAATAACAAAAAAATGTTAAATGAAGTGATTAAATATAAGGATAAAAAAGACATCGAGCAAAACAGGAACTACATAATTGTAGATGCTGCAAATCCTAATAAAACAATTGACTTATACAAAGAAAAACAAAAATATTTAACCAATAAAGATAATCTTACAGAAGACGAGATAAACAAAATACTAAAGCAAAGCTGGTATATGACCACACCTGTAATCATGACTGATATAGAATATACTAACTTGTTAAGAATGAATCCAGGTGAACAGATTGAACTGCTAAACACTAAGGCAAAATATATCTTCATAGAAGAAATACGAGATGAACTTAACCCTGAACAAATATCAGAAATTGATATTAACATCAATATAAAAGAAGAACAACTTAGCAATTCAAAAACATTTTCAGCAAAAGACTTTGATATTATCTTAAACTCAAAAGATGATAGTAAGGATATAAGTACCGAAATAAGTAAGGATAGAAGTAGATGACCAAAAGAAAAGATTATGATGGAGTACCCGTATATAGGGAAACACCTGGTGATAGAAAGAGGATAATTAAATACTTTTTCATACCTACATTTGTCATTTATCTTTTCTTTCTACTACACTTGTCTTATGTTGTAAATTATATTAATACATCTAAAGGATTAAACGCTATTAATGAAGCATTTGAAAATATAACTAATTCACCATTTAATATTTACTTTGATCCTGGGATTGTATTTAAAGGATTAATAGTGTATATCCTAGTTTTTGCCTTTTCAACTATGTATTTTTTATCAAAACCATATAAATATAGGGCAAAGGTAGGAGATGAACAAGGGTCAGCTAAGTGGAATGACAATATCAAAAAATACAATAAGCATTATTCTTTTCCTAAAGGTGAAACTTATTCAGAAATAACATATAAAATAGACGACAAAGAAGAACTTGCTAAGGATTGGAAAATTAAACCAATCGAGAAAAAATATGAGGATAGCAAAAATAAAAATCTACAACAAGAAGGCTATGTTATAAGTCCAAACATGATTTTGTCAAAAAATGTTAATCTATCAATGAGAGGGAAAGAAACATTCAGAAACAATAACATTATTGTTATCGGTGGTTCAGGTACTGGAAAATCTAGATATTTTGCTAAACCTAACTTATTAAATGCTAATGCCAGCTACATCGTTACCGATCCATCAGGAGAGCTGCTACAATCACATGGCAAGTATCTACAGAGTATGGGATATGATATAAAGGTTTTTAACCTTGTAGATATGGACTTATCGCACACATATAACCCATTTTCATACATTCGTGATGAGAATGGAGTTTATCAGATGATAAGCACCTTTATATTAAATACAACCCCAAGTGGTCAATCATCATCAGATCCATTTTGGGAAAATGCTGAAAAAATGCTACTAACTGCAATATGCTTTTTGCTATATGAATCATACGTAGACGATGATGGCAATAAAATAGATGGTACTTTTGCAGAAGTGACCAGGCTTATTGGATATGCAATACCTGAAAAAGAAGGGAAAGAAACAAAGCTAGATTTAATATTCAAAGAAGTAGAAAAGGCTAATCCTGAATCTATTGCACTTTTTAACTATAGAAACTTTAAACAGGCTGCTGGAGATACAGCAAAATCTATCGTAATATCAGCACAAGCAAGACTTTTCCCTTTTTCACTACCTAAGATTAAAAATCTAACATCATCAAATGACATTAATTTAGAAACAATAGGAGAAAGAAAAACAGCCTTGTTCGCAATTTTACCATCAGCTGATACAACATTTAACTGGATTGTATCGCTTATGTACTCTCAACTTTTTGAAACCTTATATTATAAAGCAGAGCATAGAGCGAGCAAGTCTTTAGCTATACCAGTTAGGTTTATACTAGATGAGTTTGCAAATATAGGTAAAATTCCTGATTTTACCAATAAATTGGCAACTATGAGAAAATACGATATATCGTGTTCTGTGATTTTACAAAACCTGAATCAGCTTGAAAAAATGTACGAAAAAGACCACAAGTCCCTAGTAGGTAACTGTGATACAACAGTTTTTCTGGGATCTGGAGAAAAAGATACAATGGAATATTTTTCAAAGATTCTAGGCTCGACAACAATATACAAGAAATCTACTGGAGAATCGTTAGGTAGAAATAAATCATATTCAAGAAATGAAGACGTTATAAAAAGAGAATTGATGACCCCTGATGAAATAGGAGTCATGGATAATGAATTGTCGATTATCACCATAAGAGGTGAACGACCATTTAAAGATGAGAAGTTCCCATACGAAAAGCACCCGATGTATAAGTATTGTGGTGACGGTGGTGGACAGGAGCTTTTCTTAAATCCTGAAGTTATAAAAGAAATGGCTAAAGCCTATGAAATTAATAAAGAATTGCCATCTAACAATGATGAAGAAATAAAGAAAATAGACGAGCAATTGTCTGACTATAAAACAATTAAAGATTGGTCAAATGAAGATATCAATATTGTTGATTATATACTATTTTCATAAATTTAAAGGAGTAAAAATGAAAAATAAATTAATACAATTACAAGATAAAATAGAAAATAATAAAATATCACTAAAAATAAAAAGAAAAATTGTGGCTTTTCTAAGCCCTATGCTTGTTATCTTATCCCCTTATATTGCGTATGCTGATATATCGGGTGTAAATATGGACGTTGATGAAAATACAGCCTTTGCTGGCATGATCAACGTTGTTATAAAGATAGCTAAGTATGTAGGTATTTCACTAGTAATTGTCGGTATAATAACTTTCCTAGAAGCACAACACAGTGAAAATCCTGAAAGAAAAACTACATCTATTAAATTATTTGTTACAGGTGTATGTTTAGTAGGAATAGAATATCTTCTAAAAGCTACAGGATTGGTTCATTAAGAAAGGCTAAAAAATGACAGCAAGTTTTTTATATAAACTTTGGCGACTTTGTTTTTTAGACGTTACAGACATTGCTAGAACCCTTCTAGGGATAAACCCTCTAGAAGGGGGATTTGAACTTAGATATGGAGCTGGATCGAATGGTGAGGTTGTAGGAACTGATATAGCAAGTCTTTATAACAATTACTTTGTACCTATGGCTTTATCTTTCCTCATAACTGTAGTGGTTATAATTTTGCTGCAAAAGATTGCATTTGAGGGAATAACAAAAGAAGCTGGCATAAAGGTAATGATAGGTTTTTTAATAAGCCTTATGGTGATTACCAATGGATTAAAAATAGGTAGAAATGCTATAAAATTAGGAAATGCAGCAGCACTTAAAATATACGATAGTTCTTCAATTTTAACAGGTGAAGCAGTAAACTCTGACAAGACAGATGAAGCAACTGGAACGGAAGGTGATCAAAGTCTTAATAACTTGAATAACTTTCTAAAGACTATAGATCCTGAACTTGAAATTGCAAAAGATGGTGAGGGATATAAATATAAATCTAATGGCGGCGGATTTGGTGGCTACTTGTTTTCGATGGCTTACAAATTAGTTCCAAGTATGTTTGCTGGGTTGTTAATACTATTTTTTGTACTTGGCAACTTTGTCTGTATTGGAGTAATGGGATCAGTTTTAATAACAAGAATGTTAGAACTAATATTGAAGGTATTAGGAATACCTATAGCTGCTTTAGAGTTTGCATTAAACGGCTATAATTCATCTTCTATGAGATATTTAAAATCTTTAATAGCAGTGTCAATACAAGGTGTTTTTATTGTATTGATCCTATGGTTAAAAGCAAGAATGTCATTAATTCTTATAAAAATCATAGGGGAATCAACAAGAGGTGTTTATGGTGGAATGATATTCATAGTTCTAACATTAGCAGTAACAGCAGCTTTTACAGGTATGTTAATAAAATCCCAACAATACGCTAGAGAAGTGGTAGGTGTTTAGATGAAAGATATTAAAATACCTAAAGAAGTAAGTGAATATGAAGCTAAGTTAATAGGCTCACTTACAGCCAGACAAGCTGCTTCATTATCTGTTGGTACTGTCACTATGTTTTTAGCTTATATCTTTTTAAGGGACTATTTTTACGCT
This sequence comes from Anaerococcus lactolyticus ATCC 51172, assembly GCF_000156575.1. Classification (GTDB taxonomy): domain Bacteria; phylum Bacillota; class Clostridia; order Tissierellales; family Peptoniphilaceae; genus Anaerococcus; species Anaerococcus lactolyticus. The sequence continues at coordinate 160,131 of NZ_GG666045.1, forward strand.
CCAATAATAATAATAGTATGCAGCATAATATTAATTCCCTTTATAGGTTTTGCCTGGTTAAAACCATATGGTGTAAAAATTGAAAAAATTGCAAAATTGATTGTTACATCTAGGCTTAGATCAAGCAAAAGAGGATATAAAATAAGCAACTCTACACTTAGAACAATAAAAAGCATATTCATAACAAATTCTAAAAAGCAAAAATCAAAAAAGACAAAAAAAGATAGATATGACGAAAATGAAGCGAATATTTTATCTAAAAAGGTTGAAAACAACTTAAATAAATTGAAGAAAAAACAAGAAAAACAATTTAGCAAAGAATATAAAGGTGTAAGAAAGTAGGTTAAATGAGCAAGAAAAGTATATTTTTGACTTCTAAGTCAAGTAGAAGAAAACTTAAGCCTTTCACCCTACTCGATAAGGGAATATCAGTAGATAAAAAAGTGATTAAGTTTTTCGATATAAATGAAATAAAGAACGATAAATTAATAGAATTAATTAAGAGTTCTGAAAAAGTTAGTATTACAGTTTCTACCAACAAAAAAGATGGAAAATACTTTAATAAGAACATATTAAGAACTGAAGGCGACACTGACCTGGACTTATTATCATATGAAGATGCTGATATAATGGAATTTATATCAAGCATTTACAACAATGATGACAGGTTAAATGAAGTATATAACAACAAGATAACAAATGTATATGATGAGATCGATGTAATTGCTCCTGATAGATTGATTGAAAATGATTCATATATTGAAATTGACAATCAATATATAAGAGCATATACAATTATCAATCCAATTATCGATATAGATGAAATTAAGCAATTTATGGACTCTAATATCGAAAAAATATATACGGTATTTTTTGAAAAACTAAAAGTTGATGATTTAAAAGCTAATCTTGAAAAGTATTATAGCATGGAAATTAATAAGCTAGAAAAATACGGTGCTAGAAGTGAGATTTTAAATCAGATAGAACAAATTGAAAATAAGCGTGATAAATTTCTCAAAGAGCTTGATGAAAACAAAGGAGTTATATATACAAAAAGTGCTATATTAACCATAAAATCTGATAGTATTACAAGTCTTGAAAAAGACGAAGATATGATTAGAAAATATTTGCTAAACGAGGGGTCTATTATAAGACCCCTTTATACTAACAATTTATTAGCACTAAACTCTCAAGCTCTAGGAGTAAGCTATATAAACAACAAGTCAGTCTTTTCTTTTGATAATGAAATTGACTTAAATTTGAGAAAATATTTGTCAATGAATGAGTTTAAAAAGAACTTTTATAAAACAAAAAGTAGACTTAGTACACAAGATACCATATTCTTAGATGATTTTATTAAAGACGGAATCTTACATTTAGGAAATGGTAAATACTCAAAATCTTTTAAAATAAAATCTATAAACTTTGAAACTTTAGATGAGGAAGAACAAGAAAAAATCATTTTAAGATACCAGGAGTTTTTAAATTCATTCACCAAAGAAGTAGAAGTATATGTAACAATAAATAATAAAAAAATATATATCGATGAATTTACAAAGGAGATTTTATTAAAAGATAAAAATGATAATAAGGATTATCTAAGAAAAGAATATAATGATATGCTTTTAGATAAAATCAGTAAAGGCATCAACTCAATACAAAGAGAAAGATATGTGACTCTAAGTCTAGAAGCCGACTCATATAAGGAAGCTATTGAAAAATTCAACATCTATACTGACCTGATGAAAAGATCGATTAAAACTATAGGATCAGGAGATAAAAACAATTCTGACCTAGAAGTGTTGACCGAGGAAGATAGGATAGAAATTTTATTTAATTTGTTAAATCCTGAAAAAGGCAAATATCTAAAATATTATAATATTGAAAAAATGAGAAAAGAAGGACTTACAGTAGCTGATATTATATCTCCTGATTTTGTGGATATAACGCCTAACTATATAAAAATTAATGATTATTATGTATCGTTTTACTTTATATCAGAGCTGCCTAACTTGTTAAATCCGAGCTTTTTTGCTGGTATTAATGAAGAATTTAATGAGCAGATACTAACGACAGTAATATACAATCCTTACGAACAAAAAGAAGCTGTTAAGCTAATATCATCACAATATCTTAATTACAATGCAGAACTAGAATCATTAAATAAAAGATCTAAATTAAATAACTCACTTTTTATAATTCCACCAAAGCTTGAAGTTGCGATAGAAGAAACCAAAGCTCTATTAGATGACGTTACTGTCAGGGATCAGAAACTTTTCAAAACAAACGTTGTAGTAGGTGTATATGGAAAAACTAAGGTGGAAATGGATAAAAACGCAAGTCTTCTAAAAGATTATTGTGATAGAAAAATGGTAAACCTAACAATAGCAAAGAATATGCAAGAATATGCTTTAAATTCATGCTTGCCTATAGGACAAGATATGCTGCCTATGAAAAGATCGCTTACAAGTGAAGCTGGAGCTGTATATATGCCATTTAAAACTCAAAATATACTAGATCCATCAGGAATGTATTATGGTGTAAATCCTGCAAATAAGGATTTAATACTTGTAAATAGGAAGAAGTTTAAAAATGGCAATGGTTTCATTTTAGGAAAACCAGGTGGTGGTAAATCTTTTGCTGCTAAAAATGAAATTTTAAATACTATTTTAACAACAGATGATGATGTTATAATTGTCGACCCAGAAAATGAGTATAAAGACTTGTGTTTATCACTCAATGGAGAATATATCCCTATCGAGCAATCATCACCATACCATATGAATCTTTTTGATATAGAAGAAAACGACAAGGAAGATGGTGGTCTTGAAGGGTCTATTAAAGAAAAAGTTGGCTTTATAACAGGCTGCATTGGTCTGATGATGGAAAGAGCATTAACTATTGAAGAAAATGCTATACTAGACGATTGTATTACTCAAATATATAAATCGTGGTTTAAATATGTGAGTGAACAAAAGCAAAATCAACAAGAAGTCAATTATAAGTATTTTCCGACATTAACAACCTTAAGGGAAAAGCTGGCATCACTTCAAGGTAGAGAAAAGAATGAAGCATACTCTTTAATAACTGCTCTTAGAATGTACACAACTGGTTCTTTAAATATGTTTGACCAACTATCAAATATAAACCCTAAAAATAGGCTAGCTGTATTTTCAATAAGAGGACTAAACAATGAAGGAGTGCTTAAAAAGCTTGCGATGAACATTATTATGGATCAGCTTTGGCAAAGACTTCTCAGAAATGGTAAAAATGGTAGACCTACCTGGATATACATCGATGAAATATACCTATTATTCGATAATGCAAACTCAATGAATTTCTTAAGGAATTTATGGAAAAGAGCTAGAAAATATAATGGTTTTCCAACAGGAATTACTCAAAATGTAGATGACTTGTTGGCTATTCATGATGCCAGGACTATGTTATCAAATGCTGATTTTGTTATGATGCTAACACAATCTTCTATAGATAAGTTAGGATTAGCAAACTTATACAACCTAGGTGAAACTTTGCAAACTTATATTACCGACTCTGAACCAGGACATGGATTAATTCATACAGAGTTTGGAACTATACCATTTGAAAATAAATTTCCTAAAAATACGCATATGTATGAGGTAATGACAACTAACCCAGCCGAAAAAGCTGAAATCCAAAGGAGAAAGCAAAATGAAATTGATAGAGCTAATAAAGTCAAAGAAGCAAGCAAATGAAATGCTAAGAAAAGAAATAATAAAAGAATCTGATAAGTGGAAAGAAATAAGGAAACAAAATAGAAATGACAAAGAATGACAAAACTACAATAAACGGTGATGATCTAAGAGCTTTAATTCCTTTTTTAGCTTGTAATTCGGATTATTCATTTGCTGTTATCAATTCAATTTATCATGAATATAAATATGATAGAGGACACAAAACAAGTCCTCTATACATATTTACTGAAAAAGAATTTAAAAATTATATAACAACAAAAAATCGAAAACCAAGCAATGAAAAGCCTTATCTAACTCCTATTTACGACATAAGCAGCGATCAAACTGTTTGGTTTAATTTATATACCGATAAAAACTTTGATGCTTATAAGCCTAACAATCCGAGCCAAGTGAGAGAAGAAATAAAAATAATATTTAACTCTTTAGTTGAATTTTATAATAGGCACATGATAGTAGTAAAATTTGATACTGATGAGATATATAAAGATTCCTATAAGTATTATAACCTGGAAGAAAGGGAGTTAATATTTTATGATTATAAAGGTCTAGTGGAAAAAATATATGTTCTACTTGAAGTCTTATTAAAAAGTGTTTTTATGACAGATAATAAGATATTAATTAATTTGGTGTTTTATGAGGTTTTAAATAGGAAAGTCGTTTTAAGCATTATTGATAATGAATATTCTGATATATCGATTAATCAATTACAAAATATATATGAATATAGCAGAATAATTCTAGAGTTTATAAACACACTGCTTGCTGACCCAGGATATATAGAAAGTGGAGATCCTGATGAAAATTCTGTAGTCGATCAACGAGAAAATATTAATAGTATTATATTTTCAGATAAGGATATTATAGAAGTTTTTAGTGAAATTCAGGATTATAAAATGAATCTACTATTAAATAGTATTGATGAGATAAATATATTACAATCATATAAACATTGGAATTTAGGGGATAAAAATAAGTATATAGCAAGTATAAAAGATATTGATAGTATGAAGGATCTATCTAATAAACTAAATTCTTATTCGGACGAAAAAGTAAAAGCGATTTTACTAAATAATCAATATAATTTGCAAATAATAAGGAGTAAAAAGAATAATGTCAAACAAGCCTGATTACATTAATAAAGAAGTAGAAATAGATAATGATATAAACTCTAACATATACAAAAACCAAAGTGAAATTACAAAAAAAGATGTAATAATAGCAGCTTCAGGACTGACTGATAGTGGTGAATTAAAATCAACTGTTGAACTATATTGGGATCTAGATGAGCAAGGCATTAAATCTAACTACAAGGAGCTTGAAGTTACGGAAGCAATGTTAAAAATAAACAATATTAGTGGATTTATCCAGGTGGAACTTGTCTTTGATAAAGGTGAATTTCAATTAAATATTTTACATGAATTTTTAAGTGAATATTTTTCGCCAAATGCAAATACAAATAGATCTTTAGAGGTTAGAATAATACCTAAAAGCATGGAGGGAGAGGTTATGATGATAGCTAACGACCCTATAATGATGTCAGTATCGAGCTTTAACTTGAATGATTTAGATACCATTCAGCTGCTTTTTGAGGATTCAAACGTAGAAATCGGATATATAGGAAATAAGGATATTAATTGGGAAATAGAAACATTACCAATAAATTTTGAAAAACCAATTATATAAAAGGGGATAATATGAATTTAGTAATTTTAAAAGGAAGATTAATACAAGATCCAGAAATGCACGAACTTAGTAATTGCGAATTATGTGTATTAAAGATTGGAGTAATGAAGGATTTAAGCAAAGAAAAAATACAAGAAAAAATAGAAAATGGAGAATACATTTATGACATATATACTATATTGGTATTTAATAAATATGGGCAAGTTCTAAAAGATGCCTTAAAGAAAGGATCAAATATACTTGTAGAGGGCAGGTTGTCAAAAAACAAAGTAGAAAAAAATGGCAAAATCTACTATAATACAAGTATAGTAGGTAAAAGAATTACATTCTTAGATAAGGCTAATGATCAAACAGATCTATTAGAAAGAAAAGAAGAATTTTTTGAAGATGATTTTCAAGAAGTAAATCCAGAGGAGTTTGGAGTCGTTTATAATGACTCTGTAAATGATTCTATGCCATTTTAAAGGTATAAATACCTTCTAAAAAAAATAAAATGCCTTAAAACGCAAAATAAGAATCCATAGATTAATAAATTACTGAGGAAATTATGAAATACACTCTATACAATAAAAATATTCCTGTGGTGGATCTAGATATCGATGAACACTCTTTGTATGTAAAAAATATAGGAGAAATTTATAATCAAGAATACAAACCTTTTGGAATTAAAGAAATTAATAAAAATGAAATATACTCATGGTTGAGCAACAGAAAAATACCAGCTAGTAGGGACAATATTGAAGAGCTGCTAGACAGCATCGATATTGCTACAACTAATTTATTAATTTTTAAAGCTTTTGCATTGAGCTTATCAGATCAATATTGGCTAAAACCTGAAAACCAAAATATTAAATGGGAAGATATAAACTTTTTTGATAATGATTTTTCTGATGATTTAGGAAAATTCATATTTGGAAATGCTAATGAAATCAGTAGTTTGAAAACACCTGATAATACTTCTGATGGTGATTTAAAAAAGTCCTGGAAAATAATAGATGGCAAAAGGTTCTTGATTAAAGCAGGAAGACCCCCTTATAATCAAGAACCTTTTAATGAAATATTGGCAAGTGAAATATGTAAAAGATTAAAGTTTGATTATGTAGAATATAAAGCTTACAAATTAAATAACAAAATCTATTGTGGATCAGAAAATTTTATAGATAAGAATACAGAATTAGTTAGTGCCTGGGATATATACAAAGACTCACAAAAACCTAATCATATTAATAAATATCAATGGTATATAAGCCTTTGTAAAGATCTTGGCATAGATGTGAAAAAATCAATAGATGATATGATTGTTCTTGATTATATTGTCGCAAATGAAGATAGACATTTCAGAAATTTTGGATTAATCAGAAACATTAATGATTTGAAGTTTATTAAACCAGCTCCTATATTTGATACAGGCTATTCTATGTATTGCCAACAAGGAGATAATATGATAGGCAAGGTTGATAAATCTAAGCCTTTTAGGGATAAGCATGAAAATCAAATAAAGCTTGTTAACCTCAAAAATTACGATTTAAGCTCTTTAAACGATATAGGCGACTATGCTTATGACTTATACTCTTTAAATGCTCATATGGAAGAAATAAGCACAAAAAGAGCTAATATATTAGCTCATACAATATCAAATAGGGTAAAAAAATTAGAAAAAATTCAAGAGCTAGAAGTTCTCCAGCAAAAAAATAAAGGTAGAAGTAGATGAAAAAAGATTATAACTCAATAAAAGAATTAAATCAGTATGTTGCCGAAAATATAAAAATTCTGCCTAAAGAAACTTATCAAAGCATAGTCGATGACTTTGACCTAAGATTTACCCATGAGTCAACCAAGATCGAGGGCAACACCTTAAGTATAGCCGAGGTTAAAACTTTGCTTGTCGATAAGGTATCGATAGGGGGCAAAGATCTTAGGGAGCTATACGAGGTTACAAACAATCAAAAGGCTTATAGGCTTATAAAAGGTCGATTAGAGCAAGGTGCAGCACTCGATGAGGAGCTGATAAAAGACGTACACCAGGTAGTCATGGAAAATATAATCGAGGGTGGCTTATATAGGAGCTACAATGTGAGGATCACAGGAGCTGACTTTTCACCACCCGACTGGACGGAAGTAAGGACTGCTATGAAGTGGTTTATGTCAGATTTTGAAACTAAAAAATCTGATCTAAATCCAATCGAGCTTGCTTCATACGTTCATGCCGAGTTTGTCAGAATCCACCCTTTTCAAGACGGAAATGGGCGAACTGCAAGGCTTCTACTAAACTTTATGCTCATGAAAGCAGGCTATCAGCCTGTGATCATAGAAGCTAAAGATCGACCAATTTATTATGAAAGCCTAAACGACTATGCTGTCACAGGAAGCCTGGAGAACTTTTATAATCTTGTCCTGGATAAAGAAAAAATTATCCTGGAAGACTTGAAATTAGAAGTCTACAAGGTGATGAAACAACAAAAAATCTATAGGAAACAACAAAAAATCTAATTTCAGTTAGTGGGTTTTTTGGTTTCATTGTTTGCAAAAACAACCTGGAGAACTTTTACGAGTTTATCCTGGATAAAGAAAAAATTATCCTGGAAGACTTAAAGTCAGAAATCGTTAAAGTAAAAAATATAGGAAAAATCCGATAAAACAGAGGTATAAATACCTTACGAGAAAAATAAAATGCCTTAAATCGCAAAAATGAAGATTGCATTTAGCTTAAAATCGACTTTTGTTTAGTGTTTTACCCACATAAGTAATCGAGTGGGTAAAGGCGATTTTCCCTAAATACAGGAAGGAAATGAAAGGACTTCCTTGGGGTTTATATTACAATGAACATAAGGATAGGCAAGACCTAGATCCTGGTAAGCTTGAAAAAGAAATTCAAAGATTGATGGGTGATGAAGATGTTAGTAAGAAATCAGGTATCTATGAATATCTTCTAACAGGAAAAGAAAAACTCCTAAACATCAGGAGTTTTGATAGACGTGATAAACTTGCAGCTTATGAAAGACAAGGTCATAAGTGTGCTGGTTGTGGCAAAGAGTTCGATTTTGACGAATTACAAGGCGATCACATAGTCCCATGGAGCAAAGGCGGCAAGACTATAGCTGAGAATTGCCAAATGCTATGTGGCGACTGCAACATAAAAAAATCAAATCACTAATATAAAGACTCCAGGTTTTATCCTGGAGTTTTTGATTGCTTATAATATCATAATATGATAATATGCACACTTGATATTGCTCGTATTATCATTTTATGATATAATTAGAGTAGATATAAGCTGAAATATTTCAAATTTATTAAAATATAAAAAGAAAGGAAAATTAAATGGAAGAAAGAAAATTTGAAAAATATCAGGAAGAATATGAAATTAGAGGAATGACCAAATATAGGTCAGATTTCCTAGAGGAACGTGGTGAAGAAATATGCGATGAATTAAAATATGAGCTTGAAAATAGAGATGAAGAAGATTACAACATTTGCGATGTTATATCGGATTTGTCTACAGGTTATGTAGATATAATGAATGAAGATCTTATTGATAGCATCGGTGATCTTTATTGGGACGGATTTTATGAAGAAACAATGTCGCAAGTTGGCTCGCAAGGGGATTTAATAAATGATATTCAAATGTGCCAAGGCGATGCCTATAGCTATTGTTTATATAACAATCTCGATACAGTTGTTAAAAACATAGTATATGATAAACTTTATGATTTGGGAATAAATGTAAACGAAATGATAGAATATGCCCCAATTACAGAAGGTGTCGATGAAAGAATAAAAGATATTGATAACAACCTCACTATCAAAGAGTTACATCAAGAAATCGATGATGTAATTTCAGACCTATGTAAAGAATTAGAGTTAGAAGTCGATAAAGAAAGAAGTAGATAATTTTTTTTACCACCTATTTATCATAATATGATAAATAGGTTATTGAATGAATTAAAATTATCACAATATAAAAGGAGAAAACTATGAGTTATTATGAAGTTAGAGCAAATGTAAACCAATTAATTAGTGAAAACTATGAAGATTATGTTAAATCGCTTATATCTATAGAAAAAAATATAAATAATGAAGATTGTTTAAATTCAATCTATAACGAATTTATCAATGACAACAATGCTGCATCAATTTTTGACGCTGACATCGATGGCTATATCGAAAAACTTGGCATCGACCTAGAAGACGAAAGAGTTATTCATGGTGAACCTGTAAGTTATGAAGAAGAACAAGAGAGGGAAGTTGATAGAGAGAAATTTAATAAAAATGATTATGAAAATTTAAAACCTGATTTAGACAATGCATCTTTCACGTTATATGATTACTTGTTGTACGATAATCAGGCTTATTTATCCGATGCTATAAATGAAGTTGCTGATCAATCTGTCGATATATACTATTCGGACTTATTAAAATCGCTCCCTGATTTAGAAAATGGTGGATATTATGAAAGAGCAGCTGAAGAATTTGGTTTAACAGGCGACCTTTATAAGGATATAATGACAGCTCAATATTTAAGAAATATAGATGAACTATATGAAAACTTAGATGATATTGTGAAAAGTGTAGCTATTAGTATAGCCGAAGACTATGAATTACCTTTAACTGAGGGCATTGAAGAAGCACTTAATAATATAAGTGACTGTAATAAACATGATAGCATAGAGCCTATTATTGATGAGTTAAAAGATACAATAGGATATGAAGCCCAGGATATTGCAAAAGAGAAGCTATCAAGGGAAGGCATAGATATAAATGACGATATAGAAGAATATATAGAAGAAATAACTGTGTATGAGTTAGATGGTAACCAAAACATGATGGACTTAATCAACGATAAAATTGAAGAAATTAAAGAAGATTTAGAAATAAATAAAGATATGAGTAGGTAGGTTTAATTATGATAGACTACAACGAGTCTTTAAAATTAGAAAAAATAAATGAGAGTGACTTGATAGGAAAATATAATCATTTATCCTGGGTTACACCTGGCAGCCTTGTAGATATATTAAGACAACTTAAACCATCTTTTAGGAATGAAGGAAAAGCAAATGATTTAAGATACCTGGTATATGATTTAGGTGATGGTTACGCACTTATAGAAGGTAGTGTTGGAGATTATAGGAAGCAAATACCACCTCTACCTCTTGATATTCAAAGTATTTTAGATAAAAGCCTTGAACAAGAAATTAATAAAGTTTTTAAAAATAAAAACAGTGATCCAAAAATCAACGAATTAAGAATTAAATTTCATGCCAATCTTCTAGTGAGTGAACTTAAAAAAGTTATGAGTAAAGAGTTTAAATCCAAGGAAGAATTTAAAGATAGCAAAGAATATTTTGATTATTTAGACACAGAATATAGCAAAATAGATAGAGATATCAATGAAAATATTAGTGTAAAAAAACTAACAGTTCAAGACATTGAAGACTATTTCATAGATGAATACGGAAACACAAGAGAAGAAAGTTATAAAAGTATTTTAAACGATTATCTAGATTCTAAAGAAATAGGAGTTGCTTATTACGAGTCTGACAATGGTGTATCTATTCAAAGTAAATTTTCCTTAGATACACGTGAGCTTATACAATATATAAATGGTGTTGAGATAGAAAGAGAATTTGCCGGTGATGTTTTTTTAAGTTATACACCTAGCTATGATGATTTAGTACGTGTAGACGTTTCAGATAAAGCTCTAAAAGAAATTGGACTAACCTATGACTCTTACAACGAATTAACTTTTATCGATGAAAATAAAGTTTTATTAAATTCTATAATAGAAGAATTTGAAAATCAGGTGATGTTAGAAGCTGACGGAAAGCCAAATGGTGGTAAAAGTTTCAATGATGAAACATATAAAGATTTCTATGAAGAGTTAGAGTTACATTTTGACATAGACAAGATGACAATTCAAGAATTTAATAAAGAGCTTAGTAAGTGTGGATTAAAGCTTCCACAAAACATATACGAAAAATATATTGAGAATAAAGAGGACGTAGAGATGACAAAAGATGTAAAAGATTTAGCTATTAAGTTTTCTAACAAAGATGTTCATGAATATAAAACTAAAGATGTTTTTGATAACAATAAGGAAATTGTTAAATTCAGGATAAAATTTCCAGAGGAGAGCGACTACAAAAACTTTTCGTTAGATACAAAAATTGCTCCAAGAGTAAACGATGATGGTCTAACATCATATATGTATATTAGTCCAGAGTTTGAATATAGAGCTATAGCACCAGGCTTATCTAAAGACGGAGCTATTGATTGGGAAAATAAAAAAGAAATAAAAATATCGGGTTCTGATCTCCAAAGAGAATTTAATAAAGGAAAAGAAAGGCTAGAAAAACTTTCTGATGAAATTAAAAAGAATGATGTATTTATAAAATTTTTAAATACAAGTGTAAATGAATATAAAGTAAATGACTTATATTATGATCAGGGAGAACATAGTAAATTCAGGATAAGATTTCCTGAAGAAAGTCAATATAAAGATTTTTCAATAGATACAAAAATCAAGCCTATAAAAAACAAAGACAACCAAACATCGTATATCTATATAGATAAGGATTATGATTACAAAATAATAGCACCAGGTATAGATGAAAACAAAAAACTTAATTGGGAAGATAAATCGGTAATAAAAGTTAAAGGATCTGAATTAAAATTTGAATTTGATAAAGGTCTTGATCGTTTAAATGAAATTTCATCTCAAAAAGTTTCTGATGAAAAAATAGAAAACAACGTAAAAGAAATTGGTAAAGATAATCGAAAAAGGTAAAAGATAGCTCCCTATTGGGAGCTAATTTTTGAGGAGTTACTATGACTAGAGTTAGTGCAAGTGTAGATAAAGAAATATTTGAAAAGATGATAGGCAGCATTAAACGTGAAAATGCTGAACTTAGAAGAAGTGATGATGAAAATAAAAAAAGGATAGAGGAACTCAAAAAAATTATCGATGAAACTAAAGATAAATGTGAGTACCTGGAAAACTTAAATAGTGTATATAAGCAAAAAATTGAAGAATTAAATAATAAAGCTGTGAGCAATAATTCAGATAGTCTTTTAGAAAAAATAAAAAGCAAAACAGAAATTAGCTTTATTATTGATAATAAAATAAGTGATAATAATAAGTTTGAAGAAATATTTAGCAATTTAATAAGTAAAGAAAATATAACACCAAGTGACTTAAGGCATTTTATAACAGAACAGGAAAAATATAAAAACTATATTTTTAACTTTAGCGAAGATCAGATAGTAAAAATATTTAAGAAGAAAGTAGAAGCAGCTGATACAGTTTTAGAAATGATGAATACAGAAGCAAGAGGAAGTGTTGAGCTTGCTGAATTAATGTCATTACAAAAAGTTAGCCAAGGTTTGAAATATTTTGATGAGTCTGTAAAACAAAATCTCAAAATATGTAAAAGTTTTGTTGAGAGTGATATAAGTAATTTTAAGTATGTCGACTTAGATACAGAGAGTTATTACGATCTTTTCTTTAATGAGTTTGAAAAGAATCCTAAAATTTTGATTTATCTTAACGAGGAAATAAAAAATAATCCTGAAAAGTTTGTTTATAACGATGAAGATGAAACTAAAAAAATATCATACGAGAGAAAAATAAACTTAAAGATTTTTCCGTATCTCATACTGTGCTTAGGCGATAGGGTGGCAGAAAAATATTCTTTAACAGAAAAAGTTCTTATAGACCATGGTGAGATAATAAAATATTTACCAGAGTCATTAAGAAATGACGAAAGGTATATTTTAGCTGCATTAAAATCTTATCCTGAATTAATCTTAAATGTAAGGGAAGACTTAAGATCAGATAGACGATTTTTGTTAGAAGCCTTAAAGCAAAATCCAAAAATCAAAAATATTATTCAGGTAGATATTACAGAAGATGAGTTACGAAAAGAAAATAATTATAAGTTGTCAAAATCTTTTTTAGAAAAAATTTTTAAATAAGATTGCAACCAGACTTCTAATAATTAGCGAAGAAAGGGAATTTTATGATAGAAAAAATAGTGGGTTCGGGAGATTTTCTCCTGATTAATCAGCATTTATGCTGCAAGTGCAAACATTCAAAAATACAAAAAAGTTGCTTTTTTGTCCCCAGTTTGCGTATCTTGTCAAGGACAGATTAACAAGATGTCCTTGTTTCAAAAAAATAGAAAATTTATAAAAAAGAATTAACAAGTCTGATCATTTATGATTAGTCTTGTATTTAAAAAGTTAGAAAGTTAAAAAATATTATTCGTAGCTATTTTGCAAAACGATTTATATTTTTAGAGAAGAAAATTCAGAAAACAGAAAATTTAAAAATAAAAATATATAAGTCTGATCATTTATGATTAGTCTTATAGTTGTAAAAGTTTAAAAATTAAAAACACATATCATATCTAATTATAAAATGATTTGTGTTGGAAGAAGGAATAGATATGTATAAGAGAAAAACATTTATGTTAGATCAAAACCTGTCTAATAAAATTAGAAATGTAACAAAGAAAACAAAAAATTATACTGAATCGGATTTGATTAACGATGCAATCAAATACTACTTTGAAAATGATAAAGAAAGTTTAGTTGTAGAAAAATTAGATCTAATAATTTATCACCTAGATAATCTTGATGATGGAGATACAGAAATAAAAAATATACTTCAAGATTGTTATAAGGAAATGGGAAAAGTTATAGATATTCTTGAAGAAAGGAAAAATTTTAATTGCCAATAGTAAAATTAGTAAGCGTAGTTCACGATGGCTCTAAAAGAATTGCAGAAAAAGCAACATCGAATTTAATCGAATATAATTACGATGTTCAAAAAAGACCACCTTCTGGTGTGGTAAATCTTTTAGATTATGCTGATAACAAAAATAAAAATTTTGATAATGAAGAATTTATATCTACAATAAATGGATTATCTAAAAATAAAAATATTGCAAAAAAACAATTGATGATGACAAGAGCGAACAGACTTTGGGAAAAAAATAAACACGATCCGAAACCTAAAAAAAATTCACGATTTTTATATCACTTTGTCGTGTCTTTTAATAAATATGATACAGAAAAGTTTAGTTGGGAGCAGCTTCATAAATTTTCTGAACAAGTCGCAAAGGAAATTTGTGGATCAGAATATCAATCATATCTTTCATCTCATTTGCCATCGAGCGATGAGAGCAACGATTATTTTCATACTCATATAGTAATCAATGCCTATTCAAAAAAATATAAAGGCAACAAGCTACATATACCAGAAGGTTATGTAGAAAAATTAATATCAAAAACAAATAAGCTTGCGAATGTTTTTGGTTATTCAGAAGTGTCAGAACCTGAAATGATTAACAGAATGAAAAAAGATAAGAGCTGGTATGAACACAAAAAATATAAAAACAACGATTCTTGGAAAGAAGAATTAAAAAAAGATTTATACTATGTAAGGAATAATTCAAAAGACATTTATGATTATATAGAAAAAGTAGAGAAGCTTGGATATAAAGTCAGATACAAAAATTCAAATACTGGAAAAGAATATAAGACCATTTCATATAGTCCAAGAAAGGATCAGACGGAAGCAAAAGCTGTGAGAGGGAAAACATTAGGTTATGAATTTACTAAAATAGGATTGCAAGAATTCTTTTCTTTAAGTTTAGAAGAAAGAAAAGAATACGAGAAGAAAAAAATAAAAGATGAACTATCTAAAATTAAAAATGAAGAAGAAAAGATGAGAACTTTAAATGATAAAATTTTTAATAAGATAATGTATGCTGGTGAGCTAAGGAAAATAAAAAAATATGATAAAAATAAAAATGAAAAAACAAAGTTAGAAATTGATTTGGAGTTAGAAGCAAATTATTTAAAAGAAAAAGAAATTGAGAGCAGCAATTATATTAAAGACCTATATCATACTTTGAATTTTGTATCTATGTTAAAGATAAAAAGTTATGATGAATTAAATGAGAAGATAAAGGAAAAAGATGAATTGTTTGAAAAATTATTTAAAGAAAGAAATGAATTAAAAAAAACTCTTGAAGAATATAATCTGTATCTAGAATATTTTGATTTTGCAAAACAAGAAGGGAAATTAAAATATGCTGAGTCAAAATCGAATATAACTTTTGAAGATCTGAAAACTGAAAAAGAACTTTTAGAAAAACAAATCATAACTTTAAATAAAAAAATTGATAATTTAAAAGTGTATTCTAAGGATTTATTAAAGTCAAAAAAATTCTATGATAGCAAAGGAACATTACATGAGCATAAGGCAGCACAAATGAGTTGGATTGAAAGAGAGGAAAAGAAAGTTGCTAAAATTAATGTTAAAAAAGAAATATTAGATAAAGAACAAATGAATAGAGGATAGGTAATGATAAAAGTTAATAAAAGATATGTAAATAGGAATAGGGTTAATAAAGAAAAAACTAAGATCGAGAGAGAAATCGACGATAATAATAATTTTAAAACTACTGAAAAAAATGAAAAAATATCTAATGAAGATGTTAAAAATAAAAACGAAGAAAAAAGTTTTAAAAAAGTAGAAAATAGATATATTAATAAAAATAAAAAAAATAAAGAAACTAATAATGTAGAAGCTACAGCTTTTAAAGTCGATGACAATGAAAGAAAAAATTATTTTGATAAAGGATATTACGCTGGAAAGTATGTCGACAAGAAGATTAAAGCATCTGCAAAGGGAGCAATTAAGTTTGTTAATAGAGAACTGATGAATGAATCAAGATCTGATGAAAGTTTAAAAATTGTTCAGGATTACGCCTACTATGGAAGAATGTATGGTGGATTAGCAAAAAATATTGGAGTTGAAGCAGCAGTTGCTGGAGTGAACAAAATAAAGACTGCTCCCTTGATCACACCAAAAGGTTTTCTAAAAGGGGATATAAGGATAGATACCAGGTCTATAAATCAAAGACTTAATGACTTAAGCAATAAAGGGTTTAACAGAGTCTTTGGTTTAGAAAATTCTAATATTGAATTTTTTAAAAATAACAAATATAAAAATTTAAAAAATATTATTAGTACGGATTCTCCTGGAAAAAAGTTTACTAATAAAAAAATATGGAATGAATACTTGAAAGAAAAAGGACTTGATAAATCAAATCTTAGAAAATATAAGCTTATATCCAAGACAAAATATAACGTAAGTTTTGCAAAGTTGTTGTATGCTGACAAAGAATTTCTTTTAAATAACATTGAAAGGAGAAATTATGCTAAAACTATTAGAAAGTTTAATAAAATCAAGACCAGAAGAATAAAAATCAAAAATTCAAGTAAGCAGGGCATAAAAGATTATGGAAGAAAAATAATAAGGGACTTAAAAAAAGATAGCAACAACCTAGCATTAAGTGGTTTAGGCGAATCTGTTGATATTCATAGAAACTACTATAAGGCAGGAAAAGCACTTATCTATAAACCAGGAAAAAATATAACTATAAAAACAAGTAAGCAGCTTATTAAAGGGGTTAAAAATAGAGATAAAATTAAAAGTAGTTTTAAATTAATCAAAAGCAAGTCTGTTAAAGGATATAAGAGCCTTGCAAAAACGTATGGTAGATATAGACGTTTATATAAATCTAATGGTTTGGGAGCAGTCATAAAGGACATAAGCAAAAACACCATCGTACGAGCTTTTAATCTACTAAAAAAACTGATGATAGGTATATGGCAAGCTATGAAAGCAATTTTAGCAATGATGCTAGGAGCTGGATTTTTTGCAATGATAACTATTGGTTTAATTATGGCTGTTACTATCGTTCTGGGTAATAACAGGTCAATGCCATTGACAGATATTCAAAATGAATCTAATGTATACCAGGGAGAAGGTGTCGATCTTTCAAAAAAGAATTATGGAGAAGACATCAAAAAACATTTTGATTATATTAGAGAATTAACAAAAGAATTAGATGAGAAGTATAGGAGTGAAGCTGATATTGTAAACTATTTACAAAATCCTGATAATGCCAAGGCTATTTTATCTTTAATTTCAGTAGAAAATGACAATGATCTATCTGATAAAAATAAAGATAAGATATATAAAGCAATAGACAATTATCACGAAAAAAGTCATAAAATAGATCGAGTATATTTCATTACACATAAGGTTGGAGAAACTACAGTAGTTCTTAAATGCTATGATATAAAAACTGACGAACTTCCAAGTGACATCGTAAAAGTTGCTAATCCTTATACAAGACTAGACAAAGAGTCAGTATCAAGTGGTACATCTTCAAGTTCAAATGGCAGCATCCATAATCATCTTAGTAATCCTGAAGCATCAGGTAGTGTTAAAAATGATTTTGATTCTGTTGTAAAAGAATTAAGAGTTAGTGATGTAGAGAAAAAACATTGGGAGTATATTATTAGTAAAGAATCAGGCTGGAATCCAAGTGCAAGAAATCCGTCATCAGGAGCATATGGATTAGGTCAAGCTTATCCACCTGAAAAAATGAAAAGTTATGGTGAAGATTGGCAAACAAATCCCAAGACTCAATTACTATGGATGCACGATTATATGATAAATAGGTATGGCTCTATAACAAAAGCTTATAACTATTGGATCAAAAACCATTGGTATTAATTTTTTTTACAAGAGCTTTGTCATATTATGATAAAATAAATAAATTTAAACAACAAAATATCAAAAAATGATAAAAGGAGAAAAGATGAAAAAGAGCAAAATATTTATGATTGCAAGTTTCATAGCAATAACTAGTATTTTTAATGTTACAGAAATAAAAGCAGACGAGCAGTGGACGTTTGAAGGTTGGAATGGAGATACAGTATCTAATGCAGAAGATATGTTTGATAATGAGTGGAAATTTCAATATCCTATTTTAGAAGGAGTCGAAGATCAAGAGCCTATACCTAATCAATCTGACTCTAGCATACCAGGTGCAAATTTTTCTGGAATAGGAATGCAAGATATTGCAAACATTGTTGGTGGATCAGGTGGAATGGGGTATGTTAATTTCAATGGTAAAACATACGCTTATTGGAATCAAGGCGACTTTGGAGGAAATATACAAAGAGTAGGTTGTGGACCAACTTCATTAGCTATACTCTTGTCAAACTTAACTGGCAAGAGTGTAAATCCAAGAAAAGTTTGGGACGAAGCTGTAAGACTAGGTGTTACAGGTACAAGCTATGGAAGTGATGGTAACGGACTTGCAAGAATGCTAGAATCATATCTAGGAAGTCAAGGATATACAGTTAGAAGAACTTTAGATTATAATGAAGCAAGAAGACATTTGAGTAATGGTGGAATGGCTCTAGGAAATGTCGGTGGAAGGGATTATTACTCAAATCCACCAAGAAAAATAGGAAGCTGGTTTAATTTTAATGCAGGACACTTTGTAGCTTATGCTGGAGCTGATAGTAATGGTAATGTATTCACTCTTGACCCTGGCTGGCGAGAGAGGACTGGATTGGTAGACAAGGGTATGGTTCAAAGTGCCACAAAAGCATATTTCTTGATAGAAAAAAAGAAATGAATGTAATTATATGTTTTAAAAAATAAAATGCCTTAAATCGCAAAATATGAAGATTGCATTTAGCTTAAAATCGACTTTTGTTTAGTGTTTTACCCACATAAGTGGGGGTGATCCGAAAACAATATTAGACTCGAAAAAGAAAGTCGAGTTTTACCCACATAAGTGGGGGTGATCCTTTTTACCAGGAACAATTTCAAAAAATGTTGGCTTTACGAGCATAAGTCGGGTAAACTAAAAGCCAGGAGCTGGAACTCCTGGCTTTTGTGTGTCTGCATGAAACAAACTGATATCTTTTCTGGTTAATAGCATTCTACTATGAAAGTTTTAAAACTCAATAACTGTAAAGTAAATTAAAATTTTATTTTAATTTTTATAGTGATTTGCTAATCTGCAATAATTTTCCTATTAATTTAAGATTATTATGTTGAAGCTCGATCACTTTATTATTCTCATCTATAAACAAAAAATTCCCTTCATCTAGCAGCCTAGCTTTTATTAATTGAACTTTATTATCTGCTTCTCTAAGAAAAATATAGTTTTTCTTATCTTCAAATTCTTTGACTTTACAAATATAAATTATATCACCTTTATCAAAACAGTTAGGAAAATTAGTAGTATTTTTTATTTTATATGCAGTAATATCTTTATATGGTATTTCAGAAGGATTATCAAAGGGAACATAAAATTCGGCATCTTCATTGTGTGCTTCTAAAATATAATCATCGCTAAATAGGGGAACTCTAATTACTGAAGGGAAAACTTTGGCGTTACTCCTTATATAGTTGTCAACATCACTTAAAATTTCATCAGGAGTTGTTTTTAAGATTTCACATATTTCCAAGAAAACATCTAAACTTAAAACATCTGGATTTTCTGATCTTTCATATCTATACATAGTTGGTATTGATTTACCAATTCTGTTAGCGAGGTATTCCAAAGAGTAATTCAATTCTTCTCTACGATATTTTATTGCTTGTCCTATTTTCATATTCCCCTCGTATTATAATTATTTTCATTTATTCGTGTTACGAAAAAATGTTACGAAATTCGTAAAAATGTTACGATTTTTAGAATTAAATGGAACTATATAGAAACATATAGAAAAATAATAAAATCTAATAAATGTTGTAAAATCAATGTACAGAACTATATAGAACCATCTAAGTTTAACCAGAAAGGTTTACTAGTTTAAATTGGTGGAGATGAAGGGAGTCGAACCCTTGTCCGTGAAAGCATCACCGAAGGCATCTACAAGCTTATTAGATCTTTTAAATTTGCATAAAAAATGAAAAATCTACAAAAAATTTTTATGCTAGCTTCATAGTACTAGATATATCGCAAAGCTTTGATATACCAGTTGTCGCTAGATTATAAAACAAATATTAAGTCTGCGACGGACCTAATATTTATTGCTTGTCCTATTACTAGGCAGCTAGTGCGAAGTTTGCTTCGCTATTATTGTTTGCGTTTATATTTAATTATCAATTTACGTTTTGATATACGACCTGCAGCCTAAGCTTCTTCAATCACGTCGAAACCATGGCATCCCCATATAGGGTAATTATACTAATTATAAAAGCCTTGTCAAAATGATGGAATTCGTGATAAAATATAAGATAAGAAAAGGTTTTCTAGAATATAAATCCTATATTTGGGTATATATATGAAGACAATTATTATATAAACAGGAGGGCTTATGAGAAACGCAAATAATACTGCAGCAATGCTTTTGGCAGGAGGTCAAGGTTCTAGACTTAAAGCATTGACAAGGGAGATGGCTAAACCGGTAGTTCCATTTGGAGGGAAATACCGCATTATAGATTTTGCCCTTAGTAATTCAACAAATAGTGAAATTAAAGATATAGGAGTCTTAACTCAATATAAACCTCAACTTCTTAACGAACACCTTGGTATTGGTGCGGCTTGGGATTATGATAGGAATTTCGGAGGTTTAAGAATTCTTACACCTTATTATACTGAATCAGGTGGTAGATGGTTTGAGGGTACAGCTTCAGCTATTTATGAAAATATTAATTATTTAGACGAAGTTAATCCTGAATACGTTCTCATTTTATCAGGTGACCATATTTATAAGATGGACTATAGGGAGCTTCTTGATGTGCACAAGCAAAAAGGAGCTGATTGTACAATTGCAGTAATGCAAGTGGAATGGGAAGAAGCAAGCCGTTTTGGTATTATGAATACTGATGACGATGACAAGATTGTAGAATTTGAAGAAAAACCTGCAAATCCAAAATCAAATCTTGCTTCAATGGGTATTTATGTATTCAATTGGAAGGTTTTGAGGAAGGAATTAATAGAAGATTACGAAAATAAAGAATCTACAAATGATTTTGGACATGATATAATTCCAAAAATGTTACAACAAGGTTCACCACTCTATGTATATAAGTTTGATGGATACTGGAAGGATGTTGGAACAGTTAGAAGTTTCTGGCAAGCCAACTTGGATTTAATTGATCCTGATAACGAATTAGATATTTATGATGATAATTGGAAAATATATACCAAGTCCTTAAACTTACCTCCACATAGACTTGGTAAAAATGCAATATTAACTGATACTCTTGTTAACGAAGCTTGTGTAATTGATGGAAAGGTTAACCATTCTGTTCTTTTCTCTGAAGTAGAAATTGAAAAAGGCGCTGAAGTATATAATTCTGTTTTATTAAATGGAGTTAAGGTTAAGTCTGGAGCTAAAATCTATAATGCAGTAGTTGCAGAAAATATGGTGTTGACAGAAGATATCGGAAAAGAAAATGATGATATAGTTTATTTAGTTAGTAACGAAGGTATAGAGGAGGAATAGGATGGATAGGATTGTTGCTTTAGTTTATAGTCCAAATTTTAAAGAAACAAATTATGGGCCTTTATGCAAATTTAGACCGGATTTTATGTTGCCTTTTGGTGGCAGATATAGGATAATAGATTTTGCCTTATCAAATCTTGCTAATTATGATATCAATAGAGTAATATTGTACGCAGGAAGCAAGCTCAGATCTGCTCTTGACCATATTGGTAATGGTAAAAGTTGGGAATTAAATAGGAGAAATGGTGGTCTTATGATAAACCCTGTAGGTCTTGCTAGTAAAGGGTCTAAAAGTGAGATTGAGACTTACTATGACACTATTGTCTATTTCCAAGAGCATGAGTTTGAATATGTTTATATCAAAAATCCAATGTATATTATAAAGGAAGATATAAGAGATGCAATGGAAAAAATGAAAGATGAGGATATAGACTGTTTAATACTTTCAAGTAAAGTTACAGATAAGGATGGAGAATACTTAGACCAATCAATAATCAATTCTGATGATGATGGTAAGCCAACTGGAGTAGGAATTAACATGGGTATAACAGATACAGTTGATCTATTCTTGGGCTCTTTAATTATGAAGAAAGAATCTTTCTTAAAGGTTTTAAGACATGCTATGCAGGAAAATGTTTCAAATTCACTTTTGTCTGCAATTTTTGCCTATCCAGGTAATTTGAATATTGATTTTTATAGACAAGATAAGGAATTTGAAATAATAAAAGATTTTACTTCTTTCTATGAAGTAAATATGAGACTTCTAAATCAGGAAACCTTTGATAATTTATTTTATGAAGATGGACTTGTTTATACAAAATCAAAAGATGAACCATCAACATCTTATACTAAGAATGCAAATGTGAAAAATTCTTTGATAGCTAATGGTGGTATCATCGAAGGGGAAGTAGAAAATTCTATTATATTTAGAGGTGCTAAGATTGGTAAGGGTGCTATTATCAGAAATTCTATAATTTTCCAAGATTCTGTTATTGGTGATGGAGCAATACTTAACTTTGTCATTACTGATAAGGGGACAGAAATTGGTCATGATGTAAGATTGTTTGGTAATAGGGCGAATCCATATGTAACAAGTAAAAATGAATCACTAGACCAAAGGAGTTATTAATGAATATACTTTTTCTAACAAGTGAATCAGTACCATTCATAAAAACAGGGGGGCTTGCAGATGTTGCTGGAGCCCTTCCAAAAGAATTAAAGAAAAAAGGTGTAGATATTAGAGTTGTTATGCCTTTACATAAAGGTATTGGTGCATCTTATCGCGAAAAAATGGAAAAAATTACTGAATTTTATGTTGACCTTGATTGGAAACACCAATACGCTGGAGTATACCAGTTAGAATGGGATGGTGTTATTTATTATTTCATAGATAATCTTGAATATTTTGATAGAGATGGACTTTATGGATATGACGATGATGCGGAAAGATATATTTTCTACTCAAAGGTTTGCACACTTTTGCCAAAGGAAATAAATTTCAAACCTGATATCATCCATTCGAACGATTGGCATACAGCCATGGTCAATGTATTTGTAAATGATTTTAGGACAGGGGATTCTTATTACGAAGATATAAGAACTCTTTTTACCATTCATAACCTAAAATACCAAGGGGTATTTAATTCTGATTATATGGCTCTTGCAGGTTTAGATGGTAGATACTTTAATGAAAATGACTTAAAATATTATGATGCAATAAATTTCATGAAGGGTGGAATTATCCATGCTACACATGTAAATACAGTTTCTGAAAATTATGCAAGAGAAATCCAATATCCATTCTACGGCGAGGGCCTTGATGGTGTTATAAGGGAATATAATTATAAGTTAGATGGGATAGTTAATGGAATAGATTACGATGTTTGGAATCCTGCTACAGATAAAAATCTTGCAAAAAATTATGATTTGAATTCTATAAATGATAAGTATATAAATAAAAAAGAATTACAAAAACTATATAACCTCCCACAGAGAGATGATGTGCCAGTATTTGGTATAGTTTCAAGGCTAAATGAGATGAAGGGTATGGATCTTGTAAGGTATATATTGGAAGAATTGCTACAAGAAGATATCCAATTAGTTGTCTTGGGTACAGGAGATTACACTTATGAAGAAATGTTTAAATATTTCGAATGGAAGTATCCTGACAAGGTTGCAGCAAGAATTTACTATAATGAAAAAGAATCTCATGAAATATATGCAGGTTCTGATTTTTACCTAATGCCATCTATATCTGAGCCTTGTGGAATTAGCCAATTGATTGCTATGCGTTATGGATCTCTACCAATTGTAAGGGAAGCAGGAGGTCTAAAAGATACAGTCATCCCTTATAATGAATATACTGGCGAAGGTACTGGTTATTCTTTTGCAAATATTAATGCGCATGAGCTTTTATTCACAACTAAAAATGCTATAGATGTTTATAAGAATAAGAATGAAACACATAAGCATTTGGTTATGAATGCAATGAAGCAAAAAAATGACTGGGAAATGTCGTCAGAAAAATACTTAGACCTCTATGAAAAAATTAAGGCGTAAAAAATATGAATAAAGATAAAGAATATATCATAAAAAGAATACAAAGTTTTTTGTATTCTTTTTATGCGAAAAATACGAAAAATGCCCGAGTAAATGAAGTTTATGACTGTTTATGCAGGTATTTAATGGAAGTTATTGGTAAGACTTGGGTCAAGTCAAAAGATCTAGAAAATGATAAGGACTATTATATTTTGTCCTTTGAATACTTGCCTGGAAAGTTTATAGATAGGAATATACATAGACTTAAAATAAAAGATCAAATAATTGAAGCTCTTGACGAATTAGGATTTGATTTTGATGAAATTCTTGCTTGCGAAAAAGAAGCTGATTTAGGAGTAGGTGATATTGGTATTGGTTCATCTGCCTTGATAAATGAATTAGCAAATCAAAAGAAACGTGCTGTCGCTTATGCTTTAAGATATGAAAATGGAAATTTAAAGCAGAAGATTGTTGACGGCAGGCAGGTAGAATATTCTGATTTTTGGTTAGAACAAGGATCTAATTGGGAACATAAAAAATCTTTTTCTTATCTTTTAGAAATAGATGGAAGAAAGAGTAAAACAATAGCATATGATATGCCGATTTTAAGTGATAATGCAGATTTCGTAAATACCTTAAGACTTTTTAAGTCTGAAGTTGTAGATGCTATAAATATCGAAGATTTCACTAGAGGAGATTTTCTTAAGGCTTATGATAACTACATTAATATTTCTTCGATAAATAAATTTTTATATATTGATGATTCAACATATGAAGGTAAATTTCTAAGGTTGAAACAAGAATATTTTTATGCAGTTTCAGCTATTAGAGATATCTTTAGGAGGCATAACAAGAGGCATGGCAATATAAAGGGGATAGAAAATAATATTAAAATTTTCAGTCACGATATACATCCAAGCCTAGCTCTAATTGAATTTATACGAATTCTAACAAGGGAATATGGATATGAGATGTCAAAAGCAATTGATATGTCAAGAATGGTTTTTGACCATGTTGCTTTTTCAATAACAGACGATAGCGTTGAAGATTATGATATTGAGATGATTCGAAGAATAAACCCAGAGATTAAGGATGCGATTATTGAGATACAAAAAAATCTTCAGATTATTTCTCCTGAACTAAGTATTATAAAAAATGGTAAAGTATCATTTAGAAATATTAACAAATATCTTTCAGGTGATTATAATTACCTATCTAAAATCATCGCTGAAGCGAGAGAAAATGACATTAATCATTCATATTTTAATTATGGAACAGATAGAATTTTATACTCATCATCTTCAAATGTTGGTCTTTCAAATCTTTTGAGAGATTATGGCATAAATTCTTTTGCTTATGAAAAAATTGAAAAAATCAAAAAAATACAAAATAACGAAAGTTTTTTTAAAGATTTAGATAAAGTAAAGTACAATAATAAATGCAGGTTAGCGAAGATAGTGGAAAATAGTCTGGGAGATGTTATAAATCCTTATTCCATGTATGATATTCAATTATCTATTATGCATGAGAGTAAAAGACAGATTTTAAATTGCCTAGCTATTGCATATAAATATTACATGCTTAAATATAACAGCAATCTCAAGCTAACACCTACAACATATATATTTTCAGGTAAGGCCAATGAAGGCTACTTTATGGCGAAGGAGACTATAAAATTTATCATTGCTCTAAAGAAAATGATAGATAAGGATAAATTTATTAGGGAAAAAATAAAAATTGTCTTTGTAGAAGACCTAAATGTGGAAAAAATAAAGCGAGTCTTGCCTGCAGTTGATATTTACTCAAATTTAACCTTGCCTACTCTTGACAACCAGAATTTCCATATTCTAAATGCTATCTTTAATATGTCAAATATTATATCTACTAAGGGTGGGATAATTGATAATCTTGATGTAAGTAATTCATTTTACACTTTTGGAGCAGATTTTGATACAATTCAAAAATTAGATATTGAAAACTCATACAATGCAAATGAGTTTTATTATAATAGTGAAATAGTTAAATTCACAATTGATAATTTGTTGAATGAATCTTATGATAATTTTCCTTATAATTTCAAAATTATCTATGACCAGCTTTTGATGTATAACGACTCTTTTAAGATTTTTTATGATCTTGAAGATCTAGTAAATACTAGAAGTAAAATAGAGAATGAATATTTAGATATTGATAAATGGACTAAAAGGCAAGTAGAAAATATAATATGGGCAAATAATTTTAGATTGGATGAAGTAATTAGTAAATAGGATGAATTTAGTTAAAAAGAAAAACATTAGCTATAAGGAACTTAAAAAAATTAAGTTAGGAGCAATATATTCTAAAGATTTAACAACATTTAGAGTTTTTGCACCAGATAGGGATAAGATAGACCTTGTTATAACTGATAACATAAAAGAAGTCAGAAGAAAAACATATCCGATGTCAAAAGATGATATGGGGATATTTTCAATAAGCCTAGCAGGGGATTACGATGGTTATTTTTATAATTATATTGTAGAAGATAAGTATGAAGTTACAGACCCATACGCATTTTCAGCGTCTATAAATTCTATGTATTCTGCAATCGTAAACCTTGAGGATACAGATCCAGAAGGCTTTAGGGAAAGCAAAATCCCAGAAATAAAAGAAAATGAAGCAATTATCTATGAGTTGAGTGTAAAAAACTATACATCGGATAAATCAAGTGGGGTATTTAATAGGGGTAAGTTCTTAGGTTTAGCAGAGACGAATACGTCATATAAAGGCGTAAGAACGGGAATTGATAATATTAAAGACCTGGGTGTTACACACGTTCAAATCCTTCCAATGTATGATTTTATAAGCGTTGATGAGGATAATTCTAAATTTTTCTGTGATGATAATTATAATTGGGGTTACGATCCTGAATTATATTTTGCACCTGAAGGTTCATACTCAACCGATCCAACTAATCCTAAATCTAGGATAAGAGAAGCTAAACAAATGGTCAAGGCCTTCCATGATAAGGGAATAGGTGTAATTATGGATGTGGTTTATAACCATACCTTTAAGACTGTTGATTCAAACTTAAATACCTTAGCTCCCCAATATTATCATAGGACAAATCCAGACCATAGCTTTTCTAACGGTTCAGGTTGTGGTAATGAACTTGCAAGTGAAAAACCTTTTGTGAGAAAATTAATAATAGATTCCTTAATTCATTGGGTTAAAGAGTATAAGATAGATGGTTTTAGATTCGACCTTATGGCATTAATTGATCTAGAAACAATAAGAATTGCAATCAGAGAATTAAGGAAGATAAACCCTAATATTATTATTTACGGTGAACCATGGATGGCTTTATCTTCTCCGCTAAGCTATGACCAGCAAATCTGGAAAGGTAAACAAAAATCAAATGGTTTTGGAGTATTTAACGATGATTTTAGGGATGCTATCAAGGGCGATGTAAATTCTTACGGCAAAGGATATATACAAGGTCTTTTCTATAATAAACATGCTATTGAAACCGGAATAAGAGGTTCAATTGATTATGGAAATGGTGATGGCTTTGCAGATGATGCAGCTGAGACAATCAATTATTTTAATTGTCATGATAATTTAATTATTTATGATAAGCTGGCTATTTCATTAGATGATACTAGAAATATTAATTCATATATAAAACTCGCTATGGGAATAATCATGCTTTCATTTGGCAAACCCTTTATATATGAAGGAAATGAATTTAACCATAGCAAAAAGAATGACTCGAACTCATATAATTCACCACTTTCAGTAAATGCTATAAAATGGGAACATAAAAAGAATAACATCGAGATTTTCAATTATACTAAAGATTTGATTGAATTGAGAAAAAATATTGAGGCCTTTAAATATACTAGTAAGGATGAGATAGAAAACAGACTTAAATTTATCGAAGGTTTAGAAGATAGTTTAATTGGATATATACTAGACAATAAGTATATTGTTCTTATAAATGCTAATGGGCATGATATGTTTGTAAGTTGGAATATATTAGACGAATATTTTAAGGTAAACAAGGATAAAAAAATTGTAAAGGTTTTTGATAAAGAGGGTATTAATAAAATAAGCTTAGAGGCGACTGACGGCTTAAGTCTTGAATCTTTGTCAGTAAATGTATATAAAATAGGAGATACTTATGGATTATAAGAAAAATTTTGAAATTTGGTACAAGGACGACAGGTTTGATGAGGAAACCAGAAAAGAATTAGAAGCTATTAAGAATAATGAAGACGAGATTAAAGATAGGTTTTATCAATCTTTAAAATTTGGAACAGCTGGTTTAAGAGGCAAACTTGGAGCTGGTACAAACAGAATGAATAAATACATGGTTGCTCAAGCTACTCAAGGTTTTGCAGATGCAATAGCAGAAGGTGGAGAAGAGGCTAAAAAACGTGGCGTTGCTATAGCTTATGACGTTAGACATAAGTCTCTAGAATTTTCTAAAATTGCAGCAGAAGTATTTGCAGCTAATGGCATAAAAGTTTATATTCATAAGGATATAGAGCTAACTCCTGTATGTTCATTTACTATTCGTGAGTTAGGATGCGTAGCTGGTGTAATGGTAACAGCTTCTCACAATCCTAGAGAATATAATGGTTACAAAGCTTATAATGAAGAAGGTAGCCAAATTATGGACCAAACAGCTAATAAGATTTTATCTTATATTGGTGATCATCCAGACTTTTTCGAAATACCTAGAAAAGATTTTGAGGAAGGTCTAAAAGAAGGAATAATTGAGTACGTTCCAGATGAAGTGATAGAAAAATATATGTCATTAATATTAGATTGCTCTATCAATGATAAGGGTATTGATAAGGATATTTGCGTTGTTTATTCACCACTAAACGGTACAGGTAATAAGCTAGTTAGAAGAATTCTTAAAGAAAGAAATTTCACTAATATCCATGTTGTAAAGGAACAGGAAAATCCTGATCCTGATTTTACTACAGTAGGTTATCCAAATCCAGAGGACCCAAAGGCCTTCAAGTATTCAGAAGAACTTGGTAAAAAAGTTGGTGCTGACTTACTTCTTGCGACAGATCCTGATGCTGATAGGTGTGCAGTGGAAGTTAGAGATAGAAATGGTGAATATCAATTCTTAACAGGAAATTTAATTGGAACACTCCTAACTCAATATATCTTATCAGGACTCGATGCTAAAGGTGAATTGCCAAAAAATCCAGCAGTTGTTAAATCTATAGTAACTACAGACCTTATTGCTCCAATTGCCAAAAAATATGGTGTTAAGAAATACGATGTTTTAACAGGGTTCAAAAACATTTATGATAAGGCAAATGAACTTGAAAGAAATAATTCGGGTAAGTTTGTTTTTGGTTTTGAAGAATCTATCGGTTACAATTATAAGGATTTCGTAAGAGATAAGGATGCTGTTACAGCTGCCATGTTGATAACCGAAATGACTGCTTACTATAAATCACAAGGTAAAACTCTTCTAGATGTAATAGAACAAATTTATAAAGAACATGGTTATTATTCTAATGAAGTTGTATCAATTGTGCTCGAAGGAGCTGATGGCCAAGCAAGAATTGGTAGAATAATGACAGATGTTAGAGAAAACCCTATTAAAGAAATTAATGGTGAAGAAGTTTCTAAAGTCATAGACTATCAAAATGATGAGACTGGTCTTCCAAAATCCAATGTTTTAAAATGCTATTTTAGCGACGATTCTTGGGTAACTTTAAGACCATCTGGTACAGAACCAAAAATAAAAATATATGTAAACGCAATTTCTGATTCTATGGACAAAGCCTTAGCAAAGAAAAATGCAATCGTTAAGTATATGGAAAGTTTAATCGATTCTATAAAATAATACGTTTATTTAAAATCTCAGGGTAAAACCTGAGATTTTTCTCTTGAAAACTTGAATTTCGATTAAAATATCATAATATATAGCCAAGGAGTATTAGATATATGGAAAAATTTTTTAGTGTAATTGATAAAATATTTTCAATTAATGTTTTTGGAAGCCTAACTTTATATCAATTACTATCGACAATATTAAAGTATATTTTTGTTTTCGTAGTTTTCTATTTTATTTACTCTATAATTAGAATAATATATTACGATGTTAGAACTACTTTAAAAAAAGAACAAGAATCAGATACTTATTTAAAATTGATAAATATAAATGATGGTTTTAGTTTTATGGTTCAAGAATATTATTTCATAGGTGAGGATAATACAATTGGCCGTGATGCAAGAAATACTATAAGCATAAATGATAAATACATGTCAAAATTTCATGCTAGAATTTTACAAGATGAAAATATGTATTTTCTTGAAGATTTAAAATCAGCAAATGGAACTTACTTAAATGATGAAAAAATAACAGATGCTATTGAACTTAAATCTGGGGATATCATTAGGCTTGGTTCGCTTAAATTCTTATTTATCCAAGGTGATCATGATGAATAGAACTTTTGATAAATTAGAAAAATCTATGATAATTACAAGAGCAAAAGCAAATTTAAACTTATTTTTATTTGAGTTTTTATCTTTGTCTTTAGCTATGATATTTAATATTAAAAATTTAACTAGTATGGATTTTTATACTTATCTAGCAATACTTATTGTAACTTTGCTTACATCTTTTTTGGTAGATAGGTTTACCAAGTCTGACAATATCTTGCTTTTGATTGTAAATATGTTATTTTCAATTGGGGTAGCCATTATATATAGACTTGACCCAAAACTTGGCAGAAGACAATTGCAAATCTATATTGTAGGTGTAATCCTATTTTTTATGACTTATTTTATTTTAAAATCTTATAAGAAATGGGATAAATTTATTTTATTTTACGCAGGCATTTCTATTGCTTTGTTCAT
The DNA here is from genome assembly GCF_000156575.1 of Anaerococcus lactolyticus ATCC 51172. GTDB lineage: Bacteria > Bacillota > Clostridia > Tissierellales > Peptoniphilaceae > Anaerococcus > Anaerococcus lactolyticus. The sequence continues at coordinate 191,294 of NZ_GG666045.1, forward strand.
ATTTACATTGATTTTTGGTACCAATTTATATGGAGCAAAAAACTGGATTATAGTTGCACATAAATTTAGTATCCAGCCTTCAGAATTTATAAAGGTCCCTCTTGCTTTTTTTATTGCAAGCTTTTACACTAATTTTAATCAAATTAGCCTAAAACCCTTTGGAAGGTATTTTATGAATTTTATGATTTATGTATTCATAGGATTCTTATTTCTTCAAAAGGATTTGGGAACTGCGTTAATATTTTTTGGAGTCTTAATTTTAAGTCAATTTGTTTATGAAAAAGACAGGAAACTTATTTTTATAAATATGTTTTTTATGATAATAGGCTCTATCGTTGCTTATTTTCTATTTGGACACGTTAGGATTAGAGTTTCAACTTGGCTTGACCCATGGTCAGACATAGATGCAACAGGCTATCAAATTACCCAAGCCTTATTTGCTACCGCAAGTGGTGGTTTATTTGGGACTGGTATTGGTCTAGGTAGGCCTGACTATATTCCAGTAGCAGAATCAGATTTTATTTTCTCAGCTATTTGTGAAGAAATGGGAGTTTTTATGGGTGTAGGAGTTGTATTGTTATTTATGATACTCGTCTATAGAGCTTTAAAGATTTCTCTAACTCAACAAAATAAATTTTATTCTGTACTAGCCTTTTGTATAGGAATTTTATTTGCCTTACAGACTTTCATCATTCTTGGTGGTGTCCTTAAGCTTATTCCATTAACAGGAGTAACCCTACCATTTATTAGTCAAGGAGGCTCATCAATGTTATCTGGATTTATCCTTCTAGGATGCCTTCAATATTGTGGGGAAGAAATAAAAGAAGGAGGCAAGAGTGACAGATAATAGAGAAAATAAAAAAAGAATTACTGGTAAAAGTTTCATTGACAAAATAAAGGAACTTGAAGAAAAACAAAGATATAAGGAAAATAACCAATTAAAAGTCTTATCCAAATCAACCCTAAACAAAAGATTGGTATTTGTTATGATATTTTTTGTTTGTTTGTTTATGTTCCTAACCCTATATTTAGTCTATTTTCAACTATTTAAGGCAAAGTCCTTAGCAGAAAACTCTCATAATAGGAGACTTTGGCTTAATGAAGATTTAGTAAAAAGAGGAAGTATATACGATAAAAATGGAAATGTTTTAGCATTTAGCAAACAGGATGGATCTGGAAAGCAAGTAAGAATTTATAATTATCCAGAAGCATCAGCTCCAATTACAGGTTATTCTTCAACTACTTACGGTAAAACTGGTATTGAAAAATCCTATAATAAAGAACTACTCGCGATTAGCGGAGAAAACTTCAGTCAATTTAGGAAGATGGTTGTAAAAAAGGATACAGGAAATAACCTTCATCTAAGTGTTGATCAAAATATTCAAAATATTGTTTATAACTACCTTAGTGCTCACAAGGGGGCATGTGTAGTCATGAATCCGACAACTGGACAGGTTTTAGCAATGGTATCAACACCAAGTTTTAACCCAAATAGTCTCGATGATGATTGGAATAATCTAATTCAAACAGACGATGGAAGGCTTATTAATAGGGCTTGTTTAGGTTTATATAGGCCGGGTTCCACTTTTAAAATTATTACTTCTGCATCGATTTTAGATAATGACATTAATACTTCTTACAATGATAAAGGAAGTGAAATTGTCCAAGGCTATGAAATAAAAAACTTTGAAGACCAAATATTTGGTAGCTTGAATTTAAGGACAGCTTTCATTAATTCTGCTAACACATATTTTGCCAACAAAGCAGTAAAATTAGGTAGGGATAAATTAGCAAAAACTAGTGAGAATTTTGCTTTCAATAAAGACTATGAATTTGATTTGGATAAAAATAAGTCTGTTATACCTTTTAAGGATTTAAATCAAGCAGACCTTGCTATGACAGGTTTTGGTTATGGAAAAACTCAGGTTACTCCTTTGCATATGGCTATGGTTACATCAGCTATTGCCAATAATGGAGTTATGATGAAGCCAAGACTTGTGGATAAAATTACCAATAAGGAAAACGACGTTATCTTTGAAGCGGAAGATGAAATATTATCTAAGGCAACTAGTGAAACTACAGCAAATGCTATAAGAGATTTGATGGTAGAAGTAGTAAGAAATGGTACAGGAAGTGCGGCTTATATCGATTGGGTAAAGCTTGCTGGTAAAACAGGTACTGCTGATAAGGCAGATGGTAAAGTAGATGCATGGTTTGTTGGCTTTGCTCCTGCAGATGACCCCAAAATTGCTTTTGCTATCGTTATTGAAGATAGTCAAGGCACAGGTGGTGAAGTAGCTGCGCCTTTAGCAAGAAGAATCGTTAGAGACATTTTTAATACAATTTCATTTAATTAATTACATAAGCTTATTTTTAATATTAGTCCAGTAATGGTTTTTATTGAGAATAAGCTTATTTATTTTGTTTTGAGAAACACCAATCTTAATTTTATAGTCTTGGGTAAAAAATTCTTTTCCGTCAAATATAAAAACTGTGTGATAGTTATCTCTTTTTGAAACTGAAATTTCTACACTAGCATCATTGGGTAGAACAACAGGGCACTTTAAAGCCTTGTTAAGGTTTGAATAAACTGGAGCTACTGGTGTAAGCTGGTAGCCGTTGAGGGACTGGTGGAGGATTGCTCCTTTAGCTGAAAGATTATAAGCAGTTGATCCATGTGGGGTAGAGATTATTAGGCCATCACCTGAGTAGTACTCAATGAAGTTGCCATCAATAAAAACTTTTAGCCTAATTATCTGGTTTTTACTTGATTTTACAACCACTTCATTTATAGCATTAATTTTTTTGTTATTTATTTTAGATTCAAGCACTGTTAGCTCTTCAATAGAGTATTCTTTTTTTGAAAGAGCAGCTACAAATTCATCAAGCATATCAACTTCTATTTCCTGGTAAAAACCAAGATGGCCAGTATTAATTCCAATAAAAGGAATAGGTGAAAAATTAGTAAGGTGCACGGCATTTAAAAATGTTCCATCTCCACCAATTACAAGATTTAAAAAAGCGTTTTTGTTGTAATGGGTGCTAACTTGATACCCATTGCTTTGTAATATGTTTTTTACCTTATGAAAAATAGTATTTGTATATCTAGATTTGTTCTTAAAAATATTAATTATATTTGTCATATCATATCCTTTCGATTATATTATATCATAGGAGCTAGTATGAATTATATAAAATTTGAAAATTTTAGAAAAATAACCTTAAAGAAATTTTTGAAAGAAAAATCAATCTCTATTAGAGCATACCAAGATTTATTGAATGAAGGAATATTGGTCAATGACAGTAGTGTTCATAATAATATTAACTTGGGTAAAGGAGATATCGTAAAGATAAAAATTGACTCCGAAGATCTTGATTACGCACCTATTGAGGGAGAACTAAATATAGTATATGAAGATGAAAATATCATAGTCGTAAATAAACCTAGTGGGCTAACTGTTAATTCAAAAAATCAGTTAAGTCTTGCTAATTTACTAGCCTATTATTTTCAGAAAAATGATATTAAATCTAAAATAAGACTTATAAATAGGTTGGATATGAACACATCAGGATTAATGATGGTTGCTAAAAATAGATATGCTCAAGCTTATTACCAAAAACAAATTGAGGAAAACAAGACGCATAAAAAATATTTGGCCTATGTGGCTGGAGCACTTAATATAAATGAATTATTTAAAATAAATCTTGAATACGATGAAATTAGTAAGACTTATAGGAATAGCGAGAAAGGAAGACTTGCTATAACATATTTTAAAACCTTGTCTTGTGATGATGACTATTCACTTATAGAGTGTGATATAAAAACTGGAAAGACTCATCAAATCAGGGCTAGTCTTAGGAGTATGGGGCATCCTATAATCGGTGATAAACTTTATGGATCAGCTTATAATTTTGATCGTTTCTTACTACATTCTTTTTATTTATCATTTAAAGAATTTGTTGGTCAGGAAAGTATTATCCTTGAGAATTTGCCTGAATTCAAGCCTTTTTTACTTAAATTATGAAAAGATTATCTTGCAAAAAATTTTTAAATATACTATAATTAAATTATCCTAAGGTATAGGTCCAATTTAAACCTACAAACTTTATAAGGGATTGCGGAGTTCTAACTTTGATGGCAAGCCTCCAATGAGTGGAAGTCAGAGATTTTAGACAGCTTGCCCACCTTCACATACGGGAAGGTCTTAAGTTAAGGACCCCCTTAGGATAAATTTAAAGTTTTAAAATATTATTTTTGGGTAATAATTAATAAGACTAAAAATAAAGGAGAATGATATATGTCACTAGCAGATTATATTGAAAGTAAAGCAAAAGCTAAACAAAGGGAAATTAAGTACGAAATTTGGAAAGCTAAAAACCATGATTCGAGAATGAGAGGGCAAGGACTACTCGTTGGTGCCTTAGTTGGTGCTGCAGCAGGTATATTATTTGCTCCTAAATCTGGTAAGCAAACAAGAGAAGACATAAAAGAAGCATTTAATGATACTGTTGAAACAGTCAGAGATACAACATACGATGTGATAGATCAGGCAAAAGACGGTTATGAAGACTTGAAATATAGGGCATACACCGATCTTCAACCAATTAAGGATGGCCTAGAATATGGAGCTGAAGTAGCCAAAGATACAGGAAGACAAATCAAAGATGCTTCAAGAGAAGTGAAAGAATCACTTGCTGAAGGCGCTAAAGATGTTAAAGAAATAGTTAAGGAAAGCGCCGGAGAAATTTCAAAAGTAGCAGATGAAAAAAAAGAAGAAATTTCTAAAGAAGCTAAAGAAACTAAAGAAGCAGTTAAAGATAATGCTGAAGATTTAAAAGAAGAAGCTAAAGAAACAAAAGAAAAGGTAAAAGAGAACGATTTAAAAGTAAGACATAAGAATAATTAGTCAAGGAGATATAAATGAGTATAACTATAGATTTTAATCTTCTAGGCAATATTATTATTAGCGTTTTGGCTATCCTTGCATTGATATTTTTGGTGCTAGTCCTAGTTAAATTTAATAAATTATTAAATTGTTTGCAAGAGGTGCTTAACAAAAATTCGAGCAATATAGATAGTATTATAACAAAACTGCCACATCTAACCAATGAGGCAAGTGATCTTGTAACTAACTTAAACAGCGTAGTTACAGATCCAAATTTGAAGATGGCGATAGCAAAAGTCAATGATACTATGACAAGTGTTAATTCTATAGCTGATGATATAAAAGATACAGTAAATTATGTAGGAATAACAGCGGTTGATAGTGTAGATACTTTTGGAGCTGGAGTTGCATCAATTACTGACTATTCATCATTAATTATGGATGTAATAGACATTGTAAAAAACGTAATTGCAGGCTAATTTAAGACCGTCTTCTTGATGGTCTTTTATATAATGGAGGAAATATGGGACAACCAACAATCAAAGACGTAGCTAAGCTTGCAGGCGTATCTATATCTACTGTTTCAAGGGTAATGAATAATTCAAAACCTGTAAGTCCAGAAGCTAGAAGAAAAGTTTTAGATGCAATTAATAAGCTAGATTTCAAACCAAATGAACTTGCAAGATCACTAGTAATGAGAAAATCGAATCTAGTTGGTGTAATAGTAAAAGATATTGGTATTGAATATATGGCTCAACTAATAAGAGGAATTGAAGAAATAGGTAGGGTTTATAAATATGATATCTTACTTACAAGTTCCTATGGTGAAGACCAACAAGTTGAAAACTCAATAGATTTTCTTGCAACTAAACAGGTAGAAGGTCTTGTTATTATTACCGAAGATATTTCAACAGAAATATTGGTTAAACTTAGAGAGACAAGGATACCTTTTGTAATCCTAGATAAGTATCACAATTATAAAAATATAAAAACAGTTAAGGTAGACTATGAATCTGAAGAATATAAACTTATAAATAGTTTGACTAAAGCTGGACATGAAAATATATTATTAATTGCTGGCAAGGATCAAAATGTTATTAATGAGTCTATGATTAAGGGCTATGAAAATGCAGTTGGTAAGGATAAGTCATATATCCTTAGGATAGATGGCATGTCAAGCGATGAAGGATATGCAAATGCTGCTGAAGCAATTGATCTTATTAAGAAAGCAAACATTAGTGCAGTTGCCTGTGTCAATGATGAGATAGCTATAGGATTTATGAATTATTGTGTAGACCATGGTATCAAAGTTCCAGATGATTTATCAGTGGTGGGTTTTGGCGATAACAAGATTGCAAGTATTTACAGACCAAAACTAACTACAGTTTCTATCCCATATTATGATATCGGTGCAATTTCAATAAGAGCCTTGATTAAGAGAATTAAGCACGAGGCTGAAATTTTAGAAGATGACTGGATTATTGATGCTCAAATAAGTAAAAGAGAATCAACAAAGGTCATTAGGTAATTGTTGTTAATTTTTATAAAATATAGTAAAATATAAACGTAAATGAAAATTTAGGAGGAATTTTATGGCAGAAAGAACAGTTGTTGTTACAAACGAAACAGGTTTACACGCTAGACCAGCAGCATCATTAGTACAATTTGTAAAGAATTATCCAGGTGAAGTTACAATCATTAAAGAAGATAAAGAAGCTAATGCAAAGAGCATCTTCAATGTTATGAGCCTTGGTATTGCTAAAGGAACAGAAATTAAACTAATCGTTGAAGGCGATGATGAAGAAAAATTCGCTGATGAATTAGTTGAATTTGTTGAGAATTTAGCTGAATAAAATCAAGTCTATAAAGGATACTTTTAAAGTATCCTTTTTTTAAAATTATTATTAATTCAAAGGAGAATAAGTTATATGACTAAAAGATATGAAGGAATAAAGGCTAGTACTGGATATGCTATTGGCAAGATCTATTTATTTACTAGGGAAAAAATTGAGGTCAATCAAGCATCAATAAGTCCAGATTCAGCTGATAGTGAATATCAAAAAGTGAAAGATGCAATAAATGCTTATTTTGATGATTTAAGCAACCTCGACAACCCTACTGAAGCCCAACAAAATATTGCAAATGCCCATAAAGAATTGCTCCAAGATCCATACTTCTCAGACACCATAGAGAGTAAAATCAAAAACGAAAATAAAAACAGTGAACTTGCACTTGATGAAACTATAAGAGAAATGGTAGAAATCATGAGCGCGTTGGATGATGAATATCTAAAAGAACGTGCAAGTGATTACCAAGACATTGGTTTCCAAGTTATGTATAAATTGAAGGGTATCAAGCCTAAAGACCTTTCAAAATTAGAAAAAGGAAGCATTATTATATCTAAAGAGCTTACACCTTCTGATACAGCAAATATGGATAAGGAAGCTGTAGTAGGATTTGCTACAGACTTAGGTGGTAAGACAAGTCATACTTCTATAATTGCTCAAACTCTTGATATGCCTGCTCTTGTTGGTATGGCGGATGTATCTACAAAACTAAAAGGTGGGGAAAAAGCGATTATTGATGGTTATGAGGGAATATTAATTATAAACCCAAGTGACGATGAAGTAGCTAAATATGAAAAATTAATCGCAGAACTAAAAGAAAAGAAGGAAAGACTTAAAAATATCAAAGACTTGCAAGCTGTCACAACAGATGGTAAACACATAGAAGTTTCTGCGAACATTGGCAATATAGAAGATTTAAAACTTGCTATAGAAAATGGATGTGACGGTGTCGGTCTATTTAGAACCGAGTTTTTATATATGGAAAGTTCCGAATTCCCAAGTGAAGAAGTCCAATTTGCAGTTTATAAAGAAGCAACTGAAATGCTTGGTAAAAAACCACTAATTATTAGAACACTTGATATTGGTGGCGATAAGGGATTAGATTATTTTAAATTCCCTGTTGAAGAAAATCCATTCTTAGGCTACAGGGCAATTCGTCTATGTCTTGACAAGGAAGATATATTTAGAACACAATTAAGAGCCTTAGTAAGGGCTTCTGCCTTTGGCAATCTAAAAATAATGATTCCATTTGTAGTTAATATAGACGAGCTTAAAAAGTCAATTGAATTAATTGAAGAAATTAAGAAGGACCTTGATAAGGAAGGAATTGCTTATAACAAAGACCTTGATGTAGGAATCATGGTTGAAACTTCTGCATCAATAATAATGGCTGATAAGTTTATAAAATATGCAGATTTCTTCTCAATAGGTACAAATGACTTAACTCAATACACCTTGGCAGTAGATAGAGGAAATGAAAATATAGCACATATGTATTCAAACTATAATCCTGCCGTTCTTAGAGCTATCAAACATGTTATTGATGTATCTCACGAAGCAGGAAAATGGACAGGAATGTGTGGAGCTTTTGCGGCAGATACAGAAGCTACAAAACTTCTTCTTGGTTTAGGCCTTGATGAATTTTCAGGTTCATCTGCAAAAATTGCTGAGATTAAGGATACAATAATTAAGTCAAGTCAAAAAGAAGAGAAATTATTTGCTGAAAAAGCGATTGATTTGGAACTTGCTTCAGAAGTTGAAGCTTTAGTAAAAGAACATAACAAATAAGGATTTTAAAATGACTAGTGATATTAGAAATATCCTAGGTCATACTAATATTTTTAATAATCAAGATAAAGTCAATAGTATCGAAAAAATTGGCTCTAGTAAATACAAAGTAGAGAAGGATGATAAGTATTATGTATTCTCCTTCTATGACTTAAACCAATTTGATGACTTTGAAAATGAAGATCTTGTTAATGAAGTGCTAGCTCATGCAGGACTAAATCCACTTACTATTTATGAAAAAGGCATAATGCCTGATATAGAAAAATCTTATAAGGTTTATGAATATAGAAATGAAATAGCTTTAAAAGATTATCTTGAAAAGGCAAGTGACCAAGATCAAGAGAAGGTAGGAACTGAGTTTGGTCTTGCCTTGAGAAAACTTCATGGTATAAAAGCTCAAGACCCAGTAGACTGGCAGAAAGAATTTTTGATAGTCTCAAATAAAATTTTTTACATGCATGGGTTAAATGAGATTGGTGACGATGACTATATATTGATTGATTATATCAATGCCAACAAACATCTTACCGAAAATACTGCCATTAACTTACTATATAAAAATATTAGTGATAAAAACATTAGGATATACAACGAGAATTCCTTAGACTTAAGAGGTATCAAAAAACTTGAATACGGGGATGGTATAATTGATTTTGTTGAGATAAATAGAATAGCTATTACTTATCCATTATTTGCAAAAGCAGCCTTGAAAGCTTATCATAATGGGGAAAAACCTGCAAGAAAGTTTTATCGATTATTAAGTCTTTATCAAGCAACAACCATTTTAGAAAGCATAATAAATTTGAGAAATAAATCAGATTCTACGCTTACACCTGAAGAGGTGGATGGTTTATTAGAAATGTATGATAATTTTAATAGAATAACACCAAAATGGGTTGATTAAATTTAAGGTGGCTTTAGAAATTTTTCCTAACACAAAGAATTAACAAAGATAAATATAAAATGTTAACTTAATGAAGGATTTTATTTCTATAAGCCACCTTTTAATTGGAGTTTATTGAATAAATCTCTATTTTATGATAACATTTTATTATAATATAAGGAGGTTGTATGAAAAAATACCTATGGATTTTAATTGGATCCTTGCTTATAGCTGGTGGATTATATTTTTTCTTACTAAGCCATGATATTGCAGCTGGTGGAATATCTGGATTTGCTCTGGTGGTTTCAGAAGCCTTGCCAGTATTAAATTTAGGTATGGTAAACTTAGTACTTAATGTAGTTGTACTAATTGCAGGAATGATTTTTATTGGATTTGAATTTGCAAAGAAATCACTAATATCTTCAATGGCAGTATCAGCATATATACTAGTTTTCGAAAAAATGCTTCCTAACGTAAATCTAGGAAATGATAAGATAATAAACATAATATTCGGATCAATAGTTGTTTCGTTAGGACTTGCTATAGTTTTTAATCATGAAGCATCCTCCGGTGGAACTGACTTAATTGCAGCAATTTTCAATAAATATTTCAATGTGCCCCTACATGTCTGTTTGTTTTGTGCAGATTTTATAGTGGTATTGCTATCAGCATTTATATTCGGTACAGAATTAGCCATGTACGCTACCCTCGCAATAATGATACAATCCATAGGTTTTGATTATTTCATGCAAGGCTTTGGTAGAAAAATCTCAATTATGGTTATATCCGATAAATACATAGATATTAATGAAATGCTGGTTAATAAACACGCTAAGGGCGTAACCTTGCTTGAAGCAGAAGGTGGTTATTCTCATAAGGACAAAAAAGTAATTATGACAATCACCAGTATCAGAACATTTCCAGCTATCAAGGATGATATATTACAAATAGATGATAGGGCCTTTATATTTACTTCAACTATTTCTGAAGTATTGGGCGAAGGCTTTACCTTTAATCAATTAAATTAGGAGAATTATTATAAAAGAGTTTACAATAAAGAGATTTACAAAAAATAAAGCATATTTAAAAACTAAATTTGGGGATGCTGTTATTGATAAGGAGCAAGTAAAAGACCTTAGACAAGACGATAAAGTCGAAGCCTACTTATATCGCGACTTAAATGAAGTTCTAAGAGCGAGCAGAGATCTGCCATATAAACCAGGGAAGGTTTATTCTTTAAAAGCAGTAGAAATCACTAAGAAGGGTGTATACTTTGAAATAAAAGGAGGACATGCTTTTTTACCTTTTGAAGAAAGGACTTATAAGATTATCAAAGATATGGTTTATCCACTATCTTTCAAAGAAGATGATGGTTATCTCTACCTTACAACAAAAATAAGAGAACTCTTAACAAATGATCATGATTATAAAGAAAATGATGAGGTTAAAGGGAGGATTTATTCTATAAATAAATCTATAGGTGCCTTTGTAGTTTTAGATGATAAATATGATTCATTAATAAGAATTAAAGAACTTAAGGGTGTATATATTGAAGGTGAAGAGATAACTGCTAGGGTCAAAGAAGTAAAAAATGATGGCAAAATCGAACTTACTCTAAGGCAAAGAGCTTATCTAGAAATAGATAATGATAGCGACAAGATACTTGATTATTTATATCAAAACGGTGGCTTTGCTGATGTATCTGATAATTCATCACCTGAAAAAATTTTTTCTTATTTTGCGATGAGTAAGTCTGCTTTTAAAAGAGCAATTGGTCGTTTGTATAAGAATAAGGATATAAAAATTTATAAAAATAGAATCGAATTAAATGAAAGGTAAATATGGATAATAACAATAAACTATTAGCTGAAGTAAACGGCAAGAAAATTTACAGAAATGATGTGATTTCCTTCATGCACAATATTGAAGGTGGAGCAAGGTTTCAAAATGAAGAAGGTATAAAGGTTTTAGCTGATGAGATGGTAAACCAAGAGATAATTCTTGCCGATGCTTATAAAAATAAATTAGACGATGAAGATGAGTTTAAAAATGAACTTAAACTTGTTAAAGATAATATGCTTAAAAATTATGCAATGCATAAGATTTTTGAAGCTGTAAATCCTACTGACGATGATTTAAAAAAATATTATGAAGATAATAAGGAATTAATTAGTCCTAATAAAACATATACAGCAAGTCATATCTTAGTTGATGATATAGACAAGGCAAATAAAATTTATGAAGAAATTAAATTAGGATTAGATTTTAAAGAGGCAGCAAAAAAATATTCTAAAGATCCATCTGCCGCTAGTGGTGGTTCCCTTGGAACCTTTCCTAAGGGTGTAATGGTAAAAGAATTTCAAGATGGACTTGATAGTTTGGAAATTGGTGAAATATCAAAACCTGTGAAGTCCCAATTTGGATATCATATAATAAAACTTGAAGATATACAAAACGAAGAACCAAAAGCTTTTGATGAAGTAAAAGAACAAGTTTACCAAACATATTTAATGGTAAAAAGACAAGAAAAATATTTAGAAAAATTAAAAGAAATCTCAAAAAATGCAGAGGTTAAAAAATATTACTAGGTAGGCCATATGGCGCATGATTATGGAAATTCAAATTTGAAAAATTATATAGATCAAATCAAGTCGAGTCTTAGTGCATCTAATAAAAAACCAACTATAGTAGGCACAATTATAAAAGCGGCTGAGGAATCTTCATGCAAGATTATTAAATTAGGACAAACCTTATATATTAAGAAAGGTGACAACCCTTTGGCCCTTTTTCACTTAAATATTGATAATGCATCAGATGTGCCTTTTAGTATAACTGACTTTGAGGATGAAAATTCTATTGCGAGTAAAGCTAATTTTAATTTGATTTCATCTGCTATTGTGATTAATAATCTCTTGTTAAATTCAGATAAATCTTTTGATGTCTTAATATCGCATAGCAATATTCAATCAAATATAGAAGACTATAGCGAAGTAAGCGCTGTCTTAAGAACAAATAATATAATTAACTTAAACTTAAGACAAGCAGATGTAATCGCTGATGAATTTTCTAGCCTATTATTATCATTAATAACAGTCCCTGTGAGTAGATTTAAGCCAGAATATCCTTATAAGACTTATAGACTTTCACTAAATAATTTAATGGGTGGCCATGCTGGAGATAATATTAACAAGGTTAGGAAAAATTCTATTAAAATGATTATAGGATTTTTTAGAAAACTCAAATCAAAAGTTGACATAGAGATGTTATCTTTTTGTGGAGGGGATAGATACGATAATGTGCCTTCGTCTGCAGAGCTGGAATTTATAATTAATCCAGACTATGAAAGCGACTTGCTAAATGCTTTTGAGATATTAAAAAATGATGCTATAGAGAAAAATCTCCGTTATGAGCCTGATATGATATTCACATGTGAAGAAGTTGAAAATAAAGAGTTAGCACCAATTACTGGTGAATCATTTAATCAACTTGCATCATTTGTTGAATTATGTCCATCTGGACCATTTACGGTTAGCAGCATTGATGATCAGGTTATTTCATCTTCAAATTTGGCTACTAGCAGAAGCTTAAAGAGAACTATTAATATGATTTTAGTCTTTAGGTCACTAACTGAAGAGGGCATGAGGCAAATGTTAGAAAAAAGTTCTATAGCTGCAGATATTGCTAATTCTAAGCTTGAAAAGAAATTTTTCATTCCTAGTTGGAAGAATCAAGATAAATCTTTGACAAATGTTTTTAGCAAGGCTTATAAAGACCTTAACGATAATGATTTGGAGATTATAAGAACACAGTATTCACTTGATTCTAGTCTGGTTTTCAAAAATTTAAATGTGAAGATAGTATCATTAGGGGTAAAATATAAGCAAGATGATCAATATTTTTATACTCAGATAGATGAAATTTCAAGAGTGATAAATCTAATTGAACATGTTTTAGAAATACTTAAAGAAAACAAGGAGAAACAATGACAGAAACATTTAATATTCATGGTCATGAGGTAGTATTTAATAAAAATCAAGGCAAGGCAGTAATAGAAATTCAATTAGGCGAAACAGAAGAAGAATGTATCTTAATAGATATTTTTAGTGTTGATGACAAAGAATATATTGCTTTACTATCTGGTGAATCATCTGAGATTTACTTATTTAGATATACTGATATCTATGGTGAAGATAATATTGATTTAACAATGATTGATGATGAAGATGAAGTTGATGAAGTTTTCCATATATTTAGCCATTATTGGACTGATGATATGATAGATGACTTAATATGTGAGTATGAAGAAGAGGTTAACTCAGAGAAATAAAAAATGACCGGAGTTTATTATAAGGTCAGCGACTATTATAAGGATACTTATAAGGAAAAAGTATATAAATTACCAATTAAATTGCCTCTAACATGTCCTAATAGAGATGGGGCTTGTGGTTTTGGTGGTTGCATATACTGTTCAGAAACTGGGGGCTCTTATGAAAACCTTGATTCGAGTCTTTCTGTTGAGGAACAACTAAGCAAAAATAGAGACTATATCACAAATAGGTATAAGGCTAAAAAGTTTATTGCTTATTTTCAAAACTTTTCAAACACGTATATGTCTTTAAATGATTTCAAGTCATATATTAAAGCCTGCGATAAAGACTATATCGTTGGAGTTTCTATCGCTACTAGAAGTGATTGTATAACTGAAGATAAGCTTAAGTTTTTATATGATTGGAAAAATATAACTGGTATCGATATTACGATAGAGCTAGGGCTACAAACTGCGAATTATAAAACTCTTAAAATATTAAATAGGGGCGAAAGCCTAGCAGATTTCATTTTAGCTTGCAATCTTATTAATAAGTATGACTTTAGAATTTCAACCCATGTAATTTTAGCTTTACCTTGGGATGATATTAATGATACAATAGAGACAGCAAGAATATTAAATGCCTTGAATGTAAAAGAAGTAAAGATTCATTCACTATTTATAGCGAAAAATACTAAACTTGCTCAAATGTATAATACAGGGCAAATTGTATTGAAAACTAAGGAAGAATATCAGAAAAATGTTGTTGAATTTTTAAGACATATTGATTCTCGCTGTGCTATAGCTAGACTAGTAGGTAGAGCTCCAGAAGAAGATACGATATTCTGTAATTGGGATAGGTCTTGGTGGCTTATTAGAGATGAGATTGTTTCTTTTATGGAAGAAAACTCAATAAAGCAAGGCGACAAAAACAAACAAATAATTTACGAAAAAATAAAGGGGGATAAATTATGATTTATTTAGTAGTTGGTGAACAAGGAACAGGAAAAACAAAATATCTTGTGGAAGAAGCTAATCATGAAAAAGAGCTTGGCAATTCAAATATTGTATTTGTAGATACTGATGACAGTCAAGTTAGGATTCTAGATCACAAGATTAGGTTAATTAATGCCAAATCTTATAAGATTTCTAATATAGAGGCATTAATCGGATTTGTATCTGGCATTCTTGCTCGTGATTATGATATAGGAAAGATTTATATTGATGGTATCTATGATGAAGTAAATATAAATGAGGAAAATATCAAAGATCTAATTGAAAGATTAGATAGTTTATCAGAATATTCTAAATCAGATATTTACCTAGGATTAGATTGGAGAAAAGAAGACGTTCCTCAAATAGGCCATGCAGAAATAATTGAACTTAAATTAGAGGATTAATTTAAACCGTCTCTTTGAGACGGTTTTTTATTATGATTATTGAAAAGAAAAAATTAGATTTATTTGAAAATTGGAGATTGGAGTCTATTGACTTATTATCTAGTGGAAAAATAAACAAGGATGAGTTTTTAGATAGGAATTATAAGTTTCTAGTAGAATTAGGTCTTAAGCCTTTTTCAAATATTAGACAACTTGAGGAAGGTATTTATAACTATCAATACTATAATATAATGGCTAAATTTGCAAATTCAAAGGCTTTTAAATATCAAAATTTTCCCAAAAAGAAAAAACTTTACTCAAAATTAATTAACGATAGAGAAAATTTTTATTACTTAAAAGATATAGCTACTGAATTTATAATAAATCTAGTTGGGTTTGATAATATAGAGTCATATTTTATAAATTTAAATTCAAAAAGACTTACTGGTCAAATTTTTGAAATATCTGTTAAATCCTGCGATCGACTTATACTCCATTCTAAAAATAAGAAATTATTAAGTATGTTACGAGATGGTAATGCTTTTTGTGAACAAGTGCGTGAATCTCTCATAGATTCTTATGTAAATAGAAGTTATTAATATGATTGAAATTGTAATTAGTAAAAATCAGGCCAATCAAAGATTTGATAGGTTTTTAAGAAAATATTTTGAAAATGCACCCTTATCTGTTATTTCAAAAAATATAAGGAAAAAGAATTTTAAAATCAATGATAAAAGAGCCAAAAATAATGATTTTGTTAATGAAGGTGATATTATTAAGATGTATATTACCGATGAAAATTATAAAAAATGGCTCACTAAAACTGATTTTAAACCTGTTGATTTCGACTTAGATATCATTTACGAAGATGATAATATTTTAATCATGGATAAGAAATGCGGTGAGTTAACCCATGCAGCTAGCAATAAAGATTACGGAAATAACCTTGTAGATAAAATGAATTCTTATTTGTATAAGACAGGTTCATTTGATATGTCTGATAGGACCTTCAAACCTGCAGTTGTTAATAGGCTTGATCGTAATACAGCAGGCTTAATAATCGGTGCTAAGAATAGTGAAACTCTTAGAATTTTGAACGACGCAATTAGGGAAAATAGTATTGACAAGTATTACTTGACTATTGTAGTCGGTAAGGTTAAAAATAATTTTAAAATTGATACTTATATTTCTAAAAATGAAAATAAAAATAAGGTAAAAAAATGTGAAGAAGGGAAGAATATTCTTACATATTTTAAACCTTTAGAAACAAATGGAAAATTTTCTTTATTAGAATGTAAATTGATTACAGGTAGAACCCATCAAATTAGGTATTCTTTGAAAGAAAATGGAACTCCTATAATAGGTGATAGGAAATACGGGATTAAATCAATAAATGAAGAAATAAGAAATAAGTTTGGTATTAATAATCAGGTGCTTTTATCTTATAAATTAGTTTTTCCTAATCTTCCAGGCTTAGAATACTTAAGTGGTAAGGAATTTCTATCAAAAAAATACGACGATATCATAAAATTAAAAGAAAAAATATGGAAAGCTGAGGTAAATTATGGCAAAAGTAATAGGAATTGATATAGGTGGGACAAAAATCAATGCCTGCCTAGTAGATGAAAAAGGAAACATTCTTGAAAGACATATGATGGATACTGAAGCAAGCAAGGGAAGAGATGTTGTTTTAGAAAATATCAAAAAATCAATATATACTCTTTCATATAAAGAAGCAAGTGCTATTGGTATTGGTACACCAGGTTTTATAGATTCAAAAAACGGCATAGTTACCTTTGCTGGAAATATTAATGGTTGGACAGGTCTAAACCTAAAAGAAGCTATTGGAGAATATTTGGATATTCCTGTATTTGTTGAAAATGATGCTAATATAGCTCTTGTTGCAGAAAAGTGGATTGGTGCCTGCAAGGATTGTGATAATGTTGTTATGATAACCTTGGGCACAGGTCTAGGTGGAGCCATAATTACTAAGGATGGTGGTTTATTGTCAGGAGCGCATTTCCAAGGCGCTGAGTTAGGTCATATGATGCTTCATCCAGGTGGAAATTATTGTACTTGTGGCCAATATGGATGTGCAGAAGCTTACTGCGCAGGTCCTGCTATTAGTGAAGATTACTTCAGACTTACTGGCAAGAGACTTACTGGTAAAGAAATTTTTTCATTAGTCGATGAAGATGATAAAGCCAAAGAAGTGCTTGAAAATTATCAATCAAATCTTGCTTACTTCTTAACATCTCTTAGAAACATTTTCGATCCAGAAGCAATTGTAATCGGTGGAGGAATCATAAATTCTAAGGATATATGGTGGGATGGAACAATTGAAAAATTTAAGAATTATTGTAATAAACCATATAACATTGATATCAGACCAGCTGAATTTTTAAATGACGCGGGCGTAATTGGCGCTGCAAAGATTGCCTTTGAGAGGATGGATAATGAATAATAAAATCTTGATCTTAGATGATGAAGATCCAATAAGACAATTTATGAAAATTAACCTTGATTATCAAGGTTATCAAACAGTTGAAGCTGCAAGCGGTGAAGAAGCATTAAGAATTTTTGACGAAGAGCAACCTGCTGTGGCTATACTAGACATTATGCTTCCTGGTATAAGTGGTTTCGAAGTTTGCGAAAAAATAAGAACTAAGTCACCAATGACAGGAATAATAATGGTGTCTGCAAAAAGTCAAGATATAGATAAAATTTTGGGCCTTGAGAAAGGTGCAGATGATTATATAATAAAACCTTTCAATCCTCAAGAGCTAATATTAAGAGTTAAATCCCTTATGAGGAGAGTAAACTTAAATCCAACAGGTTCTAGTAATGATGATGTTAAAAGCCTTAAAGATGGCCCATTTACTCTTGATATATATTCAAAGACTTTCTTTAAAGGTGATAAAGAAATTGATGTGACACCAACAGAATTTACAATTCTTGAATATTTCATTAAAAATAAAGGCAAAGCCATGACTAGGGATGAAATTATGAAAGAAACCTGGGGCGATAATTATAGTAACGATACAAAAATTGTTGATGTGAATATTAGAAGAATTAGAGCTAAAATTGAGGAGAATCCTGCAAAACCAGAATTTATTGAAACTGTTTGGGGAACTGGATATAGATGGAAATAGGTAAAAGTTTAAGAAAAACTACTGAAAAGACTAAAAATTTAATTGAGTCAAAAAGCATTAAATATACGGTTGTAAAAATAATAATGCTTTTTGTACTCACTACTGTAATTGGTTTTGAAATTTTTGCTTATAATTCAATTAAAAATTACTATGAATCTTCACTCATTTCATCAATGAAAAACCAAGCTAGGATAAGTCAACTACAGTATTCTTCCTATATGTCCAGGTACGACCTTCAGGAAGTAATAATTGGCGATAAAAACTTATTTTATAGGCAGAATGATAGTCAGGTCCAAATTCTTGATAACTCGGGAGTTGTATTATTTGACTCAATAGCATCATCTCAGATAGGTTCAAACATTGATAGTAAAGATGTTCTTGACGCAAAAGAAGGGGCAACAGGTATTAGTAAGGACACTAATTCAGACTCTAAGGAACAAATTTTATCTATCTCCTACCCCTTAAAATCTTCTGATCAACAAGTAGGAATTTTAAGGCTAACAAGTTCTTTGGATAGGGTCAATAAACAAATAAATAAGGATGCTTTTATATATATCTTATTTGGAATTATTATTAGCCTGCTAGCTTTATTGGTGTCATTTGTTGCTGCAAAGAGTTTTATCAAACCAATTAAGAAGCTAATAGGTGTATCAGAAGTATTAGCCCAAGGTGATTATTCGATTAAGGCAGATGATTCAAGAGGAGACGAAATTTCTGAGCTTGCTTCAACTATAAATCTCTTAAGTGAAAATATTGTTAAAAGAGAAGATATGAAAAACGAATTTATATCTTCTGTTTCCCATGAACTAAGAACACCACTTACATCTATAAAAGGATGGGCAATAACTCTCCAATCTGACACTATACAAAAAGATCCAGAAATGGTAAGCCAAGGTCTTAAAATTATTGAATCTGAAGGCGATAGGTTGTCTATGATGGTTGAAGATTTATTAGACTTCTCTAGACTATCTTCAAGTACTTTTAAATATAATAAAGATAAAATTGATATTGTAGATCTTGTACAGCAAGTCCACACTCAATTGTATCCAAGATGTCAATCAGAAGGCATAAAGTTTAGCTTTACTACTTTTTATAAGTCTTTATTTGTCTATGCAGATATTAATAGAATGAAGGAAGTATTTATTAACATAATTGATAACGCTATCAAATTTACTGATTTGGGTGGTCATATTGATATTACTATAGACTTAAATGATGGTGATATCGAAGTTAGTGTTAAGGATGATGGGGAAGGTATCAAAGAAGATGAGATAGCTTTTGTAGCTAGCAAGTTCTACAAAGGTTCGTCGTCTAAGTCTCAAACAGGCTTGGGCCTTTCCATATGTGAAGAAATTGTAAAGGCTCACGATGGTAAACTCATCATTAAATCCAAATATGGCATGGGGACTGTTGTAAGTGTAGTTATACCGAGGTTAGAAGATGAAAAAAATATTTAAGTTAATTATTATCTTTACTTTTGCCATAATATTTTCTTCATGTATTAATGCTAATAAGGATGACCTAAGTGATTTGATACAAACTCCAAAACAGGACAATCCAATTATAGAAGGAACCTGGGAAGTTGTTGAAGTTAAGGGAAATAAGCAAGAAGAAAAAACTAATAATATAAAGCTAGGGGATAAACTCTATGTCAATAAAAATTTGGTAGCGATTAATGAATCTTATGCTTTTCCACCAAGTTTTAATTCTAAATATGTAAAATTATCTGATTATTTAAAGAATAGAGGCATAGAAATTTCCAAAGATTTCAAAGATAGAAATGTAATAGTAATAAACGCTTCACAAGGTCAATTGTTTTCTAGAGATCTTATAATCACAGGCGATAAATATCTTTTCTTGATCAAGGATGAAAATATTATAAGTCTTAAAAAAATTTCTGATAAGGTAGATGCCAAAGTTTTAGACTCTTATGCAAAATTGGCCTCTAAGGAAAGAACAACAACTGATGAAGGTGAAGATATTGCAGAAGATTTATCTCTTCTCCTTGGAGTGAGAGAGAGAGTTGATCCAGAAAGCGATAATGCCTTATATAAATATTACACCTACCTTATAAGGATTGAACCTGATGATACTATAAAATATCAAAAGGCTGAAGATATATTTATTAAAAATCAAGACGAGTATTGGAAAGTTTCTCTTGATTTAAATAATTTTACAGATCTTTATGATGAGATTAGAGCATATCCTGTAAAAGCAAATGAAAAAGAAAATAAGGATTTGATTTTAAAAAATTACACCTTCAAGAACATAGATTTAAATATGAGGTTGAATTTTGTATCAAAAGATTTTATTTCTATTGATTATACTAATAATGATAACTCAAACCCTATTAGAAAATATGCATTAATGGAAACTAATAATATTGCGGTAAATAAATTTATTTCTCTAGAAGAATTTACAGGAGAGGATCAGAGCGATTTGATCTTTAAAGAAAAGGTAAAAGAAGAAGTAAATAAAAATTTTTCAAAAACAGATATGAAAGATATTAGTTTTGATAATACCAACTTTGGAATTGTTAGGAACCAAGGTATTTGGGCTTTTCAATCTTCAATTTCTAAGGGAAAAGGAGATGAATTTGTACAAAACTTTTTCAATGTTGATATAGCAATAGGTGATTCTATTTTAAATCCAAACAATTCTTCAATTAGTAGAGATCAGGTTTATAATATAAATACACAATTTAAAGATTATTTATTGTTGGCAAACAAGAGATATATATTGATACAAACTCCTGATGAAATTTTAATTCATAGGATTAGAGATGGTATTATTGAAAAATCACCTGTTTATGCCATTGCTACAAGAGTGCCTTCTAGTATTATTAGCATAGACCAATTCTTAGGTTCTAATGCAACTGATGTAGAAAAGGCTTTTGAAAAATATAATACAGTTATAGAAAAATAAATTTTGATTATCTAGTCAATATTTGATATCATTTTATTAGGAGAATATATGCAGTTAGTTTTTGCAAGTAATAATTTAAACAAATTGGAGCAAGTTAAATTGCTTTTAGACAACGATAAGGTTCTTATGCCAAAGGATGTTGGAATAGACAATTTTGACGTTATAGAAGATGGATCTACTCTAAAAGAAAATGCTTTTAAAAAGGCGTACGCACTCTATAAATTAACAAAAAGTAAAGTTTTTTCTGATGATACTGGATTATTTGTAAATTCTCTTAATAATAGACCAGGAATTTATGCCCATAGGTATGCTGGAGAAGACGCTACTGATAAAGATAACAGAAATAAACTACTATCTGAATTAAAAGATAAGGACAACAGAGACGCGTACTTTTTGACAGTAATATGCTTTATCGACGATGATGGTAAGGATTATTATTTTGAAGGCAGGCTAGATGGCACCATAGCTGAGCATGAACTTGGTGATGGTGGATTTGGTTATGATAAGATTTTTTATGTTGATAAATTAGGTAAAAGCCTTGGACAAATGGATGTTCTATTTAAAAATCAAATTAGCCATAGGGGCTTAGCTATGAAGAAATTTAAAGAATTTTTGGATAAAAAATATGAAAATTCTAATAACTAGTGATACTCATGGGTCCTATGGCCAAATTTCTGATTTAATTTTAAGCCATGGTGATTTTGATCTTATGCTTCATGCTGGAGATGGGGTAGAAGATTGTAAATATATAAAATATGAGACTGGTATTGACTATTACGTTGTAAAAGGCAACAATGATTTTTTATCAAATGAGCCCTATAATAAAATTATTGAAATAGGTAATCATAAAATATTGTTAACTCATGGACATAAAGAACATGTTGATTCCTCACTCAATGAATTAATAGAAAAAGCTAAAACTAATTCTTGTGATATTGCTATTTTTGGGCATATTCATAGGTATATGGAAATTAAAAGTTCGGGATTGTTGATATTAAATCCAGGTTCTCCATTTCTACCAAGAGATGGGGTGGGGTCAGCTATGATTATGACAATAAATGAAGATATAAATATAGAAAAAGTTTTACTAGATTAAGGAGTTAAGATGTCAGGTTTAATAAATTTAATAAGTGAATATTCTTCAAGACTTGCTATATTACCTATACTTGCTTTGATGAATGTCATTATTACTATAATAATTCACTACATTAATAGTAAAAAAATACTTAAGTATCTACCATCATTAATAATAGGTGTTGCTGCGCTCATTATTGGGTTTTATTCGATAAGCATTTTTAATACTCCAATGGGACTTAATACATCATGGATAGCTATTTTTTTAGGAGCAACATCCCTAGTAGGCATCTGTGTTGGTTTTATTATTGACCTTATGACATCCATTAAGTTAAATATGAAATTTAACGGCAATAATAAGGATGACATATTAGAGAATTCTTCAAACGGGAAAAATTATTTTAGAGCTCGAAGAAAAACAAAAAGGAAAAAAAATGACTAAAGCAGCTTTTTTTGATATAGATGGAACACTTTTTAGAAATTCTTTGCTTATAGAGCACTTCTTAAAACTAGTAGATGATGGAATTCTTGAAAGAAAAATATGGACTGATGAAATAGGCCCTTTATTTAGCAAATATGAAAATAGGTTCGGTGCTTATGAAGATTATTTAAATAAGTCTGCACTGGCCTATCAAAAAGCTATGATTGGTCTTGATAAGGAAATTGTAGATAAGTACGCCCAAATAGTTCTTGCCGAAAATAAAGATAAGGTTTATAACATTACAAGAAATGCAGTAAATAAGCATATAGAAGAGGGTTACCTAATATTCTTTATTTCAGGATCTCCAGACTTTTTAGTTAATGATTTTTCTAAACTTTATAAGGCAACTGACTCTATATCTACTACCTATGTTTTTGATGAAAATAATAAATTTACTGGTAAAGTAATACCTATGTGGGATGGTGAAAGTAAACTTTCTGCTGTTAGTAAACTTAAAGAAAAATATGATATTGATTTAGAAAAATCCTTTGCCTATGGTGATACTAATGGTGATATTACAATGTTTCAACTTGTTGGTAATCCACATGCAATAAATCCGTCATTCGAGCTTATAGAGAATTTATATAAGGATGATGAATTAAGAAGTAAGGCTGTAATAAATATTGAGAGGAAGGATGTAAATTATAATTTTGCTCTCAAAGATTTATCGGTCGAATTTTTAAAATTTTAAAATTTTTTTAATGAATTTTTTTAAATTTAGTTCTTGAATAGAAGCTAAAATTAACAGCAAAATATTCATTAATAAGTTATTGATGAATATTTTTACCTTTGCTTTAGCTTTTTTTCTTTTCTAAAAAAATATATCTAAATAAAAGACTTTGTTTTTATGTTAAAATAGTAGTCGAGGTAGAATAATGAAGGCAGAATTAAGGAAGACTATTCCAGTAATTGAAAAACTTGAATATAATTATTTAGTAGATAAAGATATATACTCTTTAAACACACTTATGTCTTTGTTATACGATAGAAATTTTATTAATTTCTCTAAGCATTCTTACTATACAAAGGATTATTGCTTTAAGAATTTAAAGAAATATTTCTGGAACCTTGTAGATATTGATGAAATAATCAATAGTTTGAGTAGAAATATTGGAAGTGACATAGATAGGTACGAATACCTTATTTCAATTAAAGCACAGTTTAGAGCATTTAAATCAAAAAAAGCAATTGATAGGTTAGAATTTTTAATGATAGAAGCCTTTGGAGTTGATTTTTTGCTTGACAGTACAAATCTTTTTTATAATAGAGACGATAAGGAAATTTTAAAAATTGGCAACATAATGAAAGAAGCAATTATATCTGATAGAGAATTAATTGCTTGCCTCAGACGCGATTTATATAATTTTTCTGACCTTGTACTTAAGAGAAAAATCTACGATATAGACATTTTAACTCACAAGCAGCTTACATTTAATACACAGAGTATTTTTACAGAAGATATT
This sequence comes from Anaerococcus lactolyticus ATCC 51172, assembly GCF_000156575.1. GTDB lineage: Bacteria > Bacillota > Clostridia > Tissierellales > Peptoniphilaceae > Anaerococcus > Anaerococcus lactolyticus. The sequence goes on from NZ_GG666045.1 coordinate 215,478, forward strand.
ACAAGCAAACAAACTCAAAAAATATACGAGAAAACAATCAACTACCTATATAGGTCCATAGTTGATACATATGCCGAGTATTACTACAGGGGTTTAATAAGAGAAGTATTTGAAAGGTATCAATAGGGCTAAATAAGCCCTTTTTATTTTGTTTATGATAGTATTAGGAATAGATCCAGGCATAGCCATCATGGGCTACGGAGTGGTTGAATTTAAATCAAATAAGGTTAAAGTATTAGAAAATGGAGTGGTTACAACTTCATCTAAAACAAGAACACCTGAAAGACTTAAAATTTTGTATGATAACTTAGATAAAATTATCAAGGAATTTAAGCCAGACGAATTTGCAATAGAAGAATTATTTTTTAATCAAAATGTAAAGACTGCCATAACTGTCGGTCATGCAAGAGGTGTTCAAGTTTTATGTGCTCAAGATAATGGCTTAGATATATATGAGTACACACCACTACAAATCAAACAGGCTATTACAGGTTATGGAAGAGCTGACAAACAGCAAATGCAGCTTACAATCACAACTTTACTAAATTTAAAGGAGATTCCAAAACCTGATGACGCCGCAGATGCTTTATCGGTAGCACTTTGTCATGTGCTTAGTCAAAGATTTAAAGAACAATATAGGATGAATTAATGATTTCTTACATAAAAGGTGATGTAAAGGCTATAAATGAAGAAGGATTTATAATTGAAACTAACAATATTGGTTATTATATAAATTCTACTCTAACAAGTCTTTCGAACATTCAAATAAATAACGAATATAAGATTTACACATCAATGCAAGTTAGGGAAGATGACATTTCTCTTTATGGTTTTTATTCGAAAGATGAACTTGAGATGTTTTTATTATTAATCTCAGTTTCGTCTATTGGACCAAAAATTGCCATAGGCATGCTATCATCTATAAGTGCAGATGAAATTAAACTTGCAATAGTCAATAATGATATTGATAAATTAACCGATGCTAAGGGTATTGGCAAAAAAACTGCTTCAAGGATAATACTTGAGCTAGTTGATAAAGTTAAGAAGATGGCAATACCAGATTTAGATAAGGTTGAAAAAGTAAATCCGGTTAAAAATAATGATATAGAAGTAGCTAGAGAAGCTCTTAAAAATTTGGGTTATATGGAAAATGATGTAGCCAGAGTTTTAAATGAATTAAAGGATACTGATTTAAGCCTTGAAGGGCTGATTAAAGAAAGTCTAAAAAGACTAATTTAGGTGGTTAAATGTTTGATGAGAACACAAGGATAGTAGGATCTAATGAGCAAATCGAAGATCTTAGACAAGAAAATTCCATAAGACCAAAATGGTTAAGGGACTATATTGGTCAAGATAAGGTTAAGGAGAAGCTTGATATCTTTATTAAGTCCTCACTTTCTAGGGAAGAGCCACTAGACCACGTACTTCTCCAAGGACCTCCTGGTTTAGGCAAGACCACATTATCTACAATAATTGCCAATGAACTTGGAGTTAATTTGCGCGTAACAAGTGGACCAGCTATAGAAAAACCTTCTGACCTTGCTTCGATTCTGACAAACCTTGCTGAGGGCGATGTATTATTTATCGACGAAATCCACAGGATAAATAGGTCTGTAGAAGAAATTTTATATTCGGCTATGGAGGACTTTGTCCTAGATATTATTGTAGGCAAGGGACCAAATGCACAGTCAATAAGGATTGATCTTGAAAAGTTTACCCTTATTGGAGCTACAACTCGAGCCGGTATGCTATCTGCTCCTTTAAGAGATAGGTTTGGGGTACTTTTATCCTTAAATTTATATAATAGCAACGACTTGACCACAATAGTAAAAAGATCTGCAAATATTTTAGATATACCTATTGATGATAAGGGTGCAATTGAGATTGCGAAAAGGTCAAGAGGCACACCAAGAATTGCAAATAGGTTATTGAAAAGAGTCAGAGACTATGCTATTGTAAAAGCTGATGATAAGATTGACTATGAAACAAGTAGAAAAGGTCTAGAATTACTGGAAATAGATCCAATGGGCCTAGATACGATGGATAAAAAAATAATACTTACTATGTATGAAAACTTTGCGGGTGGTCCAGTAGGTGTGGATACAATTGCAGCATCAACAGGTATAGAAAATGTCACAATAGAAGATGTTTACGAACCTTATTTGCTACAAATTGGATTTATATCAAGAACACCAAGGGGCAGGGTTCTAACTAGAAAAGCCTACGAGCACTATGGATTAAAATACGAGGAATAGATGAGAACAAGTGAATTTGATTATTATTTACCAGAAGAATTAATAGCTCAACATCCTACAAGCAAAAGAGATGAAGCTAGGATGATGGTATTAGATAGAAAAAGTGGTGAAAGAGAAGATAAATATTTTTTTGAAATAATAGATTATTTAAAAGCTGGAGACGTACTGGTTATGAATGATACAAGGGTAATCCCAGCTAGACTTTTTGGACACAGGCCTGAAAAAGAAGAAAAAATTGAGGTTTTCTTACTAAACAATACTGAAGGAGCTAAGTGGGAAGTCCTTGTTAGACCTGGTAAAAAAATGAAAATAGGCACAGAAGTAATATTTTCTGATGACTTATCTTGTAAGGTAGTGGATGTTAAAGATGATGGAAATAGGATTGTAGAATTTTATTATGAAGGTATTTTTAATGAAATTTTAGACCGATTAGGAAATATGCCGCTTCCCCCATATATAAAAGAAAAACTAAAGGATAATGAAGACTATCAAACAGTTTATTCTAAAAATCCTGGTTCTGTTGCTGCACCTACTGCTGGTCTGCACTTTACAAAGGAATTATTAGAAAAAATTGAAGAAAAGGGAGTGAAACTTGCCTACCTAACCCTAAATGTTGGACTTGGTACCTTTAGACCTGTAAATGAGGATGAAATCACTAATCACAAAATGCATTCTGAGTTTTACACCCTTAGCGAAGAGACTTCAAAGATACTAAATGAAGCTAAAAGCGAAGGTAGAAGAATAATCGCTGTAGGTACTACTTCTATTAGAACCTTGGAGTCTGTATACAAAAAAAATAATAAAATTTGTGCCGATTCAGGTTGGACAGATATTTTTATTTACCCTGGTTTTGAATTTAAGGTAGTCGATGCAATTATCACTAATTTCCACCTACCTAAATCAACATTAATAATGTTAATAGCTGCCTTTACAAGCAAGGATATAATTTTAGATGCCTATAAAGATGCTGTTAATAAGAAATATAGATTTTTCTCCTTCGGGGATTGTATGTTCATAAAATAGGAGGATAAATGCCTTTAAAATACGAACTAATAAAAAAAGATAAATATACTAATGCGAGAGTGGGTGTAATTCATACTGCTAGTGGAGATATACCAACACCTATATTTATGCCGGTAGGTACAGTTGGAACTGTTAAAACAATGACAGTAGATGACCTAAAAGAAATGGATGCTAAGATTATCTTAGGAAACACCTACCACCTATACTTAAAACCGGGTATGGATATAATGAAAAAAGCTGGCGGTCTCCATAAATTTATGAATTGGGATAGACCAATACTTACAGATTCTGGTGGGTTTCAAGTTTTTTCTCTTGCTGACAATAGAAAAATTAGCGAGGAAGGAGTTATGTTTAGATCTCATATTGATGGCTCGAAACATTTTTTTACTCCTGAAAAGTCAATAGAGATTCAAAATGATATTCATTCAGATATAATGATGAGTTTTGATGAGTGTGTTGATGCAAATGCTAGTTATGATTATGTTAAAAACTCAATGGAAAGAACACTAAGATGGGCACAGAGAGGTCTTGATTACCATAAGGCAAATTCTCACCCAGACCAATCACTTTTTGGGATAGTCCAAGGTGGAATGTTTAAAGATCTAAGAGAAATTTCCGCTAGAGAGACAGTTGCCATGAACTTTGATGGATATTCTATCGGAGGTCTTTCTGTCGGCGAGACAAAGGAAGAAATGATTGATATTCTTAACTTTACTACTCCACTACTACCTGAAGATAAGCCAAGATATAATATGGGAGTTGGTACCCCTGATTATCTTTTTGAATCTTTTCAGGCTGGTATAGATATGGCAGATTGTGTTTTACCAACAAGGATAGCTAGGAACGGTACTGCAATAACTTCTCATGGAAGAGTTGTCATAAAAAATGCAACTTATAAAGAAGATTTTTCGCCGCTTGATCCAGAATGTGATTGCTATACATGTAAAAATCACTCAAGAGCATATTTAAGACACTTGGTAAATGCTAAAGAGATTTTAGGCGCAAGATTATTAAGCTACCATAACCTATATTTTTTACTAAAAATGTGTGAAAATATAAGAGAAGCTATCATGAATGACTCTTTTCTTGATTACAAAAAAGAATTTTATGAGAAATATGGTTACTAATGCGACTTGAATATATTATATTAATTATCCTAGCTGTATGTTTTTATTTTACAAATGTGAATGATTACAGAAAAGATAAAAATAGAGAAATTTTTGTTAATGATAACCTTAAAGTATCCACTAAAGTTATTACTAAATCAGGAATTATTGGGTATGTTGCAAAAATAAATAAAAATGAAGTGATATTGATTACAGGAGATGTTGATAATACATCTACTATCACTATTGAAAAGTCATATATAGATAATATTTTAGAATAGGGGCGAGAGCCTCTTTTTCTTTAATAATGCTCAATTAAAGAGTATAATTTATTAGAAAGGTAGATATGGCAAATTGGTTTCTTTATAACAAAAAACAAAATTATATAAATAATCTTAAATTAGGAAACATTACTAAACTCGATGCTCTTATTTTAGGAAATCGAGATATTATTAGCCCAAGCAAAGTTGATATGTATTTGAATCCTAGTTTAAGCAAACTACACGATCCTTTTTTATTAAATGATATGGATAAGGCTGTAGAACTGATTATTGATACTATGAAGAATGGTGGAGAGATAAGAATATTTGGAGATTATGACCAGGATGGGATAGCATCAGTTATGACCCTTATGGATGGTCTTTTATTTTATTATGACAATATTTCTTATGATATTCCCCATAGGGTTGATGAAGGTTATGGAATTTCCTCAAAAATGAGTGATAAGGCTATTGAGGATAAGGTTTCATTGGTTATCACTTGTGATAATGGTATAACTGGCTTTGAACAAATAGATAATTTGAAAAATGCTGGGATAAATGTTATAGTAACAGACCACCATCAAATTCACAAAGAAGAAAATGATGAGTGGCTCAATCAAATCCTACCGAATGCTGACGCTGTTATAAACCCCAAAAGACTAGATTCTACATATCCATTTGATGATTTATGTGGGGCAGGAGTTAGCTTTAAATTAATACAAGGGCTCTATCAAAAATTAGATGGAGATGATTATTATTTATATTCCCTATTAGAATATGTCGCTATGGGCACAGTTTGTGATATCGTTTCATTGACGGATGAAAATAGGATTTTTGTTATTGAAGGACTTAAGAGATTAAATGAAACAGAAAAGATTGGCCTTAAAGCATTGTTAGATGAAGCTGGGTGGGATAAGGACGTCGATGAATACACTCTTGGTTTTATTTTGGGCCCATTGATGAATTCAACAGGCAGGCTTAAGAGCGCTAAGCTTGCTATAGATTTACTGATAGAAGAAGATATTGATAAAATTTATGATATGGCGAGTGATTTAGTTAAATTAAACAACGAAAGGAAATCTTTAACTGAAACTGCATTTAATAAAATCATAGAACTTATAAAAGAAAATTCATACGACAAAGATGATGTTATCGTTGTGTATGCGCCAGACATAAATGAATCTATATGTGGAATTGTAGCTGGTAGAATTAAGGAAAAATATTATAGGCCAACTATTATCCTTACAAATGCTAAGGAAGAAGGTATTGCGAAAGGTTCAGGAAGATCTATACCAGCTTATAATATGTTTGAACAAATTTCACCATACGATGATAAGCTTGAATCTTTTGGTGGTCATCCTATGGCCTGTGGTCTTTCTATAAAGATAGATGAGATAGATAAGTTTAGAATATTTTTAAATAGAAATTCGAAGCTTACAAGTACTGATAAAGAGCAATCAATTAACATAGATACTCAAATTCCAATATCAAAATTATCATTAGAATTTGCAGAAAGCTTAGATAGGTTTAAACCTTATGGCAAAGATAATTCGAGACCTATTTTTGCCAATAAAGGCGTTGATATAGCTGCCATATCTATGATAGGCAAAGATAAAAACACATTAAGATTATCCCTTTTTCAAAATGGAAATTACTATAATGCAATTAAATTTCAAGCAGAAGATGACTACAACTATTTGAAGGAAAAGTTTGACGGTGATATCTTAGGCAAAAAAATTGATATAGTTTACTACCCTGATGTTAATGAGTTTAGGGGTAATAGGACTTTACAGTTAAAATTATTAGATATTAGGTGATTTTATGGCAACTGATTTTAATAAAGAATTTATAAAATTTAAAGAACTTATTTTAAAAAATAATCCCCACGCTAATATAGACCTTATAAAAAAAGCTTATGACTTTGGCGTTCTCCACCATAATGGACAAAAGAGAAATTCAGGCGAAGATTATTTTATCCATCCGATTGCAGTGGCATCTAATTTATCTGATATGAAGCTTGATGATGAAACTATATGTGCAGGTCTTATGCATGATGTTCTTGAAGATACAGACGTTACAAGAGATGAAATGAAGGCTGAGTTTGGTGAAGAAATTACTTTTCTAGTTGATGGAGTAACTAAACTAAAAAATATAAATTATACTTCAAAAGAAGAAAAACAAGCTGAAAATATAAGAAAAATGGTTATGGCCATGGCAAATGATGTAAGGGTGGTCCTTATTAAACTTGCTGATAGACTTCACAATATGCGTACTCTTGAGTATATGACTAGAGAAAAGCAATTGCAAAAAGCAAATGAAACTATAGAAATATATGTTCCACTTGCACATAGGCTTGGTATTTACTCCCTAAAATGGGAGTTAGAAGACCTATGTTTTAGGTATCAAGAACCAGAAAAATATTATGAACTTGCTGAAATGGTAAACGTAAAAAGACGTGAGAGGGAAAATTATATCAATGAAATAATTGATACATTAACAAAAGCTCTGGATTCAACAAATATAAATTTTGAAATATCTGGTAGACCTAAGTCTTTGTACTCTATTAATAAAAAAATGGAGAGAAATAAGATTGCTTTTGAGGAAATATATGATCTTACAGCTATTAGGGTCTTGGTGGATACCATAGCTGAATGTTATGCTGTTTTGGGAAAGGTTCACTCTTTATGGAGACCAATTCCTAATAGGATTAAAGATTATATAGGTCAACCTAAACCAAATGGATATAGGTCGCTTCACACTACTGTTTTTGGTGATGACTCTAAGCCTTTTGAGGTTCAAATTCGTACACGAAAAATGCATAGGGAGTGTGAATTTGGTGTTGCAGCCCATTGGCGTTATAAGGAAAATAAGAAAACTACTTCGGATTTCGATGATGCTATGAGCTTTTTAAGGCAAATTGTTGAATGGCAACAAGAAGGTGGTAAGGATGTAAATAATGAAGAGTTCATGGAGACTCTTAAGACAGACTTTTTCTCAAGAGAAATTTATGTGTATTCTCCAACTGGTGAAGTTTATTCGCTTCCTATTAACTCCTGTTCAATAGATTTTGCCTATAAAATTCATACAGAAGTTGGCAATTCTTGTGTGGGTGCCAAAGTAAATGGTAGGATGGTACCAATAACTCAACCACTTAAGACGGGGGATTTAGTTGAGATAATTACTAGTAAAAATTCTCAAGGTCCTAGTAGGGATTGGTTAAATATTGTAAAAAGCAACCAAGCCAAGTCAAAGATAAAACAATATTTTAAGCGTTATGACAAAGAAGACAATATTGAAATTGGGAAATCTTCTGTGGCGCGTGATCTTAAGAAATATAAACAAAATTATAGGTACTTGCTTAAAGATGAGTGGCTAGCAGAGATTGCTAGCGATTTAGGTTTTCCATCTGAAGATGAAATGTATGCTTCAGTTGGTTATGGAAAAACTACTGCTGAGCAAGTTAGTCAGAAGTTAATTAGGAAAGATAAGGAAGAGCTTAAGAAAAAAGAAATAAGCAGTCCTTTGGATATTAACAAAAAAGAAATAAATACCCAAGTTACTAATGAAATAAGGGTATCAGATCTTGATGAAGATGTAGAAGTTAAATTTGCCAAATGTTGTACACCTGTTCCTGGTGATCCGATTATTGGTTTTATAACTAAGGGTAATGGTATTTCTGTCCACGTTAAGTCTTGTCCAAACATTATAAATTCAAAATCTCCAGAGAGATTAATCGATGTTTATTGGCAAAATCTATCCACTGATAAGTTCCCAGTTAAAATTCAAATAATATCTGCAAACGGTCCTTCAATTCTATTTGAAGTCTCAAAAATGATGTCAACATTTGACGTAAATATCCTAAGCATCAATGCAAGAACAGACAGTGATTCCGGAATAATGGATTTGGTTATTGAGGTTAGCAGTACAGAACAATTAGACAATGTAATTAAGAAATTAAAAACAATCAAAACAGTTTCAGATGTATTTAGGGTGAAAAGTTAATGAGAGCAATTATACAAAAAGTTAAAAGAGCAAGTGTTAAAGTAGAAAATGAATTAATTTCTGAAATAGGAAATGGATATTTGGTTCTACTTGCTGTTAAACAGACAGATGACGATGATGATCTTGCATATATAAAAAAGAAAATATCGAATTTAAGAATATTTGAAGACGAAGATGGGAAATTGAACTTAAGCATTAAGGATACGGGAGGAGAAATTCTCTTGGTTAGTCAATTTACCCTCTATGGTGATGCTAGAAAAGGCAATAGGCCATCATTTACTATGTCAGCAGGGTTAGAGAAGGCTAATAATTATTACGAAAGACTTAGTGATGAATTAATAAGCGAAGGTTTTACAGTAAAAACCGGTAAATTTCAGGCACATATGGAAGTAAGTCTTATCAATGATGGACCTGTAACAATTATTCTAGATAGTGAAAGGATTTTTTAATGATTATTAATAGGTTTACCCTTGGACCAGTTATGACAAATTCTTACCTTGTTCATGAGAATGGTAAAGGATTTATAGTTGATTGTCCCTACCCTTCAAGTGCTCTTGATAAGTTTATAGAAGACAATAAAATAAAAATAGAATTTATAATACTCACTCATACACATTTTGATCATGTTACAGGGCTTAAATATTATAAGGATAAGTTTAATGTAGATGTGTATGCATCTGAGGATTCAAAGGAAGTTGCAGAAAATCCTAATTTTAATTTAGCTTATCATATAAGTAATTTAGAAGTACCAATAGATCATTATCTAAAGGACGGAGAAGTATTTAGTAAGTATAATATCAAGGCTATAAAAACGCCAGGACATACAATAGATTCTATGTCTTATATCCTAGGCGATGTAATATTTACAGGGGATACTTTGTTTAGACTTTCTGTAGGAAGAACAGATTTTCCTGGAGGGTCTTTTGATGAAATTAAAGATTCTATAATAAATAAATTGGGTAAACTAGATAGGAACTCTAAGATTTATCCTGGACATAACGAAGAAAGCATTTTGGGATTTGAATTAGATAATAATCCTTTTTTACATTAATTGGAGGCAATATGGAATTTAAAAGAACACATATGTGTGGTAGCTTAAGAAGTTCAGACTTAGGCAAGGAAGTTGTATTAATGGGATGGGTTGCTAAAAAACGTAATCTAGGATCCCTAGTATTTATAGATTTAAGGGATAAAACTGGTATAAGTCAAATCGTAATTAGAGATGATGATAAGGATAATTATGAAAAGGCTCGCGAAATCTCTCAAGAGTATGTTCTTGAAGTTAAGGGCAAGGTTTTTGAAAGAGAAAGCAAAAATCCTGATATTCCTACTGGTGATATTGAAATTATTGCAGATAAGATAAATATACTTGATAAGGCTAAAACTCCACCAATTTATATAAAAGACGACGATGATGTAAGCGAAAATTTAAGGCTAAAATATAGGTATCTCGATATGAGAAAACCTTCAGTTCAAAGAAATCTAAAGCTTAGGTCTGATATTGTTAGAACAATGAGAGAATATTTTTACGAAAATGACTTCACCGAAGTAGAAACTCCATTTTTAACAAAACCTACTCCAGAAGGAGCGAGAGACTATTTAGTTCCATCAAGGATAAATGCTGGTAAATTTTATGCCTTACCACAATCACCACAATTATTAAAGCAAATTTTAATGATAGGATCATTAGATAGGTACTTCCAAGTTGTAAAATGCTTTAGGGATGAAGATTTAAGAGCAAATAGACAACCAGAATTTACACAACTTGACTTAGAAATGAGTTTTTCTAATCAAGATGATGTAATTGCGATGAATGAAGGACTTTTAAAGGTTTTATTTGATACTTATACTGACTATGATTTAAAATTACCTATAAATAGAATGGACTATAGTGAAGCTATGGAATCTTATGGGTCTGATAAGCCAGATTTAAGATATGGATATAAAATTAAAGATGTATCTGAAATTTTCGTTGGAAGTGAATTTAAAGTATTCGCTGATAATACTGGTGATGGTAGGTCTGTAAGAGCTATTAACTTTACAGGTCTTGAGGATAAGTATTCTAGAAAACAATTAGATAAATTAACAGATTTTGTAAAAGATTATGGTTTAAAAGGTTTATCTTATATTAAATTTAATAATGAAATGCAATCATCAATCAAAAAATTCCTAACAGATGATGTTATTAATGGTTTGAAAGAAAAATTAGACGCCAAAGATGGAGATTTAATTTTCCTTGCTGCAGATAAAGATAAGACTGTTCTCGAAGGTCTAGGAGCTTTAAGAGTTAAGATAGCTAAAGATAATAACCTTTATGAAAAAGAATACGCTTTAACTTGGGTTGTGAACTTCCCAATGTTTGAATACAGCGAAGAAGAAGATAGGTATGTAGCACAACACCATCCATTCACAATGCCAAACGAGGAAGATATTGACTTGCTTTTAACCCAACCAGAAAAGGTAAGAACTCAAGCATATGATATTGTTATAAATGGTGATGAAATGGGTGGAGGATCAGTTAGAATAAATAATTCTGATCTTCAAAAGAAAGTATTTGAAGCACTTAAGCTAAGTGATGAGGATATTAAAATTAAATTTGGTTTCTTCATTGAAGCTCTTCAATATGGTACACCACCACATGCAGGTTTAGCTTATGGCCTTGACAGATTATTAATGTTATTTGCAAAAACTGATAATATCAAGGATATAATTGCATTTCCTAAAACTCAATCTGCAACATGTCCTCTTACAGAAGCACCAACTATGGTAGATGATAAGGCGCTTGAGGACCTTAATATAAAATTGAGGTGATAGCTTAGATGGCAATGACTAAAGAAGGTCTAGTCCTTGAAAATAATAATGGAAATTTAAAAATAAAAGTAGATCGAAACAGCGCTTGTGGTTCATGCGCTGCTAGTGCTTCTTGTGCAGAAAGAAAAACCACAATTATCGAAGTTTTTTCTGCTGACAATATAAACAAAGGAGACAAAGTTATTTTAGAAAGTGACGCTGATGAAATTAGTAGAATTTCAGCTCTAGTGTATATAATTCCTGCTATTTTAGTAATGCTTGGAGCAATACTTCCTTCAATGTTATTAAAAAATACAGGATATGATACTAATCTAATTAGTTTAGGTTCTGTTATCCTAATGCTTGCTTTGTCAATTTTATATATAAAAAGACTTGATAAGGGTTCGAAAAAAGAAAAGCTTATTAAGGTCAGAAAAGTTTATTAATCATGATATTTAATAACAGAATTGGAGAAATATATGGCTTTACCAATAGTAACTCTTGTAGGTAGGACTAATGTAGGTAAATCTACATTGTTCAATCGCCTAGTTGGAAAAAGAAAATCAATAACAGAAGACGTCTCTGGAGTCACAAGAGACAGGATAGTTGATAAGGCTGAATGGCAAAATAATGAATTTTTGCTTGTAGATACTGGTGGTATCGATATATCAAGCAAAGACATGATGAACGTTGAGATAAGGGGTCAAGTAGAAAAGGCACTTCTTGAAACAAACTTAATTTTATTTGTCGTTGACGGCAAAGAAGGGGTAAACCCTCATGATGTTGATATAGCCAACGAGATAAGAAAATATAATAAACCTGTAATTATTGTGGCGAACAAAGTTGACAATATGCAAGTTCCTGATGATTTGTATGATTTTTATTCCTTTGGTTTTGATAATCTTGTAATGATATCAGCTGAGCAGGCAAAAGGGCTTGGTGATTTATTAGATGCTATTATTTCATATATAGACTTTTCACAGTTTGAAGGAAATGACGATGAAACAAGGATTGCTATAATCGGCAAACCTAATGCAGGTAAGTCTTCTTTGGTAAATCTTCTACTTAATGAAGATAGAATGATAGTAACAGATATAGCGGGCACTACTCGAGATGCCGTTGATAGTTATTGGACCTATAATGACCACAACTATGTCTTAATAGACACAGCCGGTCTTAGAAGAAAATCAAAAGTAAAAGAAAATATAGAGTATTATGCTAACCAAAGAACCTTTGATGCTGTAGATAGTGCAGAGATATGTTTATTTTTAATAGATGCTACTGTAGGTGTCACAGAACAAGACGCTAAGATTGCTGGTTATGCCCATAATAATAAAAAGGCTATAATAATTGCGGTAAATAAGTGGGATCTTGTTGAGAAAGATACTAATACTATGGCTGAAATGGAAAAGGAAATTAGAAAGACTCTTTCTTTTGCTCTTTATGCACCAATAGTTTTCATATCAGTTAAAGACAATGATAGGATTGATACTCTTCTAGATATGATAGAAGTAGTTGATAATAACTATAGGATGAGAATTAAAACGGGTGTATTAAACACTATTTTACAAGATGCAATGCTCATAAATCAACCACCACAAGATAAGGGTAAGAGGCTTAAGATTTATTATATGAGTCAAGTAGGAACTTGTCCTCCAAAATTCCTTTTATCAATTAATGATAGAGAATTATTACATTTTTCATATACTAGGTATCTAGAAAATCAAATAAGACAAAATTATTCATTAGTGGGTGTTCCTTTTAGCTTTGTATTTAAAGAACGAAGTGGTAAAAAATGAAGTATTTAGCCATAGCGATTTTATCTTACTTATTAGGTAGCCTGCCTTTTGGATATTATATTGGAAAATACATCTATAAAAAAGATATTAGATCCATGGGCTCAGGTAATATTGGAACAACAAATGCTCTTAGAAATTTCGGTAAAAAAGCCGGCTTACTCACCTTTGTTCTTGATGTTTTCAAGGGTGGACTTGCAGCATTTCTTGGTAATCTTATTGCAGGAAATGATGGCATGAGTTTGGCTATGTTCTTCGTTGTTATCGGACATATGTATAGTTTCTTGTTAAATTTCAAAGCAGGGAAAGGTATTGCAACAGTATTTGGAGCTTTAATTTATATAAATCCAATTTTTGCCCTTGGAATGTTCGGAGTATTTTTTATAATAGTTTTATTATCAAGAATGGTATCTCTTGGATCTATTTGTGTTTGCTTAGTTGCAATTATTTCAAGTCTTATTATGTATAGATTCAATAGCTTTAGCTTAAGTTTATCAATCATTGCTATAATTATAATAACTAAACACAGGGATAATATAAAAAGACTAATTAAGGGCGAAGAGAATAAATTATTTTAGGGGATATGATGACAATTTCAATTTTAGGAGCAGGATCTTGGTCAACAGCAATAGCAGATTTGCTTGCTGAAAAAGAAGATGTTCTTATTTATGCGAGAGATGAAAATGTAGTTTTTGCAATAAATGATAAACATCAAAATATAAAATATTTTCCAGAAATCAGATTAAAAGAAAATATTAGAGCAACAAGTAATCTTTCTGAGGTATTTGCTAATAAATACCTTATTAATGGTATTCCTACTCAACAGATTAGAAATGTTTTAAATCAAGCGCGAGGTCTACTGAAAGATGACCATATAATAATTAATTTGTCTAAAGGCTTGGAGCTTGGTAGCCATAAAAGAATTTCAGAAATATTTAAAGATTTTAATAAAAATATTTCATTTGTAGCCTTAAGTGGTCCGTCACACGCTGAAGAAGTAATTTTAAAGATGCCTACTGCAGTAGTATCTGCTTGTGAAGATGGTGCATTATCTAAAGAAATACAAGAACTTTTTGTGAGAGAATATTTTAGGGTATATTCATCAACTGACTTAGTTGGTGTAGAACTTGGTGGAGCCATAAAAAATATTCTTGCCTTTGGTATTGGTGTTGCACATGGTCTTGGATATGGTGATAACGCAAAAGCTGCTCTTGTTACAAGAGGAATCCATGAAATGAGCAGGTTTGCTTGCGCTTTTGGCGCTGAATTTAAAACTATTAATGGACTTGCAGGCGTTGGAGATTTAATTGTAACTGCAACTAGCAAGCACTCTCGAAATAATAAAGCTGGAATTTTATTAGGTAAAGGCTATAGCCTTGAACAAATCCAAAATGAGATAAATATGGTTGTTGAGGGCATACCTACAACAAAATCAGTTTATGAACTAGCTAAAGATAAAAATATAGAGATTCCAATCACTAGTGAAATTTACGAAGTTCTATTTAATAACAAAGACTGCGATGAATCTGTAAAAGATTTAATGATGAGAGATATAAAAAGTGAATTTTAAATTTTTACTTTATAATTATTTAGTATATAATGATAGTAGATAAAAAAGCAAAGGATGATAAAAATGTTTGACAGATTTAAAGAATTCATTGGTATCGATGATAATTACGATGATTATGACGATGATCAGATGTATTATGATGATGTAGAAGCTAAGGAAGAAAAAAGACCGAGAACAACTTATAGTGATTTATTGGATGATGGTAAGGATAGCACTTATGCTACAGACTCATTTAAATCAAGCAAAACAAGTTTTTCTGATGATTATTCTTTTAATAATTCCTATAAATCAGATGATACCGAAGATAAGGTTGTAAGTATTAATAGTAGCAGTTTTTCTAGGAGTAGTAATATGAGAATATCAATACAAGAGCCTTTAGACTATGATAATGATGGTCCAGTGGTTATAGAAGAAATCCTTAAGAACAGAGTGGTAGTTTTAAATTTAGAAATGGTTGACAATGATCTAAGAATGAGAATATTTGACTTTGTTAGTGGAGCAGTATATGCCCTTAAGGGTAACATGAAAAAAGTTACTAAAGGAATTTTTGTTATAACTCCAAATGGGGTCGAGATTGATTCTTTTGTGGCAGACCAAATTTCAGAAGGAAATTATAACCAACTATAGATCGATTAAATTCGATCTTTTGTTTTTATGGCGTTAGAATATAATTTAGATCATATAAGTGACAAACAGAAAAAAACAAATATAAGAAAGGCCTTATCTATTTTAGAAAAGGCTTTTTATAAGAGAATTGAAATTAAGAGCTTTTTCTTAGATCCTTTTGAGCAAAAAACAATTGCTGAAATTGCAAATAAGAATTCTATAAAGATATGTTTTTTGGGAGGGAATGTAGACGCTGAAAGAAAAATATTTGTTGCAAATTATTTCTATGAACCTCTATATGAGCCTAACTACATAAGTGTAATGGAATTTGAATCACAAGATATAAGTCATCCAGATGTCTTAGGCGCGCTTTTAAGTCTTGGTACTGATAGGAATGATATAGGGGATATTTCAATTTTAGATGGGAAAGTTGAATTTGCTATTAGTTTGGACCAAGCTGATTTTGTTGAATTTAACTTAAGTAAAATTAAAAACGAAAGAATAACTTTGATTAAAAAAGAAGATGCCAAACTCGATTTAATTAAACCGAGCTATGAATCACATGATGGTTTTGTATCGAGTTTAAGACTTGATAATTTACTTGGTTTAATTCTTTCAACTTCAAGAACCAGGGCTAAGGATATTGTAAAGGCGAGATTGGTTAAGGTAGATTATCAAATTATTGAAGATCCTTCTATTCAAGTTGATGAAAATAGTCTTATATCTGTAAGAAGGTTTGGCAGGTTTATTTTTGATAAAATTGATGGTTTGAGCAAAAAGGGAAATTATCACATAAGTTATAGGAAAGTAAAATGATATATATTTTAATAATTGTTTTAGGGATTGTTTTAGACAGACTGAGTAAGTTATATGCTATTAATAATTTTATAGAAAAGCCAATTAATACACCCTTTATAAATCTTACTTATTTAGAAAATAGGGGAGCGGCATTTGGAATTTTACAAGATAAAAGAATTTTCTTTTTGATAATAACACTAGCTATAGTTCTTTATTTGATATATTATTTTTATAAGTCATATAAGAGCAATCCTGTAATATTAAATGTAAGTATAGCTATGATTATTTCAGGCGCTTTAGGTAATTTTTATGATAGATTTTTTAATGGTTTTGTAGTAGATTTTATTGAATTTTCATTTTTCACTTTCCCTGTTTTTAATATTGCAGACATTTTTGTGACTTTGGGGTGTGGCTTAATGATATTGTATATTGTTTTTATTCATGAAGATAAATAATGACTGGGATCTTATTCTAAAAGAGGAATTCGAGAAAGAATATTTTAAAAAAATCGAAAGTTTTTTAGATAAGGCATATGAAGAAAAAAATATATATCCTCCAAGGGATGAAATTTTTAAATCTTTAGAACTTTCATCATTTGAAGATACAAATGTTGTTATACTTGGGCAAGATCCATACTATAATCCTGGTCAGGCAGAAGGTCTTTCATTCTCTGTAAAGAAGGGAGTCAAACTCCCACCTTCTTTAAGAAATATTTATAAGGAAATGAACAATGACCTTGGGTTAGAACCAGCGAAAAATGGTACGCTAATTTCTTGGGCACGCCAAGGCGTACTTTTATTAAATGCAAGTCTTACTGTTGAGGAGAAGAAACCAAACTCTCATAAATCGATAGGTTGGCAGATTTTTACTGATAAGATAATATCTCTATTGAATGAAAGAGAGAGACCCTTAGTTTTTATACTGTGGGGTAATTTTGCAAGGTCAAAAAAAGCCTTGATTACAAATTCAAGGCATTTGATTCTAGAATCTGCACATCCATCTCCACTTTCAGCACGAAATGGATTTTTGGGTTCTAAACCTTTTTCTAAAACGAATGAATTTTTAAAGAAAAACAATTTAAAAGTAATAGATTGGGAAATAGAGGATTAGTAATGATTCTCTATTATATTTTTGCATAGATTTAATAAGTTCTTATAGTTATAAATTCTATCTTCTCTAATTATTAATAATTTATCGTTAACCTCGATGTTAGATTCATTTTTTAAATCAAAATGATTTATAGTTACAAATCCATTTATATCTCTATTAAAACTACCATATAAAACGTGTATATTAAGCTTGATGGTGGTATCTTTGATGCTTATTTGATAATTATTTTCTGCAACAAATAAGTCCTCTAATTTTTTTTCTGACTCAAATTCAAAGTTTCCTATATCCTTATTAATGTTAGCCTTGCATATCCAAAACTTACCGATTTTGCTATCGATACTTAATTTATTTATATAGAAATTTTCGATATCAGAAAGCGCTTCTGTTGCTATTAAGTCATTTTCATTGTGTTTAAGAATAGGATAAGGCTTATCTCTTGTGAGTATATCTTCTGACAGCTTGCTAATTGCTTTATATCTACTAGGATCATTTCGCTCAATTCCAATAAATTTTTCTATAGCTACAAGCTTCATAGAGTCATATGAAAAAAATTTTGAATGCCATTTTATAATTTTATAAATATCTTGGCTGGATTCTGGAAATACCGGAAAGAGTTTATGTGAGATGAGCCTAGAATTTAAGAATGGTATGTCAAAGGTATCACCATTAAAAGTGATTATTTTTTTATTTTTTATCTCCCTAAGATATATATTTAACAACTTAATTTCTTCAGAATCATCTTGCGCAAAGTGTTGAAAAATATAAGCGCTATCATTTTCTATTTTTACAAGTCCTAAAAGAACTAACTTGTCATTTCTAAAATCAAGTCCTGTAGTTTCTATATCTAAGACAAGTTCATCTTTATTTAATTTTTTGCCATTAATTCTTATTTTTTTACTAATCATATACTCATTATACTGTTATTAACTTTAAATAATCATTATTGGTTGAGCTTTCTTGTAATATCTTTAAGCTCTAATATAATGATATAATTGAGGTGTACATATGATATATTTAGATAATGCTGCTACAACAAAAATGTATGATGAAGCACTTAAAGCCTATGTAGATGTTTGTAAAAATTATTTTGCAAACCCTAGTGCTCTTCATAGCTTTGGGATGGAAGCAGAAAATTTGATAAAAGATACAAAAAAATACATTGGTAAATTGATATCTTCTAACGAATCTGAAATATTTTTCACAAAATCAGCGACTGAGTCAAATAATATAGCTATAAAATCCTTTGAAGGAGTTGCTCTCACAAGTAAAATTGAGCATTCTTCGGTTTTTAATGCTTTTAAACATGCAAATTTCGATGAGATAAGGTATGTAAATAATGATAAGTATGGGTTTTTAAACGAAGAGGATTTGAAAAATAAATTAGATGATAAAGTCACTTTTGTTTCTTTTATATATGTAAATAATGAAATTGGTACAATCCAAGATATAAAAAATATTTCAAAAATCATTAAAGATTATAATAAAGATATAGTGATTCATATTGACGCGACTCAGGCTATGGGGAAAATTCCTTGTGATGTTAATGAGTTAGGTATAGATATAATGAGTTTTTCTGCTCACAAATTTCATGGACCTAAACAGCTTGGTGGACTTTATATAAGAAAAAATGCCCAAGGGAAAATAAGACCACTCTTAGATGGGGGTTATCAAGAGATAATTTCTTCAGGGACCAATAATCCACCAGCTATATATGCTTGCGGCATCGCCTTAAAAAAACAGGTCGAATCTAATGAGTATGAATATATTAAAGAGCTTAACCATTATCTAAGAACATTAATCGAGGATAATATTTATGATACCTATATAATATCACCTTTAAATAATTCATCACCTTATATCTTAGATGTGGCATTTGCTAATATTAAGTCAGAAGTTCTTCTACATATGCTCGAAGAAGAAGAAATTTATGTATCAAGTGGTTCTGCTTGTTCCAAAGGTGATTATAGCAGAATTTTAAGTGCCTTAGGTATTGAAAAGAAATATATGGATGGTGCAATTAGGTTTTCTTTTTCTAACGAAATAACTAAGGAAGATTTAGATTGTACTTTAAAAGTTTTGAAATCAAGTATAGATATGATAAGGATGGTTATATAATGGAATGGATGTTATCGGTTAGCTTTGGAGAGATTTTTCTAAAGGGTAAAAATAGGCATATTTTTTATAAAACTGCCATTGATAATATAAAAAGAAACATAAGAGATATCCCTTACGAGGATATGTATTCAGAATCTTCAAAGCTTTATATTAAGGCTGATAAAAAAGATTTTGACAAATTAAAAAACAATATTCTTAAAGTCTTTGGAATCTCATATGTTTCTTATGTAATCAAAACAAGCAAAAACCTCGATGATATTTACAAGGCATGTAAACTTGATCTTGAGGAATATTTTACTGGAAAGAACTATACGTTCAAAGTTGATTGTAAGAGGACTGACAAGGCATTCGAATTTAAGTCACCTGAGCTTTCTGCCAAGATTGGTGGATTTATTCTTAGAGATTTCCCTAACCTTAAGGTGAATGTCCATAATCCAGATTTTAGAGTGTTTATTGATGTTAAAGATAATGTTTATGTCTATTCTAAGAGATTTAAAGGATTAGGAGGCCTTCCAATCGGATCATCTGGAAAGGGACTTCTACTTTTATCTGGTGGTATTGATTCACCTGTAGCAGGATTTATGGTTGCAAAAAGAGGAATGAAGATAGATTGCTTACACTTTCATTCATACCCTTTTACATCCAAAAGAGCCTTACAAAAAGCGATAGACCTTGCTGAAATTATGTCTGCTTATACTGGAAAAATGAGAGTTTACTCAGTCAATCTTGCTAATATATATAAAGCAATAAATCAAAATTGTGAAAGAAGAGAAACAACAATTTTATCTCGTCGATTTATGATGAGAATAGCTAATAAAATTTCAGAAGCTAATGGCTATCAAGCATTAATAACAGGAGAATCACTAGGTCAAGTTGCAAGTCAAACAATAGAATCAGTTGCAGTTATAAATGATTCGTCAGATTTACCAATCTTAAGACCACTTATAGCGATGGATAAAAAAGATATCATCGATATTTCATTGAAGATAGGTTCATATGATAAATCTATAGAACCTTATGATGACTGTTGTTCAATTTTTGCACCTGATAGTCCAGTGACAAAACCAAAATTAAATTTTATAAAAATGAGTGAAGAAAATCTAGATATTGATGCCTTAGAAGATGAAGCAATAAAGAATATGGAAATTATTGATATTGCTTGACAAAATAATAATACAGAAGTAATATGTATCAGTAGACCGCTCAGTTAGGGTTCTGATCCCCGAATGCTGGCGAGAATATTATAAATAGGAGGCTTTCCATGTACGCAATTATTAAGACAGGTGGAAAACAATACAAAGTATCAGAAGGTGACTTAGTAAGAGTTGAAAAACTTGCTTACGAAGTTGGTGAGACTGTAGATTTTGATCAAGTACTATTAGTATCTAATAACGGAGACCTTAAAGTTGGTGCTCCATTAGTTGAAGGTGCAAAGGTAACAGCAACAGTAGAAGATCAAAATAAAGATAAGAAGATTGTGGTTTATAAATATAAACCTAAAAAACAATATAGAAAAAAACACGGCCACAGACAACCTTATACTTTAGTAAAAATTAATAGCATAAGTCTTTAATGATTAATATTAATTTATTAATCAATAAAAAAGACGAAATAGTAGGTTTTGAAATTGAAGGTCACGCCAATTACGATGAGTATGGTAAAGACCTTGTATGTTCAGCTGTCACTATACTTGCCTATAGCTGTGTTAATAGTCTTGACAAATATGCTGATGACGTTAATTTTTCAGATAATGAAATAATAATGACTGTTTCTATTAGTAGTCCTAATAGGGATACAGATGTCATTTTTGATTATTTTAAGACAGGTATTGAAACACTTTTGGGTAATTATGGCAGCTACGTTAAATTAAATTATAAGGAGAAAATATGATATTAAATATTAATTTACAAAGATTTTCAAGTAAAAAGGGAGTTTCTTCATCTAAGAACGGTAGAGACTCAAGAGCTAAAAGACTTGGTGTAAAAAGAGCTGATGGTCAATTTGTAAATGCTGGAACAATCATTGTTAGACAAAGAGGAACAAAAATTCACCCAGGTAACAATGTAAAAAGAGGTTCTGATGATACTCTTTATGCTTCTTGCGAAGGCGTTGTAAAATTTGAAAGAAAAGGCAAAAGCAGAAAACAAGTCTCTGTTTATGCACAATAATTGATAAAAAATTAAGCTTGCCTTTGGCAAGCCTTTTTTTATGAAAGGAAAATTATGATTGATATTGCAAAAATTAGCATAAAAGCAGGAGATGGAGGCAATGGTGCAGTTGCCTGGAGAAGAGAAAAGTATGAGCCAACAGGTGGTCCTGCTGGTGGTGATGGTGGTGACGGTGGTTCAATAATTATCAAAGCAACTAGAAACCTATCCACACTTGATGAGTTTAGATATAAGAAGAATTTTAAAGCAGAAAATGGTGAACAGGGTGGAAAGAGCAAGAAGTTTGGTAAAAAAGGCGAAGACCTTTATATTCCTGTTCCTGTTGGTACATTAATTAGAGAAGCAGAATCTAATACCATTATCAAAGATATGAAAAATGATGGCGAAGAATTTTTGATAGCCAAAGGTGGTAGGGGTGGTCGTGGAAATGTCCACTTCAAAAATTCTATAAGGCAGGCTCCTAGATTTGCCGAATCTGGTAAAAAAGGTCAAGAAATAGATCTAATTTTTGAATTAAAAGTCCTTGCAGATGTAGGACTTGTAGGCCTTCCTAATGTAGGAAAATCAACACTCTTATCAGTAATTACAAAAGCTAGACCAAAGATTGCAAATTATCATTTTACAACTATTGATCCAAATTTAGGTGTTGTTAAGGTAGATAATGAAAGAAGCTTTATTGTTGCAGATATAGCTGGTTTGATTGAGGGCGCTAGTGAAGGTTCAGGACTAGGCCATGACTTTTTAAGGCACATAGAAAGATGTAGGATTTTGATTCATCTTGTTGATATCTCTGGTCTTGAGGGCAGAGACCCAATTGAAGACTTCAAGCTTATCAATAAGGAATTAAAACTTTACAATAAAAAACTTTCTGAGAAGCCAATGATTGTTGCTTTGAATAAGTGTGAGCTTGATTATAATGATAATGCAGCAAAATTTATTGAACAATATGATGATTCTTATAAGATATTTAAAATTTCTGCAGCGACTACAGCTGGTATAAAGGAAATGATTGATTATGTCACAGAAGAACTTGAAAAATCAAGTGAAGAAGAATTCGCTCTATATGAAGAAGTTGATGAAAAATTCTTAGAAGATTTCTACAATAAAGAAATTGATTTTGACTTAAATATCAAGAAAGAAAATGATATATACTTAGTTTACGGTAAGAGGGTAGACAACCTCTTAAAGAAAGTAAATATTGACGATTACGACTCAATGATTTACTTTGAATCAACTCTTAGAGAAATGGACGTATTTGATAAATTAAAAGAAATGGGAATACAAGACGGAGATAGTGTTGCTGTGGGCGATATTGTCTTTGAATATTATGAATAGGAGGAAATATGTTAACAGGTAAACAAAGAGCTATGTTGAAACAGGAGGCTCATGATTTTAAGCCAATAATAAATATTGGAAAATTTTCAATATCTGATCAACTACTAGATGCAATTGATGAAGCTCTTGAAGCGAGAGAATTGATTAAGATTAAAATTTTAAACAACAACCTTGATGATGCTGATTATATCATTGATACTATAGTTGAAAAATTAAACTGTGAATTTATTTCGCACATCGGTTCAATTTTCACTATATATAGAAAAAACGACACAAATATTTATAATTTATAATGAGAATAGGTCTTTATGGTGGGACTTTTGATCCAATTCATCTTGGTCATTTAATTGTGATAGAAAATGCGATTAATCAGATGGATTTAGACAGGGTAATAATTTTACCAAGCTCGAACCCACCTCATAAAAAAAATATAAACAAGACAAAAGCTGACTTGAGGGTAGAAATGGTCTATGAGGCTATCAAGGATAATCCAAAAATAATCCTATCTACTTATGAGTCATCAAACGATGAAGTTAGATACACCCATGAAACACTAGACTACTTTACGAGTCATTTAAGTAATCATGAAATTTTTTATATCATGGGTGAAGATTCCTTCATGACTATAGATTCTTGGAGAAATTATGAAAAAATATTAGGCTATAACATTATTGTATTCGCAAGGGATGGAATAGAAGAGGATAGCAAGCTAGTAAAAAAAGTAAATAAAATTCGTAAAGCTAATCCAAACATATACCTAATAAATATTCTAAATGTTAATATTTCTTCAACCTTAATTAGGACCTTAGTAAAAGAAGATAAAAGTATAAAATATTTAGTAAGAGATGAAGCTGATTATATAGTTAAAAATAGGCATTTATATGAATGATTTAACAAAAATATATGAAAAATTAAAACACGATATTGGAGAAAAAAGATTTGAACACAGTTTAAGAGTAGCTAAAACTGCAGAAAAAATGGCAGGTAAGTTCGGTGTAGACCCTAAAAAAGCATTTATGTCTGGTCTTGTCCATGACTGCGCTAAATACAATGAAGAATCTTATATAAAAAAATTCAATATCGACCGGGCTGCTTATCCAGTAAGTTCAATAAAAGATCCTGTCCTCCATGCATTTTTAGGAGCAGAAGTAGCAAAAAAAGTGTATAATATATATGATGAGGATATATTAAATGCTATTAAATACCACACAACTGGTAGGGAAGCTATGAGTGATTTAGAAAAGATTATTTTTATAGCTGATGCAATAGAACCGGGACGTGAATTTGAAGGTATTGAAAATATTAGAGAGGTTGCTTATAACAACCTTGACGATGCTTTACTTTTATTATTAGATAGCAATATTGTTTTTTTAATAAATAAAAAAGCTTTGATAAATCCTCTTAGCTTTGAAGCTAGAAACTACTTGATTGAGGAGAAAAATGGAAAAATTAGATGTAATAGTTAAAACATTAGAAGATAAATTAGCGGATGATATAAATGTCATTAAACTTGAAGATTCATCTGTAGCAGATTATTTCATTGTTGCCACAGGTAATTCTATTAATCAAACACGAGCCTTAGCTGACTACATAGAAGATGATTTGCACAAAGAAGGTTATGATATTAAATCTAAAGAAGGCTTTAGAGAGGGAGAATGGATTTTAATTGATGCAGGAGACATCATTGTCCATATCTTTACTCAAAAACAAAGAGAATTTTACGATTTAGATAATCTGTGGGAAAATTAATTTCTCATACCTTTTATAGGAGATGATATGCCTAAGGATAGGAAAGATAAAATCATTTTTGCAGGAATTATATTTCTTGCTTTTCTTCTAGCAAATTTATTTGCTAACGGTGGTTTCAAAAATCTTCTTAATAAAAATGAAGATGAAATCGAAATGACAAGTTCGGTTGATGAAAACACCGAGAAAGATAAAGAAGAAGTTAGAGATGATTTATCTAGTCAAGATAAGAAAGTTTATATTTCAGGAGAAGTTAAAAACTCTGGAGTATATGATATAAAGGATGGAGATAGGTTAGATGATCTTGTAAAAAGAGCGGGTGGTTTTACTGATAAAGCCGACAAAAACTCTATTAACCTTGCCTTAAGGTTAGAAGATCAAATGAAAATATACATACCTAATGTTGATGAAAATCAAAACATAAATACTAATAATACAAATCTGACAACTGGTGATACCACATCTAATGCTGCTACATCTTCAAGTCAAAAGATTAATCTTAACTTGGCAAGCAAGGAAGAGCTAATGACATTACCAAATGTCGGTGAGAAAAGAGCTCAGGCTATCCTAGACTATAGAAAAGAAAAAAGATTTGAAAAAATCGAAGATATTAAAAATGTCAAGGGCATAGGTGAGAAGTTTTTTGAAGCTATGAAAGATTTGATTACAGTATAGGGGTATATATGAAATTATCTACGAGAGGTAGGTATGGATTAAGAGCGATATGCTATATAGCAGAAAACCAAGATAAGGGTTTTATACCTGTCTCTGAAATAAGCGAAAAATTAAATTTATCAGAAAATTATTTAGAACAGTTAGTTAGAGTCTTAAAAAAAGATGGTCTTATTAAATCAAGCAGAGGACCAAAGGGAGGTTATAAGATAAAAAGCGATTTATCTAGCATAACCATTGGTCAAATTCTAAGGAGTTTAGAAGGTGATATGACAACAAGCGAATGCGTAAGCGGAAAGTTTGATTGTAGTGAAAAATGCGATGCCTATGATCTCTTCAGTAAGCTTGATTACTTAATAAACGCAGCCATTGACTCTATTACTTTAGAAAATATTGTTAAACACGAAATTTAAGGAGAATTAATGAAAAACTTAGGAATGAACGAGCTTAGAAAAAGCTATCTAGAATTTTTTGGAAATGAGAAAAATCACACACTTTTAAAATCATTTCCTCTAACACCAATTGATGATGACACACTATTATTAATTAACGCAGGTATGGCGCCTCTTAAAAAATATTTCACCGGTGAATTAAAGATGAAAAACAATAGGGCCACCTCTTCACAAAGATGTGTAAGAACAGGCGATATTGAAAGGGTTGGTAAAACTGAACGCCACGGTACATTTTTTGAAATGCTTGGAAACTTTTCATTTGGAGATTACTTTAAAAGAGAAGCTATTAACTGGGCTTTTGAATTCCTAACAAAAAAACTTGAAATTAATAAAGACGATTTATGGGTAACAGTTTATTACGACGACGATGAAGCATATAATATTTGGCATGATGAAATTGGTATGCCAGCAGAAAGAATCTTAAGACAAGGCAAAGAAGATAACTTCTGGGAACTAGAAGTAGGTCCTTGTGGTCCATGTTCAGAAATTTATGTTGATAGGGGCCCTGAAAGAGCGGTTGATGAAAATGACAACCAACCAGGTAATGATAATTCTGATAGGTTTATGGAAGTATGGAACTTGGTATTTACTCAATTTAACAAGGATAATCAAGGTAACTATACTAATTTAAGCCATCCAAATATAGATACAGGTATGGGTCTTGAAAGAATCGCCATGATTCTTCAAGGTAAAGATAATATTTTTGAAATAGATGTAATGAAAGAAATTATATCTGAAATTGAAAAATTATCTGGAAAAACATATAAGGCTAACAAGGTGGATGATGTATCTATAAGGGTAATCGCTGACCATGCAAAAGCCATGACATTTTTAGTGTCTGACGGCGTTATTCCATCAAATGAAAAACGTGGTTACGTTTTAAGAAGACTTATAAGAAGAGCTTATAGACATGGTAAATTATTAGGTATTGAAGGCCCATTCTTAAATAAAATAGTAGATAAGGTAATAGAAACTTATAAGGTTGAATATGATGAACTTGTTGATAACATGGATAACATCCATAAAGTTATCAGTGATGAAGAAGATAGGTTCCAAAAAACAATCAACCAAGGTTTAGAAAAATTAGACAGCCTAATTGCTGATATGGAAAAAAATAATATTAAAATTCTAGACGGTAGTGAAGCCTTTAAATTATATGATACCTATGGATTCCCACTTGATTTAACAAAAGAAATTTTAGAAGAAAAGAATTTAGATGTTGATGATGAAAAATTTGAAGAAGAAATGGAAAATCAGAGAAATCTTGCAAGAAATGCAAGAAAAACTGACAACAAGCATAAACACGACAATCTTTTAGCTGATCATCTAGAAAAAACTGACTTCCAAGGTTATGAAAACTTTGATCTCGAAGGAAAATTACTTGCTATTTTTGTTGATGGAGAAGAAAATTCTTCGATAAAAGCACCAAATAAAGGTATAATAGTTAGTGATAAGACTTCATTTTATCCAGAAGGTGGTGGAGAAGTCGCTGATACAGGCTTTATTAAAACTTCAAATGCTTGTGCAAAAGTAGTTGATGTTCAAAAGAAGAATGATATTATATTCCACTATGTGGAAGTGACAGAAGGTGAATTTGTTAGGGGCAGTGTTGCTCGTTTTGTAATTGATCTAGAAAGAAGATTAGACATACAAAGAAATCACTCTGCGACTCACTTATTAGATAAGGCCCTAAAGAATGTACTTGGTCAAAATATAAACCAGGCTGGTTCTTTAGTAGACGAAGATAAATTAAGATTTGATTTTACTTATAACAAGGCTCTAAGTAATGAAGAGCTTAGAAAAATCGAAGAAGAAATTAATGCTAAAATCAGAGAACAGCTTCCTGTAAAAAAGGAATACATGGATTATAAAAAATCAGAAGAATTGGGTGCAGTTGCCCTATTCGAAGATAAATATAAAGATATTGTTAGGGTTGTTTCTATGGGTGATTATTCTATAGAATTATGTGGTGGTTGCCATGTAAATAATACAGCCGAAGTATTGATGTTTAAGATAAAATCAGAATCATCTGCAGCTGCAGGTGTTAGAAGAATCGAAGCTATAACAGGTAAGGCTGTTTTCGAAGAATTGATTTCTAAGGAAAACACCATTAAAGAAATAGCTAATGACTTAGATGCTAATATAAATAACATTAAATCAAAAATTAATTCATTAAAATCAGAAATAGCATCCAAAGATAGTGAAATCAAAAGATTGAAATCTCAATCAAATAAAGATGTATACAGTGAACTTAAATCCAAAATCGAAAAAGTAAACGGTGTAAATCTACTAATAGCAAAATTTGATAACGCAAGTGTCGATGAATTAAGAGAATTAGAAAATAAATTTAAGAATGAATACGATAATTTAGTTATAATTTTTGCTACAGTAAGCGATAAGATTATATTTACCGTGTCAGTTGATGATAACCTAACTGATAAATATAATGCAGGCAAAATCGTAAGAGAAATTGCTCAAATCACTGGAGGTAATGGAGGCGGTAAAAAGAACTTCGCCCAAGCTGGTGGAAGTGATATTTCAGCCTTAGATAAGGCACTTAAGAGGGCCTACGAAATAATAAAGGAGTAATAAATGACTGATATTAATAAGCTTAATGAAACTATGCTTTTCAAAAGAGAAGACATTGAGAAGAACAATATTAGAGAAATCCTTACAACAGTTTACAAGGCTTTAGAGGATAAGGGTTATAAGCCAAATTCTCAAATAGTAGGTTATCTACTATCTGGAGATCCAACCTATATAACCGCTCATAATAATGCCAGAAAGCTTATTAGAGCAGTAGACAGAGATAAGATATTAGAAGAATTATTAAATAATTATATCAATGAGTAGGATAATGGGGCTTGATGTAGGGGATAAAACAATAGGTGTCGCTCTTAGCGACCCTTTGTTTATAACTGCCCAACCCTATGAAACAATAAAAAGAACTAAAGCAAAATTTGATATAGATAGGATTGAAAAAATATTTGTTGAAAATGATATTTCATTAATAGTTGTAGGGCTACCTAAAAATATGAACAATACTATGGGTCCACAATCTATGAGGATTATTAGTTTTGTTGACCTGATTAAAAAAAGAATTGATACAGAAATTGTCTATCAAGATGAAAGACTTACCACAATCCAATCTGAATCAGTACTTATCGATATGAGTGTTAGACGAGAAAATCGAAAAGCTCATATTGACAAAATTGCTGCAAGTTTTATATTGCAAACTTATTTAGACAGGAGAAATAATGAATAGTATCTTTTTACTGGATGAAAATAATAATGAAGTCGAATTTAATATAGTGGATACATTCGGAATAGATGATAAAAATTATGCCGCGCTTAAGAAAATTGGCGACGATATGATAATGATTTTAGAAGTTTATAATACAAATGACCTTATAAACTTCAAAACTATTGAAGATTCAAACGAACTAAATGAAATTATTGAATTTTATGAAGAGATGAAAAGGGAAAAAGATGAACATTGATGAAGTAAGAAAAATTTTTGAAAAAAATAACCAAAAATTCACCAAACAAAGAGAATTGATTTTTAATGTTTTAAAAAGCTCTTCAAAAAAACATCTGACACCAGAACAACTTTTTTCTATAGTCCACCAGGACCATAAACAAGTTGGTATTGCTACTATCTATAGAACTTTAAATATTTTTGATGAGTTAGGGATAGTTAATAAGCAAGAGTTTACAGATCAAGCTTATACTTATGAAATTATTGATCCTGAAAGTGATCACCACGATCACATTATATGTACTTCTTGTGGGAAAATTCTGGAAGATGAATTTTTGTCGTATGATGATGTAAAAAAATCCCTAAAGGAAAATTATAATTTTGATTTATCCTATTATTCTTTAAGAATTTATGGAATCTGTTCCGATTGTCAGAATAATGAGGAGAAATAATGACAAATGAAAAAAAATTAAGAATAATCCCAATAGGTGGATTACATGAAGTAGGTAAAAACTGTGCACTAGTGGAATATGGAAATGACATGATAATGATAGACTGCGGTCTAACATTTCCAAATGAAGAGATGCTAGGGGTTGATATTGTTATACCTGATTTTACCTATGTAGAAGAGAATAAACAAAAACTAAAGGGCATATTTGTAACCCATGGTCACGAGGACCACGTTGGTGCCATACCATATTTTTTAAAGAATGTGGATACAAATGTTTATTGCTCAAAATTAACCAAGGGTCTTATTGAAAACAAATTTAAAGAACATGGCCTAAATCCAAATAAGATTAAGATGGTCAATGTTAATAATACAGTAAAAGCTGGTAGCTTAAGCGCTGAATTTATCAGAGTAAGCCACTCAATTCCAGATTCATGTGCTATAGCTGTTAAGTCTCCTGTTGGAACAATAATTTTCACTGGAGATTTCAAAATGGACTTTACACCAATTGATAATGATCCAACAGACATTCAAAGACTTGCAGAATTAGGCAAGAAAGGTGTCTTAGCATTATTTGCAGATTCTACTAACGTAGAAAGAGAAGGATTTTCTCTAAGCGAAAAAGTCGTTGGCGAAACATTTGTTGAGATATTTGGACAAGCTAAGTCTAGGATAATAGTTGCAACTTTTGCATCCAATCTCCATAGGGTTCAACAAATTATTACAGCGGCTGAAAAATATAATAGAAAAGTAGCGCTTTCTGGTAGGTCAATGTTAAATAACGTCAGGATAGCAAATGAATTGGGTTATTTAAATATTAAGAAAAATACTCTAATTGACATGAAAGCCATTAAAAAATACGCTGATGATGAACTTGTTATCCTCTCAACAGGAACACAAGGAGAGCCTTTAAGTGCTCTTACAAGAATGGCAAATAAAGAACATAGACAGATTACCTTAAACGAAACAGATATGGTTATCTTATCGTCATCTGCTATACCAGGTAATGAGATGGCTATAAATACAACTATCAATAACCTAACTAAGATAGGTTGCAAGATAATTTACTCATCCTTAGCTAAGGTCCATGCATCTGGACACGCTTGCCAAGAAGAAATTAAATTAATGTATCAATTAATTAAGCCAAAATATTTGATTCCAGCCCATGGTGAAATCAGACAACTCCAAAAACATTCTGAAATCGCTCAAGACATGGGACAACCAAAAGAAAATATTTTTATATGTGAAAATGGTGATGTAATTGAATTTACAAAAAAATCTGCTGGTATTAAAGGGAAAGTACAAGCAGGGAACGTACTTGTTGATGGGTCAGGAATTGGTGATGTAGGCAACATTGTTCTTAAAGATAGGAAACACTTATCTGAAGATGGACTCTTAGTTGTATCCATAACCTTTGATAGACATACACAAGAATTATTGGCAGGACCTGAAATAGTGTCACGTGGATTCGTCTATGTAAAAGAAAACCAAGATATTATTGAAAATGCAAAAGATGTTGTATTAAGATCTATTAATAAGTGCAAGAAGCAAGACATCAAAGCCTTAAGCCAAATAAAATATCAGATTAGAGAAGATTTAAAATCTTATATATATAATGAACTTGGTAGAGATCCAATGATACTACCAGTAATATCAGAGATAGAAGATGGGAAATATTAATTACGAACACACTTCCCTTTTTATAGAAGATTTGCTTAACGATACTGACTTTGTTGAATTAAGAAAATATGCTAAAGAAAATGACGTGCCAATTATGAACAGTCAAACTAAAGCGTTTATAATTTCAATCCTCAAGATTGCTAAACCTAAAAAAATCTTAGAAATAGGTACAGCTATTGGATATTCATCACTTTGTTTTAAAAAATATACTGGTGCGGACATTACAAGCATTGAATTAGATAAGGAAACAGCAGATATCGCAAGAAAAAATTTTGAAAAATATAATGTAAATGTCAATCTAATTAACGATGACGCAATGAAAGCCTTGAGAAATATAAATCAAGGCTTTGATTTTGTTTTTATAGATGCAAATAAGTCTAGATATTTAGATTATTTCAAAATAACAAGTAAGCTTCTTAACGAAGGCGGAATTATAATTGCAGATAACGTCTTGTTTAGGGGCGAAGTTTGCAATGATGATATAATGGAAAAAAGAAAGAATACTTTAGTTAAAAGACTTAGGAATTTCCTAGCCTATATAACAGATCTTGATGATTTTATTACATCTGTTATCCCAATAGGGGACGGACTTACCTTGAGTGTTAGGAGAAATAATGAAAAATAGAAAAGTAGAATTATTAGCCCCCGCGGGTGATTTTGAAAAATTAAAAACAGCCATAAAGTTCGGTGCAGATGCCGTATATCTAGCTGGAGATAATTTTGGTCTTAGAGCCAATGCCAAAAATTTTAATAACGATGAATTAAGAGAGGCAGTTGCTTATGCTCATGAACGCAATGTAAGGGTTCATGTAACTATGAACATTATGCCTCATGACGGAGATATGGAAGGTATTGTAGAGTATTTGGAAAACCTAGATACTATAGGTATAGACGCACTTATAATCTCTGATCCGGGTATTTTTTCTTTAGCTAAAAAATATACCAATATAGATCTTCACATTTCAACTCAAGCATCTGTGACAAACTCAGCAACAGTTAATTTTTGGTATGAAATGGGGGCTAAGAGAATAATACTTGCTCGTGAATTATCATTAGACGAGATAACTGAGATAAGAAAAAATGCACCAGAAGATATGGAAATAGAATGTTTTGTTCACGGTGCAATGTGTATTTCATATTCTGGTAGGTGTCTATTGTCCAGTTATATGACAGGTCGTGATGCAAATAGGGGTGATTGTGCGCAACCATGCAGGTGGAAATATTCACTTCAGGAAGAAACTAGACCAGGGGAATACTTCCCAATTGAAGAAGATGGTCATGGTGGCACTTTTATTATGAATTCTAAAGATCTCTGCTTGATTGAGGAAGTTGACAAGTTAATTGAGGCAGGAATAGACAGTTTTAAAATCGAAGGTAGGATGAAGACTCCTTTTTATGTAGCAACAGTAATCAGATCTTATAGGCAGGTTATAGATAGCTACTACGAAGGAACCTATAGCAAGGAAGTTTGTAAAAAATATTTTGATGAGATAAGTAAAGCAAGCCACAGGTACTTTACTAAAGGATTTTTCTATAAAAAGACTGATGAGAACGACCAAATTTATACATCTTCATCATATATAAGAAATTATGATTTTATTGGTGTAGTAAAAGATTATGATAAAGAATCAAAAATAGCGACTATTGAGCAGAGAAATAGGTTCTTTAAGGGTGATCAAATAGAAATTTTTGGCAATTCTAAGGATTTTTATACTTTAATAATTGATTATATGGAAGATGAAAAGGGTCAAGAAGTTGAGGTTGCAAATATACCAAAACAATTAATTAAAATAAAAGTAGATTTTCCACTCGAAGAGGGAGATATACTAAGAAAAGAAATAAAAGACTAAAAAAGCTAGCCAAATGGCTAGCT
>NZ_GG666045.1:250358-316236 GCF_000156575.1 Anaerococcus lactolyticus ATCC 51172
CTAGCCAAATGGCTAGCTTTTAATTTACTTAGTCTTCTGATGGATTTTCTGAGAAATCTGCTCTAGTTCTTCTGGCTTCTGCTCCTACATTAGAGTTTTCATCTGCTTCATCATTAATTGATCTAAGATTTTCTTGGTCTGGACCAAGTTTTTTATCTAGTGATTCGCCACCACTGTTCTTATCTGATTCCCTCATTTTTTTGTCGAGTTCATCATTACCTCTGTATTGATTTGCATTTGAAATTTTTTGATTTGTCATAATATCTCCTTTATAATTCAACTATGCATTACTCATATATTTATAATACTATAAATCAGGAAATTTTACAAACCTTTTCTTATTTAGACATCTCTATAAGTTTAATAATTTCGAGAACAACTTGGCTAGATTTTACCATATGTTCTATTGGAATAAGCTCATAAATCCCATGGAAATTCATACCGCCAGTGAAAATGTTTG
The DNA here is from genome assembly GCF_000156575.1 of Anaerococcus lactolyticus ATCC 51172. Classification (GTDB taxonomy): domain Bacteria; phylum Bacillota; class Clostridia; order Tissierellales; family Peptoniphilaceae; genus Anaerococcus; species Anaerococcus lactolyticus. The sequence continues at coordinate 250,819 of NZ_GG666045.1, forward strand.
GACAAGGAAGACCCATAAATGACAATTTAGATCCGTCTGTACCTCCTCTAATAGGGCTGATGAGTGGTTTTATACCAAGATCTTCCATTGCTTTTTTAGCATATTCGACAATATCTAAGTTGTCTTTTATAATATCACCCATATTATAATAACTATCTGTTAATTTTACATCTATAATATTTCCGTATTTTTCATTTAGGAAATCTGCATTAGATATAATCTCTTTTTTCATTTTTTCGAAAGTATTCCTGTCATGATCACGAATTATATATTCTAGTTTAGTTGTTTCTATATCTCCGTTAATCTTAAGTAGGTGAAAAAAGCCCTCATAGCCTTCAGTATGCTCTGGGCGTCTCACATAGCCTAATAACCTGTCAAATTCATTTGCGATAGTTATAGAGTTAATCATTGTGTTTTTGGCGCTACCAGGGTGGATGGATTTGCCATGTATAGTTATCTTCGCATCAGCCGCATTGAATGATTCATATTCAAGCTCACCAAGGATGCCTCCATCTATTGTATAGGCGAAGTCAGCGTCGAAGTTCTTAACATCAAAAGTATCGCATCCAGTTCCGATTTCTTCATCTGGAGTAAAGGCAATCCTTATTTCTCCATGTTTAAAATCAGGATTGTTTACAATATGTTCTATAGCTGTCATAATAGCAGCTATACCTGCTTTATCATCTGCACCAAGTAGAGATTTTCCTCTTGTAGTAATGATTGTTGTTCCCTTTAATTTTTCAAGATAAGGGAAGTCTTCGACTTTAATATATTTTTCATCATTAAGTTTTATATCTCCACCTTCATAATTGATTATTTGTGGGTCTTCTATTTTTCCGTACATCTCTGGAGAAGTATCCATGTGTGAAATAAAACCAATTTTAGGTAGATCCTTATCTGAATTTGCTGGTATTTTGCAGAATAGAAACCCCTCTTCATTAATAGTTGGATTTAGTCCTAAATCTTCTAATTCTTTTTTCAATTCATTAGCAAGTAATAATTGGCCATCAGATGATGGTTTTTGACTTTCACCTTTTTCAGGATCACTTTTTGTATCAAATGATATATACTTTAAAAAACGTTTTGTTATATTTTCCATATTCACTCCTTTTCTATATTATACTTGTAATTGTAAAGTGTAGCTAAAATTGGTATATTAAATTAGAAGGTGATTGTAATGAAAAAAAATATTTTGAAGATTAAAACTGATGGCCAAATCCCAGCTTATGCTACAGAGCACTCTGCAGGTATAGATTTATACTGTAATAGCGACAAGGATATTATTATAAAAGCAAAAGAAACTGTTAAGATTCATACAGGAATTTTCGTAGAAATTCCTGAAGGATACTTCGGAGCTGTTTACCCTAGGTCATCAACAGGTGTTAAAAAACATTTAATGCTTGCAAATACTGTTGGCGTAATTGATTCTGACTATAGGGGAGAATTAATGATATTTTTCTACAATTATGGAGAAGAAGAACAAGTTATAGAAAATGGCGATAGACTTGCTCAATTAGTTATCCAGCCTTATTTAAGTTGTGACATAGAAAAAGTAGATGAACTTTCTGATAGCGAAAGAGGCGATGGCGGTTTTGGGTCAACTGGTAAGTAATAACTATGAATAGATTTTTAAGAAAAAATAAATACAACTTATTTTTGTTGGTCGCATTCATAGTTGTATTAATAATTATTGGTTTTTTTATTAAAGCTAAAATAGATGACATTAATATGGCTAAATATGATAACAATATAATTATAATTAAAGGAAATGGTGATGAGATAAAATCATTTTCTATTAGAGAGCTTAAAAAAAGAGCTGGAAGCAGTAAAGAAGTTTATATAAACAATGGCTTGGAAAAAGTAAAAGTTGAGGGTGTTTCACTAGAGAAACTTGTAGGAAATCTTGACTATAATTTAAGAGAAAGACCTGTTATTTCAATAGAAGATACAGATGGAAATTCAAATAGATTTCCAATGTCTGTAGCTCTTGAGGTTGATAGGGTTTATTTAGTTTATAGAATTGATGGCGAGCCGGTTATAGAATATAACCCTTCTTACGGTTCTTTAGTTGTAATAGATACTACTACCAAAAGTGCTAATAGCTGGATAACAAATGTAAAAACTCTTAATATTCAATAAATAGGCTGTTACTAAACTGTGACAGTTTATTTTATTAAGATAAGAAGAAATGAGTGAAAGATGACTAGCAAATTTAAATACGAAAATTTAACACCAATGCTAAGACATTATGTTGATGTCAAAAATGATTTTAAAGATGCACTCCTCCTTTATAGGGTTGGAGATTTTTACGAGACTTTTTTTGATGATGCAATTATAACAGCTAAAGTTTTGTCATTAACTCTTACTGGCAAAGAGTGTGGTCATGTCGATAGAGCCCCTATGTGTGGAGTTCCTCACCATGTAATAGATACTTATGTAAATAGACTTGTAAAAAAAGGTTACAAAGTTGCCTTATGTGATCAAATTGAAGATCCTAAGGATGCAAAAGGGCTAGTAAAAAGAGCTATTACAAGAGTTATAACACCTGGTACTCTGACTGACATGGAATCTTTAGAAAACAAAGAGAATAACTATTTACTTTCCATATTTGAAAATGAATATGGTCTTGCTATGGCATATTGTGATATTTCTACAGGAAAACTTGTTGGTCTTGAAATAAAGACCCTAAGTCAAAATTTAGGAAAAAAAGCTATAGACCAAATAGAAAAGATCAACCCTTCAGAAATGGTATTAACAAGCAATTTTGATAATGAAGACATTAAAAAGTATCTTAATCTCAATAATCAAATATTTATCAATTATATAAACTTTACAACTGATTATGAAAATAGGGTGAAGACTGTAAATAATTATTTAGGTAAGGATAATTTAAATAAGATAAAAGATAAGAGACTAATAATAGTAGCTCTTGCCAATCTCTTGGATTATATCTATAAATATTACGAAGAAAAACTCGACCATATAAATAATATCGAAATATTAAAAATTAATGAATTTATGGAGATTGAGTCAAATACACGAAAAAATCTAGAGTTAACAAGGAATTTGTCTACCAATAATAAGGAAAATACATTAATAAGTATATTAGATCAGGCAGATACAGTTATGGGTTCTAGGATGATCCATGACTGGTTAGAAAGACCCTTGATTGATAGGGATAAAATTAATAGAAGACTAGATTTAGTTGATGGTTTTTATGAGGATAGCATCCTATCAAGAAATGTTTCGAATTTATTAGATAGTGTATATGATCTTGAGAGATTACTTGCGAAAATATCATATAAAAGAGCTAATGCAAGAGATTTGATATCTCTCAAAAATTCTATAAAAGAAATGCCAAAACTAAAGCATGTATTAGCAGATTCGACTAATAATCTAATTAAAAATCTTGGTTTGAATCTACCAGATGTAGAAGATATCTATGAATTAATAAATAAATCTATTGTTGATGAACCACCAATAAACATTACTGAGGGAGGGATCATAAAAAGTCAATACGATAAAGATTTAGATAATCTCAAAGAGATGGCTGATACAGCTGAGGATAAACTTATTGAATATGAAAGTAAACAAAGAGAATTAACAGGAATCAAAAATTTAAAGGTTATTTTTAATAAAAATAATGGTTATTCTATAGAAGTTACTAAATCTAATATTGATAAGATTGACCAATCTTATATTAGAAAGCAAACATTAAAAAATCAAGAAAGATACACCACTGAAGAGCTTGAAAATATTTCATCTTTGATTTTAAATGGCAAAGAAAAAATAAACTTATTAGAGTATGAACTATTTAACAAAATTGTTGAAAATATACTTAACAGCACTTTAAGACTTCAGAGTCTATCTAAAATGATTGCTAATATTGATAGTTTAAATTCATTTGCAAAAATTGCTCACAAATATTCATATTGCAAGCCAAATATAACTGAATCAAATGAAATATCAATTATAGAAGGCAGACATCCAGTAATTGAAATAAATCTTGATGAAAATGAGTTTATTGCAAATGATACAAATATAGGTCAGGATGATAACCTTATTCAAATCATAACTGGACCAAACATGGCTGGTAAATCAACCTATATGAGGCAGATGGCTCTCATTATAATTATGGCACAAATTGGATCCTTCGTACCAGCTAAAAGTGCCGAAATAGGAATATGTGATAAAATTTTTACAAGAATTGGCGCTAGTGATAATATTTCCAAGGGCGAATCGACATTCATGCTTGAGATGAATGAAGTATCTAACATCATCAAAAATTCCACTGAAAAATCATTTGTCATTCTTGATGAGGTTGGTAGGGGAACTAGCTCTGATGATGGTCTAAGTATCGCAATGGCTCTTGTAGAATACTTGTCTAAACATAAAAAAGTTAAGACTGTTTTTGCTACTCACTTTCATGAGCTCACAGTTCTTGAGAGCGAGCTAAAAAATGTTCGTAATCTCAAAATTGAAATCTTAGAAGAAAATAATAATTTAATTTTCTTAAGAAAAATATCAAGAGGCAAGTCTGATAGGTCTTATGGGATTGAGGTAGCAAAACTAAGTGGCCTTCCTGATGAAATCCTTGAAAATGCAAAAAACATTATGGAAAAACTTGCGAATGAAGATTTCTTTGAAGTCAATAAAGGCAAGGAGATAAAAAATTCATTAGAGGATATTAAAAACAAAAAAATCAACGAGTTAAAGAGTTATACAGATAAGATAAATATCAACGAACTTACACCACTTGAAGCGATGAACCAGCTTAATATTCTTATGGAAAAGATAGGGGAGATTTAATGGCTATTAAAAAATTAGATAAGGAAACAGTTGAAAAAATTGCAGCTGGTGAGGTTATAGAATCCCCTTTATCCATAATTAAAGAGTTAGTTGAAAATTCTGTAGATGCTGGAAGTAAAAATATAACCGTAGAAATAAAAAATGGTGGTAAAACTTATATAAGAGTCACAGACGATGGTTCAGGCATTGCTAAAGATGATATTGAACTAGCCTTTGAGAAGCACGCAACAAGCAAGATAACAAAATTTGATGACTTATTTAAAATATCTTCCCTTGGTTTTAGGGGCGAAGCTCTTCCGAGTATTGCATCTGTTAGTAAAGTTGTTGCTATTTCAAAAACTCAAGATGCTGATGTTGGCACAAAACTAGATCTAAGTGGAAGAGTAAAAGTTAAAAAATCTATAGCCACAAATAAGGGAACTAGCATTATTGTTGAAGACTTATTTTATAATATGCCAGCTAGGAGAAAGTTTTTAAAATCTGATATAGCTGAGTCAAATAAGATTACAAAGCTTATGTATGCTTTTGCAATTGGCTATAAAGATGTTTCTTTTAAGTATATTAAAGACGATAGGATACAATTTCAATCAAATACAAGTTTGGACCTAAAGTTTAAAATATCAGATTTACTTGATAACTTGCTAGAAGAAAACCTTCTTGAACTTAAAGCTACAAATACATCTTATAGGATTGACGGTGAGATTGGTTTACCTACATATTATAGGGGAAATAGGTCTATGCAATACATTTTTGTAAATGATAGACTTATTGAAGATGAAGAAATTACTAAGACAATAGAGCGCCAATATATAGGGCTTATTCCTCAGGGAAGATTTCCAGTGTTCTTTATTTTTATTTACACTGACCCAAAAAATATCGACGTAAATATCCATCCTAATAAAAAATTGGTCAAATATACCTACGAGGATGAACTTGTTGAATTAATAAATGACAGCGTTAAAAATTTACTAAAGTCAAAACAAGCAATAAATTCAATTGATATTAAAGATAAGAAACAAAATGAAATCTTAGATTTTACTGATTATAAGGCGGTATTAGACAAATATTCTCCAGCAGAAATGCTTATTAGAGAAGAAGAAAAACCTTATAATAGTATTGAAAGCAACCAGGATTTTTTTAATGATAAAATTTCAATAGACTTATATACAAACGAAGAAAAAATAAGGGAAGATTCATTTTTTAGTGACATAGAAGTTCCATCCTATAAAACATCTATCTTTAGAAGGTATTCAATATTTGAAGATAAAGAGAAAATCTATATTTTAGATCATAGAAAAGCTGAAGAAAAGATAAAAATGAGTGAATATATCAATGATTATAATAGTAATAAGATATCTAGACAGCTAGTTTTAAATCCGATTAAAATCAATCTTAATAAAATTGATATAGGTAGGTACGAGCAAAAACAAGATTTGTTTAATAAGTTGGGTTTTGATATTGAATTGATATCTGATAAGTCTGTAATAATAAGGGAAATTCCAATAATTTTTGATATACCTGAAAACAATAACTTTTTCTATGAGATATTAGATTTTGATGATAATGAAAATATTCTTTTTAAGAATTTAAGAAAATTAGTTAAAAATATTTCGTTTAGGAAAGGTAATACCATAAATAAAGACGAAGCTATTGAACTTTATAAGAAACTAATGAAAGAAGAAGATCCTTACAGAACATATGATGGTAAACCTACGATAATAACATTGGAAGATAAGGATTTGGAGAAATATTTTGAAAGATAAATTTATTATTATTACCGGGCCTACAGCAAGTGGAAAAAGTGATATAGCTATAGATATTGCCAAAAAAATTGAAGGTGAAATTATATCTGCTGATAGCCAGCAAGTATACAGAGATATGGATATAGGTACTAATAAAGTGACTAATCCAAGTTACGTTAACCATCATTTGTTGAATATTGTAAATCCAAATGAAGAGTTCACCGTTGATGATTTCAAGAAAGATGCAGAGGAGATAATTTCTACATTAAATTCAAGATTTATTATGCCGATTATCACCGGTGGTACAGGATTTTATATTGATTCCTTGCTTTTTGACATGAATTACGGTGAGGTAAAAAAAGATATTTATACAAGAATGGCCTTACAAAAATTAGCTGATGTTCATGGTAACAATTATTTATATGAAAAGCTTTTGGAAATCGATCCTAAAACAGCAAATAAATATCATCCTAATGAGCTAAACAGGATTATTAGAGCCCTAGAAATATATGAAATTACAGGAGAAAAACCATCCGAAAAACGTACCGGAGAAAAAGTTTTGAAAAGTAACATTAATCCTATATTGATATTTTTGAATTATAGAGATAGAAAAATACTTTATAACAAAATTAATGATAGGGTAAATGATATGATAAATCTCGGCCTCATTAATGAATTTAATTTCTTGATTGATAAGTACAAATTAGATGAAAATAGTCAATCTATGGCAGCTATTGGATATAAGGAAATCTTTCCTTATGTGAGAGGCGAGATAAGTTTAGATGAGATGGTTAGCTTAATTCAAAGAAATACTAGAAGATATGCTAAAAGACAGATAACCTGGATGAAAAGATATTTAAATTATCCGTTTGCCAGAGAAATTATTATGGATGATTTGAACAAGGAAGATGCTACTTTAATTATCGAAGATTTAATAAAGGGTATGTATGAATTTTAAAGAGATTTATGAAAATTATAATATAGACAATGAATATGACGATTTGATAGAAGATTCTGAAAGGGAGTTAGAAGAATTATTCAAAAAACACGAAAAAATAGCTGAATATAATCAATATAAAGTATTGAAGGCCTTTAATGAAAATTCTCTTCAAACTTCTGATTTTAATTCTTCTACTGGATATGGTTATGCAGATACTGGACGTGACACCGTTGAAGCTATATTTTCTTCGATATTTAAATCCGAAGACAGCCTTGTAAGACCTTCTATTGTTTCGGGAACCCATGCCTTATCTATTGTTTTATTTTCATTATTACATTATGGAGATAAGCTATTATCAATTACTGATGATCCATACGATACCATGCAACAGGTTATAGGTATAGCAGGCAATAAAAAGGGAACGTTAATAGAAAAAGGTATCTTATATGATAAATTAACCCTTGATGAAAATAATAAAATTCAATATGATAAAATTAAAGACAAGATTGATGATAAAACCAAGGTAATTTTAATTCAAAGATCAACAGGATACACTCAAAGAAGGGCATTTACAATTGATGAAATCGAAAAAGCAATAATCGAAATCAGAAAAATATCTAAAGATATTGTTATTTTTATTGACAATTGCTATGGAGAATTCACTGAAACAAGAGAACCTATTGAAATTGGTGCTGATATTGTTGCAGGCTCCCTTATAAAAAATCTTGGTGGAGGAATTGCTATTACAGGTGGCTACATCAGCGGCAGAAAAGACTTGATCGAATATTGCGCTAACACTCTTACTGCACCTGGAATTGGTAAAGATGAGGGCCTTAGCTTTGGTATAAATAGACTGGTTGTAGAAGGGTTGTATTTTGCTCCACATATAGTTAAAGAAGCTATAAGAGTAGCTTTATTATTTGCAAGTGTGTTTAATAAATTAGGATATAACGTTACTCCAAGCCTTGATGACCCAAGGTCTGATGTGATTCTTGCCATAAAATTAGAAAATCCAGAAAAGTTAAAGACATTTTGTAAGGCTATACAAGAGGCTTGCTCAGTTGATTCTACCTTTGTTCCAGAAGCGTATCCTATGCCAGGATATGAAGACCCTGTTATAATGGCTGCTGGAGGATTTGTGGAAGGAGCGACATCTGAATTATCAGCTGACGGACCTTTAAGAGCTCCTTATATGGCATATCTACAAGGAGGTCTTAATTATTATCATGGTAAGCTTGCTTTAAAAATAGTCTTAGATAGGTTTGCTAAAAATAATTTCTTATAAATAAAATCGTTCTAATTTTATAGTTAGAACGATTTTTAAATTAAAATTCTAAATCTGACAAAGGGTTTTTATTTACAGCATTTTTTAAATCTTCGTTGTCAAGGTGAGTATATATTTGGGTAGTTGAAACAGAAGCGTGACCTAAAATATCTTTTAAGGCTCTGATATCAACATTACCATACTTATACATAAGAGTTGCTGCTGTATGTCTTAGTTTGTGTGTCGAATAAACACTAGTATCAAAACCAGCTTTCGCAAGGTACTTTTCTATAGTAGATTGAACTGCTCGGTTAGAGATTCTATTTTTTCTTGTAGATATAAATAGGGCATTAACTGTATCATCCTTTAAATACTCAGACCTAATTACAATATAATTATTAATAAGGTCTTGACAATTTTTTGTTAGATAAACCGTTCTTTCTTTATTGCCTTTGCCTATTATATTAAAACTATCCTTATTTACATCAGATAAGTCGATTGAAATAAGCTCAGAAAGCCTCATACCCGTAGTAAGAAAGGTAAAAACAATAGCCAAGTCCCTTGCTTTTAGAAAAGTATTTTTCTCTTTACTTATTGTCTCTATAAGCCTTTCAGTTTCGCTCAATGTGAGGTAGACAGGCTGCCTTTGGCTTATTTTGGGGTTTGTTAGTTTGTCGGCAATATTAGTATTTATTACTTCGATTTCGCTATACATATACTTATAGAAGGATTTTATAGCGGAAATCTTCCTTGATCTTGTAGTCGCCGAATCATTTTTGTCATTATCAAGATAAGATAGAAAGGCATAAAAATCTTGAATAGTAATTTTCTCGAAAAAGATATTGTCTACGAAGAAATTTATTTTCTTATAATCAAAATCATTTTCATAATCTTTTTTGTTATTATTATAGATTTTTCTTACGATTTGATATTCTATAAATGTTTCAAGATCGTATGCGTATTCTTTAATTGTTGATTCAGAAAGCCCTTTGATAGATTTCAAATAATTTAAATAATCTGTTAGCAAAAGAGGTTTGATAAATTTTTCCATAAAATTCTCCGTTCAAATCCGTATGCGAGCGTAAGTGTTAGAAATTAGTTCAAGCGATTGTTTTCTAAACTCCATATGTAAATTATACCTATTTCGACAATAAAAACAAATTATTGCACAAAATTATTATTTTGTGCAATAATTTTTCTGGATTAATATCCTCTCTTTTAAGTTGGCCTTTACAAGTAAATTAATTTTAACAATTCATATTGATATGTCTAATGTATCGATTAAGTTACAAATCTAAAAAATCATTTCTCAGTTTCCTGTATGGTTATAGAGTATTTTTAATTATAAGATATTTTTTAGATTCCTATGATTTTTAGCTCTAATTTCTTGATCAATTTTAATATTTAAGTAAAATCTGACGCCGCATTTTGCGTTTTAAGGCATTTTATTTTTTTACCAATGTATTTATACCTTTATTTTTTAAATTAAAAACTGCCATCATTATAATGGCAGCTTGATTAATTATTATTTTGCATAATCTATCGCTTTGGACTCTCTTAATAAGTTCACTTTAATTTCACCAGGATATTCTAATTCATTTTCAATTTTCTTTGCAATCTCTCTAGCAATCACAATCATTTCATCATCAGAAATTTTTTCTGGTTTGACTAGTATTCTTAATTCTCGACCAGCTTGTAGTGCAAAAGATTTTTCTACACCTTCAAAAGAATTTGCGATTCCTTCTAAGTTTTCTAGTCTCTTAATATAACTTTCTAGACTTTCACGTCTAGCGCCTGGTCTGGCAGCGCTGATTGCATCAGCAGTTTGTACTAAAATTGATTCTACACAATTTGGTTCAACTTCGCCATGGTGAGATTGAATAGCGTTTATAACATATTTGTTTTCACCATACTTAGTAGCAGCTTCAACACCTAGGGCAACATGTGTACCTTCTTGTTCTTGGTCTATTGCTTTTCCTACATCGTGAAGTAATCCACCACGTTTGGCTAATTGACTGTCAGCACCTATTTCATCTGCTAACATTCCAGCTAGAAGTGCAACTTCTACAGAATGTTTTAAGATATTTTGGCCATAAGAAGTTCTAAACTTCATTTTACCAATCAGTCTAATTAATTGAGGATGAAGATTAATAATTCCGACAGCTTCAGCGGCAGCTTCACCATCTTCAATTATCCTAGTCTCAACTTCATCACTAGCTTTTTGAAGCATTTCTTCAATTCTAGAAGGATTAATCCTACCATCCTGAATCAATTTTTCTAAAGCTACCTTAGCTATCTCACGTCTAACTGGCTCAAAACAAGAAATTACGACTGCTTCAGGTGTATCATCGATTATTAAATCAACCCCTGCTGCTTGTTCAAAAGCTCTAATATTACGACCCTCACGACCTATAATACGGCCTTTCATTTCATCATTAGGTAAAGAAATAACAGAAACAGTGTACTCAGCTACTTGCTCTGGTGCAAATCGTTGTATAGTAGTTGCCAGAATTTCTGTAGCCATTTTTTTGCTTTCTGCCTTAACTTTTTCTTCAGCTTCTTTAATCATCCTTGCTGATTCATGGATAGTTTCAGATTTTACTTTAGCTAAAATTATTTCTTTAGCTTCATTGTTGGTTAGTCCAGCGATATTTTGTAATTCCAACTCTTGTTGTTCTATTAACTTGTCAATTTTCTCTTCTTTTTGTTTTAACTTTTTCTGATCACTAGAGATTTGATCAGATTTTTTGTCAATCAATAAAGATCGATTGTCTAAACTTTCTTCTTTCTTAATCAAGCGAGCTTCCCTTTTATTTAGGTCGTTTCTGGCTTGATTTAGCATTTCTTCATTTTCAGATTTCAATTTTGAAATTTCATCTTTAGCATCAATTAGAGTTTCTCTTCTTAATGCTTCTGCTTGTTTATTGGCGTCGTCTATAATCTGTCTGCTTAAGTTTTCAGCACCACCTATTACAGATTCTCCAATTTTCTTACGATAAAGATAGCCAAAATAAAAAGCTAACAATACGAAGGCGACAACTATGATGAGAACAACAATTGGATTCATATTATTTAACATCATATCACCTCCAAAATACGGAAATTTATATTCCAATTATTATTATACCATTTAATTATAATTATACGAAATAGTTTTCATTAAATTATTAAGAAATAAAAAAAGTAGTCGATGACTACTTTTTATGTGCTATTATTCTTGCTGGAGCTCCAACGGCTGTAGAATTATCTGGAACATCTTCTAAAACAACTGAATTTGCCCCAATTTGGCAGTTATTACCTATAGTAATATTTCCAAGTAAAACGGCACCAGCACCAATCATAACATGATTTCCTACTGTTGGGTGCCTTTTTACTTTTTCATTTGTGACTGCACCTAGAGTTACCGAGTGATACATCAATACATCATCACCAACTTCAGCTGTTTCCCCTATCACAACTCCCATTCCATGGTCTATATAACATCTACGACCAATTTTTGCACCAGGATGAATTTCGATTCCTGTTTCCATTCTTGACTTAAATGCAATTTCTTGTGCCTCATATACCTTGCCTTGCAAATATAATTTATGGGCGATGTAGTGAGACAAGAGCGCTTTAATCCCTGCAGAAAAGAGTATTGCCTCCTCTTCACTTTTTAGTGCAGGGTCATTAGCTAAAGCGTTTTTTATTAATTCTTCTTTATATTCATTATAATTGAGCATTATCGTATAATTCTGTTGATAGATATCTTTCGCCTGTGTCAGGTAAAACAGTAACTACAACTTTCCCTTCTCCTAATTTATCAGCGATTTCAATAGCTCCTACAACATTAGCACCTGATGATATACCAACTGCAAGACCCTCTTCTTTTGCTATTTTTCTAGACATATTAATTGCATCGTCACTTTTAACATCGACAATTCCATCTAAGATATCAAAGTCAAGATTTTTTGGTATAAAATTTCCACCAATACCTTGAATTTTATGACTGGCAGCTTTACCACCTGATAAAAGCGGACTTTCAGCTGGTTCTATTGCATAAACTTTGATATTAGGATTTTCTTCTTTAAGTTTTTTTCCTGTACCTGTAACAGTACCACCTGTACCTACACCTGCTATAAAAGCATCTGGCTTAATTTCTGATAGAATTTCAGGTCCAGTTGTTTCATAGTGAGCCTTAATATTGGCAGGATTTGAAAACTGATCAGGCAAGAAATATCCATTTTCCTCAGCAAGTTCTTTAGCCTTATCTACAGCACCTTGGAGCGCTCCTTCGGTAGTTCTAATTACCTTTGCACCATAAGCCATTGCGAGTTTTGCTCTTTCAATACTCATTGATGCTGGCATAGTTAAAATTAAATTGTATCCCTTTGCAGCAGCAATCGCAGCTAGGGCTACTCCTGTATTTCCACTTGTAGGCTCAACTATTGTTCCTCCTTTTTTAAGTTTTCCAGATTTTTCTGCATCCTCTATCATGTAAAGTGCAATCCTATCTTTGATAGAGCCTGCTAAGTTGTTTTTCTCAACTTTTACATATATGTCAGCTCTACCTTCTTTTTTTAAAGAATTTAATTTTAGAAGAGGAGTACCTCCAATTAAATCTGTTGAATTATTTTTTATCATTAAAAACTCCTTTATAAACTAAAATAATTTATAGCTATTTCTGAATCATCGATTAAGAAATTAGCTATTCTAAATCCGACACATTTACTATACTATAAAAATGAATGATTTAAAATTGAGTAAAAAAAAGAGAGAATAAATCTCTCTTTATAATTTATTACATGTTCATTTGGCTTGCAACTTCAGCAGCAAAGTCCTCTTCTTTTTTCTCTAGACCTTCACCAACTTGGAATCTTGCAAATCTTCTAATCTTAATGTTTTCTCCAACTTCATTAGCTGTGTGTCTAAGTAGTTGTTCGATTGTTAAATCTGGGTCCTTGATGAATGGTTGATCTAATAAGCAAACTTCAGAGAACCATTTTTTAAGTCTTCCTTCAACCTTTTTCTCAGCAATCATTTTTTTCTTATCTTCAGGCATATTATCGCTTGATTCATTTATAGCTTGGTTGATTAGTATTTCTCTTTGTTCTGCTACATCAGCTTCATCAGCGTCAGCTTCAGAGATGTATTTAGGAGCACTTGCAGCAATGTGCATTGCAATGTCTCTTGCAAAATCTTTTACTGTATCAGTATTTGCAGAAAAATCAGTTTCTGTATTGATTTCTACAATTACGCCGATTTTATCGTTGTGAATGTAAGAACCAATAACACCTTCTGCAGCAATTCTACCAGATTTCTTATCAAGAGTTGCTTGTCCTTTTTCTTTTAGGATTTTTTGAGCTTTGTCAATATCTCCACCTGCTTCTTCGAGGGCTTTTTTGCAGTCCATCATTCCAGCGGCAGTTCTTTCTCTTAATTCTTTAACTAATTTTGCACTAATTGCCATCTATATCTCCTCTATTTATTCTGCTTCGTTTTCGTCGAATTCTTGTGTTTTTATTTCTTCAGCTGCTTCTTCTAAATCTTCGTCAGAAAGATTTTCTTCTTCAACTTCTACTTCAGAGTCTTCTTCAAATTCATCTTCTTCAACTTCTTCGTTAGAAGGATCAAATTCGTTGCCTTGATTTGCTTCAATAACAGCATCTGCCATTACAGAAGTTATAAGTTTTACAGCTCTAATAGCATCATCATTTCCTGGTATTGGAACATCAACTTCGTCAGGGTCACAGTTTGTATCAACTATTGCTATTACTGGAATACCTAGGATTTTAGCTTCGTGTACAGCTATAGCTTCTTCGCCTGGATCAACTACAAATAATACATCTGGTAGTTCTTCCATATCTTTTATACCACCAAGATTCTTTTCTAGTTTGTCCATTTCTTTTTGGTATTGTAGAACTTCTTTCTTTGGTAGAAGATCAAATGTACCATCTTCTTCCATTCTTTCATATCTTTGAAGTTTCTCTACGCTTTTTCTAATTGTTTTAAAGTTAGTAAGCATACCACCCAACCATCTGTGAGATACATAGTATTGACCAGATCTCTTAGCTTCTGATTGAATTGAGTCTTGCGCTTGTTTTTTTGTACCAACAAATAAAACTCTACCACCATCAGCAACTATATCTCTCATAACTTTGTAAGCTTCTTCGATTTGGTTAGCTGTTTTTTGTAGATCTACTATGTAGATACCGTTTCTTTCTGTGAAGATGAATCTTGCCATTTTTGGGTTCCATCTTCTAGTTTGGTGTCCGAAATGTACACCTGCTTCTAATAATTTTTTCATTGAAACTACTGCCATATTTACCTCCGTTTTTTCTTCCACCCATCTCAACTGGATATTAAACCACAATTGGCAACGTAATATCCATCCATGAGTGTGATTGTTGTAGTACCTAGATAATATACCACCTAAAACTTAAATTTCAACATTAAAACATCGCTTCTACAAAAGAATTTGAATCAAATTTTTGTAGGTGGTTAATACCTTCCCCGACTCCAATATATTTAACAGGAACTTCTACCTCTACTTGTAGAGGAAAGATTACTCCACCCTTTGCAGTACCATCTAATTTAGTCAATATCAAGCCTGTAATATCAGTAACATTTTTAAATTCCTTAAGTTGGCTTACTGCATTTTGACCTGTTGTAGCATCAAGAACTAAGAGATTTTCTCGATTTGCATTTACAGCATGAGTATCAATAGTTCTATTTATTTTTTCAAGTTCTTGCATTAGATTCTTCTTATTGTGAAGCCTACCAGCAGTATCGCAAATTAGGATATCAACATCCTTACTGCGTGCTGATTTAATTGCATCAAAAATAACAGCGGATGGGTCAGCTCCCTCCTTATGTGCTATAAGCTCAACATCTGCTCTTTCTGCCCATTCTTGAAGCTGATCAATAGCAGCAGCTCTGAAGGTATCAGCTGCAGCTAACATTACTTTTTTACCATCATTTTTAAAGTTATTTGCAAGTTTACCGATAGTTGTAGTTTTTCCAACGCCATTTACGCCTATCACAAGAATTACAGTTAATTTCCCTTTTTCAAACTTAATCCCATTATCAAGATTATTCTCATCTAACTTTTGTGTCATTATTTCTTTTAAAACAGGATAAATTTTATCTGAATCTTTAATAGACCTTTTCTTAATTTCAGATCTTAAGCTATCGACAATTTCTATAGTTGACGACATACCAATATCAGCAGAAATTAATATTTCCTCAAGTTCATCATATAAGTCATCATCAATCTTTACATTTCTAGTAAATAGATTTGAAAGACTCGAGGTGAAACTATCCCTTGTCTTACTTAGACCTTTTTTTAGCCTATCAAAAATAGATTCTTTTTCTTCAATAAATTCTTCAGCTTCCGCTAGATTTTCTTCATGTAATTCTTCATTAGCTTCATTGGGATTTTCTTCAGATCTATCCTCTTCATTTTCTTTATTAGTGTTTTCTAAGGATAAATCTTCAGTTTTTAGAGTTTTTTTTTCCGTATTTTCAGACTTAGTTAAATCTATAAATCTTCCTGCTTTGATTTTATTTTCTTTTTCTTCATCCTTGATTTCTTCGACTACTTCTTTGGTCTTTTTTTCTACTTTTTCAACTTCAGATTTTATCTCTTCTTTAATTTCATTTGCTTTTTCTTCAACTTCTTCAATTAAGTTGTTGTTTTTATTAGCTTCATTAAACTTATTAAATTCGTCATTAGTCGTATCATCATTTGATTTAGAACAACAATCACAAGTTGTTTTTTCTTCAGTATCTTTTATAAAATTTTTGTTTTCAAGTTCTTCAGTTTTTTTCTTCTTTTTCTTAAAAAAATTAAACATACCGACTCCTTAATTTATATTTGCAGGATTTATTGCTACAATAAATGATGTATCTGTGTATTTATTGATAAGATGATTCCTAATCCTGCCTATGGTATCTCTACAAATATCGAGGTCCTTGTCATAAACCTTCATAAGTATATTATACCTGTATTTATTATTTATTCTTGATATTTTACATGGATTTGGCCCTATTATTTCAATATCTACCTGATCTTTCATAGCTTCTTTTAACATTTTAGTAAATTCCATAGAAATATCTATAGTATTTACTCTATCATCATTTAATATCTTAATCGTAATTATATTTTTAAATGGTGGATAGGAAAAAGCCTTTCTAATTTCAAGCTCACTTTCAAAAAAACTTTGATAATCATTAGTTTTAACAGCTTGAATAACAAAATTTTCTGGTTTGTAGGTTTGTATGATGGCCCTGCCAGATTTATTAGCTCTTCCAGCTCTTCCTGCAACTTGAGTTAGAAGTTGAAAACTTGTCTCTTGGGCAGAAAAATCACCAACATTTAAAGATAAATCTGCAGAAATGATTCCTACGAGGGTTACATTTTCAAAATCAAGACCCTTGGCAATCATCTGTGTACCAAGTAGGATATCAATCTTTCCATCCTTCATATCTTTATACATGTGTTCATATCTTGCCTTACTTGTCGCTACCATGGAGTCCATTCTTAGGATATTTGCATTAGGGAAAAGTGTTCTTACTTCTTCTTCAAGCTTTTCTGTTCCTGCACCAAATTCTTTTATCTTTTTTGAATGACAATTTGGACAAATATTAACTTGGTTTTTTGTTCTTCCACAGTAATGGCATACAAGTTTATTAACACGTTTGTGGAAGGTCATTGCTACATCGCATGCCTCACATTTTACAACATAACCACAAGCTCTACAAAAAGTAAAAGAATCGTGCCCAATCTTATTTAAAAACAAAATTGTTTGTTCACCATTTTCTAAATTATGTCTAATTTGTCTCTGAAGTTCGATTGAAAGCATGGAATAATTCGAATTTTTTAGTTCTTCTCTCATATCAACAATTGAAATATCTGGCATATTTTTGTTAACCCTAGTTCTAAGATGGAGGAAATCTAATTTACCATCTCTTACCTCATTCATTGTTTTGATAGAAGGTGTGGCAGATGCCATAATAAGATTACAACAATGATAATTAGCCCTAAATTTGGCAATTTCTCTTGTATGATACTTAGGATCTTTAGAAGATATATAAGAGCTATCATGTTCTTCATCTATAATAATTGCTCCTAGGTACTTAAAGGGAGCGAATATTGCAGATCGTGCACCTATAGCTATTTTAACTTCGCCATTTTTTATCATCATCCATTGATTAAATTTTTCTTTTGGAGTAAGTCTCGAATGAATTATTGCTATTTTTTCTTTAAATCTGCCTGAAAATCTCTCTATAGTCTGAGGTGTTAAAGAAATTTCTGGAACTAATATAATAGCTTCCTTTCCTTGTTTAATCACTTCTTCTACGACTTGTAAAAATATCTCTGTCTTACCTGATCCAGTAACTCCAAATAAAAGAAATTTTCCATCTGGTTTTGCAAGAATCTTTTGATAGGCAAGGGCTTGCTCTTTATTTAATTGATGTTTATCATAATTTTTTACATCTAATTTAATTTCCTTGTTTGCTTCCTTTTGGACTTCCTCTATAATATTTTTTTTAATAAGAGATTTTAAGGAAGATAAGGAAGATGAAGTATTTTTAAGCAAATCACTCTGCTTGGTCAAGCCGTTGACTTTGAGATATTCTATAATTTTTTTCTGTTTTATAGCATTATTAGAAATTGTCGCATTAAAATCTTTAAGTTTAATATAGGTATCAAAGGAGATTTTTATTTTATCCCTGGCCTCATAAAAGATTTTAACTTTATCATTTTTTATCAAATCATTTAGTAGGTCCAAAGA
The DNA here is from genome assembly GCF_000156575.1 of Anaerococcus lactolyticus ATCC 51172. Taxonomy (GTDB): domain Bacteria; phylum Bacillota; class Clostridia; order Tissierellales; family Peptoniphilaceae; genus Anaerococcus; species Anaerococcus lactolyticus. The sequence continues at coordinate 269,350 of NZ_GG666045.1, forward strand.
ATCAGGATAATATCTTATGATATCTTCCCTACTTCTTTCTACTTGTAAAAAATTAAGAAAATCATCACCTTTTACCTTTGCCTTATAAAAGGTTTTTATTTTATCAATAGTTGTGGGTGGTAGTACTTGTTTAAGAGAAAGTTGGATTGGAGAAAGATACTCTTTTGACATAAAAAAAGCTAAATCTAAAAGTTCATCACTTACTAACTTGCTATCGTCAATAATAGAAATTATATCTTTGATCTCATAATCGCAATTAAATTCTTCTACTATCTGATAAACAAAAGCAACGACAGTCTTGTTGCCTTTACCAAATGGTACCAATACTCTCATTGCTCTTTGTAATTTATTATTTAATTTTTCTGGTATACGATAGGTAAAAGATCTATTTAAAAATCTGCTTTTACTATCAATAATTACTTCTGCGTACAAATCATCACCTTAATAGGTCTAATATTTTATTGGCAAGCTCGCTTTTTGGCATAATATCTAAATTAACAACTTTATCTTTAGATATAATTGATGCAACGTTGGTATCGACATCAAAACCAGCTCCCCATTTTTTTAGGTCATTTGCAATAATATAATCTAAATTCTTCTTCTCAAGCTTAGCTTTTGCATTATTTATTAAATCATCAGTTTCTGCGGCAAATCCAATTATAGTCTGGTTTTTCTTTATAGAACCGAAGTACTTTATAATATCAGTATTTTCTATCAATTCTAATTTTAAGCTCGAACCAGTCTTTTTAATTTTTTTATCACTTGCTTTTTCAACCTTATAATCTACAGGAGCAGCTGACATAATCAAAGCATCAGCATCTTCAAAATCTCTATCAATGGCATCTTTCATTTCAGTATTTGTTTTAATCTGAATCTTTTTAATTCCATTTATCTTGAAAGGATTTACTGGACCAGAAATTAAAATCACCTCTGCTCCACGCTTACGAGCTTCATTGGCAATATTATAGCCCATTTTACCACTAGAATTATTTGATATGTAGCGAACAAAATCAATTTGCTCAACAGTAGGACCAGCTGTGATAATTATTTTCTTTCCTGATAAATCTTTTTCTGTGAAGTATTCATCCAGAAAGTCAACAATTTCAATAGGCTCTTCTAGCCTTCCATCTCCAACGGTATTGCAAGCAAGGATCCCTGGTTCGGGTTTGATGATTTTAATACCATCTTCTTTAAGAATTTTTAAATTTCTTTGTGTTGCCTTTGCCTTTAGCATGTTGGTATTCATAGCAGGAGCTATAACAACATCCTTATCGCAAGCAAGGTAAGTTGATAGAAGAAAATTATCTGCTATACCATTTGCCATTTTAGCAATTGTATTTGCACTTGCTGGTGCTATAAGCATAATATCTGCCCACTTAGCAAGCTCAATGTGGTGAACTTTTTCATGGTGGCCAACAAATAAATCTGTATAAACCTCACATTTTCCCATAGTTTCGAAACTTAATGGATTAACAAATTCTGTAGCAGACTTAGTCATAATTATGTTTAAATTTGCACCTACTTTTTTTAGTCGAGAACATAAATCTAAGACTTTATAGGCTGCTATTCCTCCACTTACCCCTAGGAGAATGTTTTTATTTTCTAGCATATTATTGTTTTTTAGTTACCTTTCCCTGTATTATCTCATTTAAGGCTTGAGTAACAGGTTTTGCTTCAATTTCTTTTGTCAAAGGTGCTGAGCCATTAACAATTCTTCTAGCTCTTTTGGCACACATCATGCAGATTTCATACCTGCTAGGACTTACTTCTGATAATGTTTTAAATGATGGATTTTTCATTAATCCTCCTTGAATTCTAAATTTTCTTCCCTAAACACCTTATGTTTTTCTGCATTAATTATTTCATTTACAGATGTAATAGCTGAGTTTAGGTGGTCATTAATAACTATATAATCATAATCTTTAATATGTTGAAGCTCTTTTTTAGCATTATTCATTCTGATTTTTATGTCTTCGTCGGTTTCAGTACCACGCCCTACAATTCTCTTTTTTAATTCTTTAAGGCTAGGAGGGGCTAAAAAAATAAAAACTCCGTTATCAGTATTTTTCTTGATATTAAGAGCTCCTTGTACATCAATTTCTAGTATTACGATTTTGCCTTCATTTATCTTTTTTTCCACAAATTCTTTGGGTGTTCCATAATAATTATTATGGACATGAGCATATTCAAGGAACTTGTCTTCTTCAATCATTTTTTCAAACTCGTCGTGGTTTAAATAAAAATAACTTACTCCTTCTATCTCCCCATCCCTTTTCTTTCTTGTTGTGGCAGATACAGAATATACTAAGTTTGTTTGAGTATTCATCAAATCGTGAAGAACAGTACCTTTACCGACTCCAGACGGACCTGATATAACTAATAAAAATCCCTTTTTCATCACTCCCCCTTATTTAAATCATTTTACTTTTATATGCTTTTACTTCAAGTATCATCTATGATGTCATAGAGTATAATAAGGGTGAGGTGAATTATGAGTTTTGACGGAATAGTAACAAGAAAAATTGTAAATGAATTAAAAAAAGAGATTTTAGGTGGTAAAATTCAAAAAATATCTCAGCCTTCTAAAAATGATATTATTTTTAATATATACTCAATGAGAAAGTCTTATAAATTATTTGTTAGCGCAAATAATAATGAAGCTAGAATTAATTTTACAGAAAAAAAATACGAGAATCCAGAAAAACCAGACAATTTTTGTATGGTTTTGAGAAAACATATTAACCAAGGAAAAATTATTGATATAAAACAATATGGACTCGATAGGGTTGTTGAACTTTCTATAGTTTCTATCGATGAAATGGGATTTGATACTAGCAAAAAACTAATTATTGAAATTATGGGAAAACATTCAAATGTAATTCTTACGGATACTAATTACAAGATAATTGATTCTATAAAAAGAATTAACGAGCAGATGTCTTCTGTCAGACAAATTTTCCCATCTTTAACTTACGAGCGTATAAAAAGCGAAAAGATAGATATTACTGATGAAAACTTTAATAAAGATATTTTTTATCTAAACCCAAAACTCCCAAATAGTTTTCAGCCCTATAAGATCTTTTACACCTATTACGAGGGCCTCTCTCCTATTATAGGTAAAGAATTAGTCCACAGAGCTAAGATTGATCCTAGGATAAATTGGGGGCTTGTAAGCGAAGATGAAAAGAAGGAATTGAATAATCTATTTCTTGCTTTAAGAAATGATATTTTAAATGATAACTTAGGAGCTTATGACTATAGGGATGAAAGAAAAATTAAAGAATACCATGCAATTAGGTTAAACCATTTAAATTTTACAGAGAATAAATATGATTTGATGAGTCTTGCTATTGATAATTTCTATTCTACAAATAAGTCTAATGACAGATTAGATCAAATGAAAGATTCTCTACTAAAAAAGATAAATAGTCATAAAAAATCAGTAAAAAAGAAAATTAACATCCTAAATGAAAATATCGCCAAAGAAGCCCTAGCCGATGATGCCAAAAAGAACGCAGACCTACTTGCAGCCAATCTCTACAGGATAGAAAATAAGGCAAAAGAAATAATTCTCGAAGATTTTTATAATGAAAATAAGCCTATAAAAATTTCTTTAAATCCGATGAAGAGCCCTTGGGAAAATATTAATGGCTATTATAATAGGGCAAAAAAAATTAAAGCAGCTATTGTTTATGCTCAAGCAGACCTACCTAACCAAAAATCTTTACTTACCTATCTCGAGCAATTAGAGGATTTTATTACTAGAGCAGACTCAATTTCTGATTTAGAGGATATAAGAGATGAGATGCAAGAAAATAAACTTATAAAGAAAAAAGCAAAGGATAAAAAGAAAGCGAAACCTTCAAAACCTCTTCATTATCAAACTGAGAGTGGTGCGGATATATATGTAGGTAAGAACTCTAAACAAAACGATTATATTACCCTTAAAGTCGCAAGAAAAGATGATTTATGGTTCCATGTTAAGGATAGTCCAGGTAGCCATGTAGTATTAAAAACTGACCATATATACGAGGAAGATATACTAACAGCCGCCTACCTAGCAGCTAAAAATTCTTCACTAACAAATGATAATAAAGTTGATGTAGATTATACAGAGAAGAAAAATGTCAACAAGGCTAAGGGAGCAAAAGAAGGAATGGTATATTACGAAAAATTCTCAACTATAACTATAGACTTAGATAAAGAAACAAAATTTAATTTAAAAAAAATATAACATAAAAAACCGGCTCTTTATTTCAAGATCCGGTTTTTAAATTTCTAAAATATTTTCTTATTTATTAACAGCTTCTTTAAGAGTTTTACCAGCTTTGAATACTGGAGCTTTTGAAGCTGGGATTTGGATTACTTCTTCAGGTTTTCTTGGGTTTCTACCTTCTCTAGCTTTTCTGTCTCTAACTTCGAATGTACCAAATCCAACAAGTTGAACTTTGTCACCTTTTACAAGGGCTTCTTGAACTGTTTCTAAAAATGCGTTTAATGCTTTTTCAGATTCAACTTTTTTAAGACCACTTTTTTCTGATATGCTATTTAATAATTCTGATTTATTCATATTTCCTCCTATAAATCAACATGATTTCTGTTTAACTCTAAATTGATTATACATAACAAATTCAATAATTTCAAGCTTTATCAAATAAAAACCTTAATTTTTGCCGATTTTACTAATTTATTTAGGTAATCATCGTAGGCATCTTTAAGATATTTATCTTTTGTTTGCATTAATAACTCATTTTCATTCTCATTGTATGAGTTAATCATCAATATCATAAACTTGTTATTATCTTCAAATATGTCACTAACCTTATCCTTTTCTTTTAATTTTGATTTTACTAAAAGAGGATCATCTATATATACAAAGTCTGAATTTATAACATCAAAATTTTTAACAGGACTTTTTAAAGCCTGTCTGAAATCGACCTGATTTTTAATCTTAGCCTTAACTTCTTCGCAAGCTTCTTTAGTATCAAAAACTAATACATTATACTTATACATCTTGTGAAGCTCTTCATTTGCTTTGTAATATTGAAGTATCTCTGAATCCTTAATCTTATTATGGGTTAAGAAATACTCATAGTGCATTTTTCTAATTGAGTCGTTGAAAATTACATCGGAGAAATCAGCTTCACTCATATTTAATGCTTTTATGTTAGCCTTAAGTGAATTTTTATCTCCCAACTCTTTTTCCATATCACTTCTTAGTTTATTTGCAGTATTATCATCAATTTCTATTTTTTTATCTGCCAGGTCATTTAACATAACCTGGTCTTTTATCATTGAATCTAATAAATCATCTCTAAGAATTTCTTTATTTGTCTTGCCCTTAGCATTTTTGGATTCTAGATAAGAATCACCATATTTTTTTGTATAAAAAGCAAGATAAAATTCTAATTCCTTATCAAATGATTGCTTAGCGATTGATTTCCCATCAACTATGGCAATAGAATTTGCTTCGTCCTTGCTCTTAGCGCAAGATGCTAATAAGCAAATACAAGTACATAAAGATAATATACTAATTATTACCTTTTTTATCTTTTTCATCTTCTTTATTTTCTTCAGCTTTATCTTCTTTAGTATCTACTTTTTTATCTTCTGTAGCTTTTTCTGCTTCCTTCTTTTCAGCTATAGTTGCTTCTGTAACAACATTCGCTTTCTTGTTAAGCTCTTTGATATAGTCTGAATATTTCTTATCATTTAAGGCTTTAGTAATTGCCTCTTTGTTATCTTCAATTGAATCAGCAATCTTATTTACCTTTATAATATGATATCCGAATTGAGTCTTAACTGGACCAGATATTTCCCCTTCTTTTAGAGAGAATGCAGCATCTTCAAATTCTTTTACCATTTGGCCTCTTGAAAAAGTTCCTAACTCGCCGCCATTAGCTGCATTAGCTGTATCTTTTGAGTATTCTTTTGCAAGAGCGGCAAAGTCTGCTCCCTTATCAAGCTTATCTTTTACTTCTTTTGCTGTTTTTTCGTCTGCTACAAGAATATGTGAAGCATCACGCTTAGCAAATTTATCTTTATTATCTTCGTAATATTGTTTAATCTCTTCTTCTGTTACAGGATGTTCTTTTTCAAACCATTCTCTATGTTTTTTATACATCAAATCTTTTTTAACAGTTTCTTTAAACTTTTCTACATCCATATTGTAATCATCAAGCATCTTGTCAAATTGTTCTTGACCACCAAATTGTTTAACTGAATTTAAGAATGCATCATTAACTTCTTTATCAGAAATTTCAATTTTATTAGCCTTCATATCGTCAGCAATTAATTTGTCTTGAACCATCATTTGAACAATTGAGTTCTTCAAATTTTGTCTACTAGCAAGCATTGATCCGTAGAAACTCATCTCAGCCTTGTAAGCATCCTTTGAAATCTTTTCACCATTTACAATAGCGATAGTTCCCTTATCTAGTTCTTTAATATCACTAGCTTTTTCTTCCATTTTCGAATCTTTTTTGTTGTCATTTGCTTGATTTCCACAAGCGCCTAGCACCATTGTTGATGCTAACATTGCGATTAATAATTTCTTTTTCATTATTTACTCCTTATTTTCTTAATTGTATCTAAAAGTTCGTATGTGTCAAGTAATTTAGTCTTTATTGCAGGAATTATAAATGCTGGTTTGTCAGATAAATCTAGGCTCATCACCCCCTTGTAGGTTTCATTTATATATTTTAATTCTTCAAATGTAAAATTATCCTTACTTGCAAAAAATAAATATATGCTATTATTAATTTCTCTTATTTCAGTGAAACCATTTTCTGAAGCGATAGCTTTAATAAGAGATACATACATTATATTATCCACTATTACAGGAATATCTCCATAAACATCAATCAATTCTTCAACCAAAGCATCGTAATCACTTTTATCATTTATATTTGCTATACGATTGTAAATTTCAATTTTTTGCGAAGAATCATTGATATAGGAATTTGGAATATATGCATCTATTTTTATATCAATGAAAGTTTGGTTTTCTAATTTAATTTTAACTTCCTTGCCTGATGCTTTTTCAACAGCTTCTTGAAGGAATTTTACGTAAAGGTCATAACCAACAGCTTCAACATGACCAGATTGACTTTCACCTAAGAGATTTCCTGCTCCTCTTAATTCCAAGTCTTTCATTGCTATTTTATAACCAGAACCAAAATCCGAAAAATCTCTTATGGATTTTAATCTCTTTTCTCCAATCTCGGTCAAAATTTTTCCTGACCTGTAAGTAAAATAAGCATAAGATGATCTGTATCCCCTTCCTATTCTACCTTTCAACTGATAAAGCTGAGATAAACCCATTAAGTCTGAATCATAGATTACTATGGTATTAACATTTTTTATATCCATACCCGTTTCTATAATTGTTGTCGCAAGTAGTATATCTATCTTGCCATCTATGAAATCCATCATGATATTTTCGATTTGTCTAGGACTCATCTGCCCATGGACAATCTCAATGCTGGCTTCTGGAACTAAATCTTTTATTTTCAAAAATAATTTTTCTATGTCATTTACCCTGTTATAAACAAAGTAAACTTGACCATTTCTATTTATTTCCTTAAGTATAGCATCTCTTATTATTCCAGAATCAAATTCTAAAACATAAGTATTTACAGGAAGTCTTTCTTCAGGAGGATCATCTAGAGTTGATAAATCCCTTATACCTGATAAGGACATCTGAAGCGTCCTTGGAATTGGTGTTGCAGAAAGAGTTAACACATCAATTGATGCCTTGAATTTTTTGAATTTTTCCTTATGCTTTACGCCAAATCTTTGCTCTTCATCTATAATTAATAGCCCCAATTTGTTAAACTTAACATCATCAGACAACAGCCTATGAGTTCCAACAACAATATCAATTTTGCCAGACTTTATATCTTTTAATATCTTATCATCCTTAGCCTTGGTATTAAACCTGGATAACATAGCACAAGTAATTGGGAAATCCTTAAACCTTTCTACCATTGTATGATAATGTTGGTTGGCAAGAATTGTGGTTGGCACAAGAAAGGCAACCTGATATCCATCCATGATAGCTTTAAAAGCAGCTCTTAAAGCTACTTCAGTTTTGCCATAACCTACATCACCACATAACAACCTATCCATAGGATTTTCGCTTTCCATATCAGCTTTGATCTCCTCAATACTTCTTAATTGAGAAAAAGTCTCATCATATGGAAAGGAATTTTCAAACTCTACCTGCCAAGTAGTATCCTTAGAAAAAGCATGCCCCTTTTCTTTGGCTCTTTTTGCATATAATTTTACTAAATCATCAGCTATTTCATCAACTGCTTTTTTTGCTCTTTGCTTTGATTTTTGCCACTGTAGAGAGCCTAGAGCAGATAGTTTTGGTTTTTCTCCCCTATTACCAATGTATTTACTAACCAAGTTCATTTGATCTACAGGTATGTAAAGCTTATCGTTTCCTCTATATTCTATTAATATAAAATCTTTTTCAACATCATTTCTCTCAATTTTTGTAAGCCCTTTATAAATTCCAATCCCATTGTTCTCGTGAACAACATAATCGCCTATCTCTAAATCTGAATAATTTATAATATTCTTAGATGATACTTTTTTGCGGTTATTCTTTTTAGAACTAGTCTTACCAAAAACCTCTTTACTTGTAAATACGAAAAGATCTACATCTTTGATATAGTATCCTTCACTGGAATTTTTATCAGAAATAATGATTGGTGTTTTGTCAAAGTCTGTGGAATTTTCCTCAAAACCAGCAAGCAAAAAGTCGTGATCGATAAAACTTTTTAATAGATTTTCTTTTCTAGACTTAGAACCTGCAAATACATAAACTTTTTTATCTCTTTTTGCTAGATCAATACTTGTTCTTATGAAATTTTCTATATCCTTATTAAAATTTTCTGCTTCTATTGTCTTTAAATCGATAATTTTCCTTGGTGAAAATAATTTTGTTCTTTTAAGGATAGATGTGAAATTTATAATTGATTTTTCCGATATATTTTTATATATCTCACTACTATCTAACAAATAATTAGCAAAACTACCAAAGACTTCACCATTTTCCATTTGATAGGTTAAATCTTCTAAGAATTTTTCATCATCTTTTGTGACAGACTCATAAATCCTTGAAATATCATCAAAAATAAAGATAGTTCCAGCTGGTAGGTAGTCAATAAAGCTTGAATAATTTTCTGTTCTATAGGCATTAATCAAGTCTTTATTTGCAACATACATTTTTTGATCTAAAAAAGAAATAATTTGCTTATACTTATCTACTAGCTTTTGATCTTTTGTATTAGTAACTTCTTTCTTGTCTATATCATTAGAAATAGCCTTAATTACTTTTTTATAGTCATCAGAATCGTATAAAAGTTCATTGGCTGGGCCTATCTCTACGTTTTTTATTTTCTTTATTGTTCTTTGGGTATTTTTATCAAAGATTCTTATAGAATCAACTTCATCATCAAAAAGCTCAATCCTAACTGGGTCTTCATAATTAATTGGCCAAATATCAATTATTGAACCTCTTTTTGCAAAGTCACCTCTTTCCTCTACAAAATCTGTTGAATTATAATTAAGAGCACTAAGACTGTTAATAAAATCATCGACATCTATTATGCTCTCTTCATCTATAATAACAAAAGATTTGTTAAATCTATCTAAAGTCGTAAGTTTATTTTTTATTGCAGCAAAATTTGTAACTGTAATAAACTTTTCACCTTTTGACAAACTAATCAAACATTCCAATCTTTGATTGATTTTTTTATCATCAATTGATTTGATATTATAAAAGTTGGTATCTAAGTCGGGATAAAGTTTAGCTTTAGCAGAAATTTGATTTATATCCTGCAAAAACTTTTCAGATCTTTTAGGATTATCTGTTATAAAGACCACATTTTCTCCAAGCAATTCAAAGATAGCCAGAGCAAGATGAGCCTTAATACCATCAGTTAAAGCTTGGATATATAGTGGAGAATAGTCTTTAAGTCCGTATTTAATTTTTTTAATCTGATCAACGTTAATTAATTGTTCAATTAATTTATTCATTATTATTTTCTACCAGTTTGACTGAATTACACTTGTTCATTGCCATATCTATATCTTCTTTTAGAATAATTTCAATCCCCTTGGCAGCAAGTCTAATTTCATCTTCGAGTATACTTACTTCATCTTTGGAAAAGCCACTTAAAACAAAGTTTGCTAAGTCCCATTTTTCTGGTTTTTTTCCTATAGAAACCTTAATTCGTGGGAATTTATCATCTTGTATTTGATAAATAATTGATTTCATACCATTGTGACTGCCTGCTGAACCCTTTTTTCTAATTCTAACAGTGCCAAAGTCAATATCAATATCGTCATAAATTACAATAAGTTTATCTATATCAAACTTATAAAAGTTTCTTAATTCTCTTACAGCCTCGCCTGAATTATTCATATAGGTTTGAGGTTTTATGAGCATGACTTTATGGCCAGAAATTTCTCCCTGACCATATAGTGATTTAAATTTTAATTTTCTTACATCTATATTATATTTGTTCGCCAAATAATCAATAGTCATAAAACCGACATTATGTCTAGTATTTTCATATTGTAATCCAGGGTTACCTAATCCTACAATATAATACATTATTCTATAACCGTAAACAGACCACTTATTGATTCGTAAGTATTGATTCTGTTAATAGCTTCAGCTAAAAGTGGTGCTATTGATAGCTGAGTAATCTTGTCAATTTTCTTCTCTTCTGGCAAGGCAATTGTATCGGTAATTACAACTTCCTTAACAGATGGTTTTTGTAGTTTTGTAATAGCATCACCTGAGAATACTCCATGAGTTGCAACTAGATAAACATCCTTAGCTCCATTTTCTACTAGATAATCTGCTGCATTTGTAATAGTACCAGCTGTATCAATCATATCATCAACAATTATAGCATGTTTGCCCTTAAAATCTCCGATTACAGACATAACTTCGGATACATTAGGCATTGGTCTTCTTTTTTCTATAATGGCTATAGGAAGCTTGAGATAATCGGCAAATTCTCTAGCACGTCTTACACCACCTAAGTCAGGACTTACTACTACAAATTCTTCTGGTTTATCAAAGGCAAATGATTGAAAATGTGTTGAAAGAAGTCTAATAGCAGAAAAATGGTCAACAGGAATATCAAAATAACCTTGAATTTGACCTGCGTGAAGATCCATGGTTATAACCCTATCAGCACCTGAAACAGTAAGAAGATTTGCTACAAGTTTTGCTGTAATAGGTTCTCTTCCCCTAGTTTTTCTATCTTGTCTTGCATAGCCATAGTAAGGGATAACTGCATTAATATAGCCAGCAGAAGCTCTCTTACATGCATCAATCATTATTAATAATTCCATTAGATTATCATTGGTTGGATTTGATGTAGGTTGAACTATAAAAACATCTTTTCCCCTGATTGATTCATTAATCTTTATACTGATTTCACCATCTTTAAATTTATTGATATCAGCCTTAGTGAGTTCGATTCCAAGGTTTTTTGCAACACTTTCTGCTAATTTAATATTTGAATTGCCTGTTAATAACTTCAATTCCCCTCTTTGAATGTATTTGTTTCCTTTAGATGACATTTTTACTCCTTATGATTTTTATCTCTTTCCTTTTTTCTTTCAACATAACCCTTAATATGTTTTTGTTCTGCCCTTTCGATTATTAGTTCGCCCGAACTAACATCTTCGGTAATAGTAGAACCAGCTGCAACAAAACCTTCCTTCTCGACTTTTACTGGTGCAACTATGTTTGCATTTGATCCAATAAAAGCGCCGTCTCCTATGATTGACCTATGCTTAAATTTGCCGTCATAGTTTACAAAAACTACACCGCAACCAACATTTACATCCTTACCAAGATCACTATCACCAATATAAGCAAGATGACCTGCCTTGGTACCTTCACCAAGTCTTGAATTTTTAACTTCAACAAAATTGCCGATGTGAACTCCCCTGCCTATATGAGAATTTGGTCTTATCCTAGAGTATGGGCCAATGTTACTATTTTCTTCCATGTAGCAGTCTTCAATGACAGCATTATCAACCCTAACATTATCTTCGATTGTCGAATTGATTATCCTTGTAGAGCCATCAATTAAACAAGACTTGCCTATCTTAGAGTTTCCATAAATTTTTACAAAACCTGATATAACAGTATCGCTTCCAATTTCAACGCCTTCTTCAATGAAAGTAGTATCTGGGCTTTCAATTACTACACCATTTAACATATGTTTTTTATTAATTCGATTTTGTAAAATTTTGCTTGCCTTATAAAGTTCATACTTATTATTAATACCGTAAAACTCATCACAATCATTACTTACAAAAGCTGTGACTATCTTGTTTTCACTTTTTAGAACACCTATACAATCGGTTAGGTAAAGTTCATTTTGATCATTGTTTGAATCAATTTTAGCGAGTGCTTCTTTCAAATCCTGAGCCTTAAAAATATAAATTCCAACATTAATCTCATTTATATTTTCTTGACCATCATTTAGGTCTCTATCCTCTGTTATTCTTATAAAGTTATCATTATCGTCTCTGATAATTCTTCCGTATCCCTTAGGATTATCTATTTTAGTAGAAAGTATAGTGCAAGAAGAATTAGTCTTAGCATGGTAAGCAATAAGATTCTCAAGAGATTCTTTCTTTATTAGTGGAATATCACCATTCAAAATTAGTACTTGGTCATTGTCTTCTATATAATCTAAGGCAAGACTAGCTGCGTAACCGGTACCATAAGGAATACCTGGTCCAATTTTTTGCTCAACTATTGTTACATCTGGGAATAACTCTTTAAGTTTATCTTTGTTTTTTCCTGCAATAATAATAGTTTCTGATTGATTAAAATCACTTGCATTTTTTACGTATTTTATAATTTCTTTATTTATCAACTTGTGAAGAACCTTAGAAGTTTCTGATTTCATTCTTGTTCCTTCACCAGCAGCCATTATTATAGTTTTAATCATCCTAACCTTCTGCCACCTCTAAGGCAAGTTGCATCATATTAGTATATGATTTTTGCCTATTTTCTGCACTATCCGAAACATTTTCTATCAGAGAATCAGAGATAGTAAAAATACCCAAGGCTTTTTTCCCATGTTTTCTTGCTGCCATAAATAGACCATAAGATTCCATTTCAACACATAGGATCCCATATTTTCGTAAATTTTCAAAAACTTTAGGCTCCATATTGTTATAAAATTGGTCTGATGAATGAACTTGACCACAGTGGGTCCTATATCCTAATTCTCTTGATTTCTCAACTGCTTTAACTAGCAAATCAAAATCTGGATTTACAGAGAAATGTATATTTCCAAATAAATTATCATTTATTGATGATTCAGAACAAGCAGATTGCGCTATTACAATATCATGTAGTTTAACATCTTCTTGCATTGAACCTGCTGTGCCTACTCTTATTATGCAATCAACATCATAAAAATCGAAAAGCTCATTAAAATAAATCATAGAAGATGGGATGCCCATTCCACTTCCCATTACTGATACTCTTTTACCCTTATAGTAACCAGTAAATCCTAGCATGCCTCGAGTTTCATTAAATTGTGTTACATCTTCAAGGAAATTATCAGCTATATACTTAGCTCTCAATGGATCTCCCGGCATTAACACAGTTTTTGCTATTTGATCTTTGCTTGTAGCCGATATGTGCGGTGTTGGTATTGTCATATATACTCCTTTTTCATAAACAAAAATAGAGACTCAAAAAGTCTCAATTTTCCTCTTCTATTTTACAAATTTTATCTACGCGTCTTTGATGGCGTCCACCCTCAAATGGAGTTTTTGCAAACTCTTCTACTATCATTTTACATAGCTCGCTTCCAATAACTCTAGCTCCAATACATAATACATTAGCATTGTTATGTGCCCTACTCATCTTTGCTGAAAATGGTTCAGAAACACAAGCAGCTCTAATTCCTTTGATCTTGTTTGCAGAAATAGACATGCCTAAGCCTGTACCACAAATTAGAATAGCAAAATCAGCTTCGTTATTGATAACTTTTTCACAAGCTTTGACAGCAAAATCACTATAGTCACAAGATTCTTTATCATATGTACCTACATGGACAACTTCATGTCCAAGCTCTTGAAGTTTTTCGCAAACAGCAGGCTGTAAATCAATACCACCATGATCATTAGCTATAACAAATTTCATGGTTCCTCCTTTTAACTTTACATTCTAATATAAATATACGTCATCTATTCTTATATTTAAAGTAGAACTTGACAAGTTTTCAATATTAAATATGGTATAATATAATAAATATACTTAAAGACTGAACTATTAAGGAGATTATAAATATATGTTTGAATTTAATTTAGATGGACACGATTATAAATACGTTCATTTTATTGGTATAGGTGGTATTTCAATGAGTGGACTTGCCCATCTATTGTTTGAAAAGGGTTATAAGGTTACAGGATCTGATAGAAGCGAATCAGATACAGTTAAAATTTTAAAAAATCTTGGCATAGAAGTTTATATTGGTCAAAGAAAAGAAAATATTAAAAATCCTGACCTTGTCGTATATACAGATGCAATAGCTGATGATAACGAAGAATTAATTGAAGCTAAAAAACTTGATGCTCCTGTTGTTACAAGAGGCGTATTCTTAGGTGCCCTAATGAGAAATTATAAGAACTCTATTGCAATTTCGGGCTCTCATGGTAAATCAACAACAACCAGTATGATTTCAAAAATTTTATTACATTCAGATGAAAATCCTACTATCCTTCTTGGTGGTATTTTAGACGATATGAAGGGTAATGTTAAAGTTGGTAATGAAGATTTCCTAGTAACTGAAGCTTGTGAATATAAGGGTAACATCAGATATTATTTTCCACAAACAGTTATTATTTTAAATATTGATGAAGACCACTTAGATTATTATAAAGATTTAAATGATATAGTTAACACCTTTAAAGAATACCTAAGAAACCAAGATGAAAATTCAAAGACTATTTTAAATCTTAATGAAGAAAACAATAAACTAATCCTTGATGCTGTCCAAGGTGATCTTATTACTTATGGTCAGGAAAATCCTGATGCTGATTATTACGCAACCAATATAAATTTTGATGAAGTTGGTAGACCAAGTTTTGACCTAATGATGAAAAATGGCGATGTTGAGCATTTTAAACTTGGTGTAATTGGAAGACATAATATAAACAACGCTATGGCTTCAATTATTGCAACTTATGAAAATGGGATTGATATTAATACAATTAGAGAAAATATACTAAAATACACAGGTCTTGATAGAAGGATGCAAATCATTGGTCATGTAAACAAGACAACAATAATGACAGACTATGGTCATCATCCATCTGAAATTTTAGTGACTTTAGATGCATTAAAAGAGCATACTAAGGGTAGATTAATATGTGTTTGGCAACCACACACATATTCAAGAACCAAAACCTTGTTTAATGATTTCTTAAATAGTTTTAATTCTGCCGATGAAATAATAGTTACAGATATTTATGCAGCTAGAGAAAAATTCGACCCTACTATCCATTCCAAGGATGTTGTTGATGCAATGGTTAAGAAAGGGCTAAATGCCAAATATATCTCAACTTTCGAAGAAGCTAGAGATTATATATACACAATAATAAAAGATGATGACCTTGTAATAACCACAGGATGTGGAAACCCAGATAAACTTGCAAAAATGATTGTAGAAGACCAAAAAAATCTTGTAAATATCTAAAAACTATTTAATAGCCAAATAAAAACCAGTCACATAAGCAAATGCTTATATGGCTGGTTTTTTAGTCTTGTGCAAGGGCAAGTGATATTGTCATTGCCTCATCTATTTTGTTCATTATATCTACAGAAAAAGTTCCAATTTTTTCCCTAAGTCTTTTTTTATCAATAGTCCTTAATTGCTCCATCAATGCCACAGAATTTTTAGGAAGACCATATTTGTTTCCTTTTAGTTTAACGTGGGTTGGAAGTTTAGCCTTATTCATTTGACTTGTGACTGGAGCAACAATTATTGTAGGTGAATATTTATTGCCTACATCATTTTGTACAACTATAACAGGTCTTACCCCTCCCTGTTCGCTACCGACTACAGGAGAAAGATCTGCATAATATAAGTCTCCTCTTTTAACTTTCATATATTTCTCCTAAATAATCGCGTCTTGCTATAACCATTCCTTCTTTTATATAAATCCTTTTAACTCTCATAGATATATTTGTCATAAGCTCATAGGATATAGTTCCGATAAGATTAGCATCCTTATCTATTTCTTTGTAAATTTCTACCCTATCGCCTATTTTAACGTCAAGGCCTGTTACATCGACCATCATCTGATCCATACATACTCTACCCAAAACCTTGCAACCATAACCGTTTATGTAAACTTTACCCATGTTTGAAAAAGCCCTACAATAACCATCTGCATAACCTATTGCGACGGTTGCTACTTTCATAGGTTTACTACTTACAAAGGTTCTTCCATATGAAATCGGCGTCCCTTTATCAATATTTTTTATAAAATGCACAAAAGAGTAAAGCTTAAATGTTTTTTCAAGTTTTATTTCAGTATTATCCCTGACAACTTCTGATGGATATAGGCCATAAAGGCATATGCCTATCCTATACATATCTTTAAAAATCTTCTGCCTAATTGTCCCAGCAGAGTTGGCAAGATGAACAAATTCTAAATCAAAATCATTTTTTATCTGTTCAATTATATAGTCGAAAATCTCTTCTTGCTTCTCAGTGAAGCTATTATCCTCTTCATCAGCGGTTGAGAAATGGCTAAAGGCTGAAATTATCTTGATATTACTTAAGGTCTTTAATTGCCTAATATTTTCAATTTGGTCAGCTCTAAATCCTATTCTGCCGTGCCCTGTATCCAAGACAAGATGAGCCTTAAGCTTGTAACCGAGTTTATCAATTTCTTTGGCAAGGCCTAAATCATAAACTGAAATATCAATATCATTTTCAAAACATTTACTAATATCATCCAAGCCAACATAGCCTAAAATGAGGATTGGTTTTTTTATACCAGCCCTTCTTAACAAAATTCCTTCACTTAATCTAGCTACAGCAAAATAATCTACCAAATCTTCTATTTCTCTGCCAACTATATCAGAACCTAGTCCATAGGCATTAGCTTTTACCACAGCACAAAATTTCGAACGATGATTTAAATTTTTTATTTTAATAATATTATTTCTAATTTTATCGATGTTTACTTCTAAATATGTTTCTTGCATAACTACCTCAAAAGTCGAATTGCTTTTGGTAAATAAGAGATTATATCACTCGCAATAAGAGATTCTTCACATAAGTAACTACTAGCTAGATCTCCAGCAAGAGAGTGAAGATAAACTCCTAGTTTTGCTGCATCAAATTCATTTAAAATTGGAAGCAGGCCTGATATCACGCCCGTCAAAACGTCCCCACTTCCAGCAGTTGCCATTCCAGGATTACCTAATTTATTTATATATAATTTGTCCCCATCAGTTACTAGGGTGTTTTCAGATTTTAAAACAAGTATTATCTCATATTTTTTTGCAAATTCCTTTGCAATTTTAATTCTTTCTTTATTTATTTCACTTATAGAAAGTCCAGTTAATCTTGAAAATTCCTTTAAATGGGGAGTTAAGATAATATTTTTCTTACTTAATACCGATTTATCTTTAGCTACCGCGTTTAATCCATCTGCATCAATAATAATTTTACCATTAAACTCATTAATTATATTACCTATTAACTTATTTAAGCTTGGATCTGTACCCATGCCTGGGCCTATAGCTAGGACATCCTTGTCATTTAAATATCCAAAAATCTGATCAAGTATATAATTATTATACTTTAAATTATAAGAATCAATAGTGTTTATAATAGGCTCGCAAGACTTAATCTGTAAAATTTTACTAATAGATGATGGAACCAGTAGATAAACGAGCCCTGCCCCTGCTCTGAGGCAAGCAGTTGAAGATAGAAAACAAGAACCGGACATGCCTTCTGATCCACCAAGTATAGCGACTTTTCCATAAGTGCCCTTATGGCTTTCTTTTTTTCTTTTAGGCAAAATATTTCTCATTTCATTTTCTATTGTAAGATTTGGTATCTCATTATTCATACAAACAGCTATGGCCTTACCATCATCATGAGAAATCGAAACTTCGCATTCGCATATTTCACCATCTATATAAATATACGGACGATTTTTTTCGTGTAAAACTTCAATCTTTGCTTCTTTAAGATATATGATGTCAAGATTGTAGGCTTTTATAACAGCCTCTTTTAAGGCAAAAATTCCCGCTAAAGTCTGATAAGGATTTTCTTTCTTAAAAGCATATGAAAGCTCATTTGAAGTGAAAATTTTCCTTAAAAATTTATCTGATTTTTCTTTTATTTTGCTTACTGAAATTATATCAATGCCTATCACTGAATACCCACCTTGTTTCAACTTCTTGTATGAATATTTTAGTTTTATTTATTTTAAATTCGGACTTTTCTACTAAAGAATGTTTGCATTTTAAATTATATTCTTAATTCGAAAAAGGGAAGTGTCCTCACACTTCCTATTCTCCTATCTTTTCTTTTAAAAGTTTATTGATTTCTTGAGGATTACCCTTACCCTTTGTTTTTTTCATAGCTTGACCAACCAAGAATCCAAAGGCTCTATCTTTTCCATTTTTGATATCTTCGATAGATTGAGGATTTTCTTTAAGAACTTCGACTACAATATCCTCTAAGAATGAAGAATCTGAGATTTGAAGAAGATTTCTCTCTTCTGCAAGTTTTTCTGGATCTTCGTTAGTAGTGTAGATATCTCTTAGAAGTTTTTTAGCCACATTATTGTTAACCTTATTTTCCTTAGCAAGATTAATCAATTTAGCAAAATTATCAACTGTTAATTTCATATTCTCAGCAGTTTCATCAGCTTCATTTAATCTTCTAGATAATTCTGTTAGAATCCAATTAGCAGTTGTATTTGGATCTTTTACAAGCCTATCTGTCTCTTCAAATAAATTAGCCAGATTTCTATCATGGCTTAAAAGATTTGCATCATACTCAGACAACTTGTAGTCTTTGATGTATCTTGCTTGTTTTTCGCTTGGTAATTCTGGCAGATGTTCCCTAATATGGTTAATAAACTCATCAGAAAGATAAATATCAGGAATATCACCATCAGCTGAGAATCTGTAGTCATTTCCGACTTCCTTATTTCTCATATGAATAGTCTTAAGCTCAATATCATCCCACCTTCTGGTTTCCTTAACACCAGTCTTACCTTCTTCCAAAAGTATTGTTTGTCTTTCGACCTCATAACTTAAGGCATTTTCTATAGCTCTTATTGAGTTGATATTTTTAATTTCAGCTATTTCGGTTCTAAGATTTAACTCTTCGTCTTTAATGTTGACATTTACATCCACACGCATAGAACCTTCAGCCATTATACAATCAGAAACTCCAAGGAATTTTAGAGTTGCTGCAAGATTTTCTACAAATTCTCTTGCCTCCTCTGGTGAAGATATGTCAGGATCTGTAACTATCTCTATTAGAGGTACCCCAGCTCTGTTATAATCCATAAGTACTGTGTCGTCATCATTGTGGTTTGATTTTCCAGTATCTTCTTCCATATGGATTTCCCTTATATTAATGTGTTTACCACTAGCAAGCTCCAAGTATCCTTCATAAGCATATGGCTTATCAAACTGGGTAAGCTGATAACCTTTAACTAAGTCTGGATAAAAATATTTTTTTCTATCGACCTTTTGTTCATTTCGGATTTTGCAATTAAAGGCAAGTCCTGCCATAACTGCATATTCTACAGCTCTTTTATTCATTTGTGGCAATGTGCCTGGATGACCTAGACAAATAGGACATACGTTTGTATTAGGTACTGCTCCGAATTCATTTTTACAGGAGCAAAACATTTTTGTATCTGTAGATAACTCAACGTGGATCTCAAGACCTATTATTGTTTTAGTTTTCATTTAATCTCCTTAAAAATTCTTCTCCGGCATTTAATAATTTGCTATCTTCGTTTGCATTTGCAATAAATTGAACAGAACCTGAAATTCCTTTTCTAACAGGAACAGATAATCCACACATTCCAGATAGATTTACAATAACGTTAAAACCGTCAGATTTAAAATCGCTTAATGGATCTTGGTAATCGTCATCTAAACTTGGTGGTAGGTTTGTAACTGTTGGGGTTATTATAAGATCATAAGTTTTAAATACTTCTTCTAGTTCTTGTTTGATTAACGTTCTTAATTTAAGACCTTGTCTGTAGACTCTTTGATTATCATCAGCAGATAAGTACATGGTTCCAAGAGCTATCCTTCTTTGAACTTCCTCACCAAGACCTTCTGATCTTGAATTTATAAATAATTCGTCAACTGATGTGTACTTATCACTTTGGTAACCAAACCTGATTCCATCAAATCTTGACATGTTAGATGATACTTCGCTTGACATAACAACATTATATACTGGATTAGCATATTTAGAATACTTAAGATTTATTGGAGAAAGGTCGGCTCCCAGCTTTTTAAGCTCATCTAGAGCGCTATTATAATCTTTTTCTACAGTAGAATCAATATCCATATGCATCTCATCATCTGATGGAATATAAGCAATTTTCTTTCCCTTAAAATCATAGGTATCCATCTCATACTTGTAATCATCAAGTCTTACGGTCATATCATGTTCATCTGGACCTTCTATAACTTGAGCGATAGTCCTAATATCTGCAACATTTTTTCCAAAAACTGAAACTTGATCTAAGGTGTTTGCCATTGAAACAACACCATTTCTACTTACCATAGAATAAGTTGGCTTATATCCAAGGATATTACAATAACTTGCAGGGCACCTTACAGATCCACCTGTATCAGTACCAAGGGCAATTAGCACATCTTCTTTTGCAACAGCTGCAGCTGATCCTGATGAAGAACCTCCAGTTAATCTTGTTTTATCAACTGGATTTTTAACAGGACCAAAATAAGAAGTTTTTCCTCTACCACCCATAGCAAATTCATCCATGTTGGTTTTAGCGATAATAATTGCATCTTCTGCTAAAAGATTTTCCACAACTTTTGCGTCAAACATAGGTCTAAAATTCTCCAGCATCTTTGATGCACAGGTCATATTCATATTTTTATATGAAATATTGTCCTTAACTGCAACAGCTATACCAAAAAGCGAACCAAGTTCTGCGCCACTCGCTAACTTTTCATCAAGCAGCTTAGCTCTTTTTAATGAATCTTCTTCATCAAAAGTAATATAGGCATTTGTATCATCGTTTTTGATTTTTTCAAGAATGTTTTTTGTATTCTCTTCTACACTAATTTCTCTATTTTTATATTTATCTATAATAGCCTTTATATCCATCATTGCTCCTATAGTTTCCAATCTAATCTAAAGTAACCAAACTCAGTATCTTTTGCATTTTCTAGTGCTTTTGACCTTGCAAGTGATTCTTTAGGTGTGTCTTCTCTAAATACAGCCTTATGATTTTTTATATATTCTGTCATCTCAACATCTTTTGTATCAACTTCAAAAATCTCTTCAATAAAACCTAAAACCCTGTTGAATTTATTTGCAATCACTTCTTTATCTTGATTTTCTAAACTTAAATGGCTAAGGTTGTAGATTCTCTCTACTTCTTTTACATCCATCCTATTCTCCTTTTAATTCAGATAAGAAACTATATAGCTTCTCATCTTCATATATTTCTACATTTAATTCTATAGCCTTATCTTTTTTTGATCCAGCTTTTTCTCCAGCAAGTACAATATCTGTATTTTTTGATACCGAACCTCTTACATTTGCTCCGTTATCCTCGAGCATCTTCTTAATATCATCTCTGTTATAACCATCAATAGTTCCAGTAATTACAAAGTTAATTCCATCTAATTTTTTTGAATCACTTGTGTTTTCTCTTGGATTATTGAGATTAATACCCTTAGATAAAAGTATATCTATAGATTCTACTATATTTTTATCGTGGAAAAATTCTACTATATTTTCACCAGTAATTTCACCAATATCATCAATTTCAATTAATTCATCTACTGTAGCATTTCTTAATTTATCAAATGATTTAAATTTGTTAGCCAAATCTCTAGCTGTTCTTTCGCCAACATTTGGGATACCGATGGCGTAAATGAAAGCATCTAAATCCCTATTTTTGCTATTATCTATTGAAGCTAATAGATTTTTAGCTTTTTTATGACCGAACCTTTCAAGTTTTATTAACTCGTCATAGGTTAAGTCATAAATATCATAAATTTCTTTTATGCTTAATTCTTCTATTAATTGACCAATTGTTTTTTCTGATAAGCCCTCAATATCCATAGCATTTCTTGATGCATAGTGTTCCATCCTAGCTAGAAGCTGAGGTGTGCAAGATATTGAATTAGGACAAACTATGTGGACCTTTTCTTGAATTAATTCACTATGACAATATGGACAATGAGTAGGTTTTTCTATTTTTATTGTGCCTGGTTGATTTTCATCAACTACTCCTAAGATTTCAGGTATTACATCATTTGACCTTCTTATAAAAACGTCTGATCCAATTTTTACTTTTTTTCTTTCGATATCATCATAGTTATTTAGGGTCGCTCTAGATACTGTAACTCCCGAAAAATCAACCGGTTCAAGAATAGCAGAAGGAGTTACTTTACCAGTCCTACCAACATTCCAAATAACATCAAGAAGTTTAGTTGTGAATTCTTCTGGTTCAAATTTAAAAGCTATTGACCACCTAGGGAATTTCTCAGTAACTCCCAGTACTTCTTGTGTTTTTTTATCGTTTATTTTTATAACAACTCCATCAGTTAAAACATCTAGAGTTTTTCTTTCTTCTTTTATACGTTCAAGTTCATTAATTATTTCATCAAGACTTGTAACTTTCTTGTGATAGGGATGAACATTTAATTTCATCTCTTTTAAAAACGATAACATTTCTTCTTCATTTTTAAAATTAATACTATTTGTTGGAACAGCATAGAAATATGCAGTTAAATGTCTTTTTGCTGTCTCCTTAGTATCTAGATTTCTAATAGCACCAGCCGCTGCATTTCTAGCATTCTTAAGCTGAGTTTCATTTTCTTTATTATACCTGTCTAACTCCGAAAGAGGCATAAGTGCTTCACCTTGAATTTCAAGTAAAGATTTTTCCTTAATGGTAAAAGGTATGGACCTTATAGTTTCTGCCTGAGCCTTAACTTGTTCACCAACTATTCCATTTCCACGTGTCGCAGCTGTTTTTAATATGCCATCTTCATAGGTCAAATTAATGGTAAGACCGTCAAATTTATATTCCATGACAAATTCTAAATTAGGTAAGCGCTCACCACTTGTACTTTCGTATGCTTCCTTAAGTCTTTTGCATCTTTCAATCCACTCTTTTATTTCATCGTAAGATTGAGCTTTATCTTGACTTAATAGTCTTGTTAGATGGTAATGTTTTTCAAATTTATCTAGAATTTGTCCCCCAACCCTATTAGTAGGTGAGTTTTCTGGAACATAAGCTAAATTTTTTTGTAATTTTATCAATTGATTATATAGCTTATCATACTCACCATCAGAAACTAGAGGCTTATCTAAAGTGTAGTAATGATAGTCTAGTTCATTTATTCTTTCAATTATTTTTTTAAGTTCATCTAATTTATTCATATCTATACCTTTTTAATTGGTGCATAGGCTTGGTTAAGTTTCTTAAGTCCTTTTTTATCAAAGGCAATTACAAGTTCATTTCCTTCTGGACTTTCCTTAACTTGGACGACCATTCCTCTTCCCCACTTGCTATGTTCAATAGTATCTCCTACCTGGTAGGTAGAGTCATCTTTCTTAAAGGCTTTTATCTTAAGGTCAAGAACAGATTGTCTGGTCTTTTCCCTCATATAATCTTCGTTCATTGCTTGCTCATAAGATTTGGATTTATAGTCAATATATTCCCTACTTGTTTCTTTTTTTATTAAATCTTTTATTTCATCGATAAAACGAGAAGGCTTGTAATATGTGACCTTGCCATAATTTCTTCGCATCTGAGCACTTGTCAAAAATAACTTTTCTTCAGCACGAGTGATTCCGACATAAAAAAGTCTTCTTTCTTCCTCAAGATTTCCCTCATCCAAACTCCTCTTGCTTGGAAATAATCCCTCATCAAGACCAACTATAAAGACAACTGGAAATTCGAGCCCCTTTGCCTGGTGCATAGTCATAAGTGAAATAGATTCATTATTTTCTTCAGTCTTATCAATATCAGATAAAAGGGATAGGTTTTCTAAGTAATCTCTTAAATCATCCTCAGGATTTGCCTCCTGGTAGTCAGCAGCTGAAGAAATAAATTCATTAATATTATCAACTCTTGCCCTATCTTCAACAAGAAGAGATTTTTCTAGCGACCTAAGATAGCCAGTCTTTTCTAACACTTCATTAATTAGATCAACTATCTTATATTTATCAACATTTATAAATATTTCCTCAAGAGGTTTATAGAATTTATCAGTGAGATTTTTTAACCTATCAGTCATTAAGATTGAAAAATTATCATCAGTAATTAAGTCAAGCATTGATATACCGTGACTAATGGCAATTTTTTCTATCTGATCTATTGATTTATCACCTATACCACGTTTTGGTTCGTTGATTATCCTCTTTAAACTAACATCGTCCTTGCTATTAACCAAAATATTTAGATAGGCAATTAAATCTTTAATTTCTTTCCTATCATAGAACTTTAGGCCGCCAACAACCTTATAGGCAATTAGATTTTTAAGGAGAGCTTCTTCGAAGGGCCTTGACTGGGCGTTGGTCCTATAAAGAATTGCCATATCACTTTCCTTGTAACCATCAGCTAATAAATTTTTAATAGTATCAATAACAAATTTACTTTCATCGCTTTCTATTGAGGTTTCCTTATATAAGACATCAGCTCCATCGCCATTTTCGGTCCAAAGATTTTTTTCTTTTCTTTCAAGGTTATTTGCAATTAAAACATTAGCGGTCTCTAAAATCTTAGATGTAGACCTATAATTCTGCTCAAGTTTAATAATCTTTGTATTCTTAAAGTCTTTTTCAAAACTGAGGATATTTCTAATATCAGCTCCCCTAAAAGAATAAATAGATTGATCAGCATCGCCTACTGCGACCACATTTTGTTTTTTACCAGCAATAAATCTTATTAGTTCATACTGTGAATTGTTTGTATCTTGAAACTCATCGACAAAAATATAATCAAACTTATTTTGATAATACCTAAGAGTTTCTGAATCTTTAACAAATAACTCCAAAACTTTCTCTATTAAGTCATCAAAATCAAGTGCATTATATTCGTATTTCTTTTTTTCATATTTCTTAAAAATTTCAGCGATTTCATCTGCATTTTGCATATAAAAATTCATTTTTAAAAAATCTTCCGGACTTATCGACTTATTTTTTGCATTCGAAATTATGCTTTGAGCAAGCCTTGGATTTATATCATCTTTGTAGCCTAGATCTTTTATGATGTCTCTTATAAGGGTTCTCTGGTCTTGGGTATCATAGATGGTAAAATTATTAGAATATCCAATCTTTTCAATATTCATCCTTAAAATTCTAGCACATATAGAGTGAAATGTACCAATCCATAAATAGGCAACATCCATGTCAAGTAAAGAGCTTACTCTTTCTTTCATCTCATTGGCTGCCTTATTGGTAAAGGTTATGGCTATAATATTTCTGGGATCTACAGATTCTTCTTTTATCTTATAGGCAATACTAGAAGTGAGCACTGAAGTTTTACCACTTCCAGCTCCAGCTAGCACCAAAAGAGGTCCATCCTTATGTAATACAGCTTCTTTCTGCCTGTCGTTTAACCTATCTAAATTCATCTACACATCCTTCCTTAACCCTAACATTATACCGCAAAAAAAAGAGTAAGTAGGCTTACTCTTTTGATTCTTTTAAATCCTTTTCAATTAATTTATCTAGGACTAACTCATAACCACCTGAACCATAGTTAAGTGATCTATTTACCCTAGAGATGGTAGCAGTTGAAGCTCCCGTTTCTTCTTCAATTACTGAATATGTTTTTCTAATCTTAAGTAGTTTTGCTACATGAAGCCTTTGTGAAATAGATTGAATTTCTCTAGCTGTACATATATCAGTAAAGAATTGGTAGCACTCTTCAATATCCTTAAGCATTAAAATAGCTTCAAATAACTCATCAGCTTCTTTTGTTCTTAGTTTTGATTCTGTCATCATATCATTCTCCTTAAATAATTATTTTTATGATTTTTCTGCACAAATTCTCATTTCTCGCTAAAATTGGACCGTGCAAGTATGTCCCGATAGTATTTTTATAGATAAAACCTTCAGTATTATCTTCTCCATTGTTGCCATTTCCTTCTATAACCTGACCAAATGGAGTTTGATTGTCGGACAAAAATGTCCTACCACCATGATTTTCAAAGCCAACGCATGTTTCATCAAATCTTTTTACATAAATTTTTATTTGGCCCGTAAATCGATTCTTTGACTCCTGATTTAAAGTATAGTGGTCAAAAATATTAAGACCTTCTATCTTTTCTCCATTAGCACCATAGTAGTACTTGCCTAATAGTTGATAGCCACCACATATAGCAAGGAATAACCCGTCATTTTCGATATAATTAACGAGTTCATCTCTTTTTTTAATAAGATCATCTTTAACTATATTTTGTTCGTAGTCTTGACCACCCCCAAAAAATACAAAGTCATAATCAGAAGCTCTAAAATCATCACCTAGAGACACTATCTTTCTTTCTGAATTTATACCCATTCTTTTTAGTTCATACTCAAAGGCCATTAAATTTCCAACATCACCGTAGGTATTCAGAAGGTTCCCATATAGGTGACATATTCTTATCTTTCTTATAAGGCAAGCACCTCCCTTAACTTAAGCATAGCTGTATAGGTTGATAAGATATAAATATTATCTGTTTTTGCGTTTTTAATAACATCTTTTATCTGGTTTACATAATCAAACTCTATGATCTCTCCATCAAAAAGATTAGCTATTTCAAGCCTTCTTTTCATATCAATTTTTCTTTTACCAGATACATATATATCTTTTATATCAAGCCCTGATAGTTTTTCATAATATGAATCATATATCCAACTAACATCCAATCCATCAGCATAATTATCATTAAGTAAACAAATAAGACTAATAGGTTCTTTTTCTAGGGTTACCAAGTCGATAACTTGGTTAAGGCCAGTTGGATTTTTGACAAGATTTATAACAACATTTTTATCAAAAACATTTATATTTTCTTGCCTACCAAAAACATTTTTCTGTTTTTTAAGCCCCTTATATATCTCATCATAAGATAATCCCAACTCATAAGCAACTGCCAGCGCAGTCAAGGCATTATAAATGTTATAAACTCCACCAACATTTACCTCGTAGGCTCGCCCATCAATAAAAAATTTAGAATGATTAGGATCAAGACTTGCAATTTTATCAATTGTATACCTTATTTCAGGCGACTTAAAATCACAATTAGGACAAGCAAAATCACCTAAAGAAGAATAATTTACTGTCCTATACTTTAGGATACTGTGGCATGAAGGACAAATAATACCATCTGAGTTAAACTCAGCATCCCTATCATAACCTATATGATCATCATCTCTAATTGCAAAATATATTGGGTTAAATTTCTTAAGTTTATCATAAGAAAAAATTGGCAGGTCGCCATTAGCAATAATTCTTGCTTCTGGCATTAGATTTAGGCCTTCAATAATTTTATCTAAAATATTATAAATCTCCCCAAACCTATCCATTTGATCTCTAAATATATTTGTCAGAGCAACATAATCAGCCTTCAGATATTTGCCAATTCTAACTATATTGGCCTCATCTACTTCCAAAACAGCAACTGTTTGTTCATTAGGCGGATTATCTAAGAGCGATGTAATAATACCCTGTACCATGTTTGAGCCAGATTCATTGGTTAAAACTATTGGATAGTGCTCCTTAAGGATAGTTGCCAAGAAATGTGTTGTCATGGTTTTTCCATTAGTGCCGGTTACAAAAATAAACTTGGTATTTTTTGATAACTCTTTTAGAATATCCTTATCTAGTTTGTATGCAACATAACCCGGCAGGGATGTAGCTTTTCTATTCAATAGCTTTAATGTACTTCTAATTGATTTGGCTAATACTTTAACCAATTTGCTTTTTAAACTCATGCAATTACTATATCCTTTTTTTACCAATATTTCAATATTAATAAACTATTTCAAAACTTGTTTCTGCTTCATCAAGTGGGACTTCGAAAATATTTTTACTTTCTATAATTGCAAAGTTAATATTTTCAAGTCCCTTAAAAAATCTCATTAACTGATTATCGTTTCCTTGGATATATACTTCAACACTTTGATCATATAGGTTCCTAACACTACCTGTTAATCCAATTCTATCTGCCAATATTTTCACTTGAAACCTAAAGCCCACTCCTTGGACCCTGCCTTTAAAAATTATATGATACCTTTTCATAATAACTCCTTAAGTTTATTATACTTGACAAAAATAATAGGAAAAATATAATTATACCAGATACCCCCTAGGGGTGTGAAAGGAGGTTAGATGAAACAAAGATTTGATGTTTATGGAATGACATGCGCTTCATGCCAAGCAGCTGTTGACAGGGCTGTCAAGAAACTTGGCGTAGACGATGTCAATGTCAATCTAATAAATGAAACAATGAGCGTTAACTATGATCCAAATAAAATATCAGATGAAGACATAATTAACGCTGTTTCAAAGGCAGGATATGAAGCTCGTGTAAAAAACATGAAAAAAAACAAAGCAAAGGCAAGTGATAATCTTAAAGAAATTGAGGAAGAAAACACTAAATTCAGGCTTAAAATCTCATTTTTCTTTATGGCTGTTCTTATGTATGTTGCTATGGGCCCTATGGTAGGGCTACCTATTCCGATGTTTTTAGCAGGTACGGAGGGAGCAATTAATTATGCATTTGTGCAATTTTTGCTAACAATTCCCGTCATTTTTGTTAATAGGAAATTTTTCATTTCTGGTTTTAAGTCGCTTATAAATAAGAATCCTAATATGGACGCCCTTGTAGGTCTGGGATCTTCATCAGCCTTGATTTATGGCATTTTTGTTATTATGCGTATGGCTCATGCTGCAGGTCGAGGAGATTTTGCAACAATAGATTCATATAGACATAATCTCTATTTTGAATCATCTGCTATGATATTAACTTTAATTACTCTTGGTAAATTTTTTGAAGCTAGGAGTAAGGGCGAAACAAAGGCTTCATTAAAAAACCTAATGAGTCTTACCCCTGATAGAGCAAGGGTGATTAGAAATAATAAAGAAGTTGAAATATCAACAGAAGACATAGTAAAAGATGATATTATAATTATTAGACCTGGTGAAAGAATTCCTGTAGACGGAGTAATTATTGAAGGTTCTTCTATAGTTGATGAGTCTGCAATTACTGGAGAGTCCATACCCATTAGTAAAAATATTGGTGATGATGTAATATCAGCTACAATAAATATCCAAGGGTCTTTTAAGTTTAAAGCTACAAGGGTCGGAGAAGATACAACACTTGCACAAATTATAAGTCTTGTGAACGAAGCTAACGAGACAAAGGCACCTATAGCAAAACTTGCAGATAAGATTTCTGCCATTTTTGTACCAGCTGTAATATTAATTTCTATAGTTACATTTATTGGTTGGTATTCTTACACAAAGAATTTTGAATTTGCCCTAAACCTTATGATTTCTGTCTTAGTTATATCTTGTCCATGCGCACTAGGTTTAGCAACTCCAATGGCAATCATGGTTGCCACTGGCAAATCTGCTGAACTTGGACTTTTATTTAAAAATGCTGAAAGTCTAGAAAATCTACACAAGGTTGATGCCATCCTATTAGATAAAACTGGAACTATCACAGAAGGCCGACCTGTTGTGACAGATTTATTTACACAGATGAATGAAGTTTCTTTCTTAGAAATAGCTGCATCTTTGGAACACTTGTCAGAGCATCCACTTTCAAATGCAATTAACGCTTATGCTGAAGAAAAAAATATAAGCCTCTTATCTGTAGAAGGTTTTGAGTCATTAGTAGGTAGAGGTATTAAGGGAATTATAAATAATACCATCTATTATGCAGGAAACCTCAGACTAATGGAAGAAAATAATATCAGTATAAATGAATATGAAAATATCAATGATAGATTAGCAAAAGATGGTAAAACATCAATGTATTTTGCAAACGCAAATGAAATAATTGGTCTTATAGCCGCTAAGGATATACCTAAAGATACATCAAAAATCGCCATTGATATCCTCAAAAATGAGAACTTTGAAGTCACAATGGTCACTGGTGATAATGATTTGACAGCGGAGGCAATCAGAAAAAGCTTAAATATTGACAAAAAGTTTGCTGAAATCCTCCCTCAAGATAAGGATAAGGTTGTAAGGACCCTACAAGCAGAAAATAAAAAAGTTGCTATGGTAGGTGACGGAATAAACGACGCTCCTGCTCTTGCAAGGGCAGATATAGGAATCGCCATTGGAAAGGGTTCTGATATCGCTATAGACTCGGCTGATGTCGTATTAGTTAAGAATAACCTTCTTGATCTAGTAAGATCAATTGACCTATCTAGAGCAACAATAAAAACAATAAAAGAAAATTTGTTTTGGGCTTTCTTTTATAATATTATCCTAATCCCCCTTGCTGCAGGCTTATTATATCCAAAATTTGGTTTGACACTAAATCCAATGTTTGCCTCAGTTGCTATGAGTTTTTCTTCAGTCTTTGTTTGCTTAAATTCACTTAGACTTAGGAAGTTTGAATTAAGCGCTAATAAATACCAAAATACAAAAGAAAATATAAAGGAGAATGAAATGAACGAAGTTAAAAAAATGATTGTTAATGTTGATGGAATGAGCTGTAATAACTGTGCAAAACATGTTAAGAACGCACTTGAAGAGATTAATAATGTAAATTCTGTTATTGTAAATCTTGATAAGAAAAATGCAGAGCTTACTTATGAAGGTAACATTGATGAAAAAACAATAGAAAATGCTATTACAGAGGCAGGATACGAGTTTAAGGGCATACAATAAATAAATGAAAGCTGACAAAAAAAAGACTATTAGAAAGCTTAAAACTGTCGGTGGACAGATAGATGGTTTGATAAAAATGATAGAAGATGATAGATATTGTATCGATATTTCAAACCAGGTAATGGCATCTATTTCAATCCTAAAAAATATAAATAAAGATGTCTTAAGAGGTCATCTCGAACATTGTGTTTATGACAGTATGAAGCAAAAAAATGAAGATGATTTAAAAGAAAAAATCGATGAGATAGAAAAAATTATCGATAAACTTAATAAAATCTAAAAGTAAAAGAAACTCCCCTAGCCAACATGGCCAGAGGAGTTTTAAAGTTAAAAATTATAAATATATGACATGAATCCTTCATTTTTTTCAAGCATCTTAAATAGCATTACGCCGATAATTGAAACCATAACAAATTCACTTAACATAAATTGCATTAAAAGTACAAAAAATACTTCATCGCTAGCTAGATATATCCAGGTACCAATAGCAGGTATAGAAACTAATAAAACCGGAAAAATTGATGCGATGTATAAGTTTTTAGCCTTTATCATTAGCATAAAAGCAATATATGATGAAAGTGTACCAAATACAACGTCAAATAGCATCATTGGACTAAATAAATTTGCTATAGCGCATCCCAAAACAAGACCAGGGATAAATCTCTTGTTGTAAAAAACAAGCAAAACTAAGATTTCGCTAAACCTAAATTGGATTGGACCATAAGATGCTACTGGTAACATAACTGTTAAAACAGCATACAAAGCTGCTATAACTGCAGATTTCACTAAGAAATTAGTGTCATCTAAACTAAAATACTTCTCTTTCATTTTTTTCTCCTTGATATTTTTTTAGTAATGGGTGCCAAGAAACATTACTCGATTATTATATGCTTAATAAAAAAATTTTAAAGTTTTATTTAATTGAAGCAATACTAATTTCTAGTAAAATGATATTATGAAAAAAATATTTATAGTACTTATATCTCTACTTAGCCTAACTTCTTGTTCAAAAAAACCAAATTTTGACATCAAAGGCTTTATAGATGAAGAAAGCGTAAAAATAATTGAAGATATAAAATCACTTGCTAGCGATACCTTTAAAAGGAAAAATTTTCTTGACTTTACATATGAAGTAAAACCAAAAAAGAAATCAGATGTTAGAGAAGATTTAATAAAAAATGTTGAAGAGGCAGCAAAAAAAGATAAAAAAGCCCAATGGGTCTATGATAATTTCTACAATTTAGATAATGTAGATGCATTTTTAACTGGAAATGATCCAGACACTATAGAGTTTGTATATAACAAAAACCACAATTTTACCGATTTTAATTTTTATAAGGGTGAATCTGTAAAATTAAAAAGGAAAACTCCTTATTTCATCCAATGGGACAACAGGTGGGCATATGATGCTCTCTACCCTACTAACATAGGTGTATCTGGCTGTGGCCCGACATCTCTTGCCATGATAGTATCAAGAATGACAAACAAACTAATCTATCCAAATGAAATGGCAAAAAAAGCTTCTAAGTTTATGAACGACGGAGGTATGGACTGGGTTTTTATAGATCACATAGCCAAGGAATATAAACTTAAAGTTAGTGACATCATCCTTGATAAGGAAAAAATGATTAAGGCCCTAGAAGAAGGTCCCCTATTGATTTCTGTAGGTCGTGGTTACTTTACTCTTTATGGCCATATTCTCGTTATTGATTCATACAAAGATGGAAAATTTTTAATAAATGACCCTAATAGTGTCAGAAACTCTATAATAGAATGGGATTATGACGATATCTCTAACCAAATTTTAAAAATTTGGAAATTTACCAAATAAAAACTTGACATAAGATGGCGATGGTGTTATAGTATTAAGGTAGTCAAAAGACATTATGCACCATTAGCTCAGCTGGTAGAGCACCTGACTCTTAATCAGGGCGTCCAGGGTTCGAATCCCTGATGGTGCACCAAGAATTTTTAAACAGAAGGCTTATGCCTTCTTTTTTTGTATTCAAATATATTTTTCCTAAATTTTGTTAAATATTAGTCAGAAGTAATTTTGATTTTATAAATTAAAATAAATTATTAAATTTTTATCAATTTGCCCTTTACTTTTCATTTTTCGCCGTATAATATTATAAAGTTTGAGATTTAGGAGGAATTAATGAAATTAGAAACAAAAAATCTCACCACTGTTGGTATACTGGGAGCCATTGTAATTATGCTTGGCTTGACCCCTCTGGGTTTCATCCCCCTAGGTATGCTTTCTATTACTAGCTTACATATACCAGTAATAATAGCAGGCATTCTGGAAGGTCCTATTGTTGGAGGTCTAGTTGGACTAATATTTGGATTTTTCTCCCTATTTAATGCAATGACAAGACCAGGACCAATATCTTTTGTCTTTTATAACCCACTTATTTCTATACTACCAAGAATATTAATCGGTGTGGTAACAGGTCTTTTCTACAAGGCTCTTAAAGATAAGGATAATAACAGACTTCGTTTATTTATGAATATATTCTGGTCAGCTATTGTAATAGTCTTAGCCTATGTAACTGTTAAGTCTTTTATGACTGATGTAGCATTAATAAATAAAATATTTTCAATTATATTTTTAATTATTGCTTGTGTAATGCTCTACTTATCAGTCAAAAATAAAAAGGCAAATTTTGCTATAGCAGTTAGTTCATTTATGGGCACCCTAACAAACTCAGGTCTAGTGCTTGGTCTAATCTATATTCTCTATGCACAAAAATATGCAGAGGCCATAGGTATTAGCGCTGACCTTGCTGCAAAAGCTATTTTTTCTGCTTTTGTCACAAATGCTATACCAGAAGCAATTGTTGCAATACTCGTAGCAAGCGCTGTTGTTACATCATTTAGTAAAAGAAGAAGGTAAGAAAAATGCACTCTCGCTATTAAGCTAGAGTGCATTTTTTATTGATGTTGTATCATTTTATTGGCTAGGTTCAAAAATCTTAAGGCTAGATAATAATCATCTCCCATAAGATCGTAGATAGCATCTTCTGTTAAGATTCCTTGGTTGATTGAAGAATCAATTTTACCTTCATTCGAATCATCGTAGTCCTTTTGGAATTGATCGCTATAGTAATATTCAACCAGCTTATCAAAGTCTTCCCTGTCATTTTCTAATTTATCTAAGATTTCATTAACCTTTACCAAAAGTTCCTTATAATTTTCGTATGTTTCTGTGTGTTTAATTAAGTAATTATAGTCCATTTTCTTCCTCTCTTAAGCTTTTTATAATAGAATCAAGTTGATTTTTAATGGCAGGAACTTTATTTGAATCTCCTGCATTACAAGCTACTATGATAATACCCTCTTTTTTTAAAAAGATAAGGTACTGTCCCCCAGCTCCTGATGCATAGGTCACACCATCTTTACCGGTCCAAATACCATAACCATAATAATCATCAGATAAATAAGTTCTATCTATATAGTCCTTGTCATTTTTATAAAATCTACTAGATATTGCTCTTGTCCACTCTGATGAAACTATCCTTTCACCATCATATACTCCATCATCTATTACAATCTTTCCTAATTTTAATAATTCGTCCGCACACAGATATAATTTACTGGCCCCAACAAGGTAGTTACCATACCTATCCCAGCAGGGATTAATAATTCCTAATTTTGAAAAAAGATTAACATTAATAAAATTATACAAGTCATAAGCAAGATATTCTTGCATGACAGCAGAAAGTACATAATAACCTGCATTAGAATATAAAAACTCTTCACCCGGTTTTGAATATAAAGGATATGATAAGGCATATTCTAAGAGCCTATCCTTATCTAGATTCCCTATATCTTTACTCATTAAAATAATATCCCTATAGCCCATTGTATGGGTTAGGCAATCTCTTACACGGATTTCCTTAAGTTTTGAAAGATTTTTCTTATTGGATATATTAACCTTATCCTTTAAAATATCATAAATAAGTGTATCTTCAGTAAAATCTCCATTTGATTTATCTATTAAAATTCCGCAAGCAAGGCTTGTTACAAGCTTGGCTAGAGATCTGATATTAATTTTTTCGTCCTTTGAATCGTGAAATAGGATTCCCTTATCTCTAGAATATATAATTAAGGAATTCATTTCTAACTTATTAATTAAAATGCTATCTATCATCTTGAAGCCCTCCTTAGTTAAGAAAATAAATCCGACATTTATGTTAAAATGGGTTTAGTAATTCTTAAGGGCTCTTTCCATGCGTCTCTTATCATCTTTTCTCTTGATTGATTCTCTCTTGTCGTACATTTTTTTACCCTTAGCTAGAGCGATTTCAATCTTTACTAGACCATTATTTTCGTAAACTTTAAGAGGTACTAGGGTATAACCATCAACTGTTTTTTTGCCTACTAATTTATTTATTTCTTTTTTATGAAGCAAAAGTTTCCTAGTCCTTGTTGGATCTATCTTATCAAATCCTTCCATATAAGGAGTTACATGCATACCATAAACAAACATCTCACCTTTTTTATCAGATATAAAGGCTTCCTTGATTGATACCTTTCCAGCTTTGATAGATTTTACTTCACTACCCTTTAATTCAAGCCCTGCTTCATATTTTTCTTCTATGAAATAATCATGAAAGGCTTTTTTATTATTGGCTAATAATTTCATCTTCATCCTCCAAATAAAAGTCTATTTCTCTTTTCACAAGGTCTACATTTACAACCCTAATTTTCACTTCTTGTCCAATATTGTAATATATCTTAGTATCAACATCAAAAGCTCTTAGGCTATCTTCAATGAAGTCATACCTGTGGTCTGAAAACTTATACATAAATAGGCCTTCAACTGTATTTTCAAGCTCTATAAACATTCCAAATTCAGTTATTGATGATATCCTGCCCTCAAAGACTTCTCCAATAAAGCGAGTCATATACTTACACTTCATCAAGTCTTCCACAGCTCTTTCTGCATCTTCACTGCGTCTTTCTGTTATAGATAAGTGATCGGCAGCCTCTTCTAGATTTGATTCAAGACTTGTTTGATTTATTTTATTGAGCTTATTTTCTATAAAGAATTTTAAAATCCTATGAACAATTAGGTCTGGATACCTTCTTATAGGGGCTGTAAAATGGGTGTAAAACTTCGTAGAAAGGCCGAAATGTATATCATTATAGTTTGCATACCTTGCCTTTTTCATTGTCCTTAGCATAAGCATATTAATGATTTTTTCTTCCTTCTTACCTTCTACTTCTTTCAAAATATTTTGGAAATCTTTTGGGTGAAGGTCATTTCCCTTTATATTGTAACCCATAGCATTTAAAGCTCTTTTAAAGCCGTCAAGTTTTTCTTCACTTGGTTTCTCGTGAATCCTGTAGATAAAAGGGAAATCCATATAGGCAAATAAACTTGCGACAGTTTCATTGGCTATAAGCATAAATTCCTCAATCATTTTATTGCCAGGTCCTCTTTCAAGAGCCTCTATATTTAACACTTCTCCAGTTTCAGACACGTCTATTTGGCTTTCCTCAAAATTAAAATCAATTGATCCACGATTTTCCCTAGACTTTTTTAAAATCTTATAGAGTTCATCAAAAAGACCCAATTTCTCTTTTAGGACTGAATCATCGAAGACGTCCTTATCACCTTCTAGGAAATCATTGACATCATCATATACAAGCCTCTTATCCGATTTAATATAAGCTTTATAGAAATTATTATCAATAACCTTACCTTTTTTATCTATGGTCATCTTTGCAGTTAGGCTTAGGCGGATTTCGCCAGGATTTAAGGAACAGATCCCATTTGATAATTTTTCTGGAAGCATTGGAATAACGATATTGTATAAATAGGTAGAATTTCCTCTCTCATAGGCATCATCATCCAAGGCTGTATGTTTTTTTACATAGTGGCTCACGTCAGCTATATGGACATAAAGATCATAATCTTCACCATTTATTTCTATAGAAATGGCATCATCAAAGTCTTTTGAATCCCTCCCATCAATAGTGACGGTAAACAACTTTGTTAAATCAGTCCTACCTTCAAGTTCGTTTTGATTTACCTGATCTTCAATGAATACTAATTCTTTTTTTGTTTGCTTAGAAAAATCAGTAGGTATTTTCTTTTGTCTCACTATTGATAGTATATCTATGTTTTTGTCATTTTTACCACCAATGATTTCAATAATTTTTCCTTCAGGATTTCCAGATTT
The DNA here is from genome assembly GCF_000156575.1 of Anaerococcus lactolyticus ATCC 51172. Classification (GTDB taxonomy): domain Bacteria; phylum Bacillota; class Clostridia; order Tissierellales; family Peptoniphilaceae; genus Anaerococcus; species Anaerococcus lactolyticus. The sequence continues at coordinate 306,711 of NZ_GG666045.1, forward strand.
TGGGTAAGTAATAATTTCAACAACTACCTTATCTCCATTTTTAGCTCCTAGAGAATTTTCTTTATTGACATAAATATCTTCATGTTGACTCTTCTCATCGCAAATTACAAAACCAAAATTTTTGTTAGCTTGATAGGTGCCTATTAATTCTTCATTTGCTTTTTCAAGGATTTCTACAACTTCACCTTCTGCGTTTTTGGATTTCTCCTTTTGTCTAATAATTCTAATCCTTACCTTATCATTATTATGAGCATTGTTAAGCTTATCTTTTGAAATATAAACATCGTCAAAGTTTCTATTATTAGAAATAAAAAATCCATAACCACCTGAAGCAATAGAAATCTTTCCTATTAGGTTGAGTTCTTCTTCAGTTAAGGGCAAGATTCTTTTTTTATTTGAAATTCTAATTTTATTATCTTTAATTAGTTCATCTATTATGTCTTTAACTGCGGCTTTTGTGTACTTATCAGCTTTTAAATAAAGTTCTAATTCCTTTAAGGTCATTGGAATGTAGTCACCATCGTATATTAAGTTCAAAATTAAATCTTTTATATTCATACCTACTCCTTTTGACTACTAATAAAAAAAAGAGGTCATACTCTTGACCCCCTTAATTTATTGCTATAAAAATAATACTTCCTAAAAATAAAAGTACTCCTCCAAAAATTACAACCTTATCTAGCATTTCATTTTTTGATTTATGTGCACTTTTACCAAAAACATTTGTCTGTGTTCCAGATAATGCTCCTAGTCCGTCAGTTTTAGGATCTTGTAGAGTAACTGCAACAATCACTATTGCAGATGCAATCATCATTATTACTGCAAGAAAATTTGACATATAGACACCTCCGTTCATACTGTTTTATAATACCACAAATAGGCTCATATTTCAATATTTATTATAAAAATAAAGACTTGCCCATTAAGAACAAGTCTTTATAAAAATTATTATTTTAAGTTATAAAGAGCATCTAAGCCTTTAAATCTTGCATCATCCCAAAGTTCATCTTCAATTCTTAGAAGTTGGTTGTATTTAGCAACTCTGTCTGTTCTTGAAGGTGCACCTGTTTTGATTTGACCAGCATTAACTCCTACTACTAAATCAGCGATTGTAGTATCTTCAGTTTCACCTGATCTGTGAGAAACTATTGCTGTATAGCCAGCTTCTTTTGCCATTTCAATGGCATTAAGTGTTTCAGTAAGAGTACCAATTTGGTTAACTTTGATAAGAATTGCATTAGCAACGCCTTCAGCTATACCCTTTGAAAGTTTCTTTGTGTTTGTAACGAATAGGTCATCACCAACAAGTTGAACTTTTTTACCAAGTCTTTGAGTAAGTTTTGCCCAACCTTCCCAGTCATTTTCATCAAGACCGTCTTCGATAGAAATAATTGGGTATTTGTTAACTAATTGTTCTAGCCAATCAATCATTTCATCTTCTGTCTTAACTGTACCTTCACCATCAAGGTGGTATTTACCGTCTTCTTTGTTGTAGAATTCAGATGAAGCGCAGTCCATTGCTATATAAACATCTTTGCCTGGTTCATAACCAGCAGCTTTTATAGCTTCACAAATAATTTCAAGAGCTTCTTCGTTTGATTTAAGGTTTGGAGCAAATCCACCTTCATCACCTACAGCTGTATTGTATCCCTTGCTTGAAAGAACGGATTTTAAGCTGTGGAATACTTCTGTTCCCATTTGTAGAGCATGAGCAAAGCTATCAGCTCCTAGTGGGAATATCATAAATTCTTGGATATCTACAGAGTTATCAGCATGTTCTCCACCGTTTAAGATGTTCATCATTGGTGTTGGAAGTAATTTAGCATTTGTTCCACCAATGTAGTTATATAGTGGCATACCAAGTTCATCTGCTGCTGCTTTTGCTACTGCAAGTGATACACCAAGGATAGCATTTGCACCTAATTTGCCCTTATTTTCTGTACCATCAAGTTCGATCATAGCATTATCAACACCAATTTGGTCAGTAACGTCAAAGTTGTATTCAAGTTCTTCAGCAATGATTTCATTTACATTTTCAACTGCTTTAAGAACTGATTTTCCTAGATAATAATTTTTATCTCCATCTCTAAGTTCTACAGCTTCCCATTCACCTGTTGATGCACCAGAAGGTACTGCAGCTCTACCAAAGCCACCTAGTTCTGTTTCAACTTCAACTTCAACAGTTGGATTTCCTCTTGAATCAAGAATTTGTCTTGCATATACACTTGTAATTAAGCTCATTTATTTCTCCTTTTATTTTTTAAAATTTACTAATTGTTCAAAATCACTTGCTTTAAGACTTGCGCCACCGATTAGACCACCGTCTATATTTTCTTTGGCAAGAAGTTCTTTTACATTTGATGGTTTCATAGAACCACCGTATTGAATTCTAATCTTTTCGCTAGCATTTTCGCAGTAAGATTCTTTTATGAAGTTTCTTATAAAACCACACATAGAATCAGCATCTTCTGCAGAAGCAGTTTTGCCAGTTCCAATAGCCCAAATTGGTTCATAGGCTATAATGACTTTTTCAACATCAGCTTCACTTACGTCTTTTAAATTTTTTGTTAATTGGTCTTTAACCTTAGCTTCATGTTTGTTTTCTTCTCTTTCTTCAAGAGTTTCACCAACACAAAGAATTGGTACTAGGTCATGCGCAAGGGCAGATTTAACCTTTTTATTTACAAGGCAATCACATTCCTTGAAATATTCTCTTCTTTCAGAGTGACCAATAATTACGTATTTTGCCTTAACGTCTTTAAGCATTAATGGTGATATTTCACCAGTGAAAGCTCCACTTTCTTCAAAATACATATTTTCTGCACCATAATTAATGTTGGTGCCTTCAAGAACTTCTTGAGCTACAAGTAAATCAATAGCTGGTACACAGAATCCTGCTTCTACACTAGAATCAAGATCTAAAGCTTTGATTTCTTCAAGAAGTACCCTAGCTTCGCTAGGAGTTTTGTTCATCTTCCAATTACCTACTATAACTGGTTTACGCATTCATTACTCCTTACTTATCTTCAATTGCAGTTATTCCTGGTAGGGCCTTACCTTCTAGGAACTCTAAGCTTGCTCCACCACCTGTTGAAACATGGGTAATCTTATCTTTAAGACCAGCCATTTCAATAGCAAGAGCACTATCACCGCCACCTACTATTGTAACAGCATCAGAATCAGCAAGAGCTTTAGCAACTTCGTTAGTACCGTTTGAGAATTCTTTTATTTCAAATACTCCCATAGGTCCATTCCATACTACTGTCTTGGCAGCTTTAATTTTTTCAGCAAATAATTTAGCTGTCTTTGGTCCAATATCTAAAGCTTCTTTATCAACTGGAATATCATCAATATCAACTATTTCTGTATCAACTCCAGCTTCAATTTTATCAGCTATAACAACATCAACTGGTAATAGGATTTCTACTCCATTAGCCTTAGCTTTTTCAATTAATTCAAGTGATAGGTCCATCTTATCTTCTTCAAGAAGTGATTTTCCTATTTCCTTACCCATAGCTTTTAGGAAAGTATAAGCCATGCCACCACCGATTAGGATGGTGTCTACTTTTGTAATTAAGTTTTCAATTACACCAATCTTATCAGATACCTTTGCTCCACCTAAGATTGATACAAATGGGTGATCAGGAGCTTCTAGGGCCTTACCCATAACTTCGATTTCTTTTTCAATTAAGAAACCAACAGCAGATGGAAGTATGCTTGCTACTCCGACATTTGAAGCGTGTGCTCTGTGGCTTGTACCAAAGGCATCATTTACATATAAATCAGCAAGAGAAGCTAATTCTTTAGCAAAGTCTTCGCCATTTTTAGTTTCTTCTTTTCTATATCTTGTATTTTCAAGTAAGGCAATTTGACCATCAGCAAGTTTGTTTACTTCTTCTTTTACTTTTTCATCTACAACTTCATCACTTGGAATGAAGGCGAATTTATCTTTATATTCATTTTTTAAGTAGTCTGCAACTGGTTTTAGTGAAAAATCAGGATTTGCTTCTCCCTTTGGTCTACCTAAGTGGCTCATAAGGATTACCTTAGCACCGTTTTCTGATAGGTAGTTAATTGTAGGTAAAGCTGCTTTTATCCTAGCGTCATCTGCAATTTTTCCCTTTTCTTCTTTTGATAAAGGAACATTAAAGTCAACTCTTACTAATACTTTTTTGCCCCTTACATCTAAATCTTTTACTGTTTTTTTATTCATTATTCACCTCGTAAAAAAGGCGAGATATTATCTCGCCCATTTAATACTCTTAAAGATTTGCTAGATAATCAAGTGTTCTAACTAAGTTAGATACATATCCCATTTCGTTATCATACCAAGCAACAGTTTTAACAACTTGTGTTCCATTTGCTCCTTCAACTATTTTTGTTAGTTGAGAATCAAATATTGAACCTGCTGGGTAACCGATAATGTCACTTGAAACTATATCATCTGTTTCATATGCAAAAGCATCGTTAGAATATTTCTTCATAGCTGCATTTACTTCTTCTACTGTTACTTTCTTTTCAAGTACTGAGTAAAGTTCTGTAATAGAGCCTGTGATTGTTGGTACTCTTAGAGCTGATCCATCGATTTTACCTTCTACTTCTGGAAGTACTTTACCTACTGCTTTAGCTGCACCTGTTGAAGCTGGGATTGTATTTTGAGCTGCTGCTCTACCGCCTCTAAGGTCCTTTTTGCTTGCTGGTGTATCTTGGATAGCTTGAGTTGCTGTATATGCGTGGATTGTTGACATTTGACCTGAAACAAATCCAAATTCTTTTAGTAATACATTAACCATTGGTGATAGGCAGTTTGTTGTACAGCTTGCGCCTGAAACAACTGTTTCTGAACCATCAAGAATTTCATGGTTTACACCAAATACGATTGTTTTCATATCGCCTTTACCAGGTGCTGAAATAAGAACTTTTCTAGCTCCTGCTTTAATGTGAGCTTCTGCTTTTTCTTTCTCAGTAAAGAATCCTGTACATTCTAGAACGATATCTACGTTTAATTCTTTCCATGGAAGGTCTTCTGGATTTCTTTCAGCAAAAACTTTAATTTCTTTGCCGTTGATTTTAAATCCATCTTCTGTTAATTCAGCTTCTCCATCGAATCTTCCTTGAGCTGTATCATATTTGAAAGCATATAATAAACCTTCTTTGTCAATAAGGTCATTGATTGCTACTACTTCAATATTATCTTCTACTGCTGCGATTCTTCTTAAGGTAAGACGTCCAATTCTACCAAATCCGTTAATTGCTACTCTTGTTGTCATTATTGCCTCCTAAAAATTCGTTTCTACATCTATTAATATACATTTTGTTATTACTTTGTCAATATTCCTACCAGGATTTACTTTCTAGATACCTATTGGCCATGACTGCTGCAACACATCCATCACTAGCTGCAGTAACAGCTTGCCTAACTGATTTCTTCCTGGTATCTCCTACTGCAAAGACTCCTTCTATATCTGTTTTCATATCATCGTCGGTAAGGATATATCCATTTTCCATTTTAAGCATATCCTTAAATAGTTCGGTTTGAGCTATATTGCCAACGAATACAAAAACACCTATAGGCGATCCATCTTCATTTTTTATAACTTTCTCTTCCTTAGTCTTTACATTTTCTAATACTAACTCTTCTACTTCCTTATCACCTCTAATCTCTTTAACTACACTATTATATTCAAACATGATTTTTGGGTTGTTTTTAACATTTTCTACAACAACTCCACTCGCTCTAAATTCATCTCTTCTGTGGATTATTGTTACAGATTTGCCATAACGAGTAAGATAATTTGCCTCTTCAAGAGCAGAATCGCCACCACCTACTACATAGATATCTAGGCCTTGGTAGAAAGGACCATCACAGGTTGCACAATAAGAAACTCCCCTATTCGCAAACTCTTCTTCACCTTTTACATCAAGTTTCCTGTGTCTTGCTCCTGTAGAAATTATAATGACCTTGGCTTGATATTCGTTAGAATCAGTCTTAACTGTTTTAATTTCTCCATCTAGCTTAACTTCCTCTACTTTTTCAAAAACAAAATCTGCATACTGTTTGGCTTGTTCTTCCATTCTTTCAGAAAGAGCCATTCCTGTTGGATTTTCGATAGAACCAGGATAATTTTCCACATAAGCAGTTCCAGAAATCTGTCCACCAGCTATATCTTTTTCTATTATTAATGTTTTTAACTTACTCCTACCTGCGTACAATCCTGCAGTCAAACCTGCCGGACCCCCGCCTATAATTATTATATCGTACATATAACTCCTTATTAAAATTTAAAATCTACTTGCCTTAAAGCTTCATATAAGACAATAGAAACAGAATTTGCTAAATTTAATGACCTATCAATTTTAGGAGTCATGGGAATTGTAATAATTTTTTCCTTATAAATTTTAAGTAGACTTTCGTCTATCCCCTCTTTTTCTCGTCCAAAAATTAGATAATCTTCATTTTTAAATTCTACATCTACATATCTGTTTTGGCTGGGTGTTTCTACTAAATAAAAATTTTTATCTTTTATGAATTCTAAAAACTCATCAAGACTATCATGAATAACTAAGTCAACATATTGCCAATAATCAATACCCGCTTTTTTTAAATATTTATCAGATAAATTAAATTTAAAGGGTCTGACTAGGTGGAGAGTCTTGATTCAGTTAGAACACAAGTTCTGGCTATATTGCCAACATTACCTGGATGTTCTGGCATAAGCAAAACTACATTAAACATTTTTATTAGCCTCTAAAACATAATTTACAGCTTCAAGAATCCCATTTGATTCATTATCTGCTACAACTACATCAGCAACTTTCTTCAAATCATCCTTAGCATTTCCCATAGCAAAGCCAAGACCTGCTCCCTTTACCATAGGTATATCATTGTAAGCATCTCCTATAGCTGCAACTTCACTTTGATATATACCCAATAATTGACAAATCTCTTCTATAGAGGACCATTTTGTGGCATCTTTGTTTCCAATTTCTATTATTGAATCACCAGAAGCTGTCATATAAAGTTTATCCCCAAATTCTTGCTTAAGTAAACTTAAAATTTCTTGTTTTGAAATTTCTTTTTCATCTATACCAGAGATTTGAAATTTAACTGCTTTTTTACTATTATTTATCATATAAGAAACAGGATCTTTTTTTATTATCAAATCAACCTGATAATTCATACCATAATCATTGTTAATAAACAAATGCTTAATACGGTCAAGATTCAATCTATTAGTATAATAATTTTCTTCATCATAAAAATGAAATTCTAATTCATGTTTTAAACAGAAATCATATAGGCTATTAAGCAAATCATCATCTATATGATAACTTTTATATACTTCCTTGCCATCAAGACTTATTAAGCTGCCATTTGTAGCAACTATTGGCCCATCTATTCCTAGTAATTTCTGATGAAACTGAATTGAAGGAAACACCCTACCACTTGCAAGAACAACCTTAATACCAGCTTCTTGGAGTTTTCCAATAGCTTTTTTGCTTGCATTTGTCAATAAAGATTTATTATCTAAAAGTGTTCCATCTATATCAAAAGCAAATAATTTAATCATGACTTCTCCTATAATAAATACATAATTTATTTATCAAACATTCTTCACAAAGTGGGTTTCTAGCCTTACATAAGACTCTACCATGAGTAATCAATTGGTGATGAGTCTTAGACCATCTTGACTTGTCTAATCTTTTTTCCAACTGATCCTGAGTCTTGTCAACATTATTAGCATCTGCAAGCCCAATCCTATTTGCGACCCTAAAAACATGGGTATCTACAGCTATAGATGGAATACCAAAGGCATTTGCACATACCACATTAGCAGTTTTCCTTCCTACTCCAGGAAGCTTTTGCAATTCCTTTTTATCTGCTGGAACAATAGAATTATAATCTTCGATTAAAATCTTACTTGCGGCTTTTATATTCTTTGCCTTGTTCCTATAAATACCTATTGTCCTAATATGATTTTCAAGCTCTTTGATATCCATATTTGCAAAATCCTCAGGTGTATTTGCAACCTTAAACATCTCCTTTGTCACCTTATTTACACTAATATCAGTTGCTTGAGCTGAAAGTATTGTTGCAACTAAAAGCTCGAATGGAGTAGTGAAATTAAGCATCGAATGATCAACATCAGGATACATTTTATCTAACAAATCTAGGACTTCGCCTATTTTCTTTTTACTTAAAATAATATCACCATCTTTCTCTATTATTATACTTGTCTTATTTTTACCTGCTAAAATTGTATTTGCTTAATTTCTGTTATATAATGTATAAGAACTGGAGTGATATAATGTTTAATTTAAAAAAGAAAAATTTTAAGGATTTTGACATCCTACTATTAATTTCTACCTTGGCTCTATCGATATTTGGGCTAATAGTTTTATATTCTGCATATGGCGGAAAAATTGGTTCAATAAAAACACAAATTTTCTCAACCATTTTAGGTTTTATACTTATCGCAATAATTTGTACCCTAGATTTAGATGTAGTGAAAAAACCCTATAAGATATATTATGCTGGAATGATTGGCCTTTTGCTTATAACCCTAGTTATAGGTCGAGGTCTTGATGAGTGGGGCGCTAGAAGCTGGATTTATATTGGTTCGTTTTCCTTCCAACCAGCTGAAATTTCAAAAATAATTCTTATTATAACCCTCGCTGCATTTTTAGATAAATATAAGTATGCGATAAATACACCACTTGTACTGGTTAAGACAATCATATTTGTTGGCTTACCAATTGGTTTAATACTTATGCAACCAGACTTTGGTACTTCAATGGTCTATGTATTTTTTATTGCTGCAATGATTTTTATTGCAGGTCTATCTTGGAAGTGGATAGGAATTTTATCAGTAGCCGGACTTGCATTAGGAATCTTCCTCCTTGCAAACCTCAAAGGATTTAGAGCTGATAGAATCGAAAACTTCCTCAATCCATCCAGAGATACATCAGGCTCTAACTGGCAACAACAACAAGGTATGATAGCTATTGGATCAGGTATGTTAAATGGCAGGGGCTACTTAAATGGAAGCCAATCTCAGTATGGTTATATACCAGAAAAAGAAACCGACTTTATATTTTCAGTCTTGGCTGAGGAGCTGGGATTTATTGGCGCAATAATAATGATAGCCTTATTTACCATCCTAATATTTAGGTTGATAAATATTGCTAAATCATCAAACAATACCTTTATTAGCCTATTAGTAACTGGCATAGCAGGACTAATCTTTATCCATATTTTTGAAAATGTTGGTATGACAATTGGTATTATGCCTGTTACAGGTATACCCCTACCATTCTTCTCAAATGGTGGTACCTTCCAACTTTTAATTTTAGTTTGCATAGGCTTTGCCTTATCCGCATCAATGCAGAAAAACCAATATGATAACGGCATCATTGACTATGAAACAATAATGCCACTTGAAGTTAGTATGGTAAGACCATCAAAGAGAAAATAATGAAATTAATCAACAAAAAAGTCATCGTAATTTTTTAACGTTTAATTAGT
>NZ_GG666045.1:316349-430278 GCF_000156575.1 Anaerococcus lactolyticus ATCC 51172
CTATTACGTAATTTTTTACGATGACTTTTTTGCTTTGTTGCTTTTAACAATTTTTGTTTTTGAGAATTCTTCTCTTTCTTTTTCTTCTATGCTCTGAGAAATATTCTTTATAAGTTCAGTCTTTTGTGGTATCTGAATCTTTTCCAAACTGTTCACTTTCTTATTTGATTTTCTTATCTCGATTTCTAAATTATTAATTGTACTATCAAGTTCAGCTAGTTTAAATATATCAGCTCTTAGTTTGTTAAAGGCAATAAGAGCCTCATCAAAAAGTGAATTGGTTTGATAAAAAGAATATGATAAGGACAATTTCTTAGGATTGAAACTTACCTCAGCCATGTCTGTCTGCATGAACTTTGTATTTTTTGTTTCAATCGAATTGTCAATAGGTATAAGACCTGCTAAACTTTCTAGCTTAGCTTGGCCTATGCTTGCCATAGCCTTGTTAAAGCTATGACTAACATCATTCATTGTTTGATTAACCTTTTTATTCAAACTGTCCCTATCTTTAATTTTACTCTCATGAGCATTCATAAGAGCCTTTCTCTTTTTATCAAGAATATCTAGACCAACATCTAAAAGCTTTAGCTCTTCTTTGGCTTTTATGAGGTTAGCCTTGCTTGCAATTTGTTCGCTATTCATCAGCTTTTCCTATGAATTTATCAAGGTTCTTCTCAGATACTCTGTGAAGTTCATTTCTTGGCAATATTTTTAGTATGTCCCAAGCAAGATCTAGGCTCTCTTCTAACTCTCTATTTTCACTTTGAGCTTGGGATAAAAATTTGCTTTCAAAAACATCCCCAAACTCTAAATACTTCTTATCAACAGCTGATAAGTCATCTTCTCCGACAATTTGTGCAATATTTCTTACGTCAATTACCTTTGAATATGATTCATACAACTGGTTCATTACATCTTCATGATCTGCCCTAGTGTATCCTTCACCTATACCATCTTTCATTAGTCTTGATAGAGATGGTAGTACGTTAATAGGTGGATAAACACCCTTGCTTGATAGTCCCCTATCAATAACTATCTGACCTTCAGTAATATAGCCTGTAAGGTCAGCTACAGGGTGTGTAATATCATCATTTGGCATAGTTAAAATTGGGATAAGAGTTACAGATCCCTTTACTCCTTCAATCATACCCGCTCTTTCATAAAGGCTTGCAAGGTTTGAATAAAGGTATCCAGGATAACCCTTCCTAGATGGAATTTCACCCCTTATTGAAGAAACTTCCCTGAGCGCTTCACAATATGAAGTCATATCTGTAATTATTACAAGAACGTGGTAGCCTTTTTTATAAGCTAAGTATTCTGCTGCTGTGAGGGCGCACTTTGGAGCAAGTAGCCTTTCCATTATTGGAGAGTCTGCCAAGTTTTGATACATAACAAGCTTGTCTTTTACACCTGCTTTTGAGAAAGCATCCTCAAAAAACATAGCCTCATCCTTCTTAATACCCATGGCTGCGAATACAAAGGCGAAGTCTTCGTTTGTTTTAAGTTTTGCTTGCCTAATAATTTGAGCAGCAATTTCATTATGAGGTAGACCTGATCCTGAAAATATTGGTAATTTTTGACCACGTATTAATGTTGTTAAGGTGTCAATAGCAGAAATGCCAGTTTGGATGAAATCTCTTGGGTATTCCCTTGCAACAGGATTTAACGCAAGACCTTCTACAGGATAGGTCTCATCAGCATAAATATCTCCACCATTATCAATAGGCTCACCTATACCATTAAAAGTCCTACCTAGAATAGTTTCATTTAGTGGTAGTTCTAGAGGTCTCTCATAAAAACTTACAACTATATCTTCAACAGAAAAATTATCTGTATTAGCATAAACTTCTACTGTTACTGTATCATCATCGACCATAACAACTGACCCTACAAATTCCATTCCTGCTGCGTGAACAGAAACTAAGGCATTATATGCAATATCAGTTACTTTTTCAATTTCAATAATAGATGATTCAATTTTTTTAATTTTAGTATATTCTTTTCTCATCAGCTACCCCCTCAAATTAGCAAAATAATTCTCAATCTTAGAGCCTAGCTGATTAAGCTTTTCTAACTTATCATTCTCAACATTATATTTCATCTGACTTATTTCATTTAATAAATCAGAATTATAAATCTTTTTATATGAAATGCCATCTTTTAGGGCTTGTTCACTTAAGTTGTTATATTTATCAATAATGTCTAACATCATAATTTGCTTATCTACAGGTACATATTTATCAACTGCATTATAAGCGTTTTGTTGCAAAAATCCGTTTCTAATTAGGGCAGCAACATCGAGAATATTTTTCTGCTCATCAGATAAGGCATCAGATCCAACTAGCATCATAATTGATTTAACTTCTTCTTCAGAAATCAAAACATTCATAAGCTTATTTCTTATAGAAATAATATCTGAATTGTAATGCTCTTTGTAATAATCTTGCATTTTTTCCAGATAATTAGTATATGATGTTAACCAATTTATAGCTGGATAATGTCTTGAATAAGCAAGCTTTCGATCCAAACCTAAAAATACATTTACGCTTCTTCTTGTAGCTTCTGTAACTGGCTCAGAAAAATCTCCACCTGATGGAGATACAGCTCCTATTAGGGTAACAGATCCCTTAGTTCCATTTAAATTTTCAAAATAACCAGCTCTCTCATAGAATTTTGAAAGTCTACTAGCAAGATAGGCTGGATAACCTTCTTCTGCTGGTATTTCTTCAAGCCTTGCTGATATTTCTCTAAGAGCTTCTGCCCACCTTGATGTGGAGTCTGCCATAAGAGCAACATCATAACCCATATCCTTATAATATTCTGCTATAGTTATACCTGTGTAGATACTTGCTTCTCTCGCTGCTACTGGCATATTAGATGTATTTGCTATAAGAATTGTTCTTTGCATCAAGTCTTTGCCAGTATTCGGGTCTATAAGATCAGGGAATTCTTCTAGTACTTGGGTCATCTCATTTCCCCTCTCACCACAACCGATATAGACAATTATGTCAACATCAGAATATTGGGCAAGTTGGTGTTGGAGCATAGTTTTACCTGTACCAAAACCACCTGGAATTGCAACAGTACCACCCTTTGCAATAGGGAAAAATACATCCAAAACTCTTTGACCTGTAACAAGTAGGTTCTTTAAGCTGAGAGCTTTCTTAACAGGTCTAGGATTTCTAACTGGCCAATACTGATAAAGCTTAAGCTCATAAACACCTTCATCATTTTCTACTTTAAGTATAGTATCTTCTAGCTTATATTTGCCATCTTCTTTTGCTTCTATTATTTCACCATCAAAACTTGACATAAGTCTATGCTCTATTACTTCAGTTTCTTTAATAGTAGCATAAATATCAGCTTTTCTTATCTTATCGCCCTTTTTAAATTTGATTTTAACATCCCATTCTTTTTCCAAATCTAGATTATCAAAACCAATACCTGATGGAATAAAAGCTCCATGCTTATCCATAATATGTTTAAGAGGTCTTTCAATACCATCAAACATATTTCCCAATAAACCTGGACCTAGTCTAACAGAAAGAGGCATTGATGTAGAAATAATATCCTCTCCCACTTTTAGACCTGATGTATCCTCATAAACCTGAATGGTAGCAAGATCACCCTCAACAGAAATAACTTCTCCGATTAGCTTTAAATTTCCAACCGACACCATCTCTCTGATTTTAAGATTTCTTGCATTTTGAGCATAAACAACAGGTCCATTAATTGTTTTAATTATTGGATTCATTAAAACGCTCACTTTCAAGAACTTGGTATAATTTCTTACCAAATTCATATTTTCTATCTCTTATTCTCTCTTTATAGCTAAAGTTATATCTAAACTCATTATTTATATCTTTAAGTATAAAGCCACCAATGTAAGTCTTATCAATCGCTTGTTTATTTTTAAAATCTATTAAATCTAAGTCATCTTGAAGGACACATACAACAATTTCATCTTCAGACAAATTAAGTGCTTTCATCATTTTCTTAATATCTTCTTGTAAAGATTTTTTATATGCATCAGTTTTTTTATAAGCTCTTAGTTTAGTGATTAATCTATTATAAAAATCATAAAGCAATTCTTCTCTATAAGCATAGAAATCATTTTTTTCTTCTTGCTTTATTTTAGAGATTTCTTCATTTTTTCTTATTTTTAGAAAGTTTTTTCTATCTTTTATTTTTTCTTCAAATTCTTTATTTCTTTGTTTATTTTTATCGTCTATATAGGATGAATTTTTTTCAGTTGATAAGAATAACTCATTATCAGTTTTTAATTTTTCTTCATCCCAAACCATCTTCCTAAAACTTGATAGTTTTGCTTCTAAGTCTAGCATATTTTATCCTTTCAGCCATCAATAATTACAATCAAAGGCATTGAGTAATCTCTTCTATAATTATCTATCCTATTCATGTTTTTATTATAAACTGACCTTGTAATTATCAATATGGCAAGATTCTCATCCTTGTACGAATTTTTAAATTCCACTTCAAAATTTTGATCTCCAACCAAGCTTGCTTCAATTGCGCCAAGGCGGAACATTGTTAGCAAGCTGTTTGAGTCAGTTAGAATCTTTGCTTTCATTTTATGCGTTTAGAATCATGATAGAAATAATAACACCAAAGATAGCGATACCTTCAGCAAGACCAACGAATATGATTGTCCTACCAAGGATAGATTGGTCTTCAGAAATAGCTCCAAGAGCTGCTGAACCTACTGTACCTACAGCATATCCAGTACCAATAGCAGCAAGTCCTGTTGAGAGTGCTGCACCAATATATTTAAGTCCGTCAGAAGCTGCTGCGGCTGTTGCTGCAGTCTCTGCTGCTTTTGAACCTGTAGGAATCATAAGTACAACAATCATTAACATTACTGGCACAAAGGTAAATAAATTCATCTTTAATGCTTTTCTAATTTTAGATTTTGATGGGTCTTCGTTGTTTTTTAATAGGTACAAACCTGAATAAATTGTTATTATTACTACTGCAAGTGCAAGTAGTGCTGTGTATTTAATCATAATATCTCCTTTTATTTTCTTTCTTTAACTGGTCTAAATTTACGACCATTTCCTTGGTAATATTTACTAAACATTTCATAAAACTCTAATCTTAAACCCTGGATAAAAACTATCATGCCTTCAAGACCAATAATAAGTATGTTACCTAAGATTAAGATAATTAAACCTTTTATACCACCACCAGCTATTTTACTCATAACTTCAAAAGCCATATACAAGCCTACGTGGTTTATAGCAAAGGCTCCTACCCTTGTAAAAGAAACAAGGTTTGAGAATACTGAAAGAAGTGCTTCTATAATTGAAAATGAACTTTCAACATAATAATCAAAGGCACTTGATTCAAAAATTTCATCTCTTTTTTCAATCTTTGCCGCAATTGGTTTTGAAAAAACTATCATAACTATTGAAGCAATTAATAAAGCAAAGCCTACGCTAATAGGCATTGGATTTACCTTTACAATATTAAGGATAATCAAGACAAAAGAAATCATCATCATAAGGCCTGCAATGCCTTCCTTGCCAAAGATACCTTCCTCAATATTATTTTGCTTTACTAACTTGTTATAAATGCCCATACAATAGGCTATTACAAGTAGTCCAATACCAAATGCAACAGATGCAATAAGAACTTTCATTATATTATCAAATGGTTTTATCAAAATAGCTGGTATAAGAGTTTCTATACCAAATACTGAACCATACATCAAACCAAAGAAACATGCTGAAAATCCGACCCTTCTGATAAGAGCTCCGAATGTTTTGTCTTTTTTGTCGACTAAAAAACTTAATAACACAAATACTAAACCTTGTCCAAGGTCACCAAACATCATTCCATATAGGAGCATGTAAGATACTGCGAAAAATGGAGTTGGATCTATTTCATTATAATTAGGAGCGCCATACATGTTTACTAAAAATTCAAAGGGTCTAAATAATTTGTTATTTCTTAGCTTAGTGGGTGGTTCTTGATTATATTTTTTTTTTACTTCAACATTAGTCTTATCATATTTCTTGGATAAATTCTCAAATTCTTTTACTTTTGAATTTGGAACCCAACCTGTAAGGTATAAATATTTTTCACCCTTTGCCATTTTACTGATGATATCTTCACTCTTTTCGTAATATTCAACAGTGCTTGGAAGAGATTCAAAAGTTTCCTCATTATTTTTTTTGAAATTTTCGATTTCATTTTCCAATGAGTCTAATTCTTGATTAACTTCACTTAATTTGCTTTCTATTGAGTCAAGATTTTCATCAGGAAGCTTTTTATCGATAAAGCCCATTGTATTAACAGCTCTACCTATATCCTCACTAACTTGTTTTGGATAGACTAACAAATAATTTTCTTTTGAATTTTTAATTTTATCTGTCATTGCCATCCCCCTCGATGATTTTGTTAAACGCATTATCTACAAGTAAATCTACTTTTTCTTTATACAAGCTTTCTATGTGATTTTTTCTATCAGAAAAAGAATTCTTTATTTCTTCAGCTTCTTTTTTGATTTTTTCGTCATTATTTGCATTTAAGTTTGCTACTTCGCTTGAAAGCTTTTCAAAAAATGTTTGATCAATCTTATTAGCTACTCTTAAGCTCTCAGATTTTTCATTTTCAATTATTTCATCGACACTTTTTCTTCTTTGACTAGTCTTATTATCAAGCTCAATCAAAGTATTTAATGCATCAGCACTTTTTACAGCTTCATCATCTAAGTGAATAATCAATGATGGTATATTTTCATAATTGTTTTTCAATATAAATCTACCGTCTTTGGTAACATCACCGTATCTAAAATCGAAATAATTTAAATGCTTAATCTTTTCAATATCAACATTAGCTTTAGTAAGAATCTCTAAATTATTTTTGTAAGTTAATAATTTATCCTTTTCTTCTACAAGCTCCTCTCGTCTTTTAATCATTGGCTCAAGTCTAGTATATAATCTTTCGAGCTCATCCTTGCTAATAACTTTGGATATTTCACCAACTTCTTCATCATCGCTGATGTCGAAAAATCTCTTTAAATAATTCAACTTTTCAAGTTCTTCTTTAGAAAGCCCATGAAAACTCGTAATATTATTCATATCCTCGGTTAGTTCGACGTTCTCACTACTAGCCTTGACAGAGAAAGCTCTACTGGCCACTTGACCAAAAGCATCAATCGGTTCGATTTGACCTATATTAATAACATCTTTTAGTAAATCAGTAAGATTTTCCAACCTAGATGTTATATTAACAAGGTTCATTTTTTCTACTGCCATATCTACCTTCCTATTAACAATTCTCTCTTCTGATTATAGTCATACTTCTCATCCATTTCCAAAATAGAAACTATATTTTTTATATCAAGATACAAAAGATTTATAGCAGAAACAACATAAAGTATGTCGCAATTGTCGTTGATTATTTCATCCCTCGAATTTTTCCATCTTTTATCTTGTATTCTTTTATAAACCAAGTTTTCGTCTTCAAAAATATTTTTATACCTACCATCAGAAAAATACTCTATAAATTCTTCCTTATTTAGATTAGATATCTCTCTAAGTCTTTCTGCATTAAACAGATATCCACCCTCTATAAGGTAGTTAAAAACTTCATTATTATTTATTTCAAAAAATGATTTTAACCTGTAAAGCATCTCAAAATTCAATAAATTAATTTCTTCAGCTAAATATTTGTTGATATGCTTATACTCACTATTAGGAAATTTTTCGCTAATTTTTAATAAAGCCCTGTAGTACAACTTTATAAGCGCATTAGAAGATAAAAATATCAACTCGTCTTGATCCATATTTTCATTTAAAAATGGTTCAAGAACTCTTTTTATATGATTATCTTTAATTGAGTTTACAAAATCATTTAGAGAAAAATTAGGCAGAAGTTCCATTCCTTCAAAAAATGGACTATTAATAAAGTATTTATAGTTATCTTCCAAAGACTTATTTAAGATACTCGTAATTATTTCCTGTATCAAATAGATTTTATAAATTGAAAAATACAATTGATAAAATTTCTTTTCTAAGCCTCTTAAAAAGAACTCGATAGATTTTTCTTGTTTATAGAAATGATTATATAATTTTTCTTCTATAACAAGCTTGTTATCATTTTCATCTAAAAATTCATAGTTCTTCTTAAGATAAGAAATTTTTCTTGCTAAATCATTCTCGTTTATAGTTCTTTCAAGCAAATAATCATCTAAAAGTTTCCCTAATTTTGCCTTAGCTTTTACAGAAACATCTTTCATAAAACCTCCTTCCTACCACGGTATATTGTACCCAATATTTTTTTAAAAAAAAGCTTTTAAAATACTAATTATGAATCATATATAATGTTTAACATCCAATATTTCTATTGCCATAGAACAATATGAGCTATTAACTTTATTCTACTAAATCTCCAGAGATAGTAAAAGATGTATTTCCAGTGATTTTTACCTTAACAAATTCCCCAATCAGACTCTTATCTGCTTTAACATGAACCAATTTATAGTCGTCAGTTCTGCCAGTTAAGACCTCTGGATTATTTTTACTTTCTGATTCTAATAAAACTTCTACAGTTTTTCCTATATATGTTTGATTTTTTTCATTAAAGATTGGATATAATAAGTCTAAAAGTTTATCAAACCTTGCTTGAACTATATCATCATCAATTGGAGTTAACTTTGCCGCTCTAGTTTTTGGTCTTGGTGAGTACTTAAAAGTGAAGGCTGTATCATAACCAACTTCCTTACAAACCTTAAGTGTTTGTTCAAAATCTTCCTCAGTTTCAGTAGGATAGCCTACAATAATATCAGTAGAAATTGCTATTTCTGGAATCTCTTCCTTTAATTTCCTCGCTCTTTCTAAATATTTTTCCTGAGTGTATTTCCTGTTCATATCCTTAAGCACCTTATCAGATCCAGATTGTAATGGTAGGTGGAAATATTTACATATATTATCATTTCTTTTGATAACCTTGATTAATTCATCAGATAAGTCTTTAGGATGACTTGTTGTAAACCTTAATCTTTTAAGATTAGGAATTTGCGCTACTTTTTCAAGCAATTCTGGAAAAGTGTGATTAAAGTCAGCCTTGTTACCATAGGAATTAACATTTTGTCCAAGAAGAGTTATTTCCTTATAACCTTGGTTAACTAGGTATTCAACTTCTTCTATTATTGATGAAGGTCTTCTTGATTCTTCCCTTCCTCTAGATTCAGGAACTATACAATATGAACAAAAATTATCGCACCCTGTCATTATGTTTACATAGGCTTGGAAATGATTTGGAGTGTTGTATTTTACAAAATCATCTTTTACATTATCGGTAGATATATCAACAACTCTTTCTCCTGTTTCTAGATACCTAAAAATTAAATCGGATAAAGAATTTATATTTTTTGTTCCAAAAATAATATCTACTTCCCTATGTTTATCTATTATAACCTGTCTTGCTACTTCTGTTTGCATCATACATCCTGATACGGCTATAATTTTCTCAGGATGACTTTCTTTTATTTTTTTAAGAGATGATACCTGACCATAAAGTTTTAATTCAGCGTTTTCTCTTACCAAACAGGTATTAAATAAAATGAAGTCTGCTTTCTTTCTATCCTCTTCATAAACATATCCTAAATCTTCTAGGATATAGGATATCCTTTCAGAATCGTGTTCGTTCATCTGACAGCCGAATGTCGTGATATTATAGGTTTTTCCCTTAAAATAATCTTTATATTTTTCTAGTTTCTTACTTACCATGCTACTCCTTAAGTAAAAAAAGAGATGATCTAAGTCATCTCCTTTTGATTCTAATTTTACTCAGCGTCTTCTTCGATTGATCCTAATAAATCATCTGATCCTTGTGCTGATAAAGCTTGTGCTAGCATATCACCAAGGTTATTATTTAAATCATCATCACCGAAAGCTATTGAATTATCTCTTTCAACTTTTCTTCTTGGTTTGTCATTTGTTTTAGCTTGTGGTCTTGGTTTTCTTTCTGGTCTTTCTGGAGCTTCTTTAAGAGCCTTAATTGAAAGTCCAACCTTTTCTTCATCCTTATCAATTGAAATAATCTTAACTTCAATTGTATCACCAACGTTTAATTCATCTGATGGTTTTTCCACGTGGTCCCAAGAAATTTCTGAAACGTGTACAAGTCCTTCAACACCGTCAGCAACTTCAACAAAAGCACCAAAATCAAGTAAGTTTACAACCTTACCTTCAACAACGTCACCAACTTGGTGTTCGTTTACAAATTTTTCAAATGGTTTTTCGATAAGTTGTTTACGACCAAGAGAGATTCTGTTTTTCTCTTTGTTTAGTTTTAAAATCTTAACTTCGATTTCATCGCCAACATTTAAAACATCTGATGGATGTTCAACTCTTGTCCAAGCTATATCAGAAACGTGAAGTAGACCATCAAGACCATTAACTTCTACGAATGCACCAAAATCTGTAAGTCTTGCTACCTTACCCTTAACTACTTGACCTTCTTCAAGCTCATCCCAAAGGTCATCTAGTTCTGCTTCTAATACATCTTTTCTAGATAAAACAAGTCTATTTTTTCTTTCATCGATGCTTATGATCTTAAGATCCCATTCTTCACCAACGAATTTCTTTAAATTTTTAACAAAGTATGTTGCTATTTGGCTAGCTGGTACGAAACCATTAACGCCATTAACTTCAACAGTAAGGCCTCCCTTATTAAAGCTTATAACTTTACCATGAACTAATTCTTCATTTTCAAATTTATCAGATAGTTCTTTCCAAGCTTTCATTCCTTCTACTCTTCTTGTAGAAAGGGAAACATTACCCTCACCATCATCTAGTTTAATTACGTAAACATCGATGTCAGCACCAACTTCAAAACTGTTTTTTGGATCTTTTTGTTCTTCTTCAGTCATTTCATCTAGTTTAACAATACCATCTGCACGATATTGAATGTCAACAAATACTTCATCATCTTTAACGTTGATTACTGTACCTGTGATTACCTCTTTTGGGTAAATCTTTCTTAAACTATTCTCCAGACTGTTCATAAATTCTTCTTTTGTGAATTCATCCATACTACTTACTACCTCCTCGATAATCGACTCAGGCGTAGACGCTCCTGCGATTATTCCTAATTTTTTAAATTTAGAGAGCTTTTGCAAAGGTAGATCTTTAACAGTTTCAATCCTAAAAACATTTTTACAAAACATACTAGCTACTTGGTATAGCTTATTCGTATTAGAACTATTAAAACCACCAACAACAATCATGCAATCCACTTGACTTGCCAGTTTTTTAGCAGAGTCCTGCCTTAATTTTGTAGCATTGCAAATTGTGTTTTCTATTACTACACTATCATTATTTTCTTCTAACTTGTTAGCAATATTTCTGAAAAACTCTAACCTATTTGTAGTTTGGCTTACCACATATAGCTTATCGTAATTCTTAATATTTTTTGCTTCAGTCTCATCTTTAACTACTATACCATGTTTTATGCAAGAGTCCATAGCAATTATTTCAGGATGTGTATTATCACCTACAATTATAACCTGGTAACCATCTTTTTCCTTTTGAATAATTTTTTTATAAATACTATTTAGGACTGGACAAGTCGCATCGTAAAGTTCATTTCCATTTTCGATTAGCTTATCTTTAAAATTTTTATCCTCACCATGAGCTCTTATCACAATCAAGCTATCTTTTATATTCAAAGCTTCATCATGGTCAATCACAGTAAGTCCTCTTTTGCTAAAAGATTCGACAAGTTGAGGATTATGGATTAAGGGACCCAAGCAGTAAACAGTTTTATTACTATCCAAAGCTTTTTCTGCAAGTTCTACGCTTCTTTTTACACCAAAGCAAAAACCTGAATTTTCAGCAATTATTATTTCCATTTTTTTCACTTTCTATTATATCTCTATGGTCATATATGGCATAGAATACCTCATCGCTAATCATCTTCATTGCCTCTTTATTTTTAATGTCAGCATATTTTTCAATAGCAATAGGCTCTTTGACATAAATATCAACACTAGAAAATAATTTATAACTTGTTACTATTTCAATAGGTAGGATATCTGACTTTGCTTTTAGAGCGATGAACCCAATTCCTTCGTGCATATTTTCCCTTGATATTTTCTTTACCCTGGTTCCCTCAGGGAAAATGCCAAGAGTTTTGCCATCTTTTATGAGTCCAATTGCATATCTAAGAGCTTTTAAATCATTTCCCTTTCGGTCTATAGGAAAAACGCCAGCCGCTTTTAAAATATTTCTTAAGACTGGTATTTCAAAAAGTTCTTTTTTGGCCATAAAGTTAAACTTTATGGGCAGATTAAGGGCTAGAAAAAAAGGGTCAAGGTTAGACCAATGGTTCGCACAAGCAATTATATCGGCCTTTTCTGGAATATTTTCCCTGCCATGGACTCTTACCCTATAAAAAGGGAAAAATAAGACCCTCAATATGGCAACAACAACCCTATAAAACATCATTTTTACCCATTAATGATAAGATTTTATTAACTGTTTGGTCAATATTTAAGTTTGAGCTATCAACGACAATGGCGCCTTCAGCAACTTTCAAAGGTGAAACTTTTCTGTTTGAGTCATAGTCATCTCTTTTTATTATTGCTTTTTCTATTTCTTCTATTGTCATATCAGATTCGCCTTGGTCAAAACGTCTTTTAGCTCTTGTTAAGGCAGAAGCAGTTAGATAAAATTTATATTTTGCATCAGGGAAAACCACACTTCCGATATCCCTACCATCAAGAATAAATGAAGTGTTTTCTGCAATTTTTCTTTGTAGGTCTACCATTTTTTCCCTTACATAATCTCTAGCGGAGACCCAAGAAACATTAGCTGTAACTTGATCATTCCTCAATCTATCAGTGACATCTTCATCATTTAAAAACAGTTTGTTGTCTCTAAAGTCAATTGTGATTTCATCTAATAAGTATTTTAAAATTTTGTCATCAGTATTTTCTCCAAAGCCCTTATCAAGAAAATACTTTGTAACAGCCCTATACATAAGGCCTGTATTTAAGTATTCAATATTTAATTTTTTTGCCAAGATTTCTGATACGGTTGATTTTCCAGATCCACTTGGGCCATCAATTGCTATTATATATGTCATGTGTTCTCCTTAATGTAAGTCCCGGCTGAATATGCTGTGCTAAAACAAATTTGTAAATTAAAACCACCTGTAAGACAATCTATATCCAGGATTTCGCCTGCAAAAAATAAACCCTCTACTAATTTTGATTGCATATTTTTTGGATTTAACTTAGTTACATCTATTCCGCCTCTAGTTACAACTGCAGATTCAAACGACCCTAGTCTATCAAATTCAAGATCAAAATCTTTAATTTTTTCAATCAATGATTTTCTATCTTCTTTTGTAAATTCACTTGATTTTTTTCCTAAATTCAAATTATTTCGTCTAAATATTTCATCAAGTAAAGATGGATTTAAAAGGGTCTTTAATGCGTTTCCAACACTTTTCTTCGAGTTTTCACCCAGTAAATTTAGAATTTGCTTATCTAAATCATTATAAGTTAGATTTGGATAAAAATCTATAGACACCTTGCTTATTTTTTTATCTCTCATATAAGAACTTGCCTTAAGCGCAGCAGGTCCAGTTAAGAAATTAGCATTAATAAGAAGATCACCTTCGACTGAAACATTATCTTTATCTGTTAATATATTTATTTTTATATTCCTAAAAGACTGGGCTTTAAAATTTATCTTGTCCTTTATAAATATAGGTACAAGAACCGCTTTAGGCTCAATGATTTCATGCCCTAACTTTCTTGCAAGTTTATAACCAATTCCATCAGAGCCTGTTTTAGGGTAAGATTTTCCACCTGTAGCTATAATTAAATAATCAAATTCGTAGGTTTTTCCATTTTGATCGGTGAGATAAAAATTTTTATCCTTATATACCTTATTAATTTTTGTATTAGTTATAAGATTTATAGACTTCTCTTTAAGCTTAGCTTCAAAAAACTTTACGATATCTATCGCCTTCTCAGATTTCGGAAAAACTCTACCATCTTCCTCTATGATTGTTTCTATCCCATTTTTATTTAAAAAATCAATCATAGAAAAATTATCAAAATTCGTAAAGGCAGAATAAATAAATTTCTTATTTGTAACGACATTATCTAAGAAATCTTGATAGTAAGCAGCATTCGTAATGTTACATCTGCCACCACCAGTCATGAGGAGTTTTTTACCAATTTTCTCATTAGTTTCAAAAACTGTAACTATATTATTTTCATTCTTTGCTCTTATAGCAGCCATCAACCCCGCAGGGCCTGCACCAATTATCCCAATTTTTTTCATATTTATCCCACAAAAAAAGATAGTCACCTATCTTCTAATTTCTTCTACAAATTTTAATTCATCTTCATTAAAATATCTGTATTCTTTTTCCTTAAGATTTGATAGGCTAATCTTTCCTATCCTTATTCTTTTTAGACTTACAACTTTTATTCCGAAAACCTTAAACATCCTTCTTATCTGTCTATTGTATCCCTGATGGATTATAACCCTGTAAGTGTTATTTTCCAAATATTCGATTTTAGCATCAGATGTTTTTTCGCCATTGCCTATATCAAGGCCTTGTGCAAATTGCTTTTCTTGATAGTCTTTTAGTTTTTTATCGACTTTAACTATGTATTCCTTATCAAGTTTGTATTTAGGATGGATTAGATTGTTGGTAAATTCGCCATCATTTGTTATTATTAAAAGTCCTTCACTATCCTTATCTAACCTGCCTGCAGCAAAAAACCTCTTATCAATATCAACTAATTCATTTAAGTCTTTTTCATTATAGGGATCAAAATTCGATGTTATAAAGCCTACTGGCTTATACAATTTTATATAAAACTTCTTTTCGATCGATAAAACTTTACCTTCTACTTCAACCCTATCATCATCACAAACATCAATTCCTGGTTCTAAGATTACTTCATCATTAATTTTTACCTTGCCCTTTAGAATCAGCTCGTCAGCCTTTCTCCTTGAAGTGTAACCAGCATGAGCAATAAATTTATTAATCCTCATTTTTCTCTATCCTTATTTCAGGCAAGTCATCCAAAGAATTCAAATTAAAATATTGCAAAAAGTTATCAGTTGTTCCATAGATAATTGGCTTGCCTATTTTATCGAGCCTTCCTTTTTCTGTAATTAATTTTTTTTCTAAAAGCGAATCAATAGTTGATTGAGAATTAACCCCTCTGATTTTATCTATCTCAACTCTTGTTATTGGCTGCTTATAAGCTATTATTGATAAAGTCTCTAGGGTTGAATTTGTTAGTTTTTTATCTGATTTTGAAAGAAGTGATTCAAAATACTTATCGCTAGCCTTCCTAGTTGTAAATTGGAAAGAATTGTTAAAATTTCTTATAACAAGACCAGTTTGCCTGTCTTTTCTTTCATCAATCATCTCATCTAGGCATTTTTTTATATCAGCCTTAGGCAAGTCATATAAAATTTTACTAATTTCATCAATACTTATAGGTTCAGCCCATATATATAAGACCTCTTCAATGAGACCTTTTAAGTAGTCTTCCGTCATTTAACCCTCTTAATAATCTTAAATGAGTTCATCTCTATTTGTTTAATATATATTTCATTTAGCCTTACCATTTCTAATAAGGCTAGGAAAGTTGCAATACACTCAGCTTTTGAATTAATTCTTTTGGTAATATCAACCAAGTTTAATTCTTTAGAAAAGTTTAGGGTCTTCCTAAGACTTATCAAATATGAATTAACATCCGGTATCTTAACTTGCTCAAAAATTTTCTCTTCACTCTTTTTTTCTATCGCAAGTCTTCTTAGTAACTTTGAAAATTCATTAGAAAGAATATCGACATCTTGAGATATGATTAAATTATCTTTTTGATAAGTTGAGAGATCTTCTTGATATTTTGAATGGATTTTCCTAGCTTCATCTTCTAAAAATTTAAAATCATCTTGAACAGATTTTATTTTTTTATATTCAATAAGATAAGAAAGAAAATCTTCTTCTAGCCCTTCATTTTCAGGTTTTGGCAAGAGTTTGTTTGCCTTAATTGTCAATAGAATTGAAGATGTATATATAAATTCAGATAGCATAGAAATATCAATATCCATTTTTGCCATTTCCTCTAAAAATGGAGCTGTAATCTCTTCTATTTTTACGTCATATATGTCAATTTTTTCCCTATCAATCAGTTTTAACAATAGCTCAAAAGGGCCCTCAAAATCTTCAAGTTTTATATTAAGCTTCATTTATCCTTCTTAGGGCATAAAAAATTGCAATAATTGTCTTAGCATCAGTTATTTCACCATTTTCAATCATCTGATATAAATCAGTTAATAAATATGATTTACTCATCAAATTTTCATCCTCGTCTAAGTCTAATGGAGATTCTAATAAATCTTCAGCAACGAAAAAAGATAATTTATCGTTTGTAAAACCTGGCGAAGCGTGCATATCGAATAGATAAGTTACTTTCTGAGGGAAAAATCCCACTTCTTCTTGGAGTTCTCTTTTTGCAGTTTCAATTGGAAGTTCACCTGGGTCCACAAGACCTGCAGGAATTTCTAGAGTTACCTTATCGATAGCCTTCCTATATTGACGAACCATCCATATCTTATCAGGACCATCAAAAGCGATAATACCAACTCCTTTTTGGTGGTCGACTATTTCCCTCTTCGAATATCTCTTATTTTCAAGTTCAACAGTTTCCACCCTAAGCTTAAGGATTTTACCGTCATAAATAGTATCTGACTTTATTGTTTTTTCATAAAACTTTTCTTCATTCATTTCTTAGATCCTCCGCCATTTTCAAAATTTCTCTGGCTGATTTAATAGTAGTTTGTGTAATGTCAACTCCACCAATTAATCTAGCAATTTCAAGAGTTCTCTCGTCTTCTTTTATATTTTTGGAACTTGATATTGTATAATTTCCGTCATCTTCCTTGCTTATTAATATATGGTTATTGGCAAGAGATGCAATCTGTGGCAAGTGACTAATGGCTATAATCTGCCTTTTCTTTGATAGGTCAAGTATTTTTTCTCCGACAATCTGAGCAGTCCTACCACTTATTCCAGTATCAATTTCATCAAAAATCATTGTGTCAATCTCGTCAAAACTTGCAAAAACTTCCTTAAATGCCAGCATTATCCTAGAGATTTCTCCTCCAGATGCAGTTTTTGTTAAAGATGTCAAACTCTCACCTTTATTTGTTCTTATTAAGAAATCAACATCATCGAAACCAGTTTTATCGATTTTTTCTTTTTTCTTAACATCGACTTTAAACTTACCATTTTTTATATTTAATTCCACTATTTCTTTGTTTAATGATTTTTCCAGACTCTTTATTTTATTAATTCTAATCTCGTGAATTTCTTCTGAATATCTCATCATCTTATTATCAATTTCTAATAAGATATTAGTAAGATTATTCCTTAAATCATCAATTTGGTCTAACTCACTAAGTCTTTCTTTCATTGAGTCATAATAAGCTTTAATGTCATCGATATTATTGCCATATTTTCTTTTTAAGTCAAAAAGTTTTTTATTTAAATCTTCCAGCGTTTCCAATTTTTCAGGATCTGTTGATAGAAAATCCACATAGGAATCTGCTTGCGAGTAAATATCATCAAGTTCATCCGATAAGGCTACTAACCTGTTATAAAGGTCAGAAGACTTCTTATCTATAGTGATGAAGTCGGATATATTTGAAACAGCTTCATTTAGAAGTTTGCTAGCAGATGTCATCTCATAATCACTTGAATCAAGCAATTCAAGCATCCTATAATAACCATCTTTTAGACTTGAAATGTTAGTAAGCCTCTTATACTCACTTTCAATTTCTTCTTCGTCTAAATTAAATAAATCAATACTATCAATCTCATCAATTTGATAGTTCAACAAATCTCTTTCCCTACTTAACTCCTCATCAGATAAGTCAAAATCTTTAAATCGTCTTAAGTAGTCGTTTTTTTCCTTAAATAAACTTGCCAACTTGCTTCGGATGTCTTTTGTTTTGCCATCATTTTGATATGAATCTATAAGGTCGACATAATTAGCCTTATTCATATAGATATTTGAGTCACCTTGCTTATAGACATCGATCAAATCATCACTTATTTCTTTTAGAATATTAATATTTGAAAGTCTACCATTAATTCTAATGCTTGAAGAGTTTTTCCCAATATTTCTAGTAATAATAAGTTTATCATCATCAAAACTAATACCTAGATTTGTTAATTTTTGTAT
This sequence comes from Anaerococcus lactolyticus ATCC 51172, assembly GCF_000156575.1. Classification (GTDB taxonomy): domain Bacteria; phylum Bacillota; class Clostridia; order Tissierellales; family Peptoniphilaceae; genus Anaerococcus; species Anaerococcus lactolyticus. Next base: position 334,606 of record NZ_GG666045.1, read on the forward strand.
CAAATCGTCCTTTAATAAAAAAACAGCTTCTATGATACTTTGATCTTTAAAATTGCCAATAATATCCTTACTGGCTCTTTTGCCTGAAAGTAAATTAATCGCTTCAAGGATTATAGATTTTCCTGAACCTGTTTCACCTGTCAAGACATTAAACTTATCTTCAAAAAATATATGATCTTTTTTGATAATAATAAAATTATCTATATAAAGCTCCGCAAGCATTATTTAACAAGTGCCCTTATATCTTCAACAAGATTTTCAATTGATTCAAAGTCTTTAGGTGTTATAAATATAGTGTCTATTCCGGTAACCATACCACCCACATTATCTAATTTGGCATTGGTAATATATTGTCCACATACAGTTGCGCAATATGATATGGTTTTAATCACTATAAGTTGAGCAGAAATTTCTACAGAGAGTACCGCTTCCTTAAAAATCTTTTCAATTCTTTCTGTTAAAGTATCATAAACAGCATCTACGACAGTATATTTATACTCATAATCATCACTTTGCACCTTTGAAATTCTTAACTCTTTTATATCCCTAGAAATTGTTGCTTGAGTCGCATTTACCCCTTGGGATTTCAAGATTTCAGAAAGTTGGCTTTGGGTTCTGACGTCATTGTTTTGAATAATATCTAATATTAATCTTTGTCTAGTGTATTTTTTCATAATTTCCCCTAATAACTTCGACTTGATAAGTAATCAATTAAATATGATAAAACTTCATTATTTTTAAAATCTCTAATAGAGTTTCTTGCCTTATTATTGACTTCATCTAAAAGTTTAATAGCATCCTGTTTTTCCATTACATTTAGAATATTAAGTTCATCTTTGTAAGTATCCTCGAGTAAATCATCTTGGATTTGAAAGGCGAGTCCAAGATTTTCTGCAAATACTTCGATTTTTCTATAAGTATATTCAGTCTGATTGCTAGTTAAAGCTGCTGCCAGGCATGCCGCCTTAAATAAGTCTGATGTTTTTTTCTTATATACTTCTAAAAGATAGGATAAATCATAAGTCGACTCTCTTCTTAAATCCATGACTTGTCCTTCAATCATTCCAAATCTTGATGCTCTTTCTAGAATATAAGACGAAGCCTTTAGATATGAAGAATCTTTAATACCGATATCAAAAAGTATAAGTGCCGCTTCATTTAGTAAAGCATCTCCGGTAAGGATACCAATATCTTCACCAAACTTTTTATGAACACTTTCCTGTCCTCTCCTATAATCATCATCATCCATTGCAGGTAGGTCATCATGGACTAAAGAATAGGCATGGATAAATTCGATTGACATAGCGAGTTTATAGTCCAATTCGCTAATGTTTTGTGAAAACATTTTCTTTGTTTCTAGGTATAAGAATGCTCTTATCCTCTTACCACCATCTGTTGCATAGACCATAGCCTCTTCAAGTTTATTTTTAGGATTAAAGTATGATTGAATTTCCCTGTCAATAATCTTCTTATCTAAACTGAGACTTTCCAAAAATTTTTCTTTATTCATCATTTCCTATAACTTCCACCTTGGCTCTAAAGTCTTCTAACTTTTCTTCAAGGTCCTTATACATATTTTTAGCTTTGTCATAAAGCTTGATTGCTTCATCTAGATTATCCTTATTATTTTCAATTTCATCTAAAATTTCTTCGATTTTTTTGTATTGGTCTTCGAAAGATTTATCCATTAATAATCCTTGCCTTTAATTTTCCATCAACAAATATCAATTCTATTTGATCTCCTTCAGTTAAGCTGTGTGAAGAATAGACGTTTTTCTCATCAAATTTTATTTCAAAATGTTGTTTTCTAACATCAATTAATTTTTCTACATAATCCAGTTTGATTGCCAAATTCTTAAACTTATTTTCATTGTAGCTGAAAACATTTTTTATAGCCTTGTTGATCTCTTGGTTTAGCGAACTAAGTGCATTTATTTTATCCTCAGTTAGCTTAGCTGGTGAAGATTTTTTTATTTTAGCATCTAATACCTTAAGCTTAAGTTCAGTCATAACTATTGTGTTTTTAATTAATGACTCAGCCTTATCAAATTTGTTAATTATCTTTTTTTCGTAATCTACATAATCACTAATCAAATATGACCCCACCTCAGTTGGTGTTTGCAGGCTTAAATCACTTGTGTAGTCAATTAAAGTCGTATCTATGTTATGACCAATAGCTGAAATAATTGGGGTTTTTGCTGCAAATACAGCTTCAATAATTTTTCTCTTGTTAAAGCTTGATAAATCTTCATTAGAGCCCCCACCCCTGGTGATAACAATTACATCCAAGCTAAGATTATCTAAAGTTCTGATAGCATTTGCAATCAAAACTTCTGCGTCATCACCTTGAACCTTTACAGGATCTAGATAAATATGTATATCATTAGCCTTGCTGTTTATCATGGCAAGAAAATCCATAATAGCAGCTCCGTCTTTAGATGTTATTAACCCTATTTTTTTAACAAGTTTTGGTATCGGCTTTTTGTTTTCCTTATCAAAGTAGCCCTTTGACTTAAATTCCTCTTTCATTTTGAGAAATTCTAAAAATTCTTTTGAAATACCGACATCCTCAACTTCATTTACAATAATAACAAGCTTTGAAGAGTAATTATTAAAAGAAAGATTTCCCTTAATAATTACTTCTTTACCAGGGCTAAAATCAAAATTTATTTCCTTATCTTCGTAATAGTAAATAACCACATCTATTAAATCATTGCCTTCCTTTAAGGAAAAATATAAATGATAGTTGTTAATTCTAATATTGCAAAGTTCACCTATTAAATTTATTCTTTGAAAGATTGGGTCATGTTTAATATTTGATTTTATATATTCATTAAATTGCTTAACACTTAAGGGTTTTCTCATTTATTTTCATTTCTTACAATATTGCCAAGGATCAAATTAACTATCTTATAGTCGTCTTCATTAGAAAACTTTTTGGCAATATTTACAGCTTCATTTATTGACACAGAAACAGGTATATCAAGAAAATATATTTCATTGATGGATAAATAAATTATCGACTTAACCACCCTACTAAGCTTTGGCATACCTTTTGGTGCATTGTCTTGTAAAATCTTATCAATCTTTTCAAAATTTTTCTTATAAGAATTAATAGATTCAACAATAAAAGTCTCATCCTCGTTTAGCTTGTGGTTGGATAATAAATCTTTAGTATCTTCGATTTTATTTATTGTGTCTTGAAAAATAAGTTTAAAAACCCATTCTCTTTGATCAGTTCTTTTCATTAGATTTCTAGTTTAATTATATTAACATTAATCTTGCTAACATTAAGTCCAGTCATAGTTTCAACAACATTTTTAACATTTTCTTGAATTTTTTTAACTGTTTTCCTAACATTAACATTTTTATCCAAAGAAAGATCTAAATCTATAACAAGGTGACCATCAACATTTCTAATTGATGATTTATTTGTCCTAGTTCCTAGTGAATGAATAAATCCTTCATCAGAATTTTCTTCATATACTCCATAAACGTCATTAGCCGCTTGGATTGCGATTTGATCTAAAACCTCATCTGCAATCTTCACAGAACCGTCTTTGAAATTACTTGACATTATCTACTCCTAAACTCTTGATAGGTACTCACCACTTCTTGTATCGATTTTAATTACATCGCCTTCGTTTACAAATATTGGCACGTTGATTACTGCTCCAGTTTCAACTGTAGCTGGTTTTGTAACGTTAGTAGCAGTATCTCCCTTAACACCTGGCTCTGTTTTTACTACCTGAAGTTCAACAAAGTTTTGTGGATCAATAGAGAATGGCTTGCCTTGGTAAAATTTGATAAGAACTGTATCATTTTCTCTTACATAGATGATAGCATCCTTAACATTGTCTTCTTCGATTCCAATTTGTTCGAAACTTTCTGGGTCCATAAAATAATACAATTGACCGTCATTGTATAAATATTGCATTTCTTTTGTAGAAATAACTGCATTTTCAAATTTTTCATTTGGGTTAAAGGTTACATCTTTTGCTCCACCGTTCATAACAGACCTAATTTTAGCTCTTACAAAAGCAGCTCCCTTGCCTGGTTTAACGTGTTGGAAATCGACAACTTGATATACATCATTATCGTATACGAAAGTTACACCTTTTCTTAAATCATTTGCTGAAATCATAATTCCTCCTAGTTGATATTTCTTAAATTATTATACCATATTTAGCCCTTAATTGAAAATTTTATTCATAAATATAAAACTATTTTCATGAGATTTTCATCCCTATGCATACTTTTATAAATATAAGTATAATATACTCAAGGAGTCTTTATGAAAAGCTTAGGAATTATTTCAGAATTTAATCCCTTTCACAACGGGCATAAATTTTTATTAGAGCAAGCCAAAATCCAATTAAATACCGACTTACATATCTCATTTATGAGTGGAGATTTTATTCAAAGGGGCGATGCGAGCGTTATGGATAAGTATTTAAGAGCCTATGTAGCAATTAAATCTGGCTTTGACCTTGTAGTCGAAATGCCAAGTTTTGTAAGCTTACAAGCTGCTGAATTTTTTGCTTTAAAATCAATTGTTATTTTAGATAAAATGAATATTGACTACTTAGTTTTTGGCATTGAAAACATTAGCCCAGATGACTTTCTTCAAGGAGCTAGTAAAATCATTGAAAATCAAAATTCTATTGATGGAAAGATAAAAAGTCTTTTAAAAGAAGGGCTATCTTATCCAAAAGCTTATAACATCATGATTGATGAGCTTGTTGGACGCGACTTTGTTTCATCTAATAATATATTGGCTCTTGAATACTTAAGGGCTATTAATAAAGTAAATTCAAAAATAAAGCCTTACCCTATTAAAAGAATTAAAACTTCTACCAAAGATAAATTAATTTACGACGAATGTTTTGCATCATCGACTGCGATTAGAAATAATTTAGATTCAGAAATTTATAAGCTAATGCCAGCTATTTCCTTTGAAAAACTTATTGATTTTAGAAACACCTACCAAGATTTTGATGAAGATTATATATACAAGATATTTAGGTACAAAATTCTAATAGAAAAATCTCCTATGACTACTATATTAGGTTTTGAAGAAGGTATCGATAACTATCTTTATAGGTTAGCAAGAAGAAATCTTTCTTATAAATCTTTCTTAGACGAGGCTACATCGTTGAGATATACGAGGTCAAGGATAAAAAGAATAATATTAAATTATATCTTAGCTAATACCGAAAATTTAAATGACATTGATATTTCTTTCATAAAAATTCTCGCCTACAATGAAAAGGCGAGTCAGTTTTTTAAAAAATTATCTGAAAATCTCAAGCTTGTGATTAATAAAAAAGACATCTCTAAGCTAGATTCTAATAATCTCCTAATTCATAAAAAAATGATAGAAGCATCAAACCTCTATAGCCTCGGTATTAATCGAGATATTGATTATGATTTTGTGCACAATAATAGACCTATCGATTGATAGGTCTTATTTTTATCTATTTTCTAAAATTTTATCTCTATTTTTTTCAAGCTGTTGAACAAGTTGACCAAAGTTATCTATTGAACCAGTGAAAAGTCTGTCAATATAGTCATAGGATTGTTGTCTTATATTTTTAGCTTCAGCTGCAGCTTCTTGTAAAATCCTATCAGCTTCTTTTCTTGCTTGTTGGGTAAGTTCATGTTCGCTTACCATTTTTTGGTATTGGCTCTTAGCTTGTTCTTTAAAATTTTTAATTTCGCCTTCAGCTTGGCTAAGTCTATTGCTTGCTTCACTGCTTGCTTCAGATAGAATCCTGTCTTTTTCATCTGTTACCCATTGAGCTTGCTTGATTTCTTCAGGTAGGGAATCTTTCATTTCATTTAAAATCTCATAAATCTCATCAGGATCTACTGCGATTTTCTTAGAGAAAGGTACAGAGCTTGCCTCGTCCATTATATCTTCCATCTCAAGAATAAGATCAGTAATTTTGTTTGCCATGTTTCCTCCTAATAGTTAAATTTTTCTTTAATTTTTTTCTCAACGCTTGGACTTACAAACGCTGACACATCACCTTTAAAAGCAGCTATTTCTCTAACACCACTCGAACTAACAAATGAATAAGTAGGATTACTTAGTAGAAAAATTGTCTCAAGTCCCTCATAAAGAGTTGAATTAACTCTAGCAATATCCTTTTCATATTCATAATCTGTAACACCCCTTAATCCCCTAGCTATTAGCTTGACATCATGATCTTGTGCAAATTTTACTAATAGTCCATCGAAGGAATATATGTATGTGTTAGATAGCTTTTCGTCTCTAATTTCCTCTTTTATTATATCTTTTCTTTCATCAACAGTAAATAGAGAACATTTGTTTTCGTTATTTAATATAGCTACAATCACTTCATCAAACATACTACTCAGTCTTTTGATAATGTCCATATGACCCTTTGTAAGGGGATCGAAGCTACCTGGGTAAATTACTTTCATTTTGTATAAAATTTTATAAATTTCCTTCCATAAGATTTATCTTTCAAAATATTTAAGTTATACTTATCAGAAAAATCTATATCTTTACTTGATTCAGTAATAACTATACCATCTTCACTTAATAAGTCATACTCTAAAATATAAAATAAAGCCTTGTCTATAAAGTCTGTCTCATAGGGTGGGTCTAAAAAAATATAGTCAAAATCCAAACCTTTTTCTGACAAATCTTTCAAACACCTTATAAAATCCATCTTTGAAGCATAAACTCTTTGCCTATCAACCTTATCTAGATTTTGATTAAGGATGGAAAAATTAGAATAATTTTTTTCGTTAAAGTAAACTTCATCAGCTCCCCTAGATAAAAACTCTATCCCCATTTGACCGGTGCCAGAGAAAAGATCTAAGGCCCTAAAACTATTTTTGTAAGGATAAAGCATATCAAAGATAGCTTCTTTAACTTTATTGTCGGTTGGCCTAGAAGTCTTAGACTTGGGACTCAATAGATTGTATCCTTTATATTTTCCTGCTACTACTTTCATCAATTTAATATAATATCCTTATCTTCATCAAAATAATCTCTTATAAATTCTAAATTAACACCCTTATAAGAATTTTCTTTTAGGTAATCAAATATTTCGAAGGTTTTATTAGTTTCTTCCTCAGTCATATTTAAAAATTCAATCTCAGAAAGATTTTTCCCATGTTGGATGAGGGATAATATCTTGCCCCCACCTCTCAGTTCATAGTCTTTTTGTGATATTTCAAAACCATCATTAGAATCTACTAGAATTTTTAGCTTACTTTTAGGATTAACATCTTTACTAACTAAGTAGCAATAAGAATCATATTCTCCCCTGCCAACTCTACCTCTCAATTGATGAAGTTGGGATAAGCCAAAATTATTAGAATTATAAATAACCATCGTATTTGCATTTGCCACATCTATTCCTACTTCAATGACTGTCGTAGAAATCAAAATATCAATTTCATGGTTATTAAACTTTTTTAAAATTTCTTCCTTAAGACTCGCCTTAAGTTTTCCGTGAAGTTTTTCTACTCGATGAGTCTTAAAGATTTTCTTATATTTTTTATAAAGATTTTCTACAGAATTAGTATCCTCTGCATCAATATTGTTGCTAACAACATAAACTTGCCTACCAGCTTTTAGACCTTCTTTTATATTTTCAAAAAGAAATTCTTGGTGGTCTTCATTGACAATACTTGTTATAACGCTAGCCCTGCCTTTAGGAAGTTCGTTGATTATACTTAGATCCAACATCTTATTTATTCTAAGACTTAAAGTTCGTGGAATGGGTGTAGCTGTCATTGTTAGGTAGTTAGCATCAATACCTTTCTTTGCCAATTCCTGCCTTTGCCTTACACCAAACCTGTGCTGTTCATCATTTACAACAAGTCTTAAATTCCTAAATTTCACGTCTTCTTCTATTAGGGCATGAGTACCGACTACCATATCAATAGTGCCGTCTCGAAGACCTTCTTTAATTTCTTCTTTATTCTTGGAAGAACCAGTTAAAAGAGCAAGCTTTAGTCCAAATCCTCCAATAAAATCCTTATATTTTTCATACTGTTGGATAGCAAGCACCTCTGTCGGTACCATCATGGCTGCTTGATAAGAGTTTAATCCAAAAACTAGCATTGAAACCATGGCCACAATAGTTTTACCAGAACCAACATCTCCTATTAAAAGTCTATTCATCGAAATATCTTTATCAGAATCTTCTAAAATTTCCTTCAATGACCTTAGTTGAGACCTTGTTAGGGAAAAAGAAAGTTTGGCTAATATTTCTTTCAAATCATATTTTAAACTTATATCTTGTTTATTTCTTTGAAGTTTTCCGAGATAATCTAAAAAAATTAATTCTTTTAATAAATCACCAATTTTTATGTCTGTTTTTGCTTTAAATAAGGTTTGAAGATTACTAGGAAAATGCACTTCTTTAAGTGCCTTTTCCCTATCCATAAGATTAAATCTTTCCTTTAGTGACTTTGATAAAATGTCTTCTCTTACATCAAATTCTTTTAAGGCTTCCTTGATAAAAGCATTCAGATTTTTTTGGCTGATACCAGAAGTTAGTGGATACATAGAGTATATTGCCCCTATCATATCCCCATCTAAATTTTCAAAAATAGGATTTACTGACTCATAGTAACCATTTTTATAAGCTACTTTAGTGTAGAACTTATAAGTCTCGTTTAATCTAATCTTTCTTATAGAAAACCTATCATTAAACCAAATGACTCTGATTTTTTTAAAATCGCCTTCAGCAAAATACATATAAGAAACAATCATGTTCTTTAATCTTTTTACGTAGGCTTTTGAAATAGCTTTCCATTCGAAATAATAAGACCTAGTTGGACTTGCCTTTAAAACGCTAGCTTTAATCCTTCTATCCTCGTATTCCCTTGGATAGTAAGTATATAGGTCCCTAACAGTATATATATCTAGCTTTGAAAGAGCCTTAGCTTTTTTAGGGCCTATCCCTTTCAAGCTTGTTAAATCCTTATTCAAGTGTAGCTTGATAATAATATACTGGCTGTCCGCCGTAGACTAACTCAATATCAATATCCTTATAGTCTTTTGAAAGCTTCTTCACAAGTTCTTTTGCCTTTCTCTTATCAGCTTCCTCACCATAATATAGGGTTACTAATGATATATCATCGTCCTTGTCAATGGCAATTTTGATAGCCTCTCTAGTTGTTTCTTCAATATTAGAAGTAGTTGCCACAATCTTTCCATCAAGGATGCCTATATAGTCATCTTTCTTAATTTCAATATTATTGACACTTGTGTCTCTAATAGAAATAGAAACTTCTACTGTGTGCATATCACTAATAGCATCTGCCATATTCTCAATATTCTCTTCTAAATCTTCATCTTCATCGAACTCGAGCATAGCAGTGAATGTTTCTGGAATAGATCTTGTTTCTAAAACCATAGCATTTTTGTCAGTCAATTGGCAAGCCTGTTTTGAAGCCATAATTATATTCTTATTATTTGGGAAAATAATTATATTTTCAGCTGCCACTTCTTCGATATTTTTATAAATATCTTCTGTAGAAGGGTTCATAGTTTGGCCTCCTGAAATAATTTTGTCTATATTCATAGACTTTAATATATCATCAAAACCTTCACCCCTTGATACAGCTATAAATCCGTATTTTTTGAGTTTTTCAGGCTCTTTTACAGCATTTTCGATATCTGGTTTAGTATTTTCAACTTCAAGTTTTACTAAAATACCGTCAACTAGGATCTTCGAAATTATTTGTTGTGGATATTCAGAACGTGCTTCTGCCTTTAGGTGACCATCTTTATATTCATAGTCGAAATTTGTTGACAAAGAATCAATTGAGTCACTAATTTTTTTAAAGTCATTTTCTTTTATTAAAAGTTCGAAGTAAATCTTATAGGAACCTTCTTCTACACTTTCTGAACTTGATAGGTCAATATCTCTGTCGATATCTCCATTAAGAGCATTAAGAGCACCCCTAAGTAGGAACATCAGACCTTGTCCACCAGAATCTACTACTCCTGCTTCCTTAAGAACTGGAAGTTGTTTTGGTGTATTATCAAGAGCAATTTGACCCTCAGTTATGATTTCCACAAGATAATCATCTAAATTTTTATTTTCATCAAAAGCTTCTTCTGCCTTTTCAGACATCTTTCTAGCAACAGTAAGGATGGTTCCTTCTGTTGGCTGCATGACAGCTTTATAGGCAGTTTTTGTTGCATTTTTAAAAATATCTCTTATTTCAAGAGCACCAATCTCATCCTTACCTTTGAGAGTCTTAGACATTCCTCTAACAAGTTGAGATAAGATAACCCCAGAGTTACCCCTAGCACCCATAAGTGTGCCTTGGCTAAGAGCTTTGGCTATTTCTTCAACACTTAATCCGCTTGTTTGATTTACTTTATCTACACCGGATTTCATGGTCATATTCATATTTGTACCTGTATCTCCATCAGGAACAGGGAATACATTTAATTCGTCTACAAGAGACTTATTCTCTTCTAAATATTTATAGGCTCCAATGACCATTTGTTGGAGCTTACTTGCGTCAATTACTTTCATACTTCTCCTATCTATTGATTCCTTGAACATAGATATTTACTTCTGCAACATTAACATTCAAAGATTTCTCAATATTATATTTAACATTGTCGATTATATTTTGGCATACTACAGGTATTCTTATTCCATATTCTAAAAATAAAGAAATGTAAATAGCAACTGTACCATTGTCTCTTCTTATAACCTCAACGCCTCTTTGCATGTTATTTACTCCAAGAAGCTTGTATATCCCATCTCTAGCAGATCTTGATGCGAGTCCTACAACCCCATAAGATTGCATAACACTTGCAACAGCTATATTTGCAATAACGGAATCATCGATTGTTATTTTTCCTAAATTATTTACATATCTGATCGTCATAATACCTCCAAAGTGTATTAATAATAAATCTTCGTTTTACTTTATTATACCATAAATTTGTAAGTCTGATAAATTATTGACACCTATCTGAATTCTATTTTAATTATATTCTTATTTAATATAATAATTATGTATTTTTGCAAAGAAAAAATCGCCAATGAATGGCGATTTTTCTTGCTTATATTATTTATTTGCTAATTTCTTGTAAGATTCATATCTTTCCTTAGCTGCTTTTTCAGCTTCTTGATAAAGCTCATCAGCAGTTTCTGGGAATGATCTCTTAAGTGATGAATATCTTACTTCACCTTGGATGAATTCTTGGAATGATCCTGTAGGTTCTTTAGAGTCTAATTGGAATGGATTTTTACCCTCTTCAGCAAGTCTTGGGTCAAATCTCCATAAGTGCCAGTAACCTGCTTCTACGGCTTGTTTTTCTCTGTATTGTGATTTACCCATACCAATTCTGATACCGTGGTTAATACATGGAGCGTAAGCAATTACGATAGATGGTCCATCATAGCTTTCAGCTTCTTTAATAGCCTTTAGAGTTTGGTTTTGATTTGCGCCCATAGCAACTTGTGCTACATATACATAACCATATGAAGTCATCATTAGACCAAGGTCTTTCTTTCTTACCTTTTTACCAGATGCAGCAAATTGTGCTACTGCTGATAATGGTGTAGATTTAGAAGATTGTCCACCTGTGTTAGAATATACTTCTGTATCGAATACGAAGATATTGATGTTTTCACCACTTGCAAGTACGTGATCAACGCCACCAAATCCTATATCGTAGCTCCATCCGTCACCACCAAAGATCCATACAGATTTTTTAATCATGTAGTCTTTTAGTTTAAGGATGTTGTTTAGATATTTCTTAGCATCTTCGCCTTCAACTTCTTCTTTAACATTTAAGATAGCTGCTGTTGCTTCTTTAGAAGCTCTAACATCATCTTTTCCTTCAAGCCATGCTTTGAATGCTTCGTTATATTGAGAATCAAGACCTAGTTCTAGGAACTTAGTCATGTTATCTTCAAGTAAGTGAGTATTTGCTTCTGCTGCAAGTTTCATACCATATCCGTATTCAGCAGCATCTTCAAATAATGAGTTACCCCAAGCTGGACCCTTACCTGTTGCAAGGTTCTTTGTGTATGACATAGCTGGTGCAGATGCTCCCCAGATTGAAGAACAACCAGTAGCGTTTGCTATATACATTCTATCGCCAAATAATTGGGTAATTAATTTAGCATATGGAGTTTCACCACAACCTGCACATGCGCCAGAGAATTCGAATAATGGTTGTTTGAATTGGCTTCCCTTTAATGTCATGTCGTCCATAACATTTTCTTTGTAGCCAACAACTTCATGAGCATATGTCCAATGATCTTTTTCTTTTTCAACTTCTTCTTCGAAAGGTTTCATTAGAAGAGCTTTCTTTGGAGCTGGACATACGTCAGCGCAGTTACCACATCCTGTACAGTCTAGTGGAGATACTTGAATCCTAAATGTAAATCCGTCCATGCCCTTACCAATAGCTTTTTTAGTTTCAAAGCCTTCAGGAGCATTAGCCTTTTCTTCTTCTGTTACTAAGAATGGTCTAATTACAGCGTGTGGGCAAACGTAAGAACATTGGTTACATTGAATACAATTATCTATTTGCCATTCAGGAACGTTAAGAGCTATACCTCTCTTTTCGTAAGCTGTTGTACCTGATTCAAATTCACCATTTTCGATGCCTTTAAAAGCAGAAACTGGAAGGTCATCTTCTTTTTGTTCAAGCATTGGTTTAACGATGTTTTTAATGAAATCTGGTAGTTCTTTTTCTTCTTTAACTTCGTCAACTGCATCTTTCCATTCAGCTGGAACGTTAACTTTAATTGGAGCTTCAAGACCCTTATCAACAGCATTGTAGTTCATGTTTACAATGTCTTCACCCTTGTGACCATAAGATTTAACTATTGATTCTTTTAAGTATCTAACAGCGTCTTCTACTGGAATTACTTTTGTTAGGTTGAAGAATGCTGATTGCATGATCATGTTTGTTCTTCCACCAAGACCGATGCTTTGAGCAATATGGCTTGCATCTAGGATGTAGAAATCAATATTCTTTTCAGCAAGAACTCTCTTCATCTTAGCTGGAAGGTGTTGTTCTAGTTCTTCAACTGACCAAACAGTATTTAATAAGAAAGTACCACCTTCTTTAATACCTGCTAATAGGTCATATTGGTTAACGTAAGCTTGTTTTGAACAAGAAATAAAGTCAGCTTCGTCTAATAGGTATGTTGATAGGATAGGTTCTTTACCGAATCTTAAGTGAGATACAGTTAAACCACCTGATTTTTTAGAGTCATAATCGAAATAACCTTGTGCATACATGTCTGTATTATCACCGATTATCTTGATAGCTTGTTTGTTTGCACCTACAGTACCATCAGAACCGAATCCCCAGAATTTACATCTGCTTGTACCTTCATGTCTAACTTTGAAATCATCTCTTGGAAGTGATTTGTTAGTAACATCATCAGTTATTGATAATGTGAAGTCATGTTTTGGTTCATCTTTGTCGAGGTTGTCATAAACAGCCTTAATGTCTGCTGGAATTGTATCTTTTGATGAAAGACCGAAAATACCACCAATGATTAATGGTCTCTTTTCTTCTTCATAGTAGCATGCTTTAACATCAAGGTAAAGTGGGCTTCCTACAGCGCCTTTTTCTTTTGTTCTATCAAGAACAGCTATTTTCTTAACTGTAGAAGGAATTGCTTTTAGTAAGTGTTCTTTTGAGAATGGTCTGTATAGGTGAACTTCTACCATACCAACTTTTCTGCCTTCTTTTAGAAGAACATCAATTGTTTCTCTAGCAGCTTGACATACAGAACCCATAGCTATGATGATATTTTCTGCATCATCAGCACCATAGTATGTGAATAAACCATAGTTTGTTCCAATTTTTTCATTAATTTGGTTCATATAGTTTTCAACTATACCAACGATATCTGTATAAGCTGTGTTGCTTGCTTCTGTTCTTTGGAAGAAGATATTCTTTTCAGCTGTACCCATGTGTTTTGGTCTTTCAGGGTTTAGTGAATGGTTCTTGAATTCTTCAACAGCCTTGAAGTCTAACATTGTAGCAAGGTCTTTGTAGTCCCAAACTTCAACTTTTTGAATTTCGTGACTTGTTCTAAATCCGTCAAAGAAATTGATAAAAGGAATTCTACCTTCAATAGCAGCTAAGTGAGCTACTGGAGATAAGTCCATAACTTCTTGAACTGAGTTTGATACAAGCATAGCGCAACCTGTTTGTCTAGCAGCCATAACGTCTGAATGGTCACCATAAATAGATAGTGCGTGAGTTGCTATAGTTCTTGCAGAAACGTGGAAAACACCTGGTAATCTTTCTCCAGCAATCTTATACATGTTTGGAATCATTAATAATAGACCCTGGCTTGCTGTATATGTACTTGTTAGTGCTCCTGCTGCAAGTGATCCATGCATAGCTCCTGCTGCGCCGGCTTCTGATTGCATCTCTTTAACTTTAACTTCTTGACCAAATAAGTTCTTGCGTCCGTTTGCTGCCCATACGTCTACGCTTTCTGGCATTGGTGAAGAAGGTGTGATAGGATATATTGTAGCTACATCAGTAAACGCATATGAAACGTGCGCTGCTGCTGTGTTACCATCCATAGTCTTCATTGCTCTAGTAATTGTCATCTAGACCTCCTAAAATAATTATAAGCAATTATCGTTAACACTACTATTAGTATAATTATATTTTCATTCTTTGTCAAGACTTGGAGAAAATATTTTCATTTTTTATTCATATAGCATATTTATTATCAATCTATAACCGTCTAATAAATAACCAAATTCATCCATTTCCATAAGCTATATAATTTATAAAACATAAGCAAATGAATAAATATGCTCGTATTTAGGAGCAGTCTGTATAAAATTTTATTTCTCTAAAGTTTTAAATAGATTTTAAAAAGAAGCAAGCTTCTGCCTGCTTCTTTTATGAAATTATTTTCCTGCAAGTCTCTTATAGGTATTGTATCTTGCCTTCGCAGCTTTTTCTGCTTCTTCATAAAGCTCGTCAGCTGTTTCAGGAAAAGACCTCTTAAGTGAAGAATACCTTACTTCACCTTGGATAAATTCTTGGAAAGATGCAGATGGCTCTTTAGAATCTAATTGGAATGGATTTTTTCCTTCATCTTCTAGTCTTGGATCATATCTCCATAAATGCCAATAACCAGCTTCAACTGCTTGTTTTTCTCTGTATTGAGATTTACCCATACCAATTCTAATACCATGATTGATACAAGGTGCATATGCAATTATGATTGATGGACCATCATAGCTTTCTGCTTCTCTCATTGCCTTTAAACATTGGTTTTGATTTGCACCCATGGCCACTTGTGCCACATAAATATAACCATATGTGGATAGCATTAAACCCAAGTCTTTCTTTCTTACTTTTTTACCTGATGCTGCAAATTGAGCTACTGCTGCAAGCGGTGTGGCTTTTGAAGATTGACCACCTGTATTCGAATATACTTCTGTGTCAAAAACAAGGATATTTATGTCTTCTCCACTGGCTAAAACATGGTCTACACCACCATAACCAATATCATAAGACCAACCATCACCACCGAAAATCCATACAGATTTTTTAATTAAATAATCTTTTAAATCAAATATTTTTTCTAATAGACTTCGTCCATTTTCAGAATCTACAGTTTCATTTTTTATTTTTAATATTTCAGCTGTCGCTTCTTTTGAGCCCTTAACATCATCTTTGTTTTCAATCCACTTTTTAAAAACCTCATTAAATGGAGTCTCAAGGTTTAGCTCTAGGAAATTTTTCATGTAGACTTCTAGGAGATACTTATTTGAGTCTGTTGCAAGTTTCATGCCATAGCCGTATTCGGCGTTATCTTCAAACAAAGAGTTTGCCCATGAAGGACCCTTGCCCTCACAATTTTTAGCGTAAGAAACTGAAGGTGCGCTTGCTCCCCAAATTGATGAACAACCGGACGCATTAGCAACCAACATCCTATCTCCAAATAATTGGGTTATAACTGTTGCGTATGGAGTTTCACCACACCCTGCACAGGCACCAGAAAATTCTAGTAAAGGTCTCTTAAACTGGCTACCTTTGACTGAAGAATCATCCATAACATTTTCTTTATATCCGACAACTTCGTGAGCAAAAGTCCAATCATCCTTCTCTTTTTCAACTTCTTCTTCAAAAGGTTTCATAATCAAAGCTTTTTGAGGAGCTGGACATACATCAGCACAGTTGCCACAGCCTGTACAATCAAGTGGTGATATTTGAATCCTAAAGTCGTAACCTTCTAGCCCCTTACCTATTGCTTTCTTTGTTGCAAAACCTGCAGGAGCCTTTGCTTTTTCTTCTTCTGTTACTAAAAATGGTCTTATTACAGCGTGCGGACATACAAATGAACATTGGTTACATTGGATACACTTATCAATTTGCCACTCAGGCACATTTAAGGCTACCCCTCGCTTTTCGTATTGGGTTGTGGCTGTTTCCCAAGCACCATTATCGATATCTTTGAAGGCAGAAACAGGGATTTCATCTTCTTTTTGCTCTTCCATTGGCTTGACAATGTTTTTGATAAAATCAGGAAGTTTTACTTCTTCTTTTACTTCATCTTTAACACTTGCCCAAGCTTCTGGGATATTGATTTTTTCGTAAGCACTTGCCCCCATGTCAACAGCCTTGTTATTCATAGAAACAATGTCTTCACCCTTATGACCATAGGCCTTTACTATAGAGTCTTTTAGGTATTTCATTGCATCATCTGTATCTATTACCTTGGTTAGGTTGAAGAAGGCTGATTGCATAATCATGTTTGTTCTTGAGCCAAGACCTATTTTTTCTGCTATATGGCTGGCATCAATTATATAAAAGTTGATTTTGTGTTTAGCAAGATACCTTTTCATTGATCCAGGTAGACGTTCTTCTAATTCTTCTTTTGCCCAAACGGTGTTTAATAAGAAAATTCCCTCATCCTTAAGGCCAGCTAGGAGGTCATAATTGAATACATAAGCTTGTTTTGAACAAGAAATAAAATCCGCCTCATCTAGCAAATAAGTTGAAAGAATTGGTTCCTTACCAAATCTTAAGTGGGATACAGTCAAGCCTCCAGATTTTTTTGAATCATAATCAAAGTAGGCTTGGACATACATGTCAGTATTATCGCCAATAATTTTAATGGCTTCCTTATTAGCTCCAACCGTACCATCAGAGCCAAAGCCCCAAAACTTGCATCTTGATTCGCCTTCGTGCCTAATTCTTAATTCAGTTCTTTGAAGTGATTTATTGGTTACATCATCATGGATAGAAAGAGTAAAGTCTTTTTTCATCTCACATTTAAGATTATTAAATGCCGCCTCAATATCAGCTGGAATAGTATCCTTAGATCCAAGACCAAACCTACCACCTATTATTTCCGGTTTATTCTTTTCGTCGTAAAAGGCTGTAACAACATCCTTATAAAGTGGTTCACCCTCAGCACCTTTCTCCTTAGTCCTATCTAAAACCCCTATTTTTTTGACAGTTTTTGGTATTACCTTTAATAAGTGTTCTTTAGAAAATGGTCTAAATAGATGGACTTCAACCAAGCCTATTTTTTCATCATTTTTCCTTAATTCATCAATAGTTTCTCTAATGGTTTGGCACACAGAGCCCATAGCTATAAGAATTCTTTCTGCATCTGGTGCACCATAATAATTGAATAGCCTATAATTTGTACCTATTAAATCATTAATTTTATCCATATAATCTTCAACAATACCCGGTACTTGTTCATAAATCATATTTGAAGCTTCTGTCGCTTGGAAGAAAATATTTTTTTGAGCAGTACCCATAGTCTTTGGTCTTTCTGGATTTAATGATGTATTCTTAAAGAACCTAACTTGGTTATAATCAACAAGAGGTGCTAGATCTTTATAGTCCCAGACATCAATTTTTTGAATTTCATGACTGGTCCTAAACCCATCAAAAAATTGCAAGAATGGAAGCCTTGCTTTAATAGCTGATAGGTGGGCAACAGCCCCTAGGTCCATAACTTCTTGTACCGAATTTGCCACCATCATGGCTACACCTGTTTGCCTTACACTCATGACGTCAGAGTGGTCTCCATATATTGATAAGGCATGAGTTGCTATTGTCCTGGCTGCAACGTGAAAAACTCCAGGTAGTCTTTCACCAGCGATTTTATAAAGGTTTGGAATCATTAGTAAGAGACCCTGGCTTGATGTATATGTAGTAGTAAGGGCGCCGGCTCCTAGTGAACCATGCATAGCGCCAGCAGCACCTGCTTCAGATTCCATTTCTTTAACTATAACTTCCTTGCCAAATATATTTTTCCTTCCATTGGCAGCCCACACGTCAACGCACTCAGGCATTGGTGAAGAAGGGGTTATCGGAAATATAGTTGCTACTTCAGTAAATGCATAAGAAATATGTGCCGCAGCCGTATTTCCATCCATTGTTTTTTTAGATCTTTTAATTGTCATTTCAATCCTTCCTCTCTTTTATAATTTATAATGCATATAAAGAGATTAATTTCATCTCTTAATTTTATTATATAGGAAAAAGTTATCCTTGACAAATTTTTCAAAATAAAAAAATAGGAGTTAACCCCCTATTTTTTCTGATTTATCTACAAGTCTTTCTGGATGGAAAATGCTATCAGTCATTATTCTTGCAGCATTATATCCAAAAGCTTTTTCTCTTTGATTCATGGCAGCAACTTCAATAATAAGTGCAATATTTCTACCAGCCCTTACAGGCACAACTAGATGAGGTAGCTTAATGCCGAGTAGTTCGATGTAGTGCTCATCAATCCCAAGTCTATCATATTCATAATCATCTTTCCATTGTTCAAGCTCAATTACCATATCGACTTCTGTCTGAAGCTTAATTGCTCCCGAACCATAAAGTCTACGAACATTTATTATACCAAGACCCCTCAACTCCATAAAGTGCCTAATGTTTTCAGGAGCCTCCCCTACAATTTTTTTATCAATTGCAGTTATATCTACCATATCATCAGCAACCAACCTATGACCTCTGGTCACAAGTTCAAGAGCAGTCTCAGACTTACCTACTGAAGACTTACCCATTATTAAAACTCCTATACCAAATATTTCTAGAAGTTCACCATGAACATTTGTTGTCGGTGCTAATTGGTATTCGAGTTGGTCCGATATATCCGAAATTAACTTAGTAGTCTTAGCAGGTGATCTTAAAAGAGTGATATTATAATATCTCGCCAAATCAACTATATCTTCATTTATCTCCCTATTATAAGAAAAAATTACTGCTGGTATAGCATAGGATAAAATTCCCCTAAATCTCTCGTATTGCATCTTGCTATCCAGACTTGTTAGGTAGTTATACTCTACAGTTCCTATAACTTGAAGTCTCTTATAAGGAAATTCTTCCATATAGCCAGTAAGTTGCAGACCCGGTCTATTTACATCAGCATTTTCCAGAACAATTTCCTTATAATCTGTCGAAGCACTAATAATTTCTAGCCCCAAATTTTCGACAACCTTGTAAAGTTTGATTGTCTTATGGTTTGCTCCGGAATTAACTTCCGATATTTGTTCACTTTTATCATCAATATCAAAAACTTCTGTCATCAACTATCCTTTCAACCTAAAAAATTTATATATCTCAACAGCCGCTTCCTTGCCTACAAGAGGAACTTCCATCAATTCTTCAATACTAGCCTTTTTAATATTAGAAATAGTCTTAAAATGCTTGTAAAGATTTGCCTTAGTTTTTTTACCTACGCCCTTTATATCATCAAGTTCAGATTTTTTCATCGACTTTCTCATCAAAGACCTGTGGTAGTTTATGGCAAACCTATGAGCTTCTTCCTGAATTTCATAAATCAGCTTATAAACAGGGTCTTTTCTTCTAATTTGAATCTCCTCGTTATTATAAATGATGCCTCTTGTGGTATGCTTATCATCTTTAACAAGACCTGCTACTTCTATATCAATATTCATCTCTTTAAAAACTTCTTTGGCGATAGAAACCTGCCCCCTACCACCATCCATCAAAATCAAATCAGGTAATTTACCAAATCCTGTATGGGTACTGCCTTTGGCTATTTCTTTTTTTGCATTTGTGAACCTTCGAATCAACACTTCTCTTAAAGAAGCATAATCATCTGGACCTTCTACTGTTTTAATTTTAAATTTCCTATATTCCTTAGGAGCAGAAATCCCATTTTCAAAAACTACCATCGATCCAACAGACTGTACACCGGAAGTATTCGAAATATCATAAGCTTCAATCCTATTAATTTTGTCAACATTTAAAATTTCCTTAAGTTGGTTTAGCCCTGAAGACTTATTTCTCTCTTTCCTATCAATTCTTTTTTCATGTTTAATACGCATGTCTTCAGCATTTCTTGCAGCCATGGTAATAAGTTCAAACTTCTTGCCCAATTTTGGTTGATGGATTTTAACCTTGGAGCCTTTTTTCTGATTAAGAAAATCGGTTATTGATTCCAAATCACTAGGCAGGGTTTGGACAAGTATCTCTTTTGGTATAAAAATCAAATCTAAGTAGAATTGCTTGATAAAGGACGAAATAATATCAGCTTCTTCTTCCGCAAATTCATTTTTAATGATATAGTGTTCTCTATCGACAATATGCCCCTTACGCATAAAGAAAACTTGAACAACTATAATTGAAACACCCTTGCTAATAGCGATAATATCGACATCATCACCAGTTGTTTCCGTCACATTTTGTCTTTCAGAAAGAATTGAAAGTGCCCTATAATAATCCCTGTACTTAGCTGCCATTTCAAAATTCAGTTTAGCACTTTCTTCATTCATTCTTTCTAGAACCTTATCAGAAATTTTTCTATCTTTTTTATCAAGAAACTGCCTGACATCATCCATCTTACTTAGGTAGGTGCTTTCATCTTCTTCGCCAATACACGGACCCTTACACTTTTTTATAAAATAATTTAGGCATGGCCTATCAAGACTCTGACCCCTATCAAAATTCAAATTACAAGTCCTAAAGGGGTAATAGTCATGAAATAAATCTATGGCATCATTAACTGCATAGGCATCTGGATAGGGCCCAAAATAATCTGCCCCATCCTTATTAACTTGCCTTACCTTTTGAATCCTGGGGAATTTTTCTTTATTTATTTTTATATAAGGGTATTGTTTGTCATCTCTTAAAACAATATTGTATTTTGGTCTATTTTTCTTTATGAGGTTAGACTCAAGAACCAAGGCCTCAACTTCATTTTGAACAATTATATATTCAAAATCAGCAATATGACTTACCATGGCAAGAACCTTGGCGCCCTTGTTTTTATTATTGTCAAAATACTGTCTGACCCTATTTTTTAGAGAAATAGCCTTACCAACATAAATAATTTCCCCATCAGCATTTCTCATTATATATACACCAGGTTTTTCTGGTAGTTCTTTTAATTTTTCCTTAAGTTCTTTGTGACTCAAATTTCCTTGCAACTTTCTTTTAAGTATTCTAAATCATGACCATCTAAATATGGACTTAGAAGTTCATAGCATTTCTTGTTATAAGCATTAAGCCAGTCAATTTCTTCTGTAGAAAGCATTTCAATTTTAATTGGTCTAGTGTCAATTGGTACATAGGTTAGAGTTTCAAACTCGAGAAAATGACCGAACTCATTATCAAATGCTTTTTTTACATAAGCTTCACTCTCAATTCTAATTCCATGGCTATTTTCTATATAAAGACCAGGCTCAATTGATGTTGTCATGTTTTCAACAAATTCAACTTCATTTCTTTCTGAAATTGCCTGTGGACCCTCATGAACAGTAAGGACAAAGCCGACTCCATGACCAGTTCCATGGAAGAAGTCTTTTCCAGCCTTCCACAATGGATATTTAGCTATCATATCAAGTCTAGTACCCTTAGTCTTATTCTTAAACTTAGCCAGAAATAAACTTAAGAAAGATTTCAAAACCAAAGTATAATCAATTTTTTCATCTTCTCTAAGGCTACCAAGAGCTATGGTCCTAGTAATATCAGTTGTTCCTTCTTTATAGTGGGCACCTGAATCAACAAGGATCATTCCCTCGTCTCTTAATGTTTTTGAACCAGTTTTTGAAGGCGCATAATGAACTATTGCTGCATTGTCTTTATAACCAGCTATAGTTTCAAAAGAATCTTCTATGAAACTTTCATTTTGAGCCCTCAAATCATGGAGCTTGTTTGATGCAACTAATTCATTTAATGACCCTGTCTTAGCTCCAACTTCTAGCCAGTTAAAGAATTTTACAAGGCTAACACCATCAATAATATAAGCTTTTTTAATACTTTCTATTTCTGCATCAGTTTTCACAGCCTTCATATAGGTAGTTAGGTTAATTCCTTGGGTGATTTTTACATTTGCATTTATAGCATCATAGATAGCTACATTTGTCCTTGCAGGATCAAGATAAATCCTATTTTTGCCTGGAATATTTTTTAAGAGGCTATAAATGTATTCGTAAGAATAAATGCTGATACCATTCTCTTCTAAATATTCACGAACACTTCCAGCAATCTTTTCTTCATCAATACATAAGCAAGCCTTATCTTTTGAAATAAGAATATAGGAAAGGATAACTGGATTATAAGCCACATCATTTCCTCTGATGTTTAATAGATAGCATATATCTTCTGGTGCACCTATAAATGTATAATCACAATGGTTTAAAGCCATTCTTTCTCTTAGGATTTCAAGTTTCTCTTTTAGGCTTAAGCCACAATATTTTTCATCATGAATCCACGCCTTATCTTTTGGTAGGTCTGGTCTATCAGTCCAAATTTTGGAAATATAATCAAGGTCTGAAACTAAAACTCTTGCACCCATATTTTCTGAAAGGTCCTTATAACCTGTTACAGAGTAACATTCTCCATCAAAACCAATTTTACCAAACTCGGCTATATTTTCGTCTAAGTATTCAACAATAGTAGGATAGCCTTCAACGCCCATCTTCATTAATTCAAATTCAGAACCTTGCAATTCTTTTTGGGCTTGCAAGAAGTATCTGGAGTCAGTCCATAGCCTAGCTTCTTTCAAAGTTATTACTGCTGTTCCTGCCGAGCCAGTGAAACCTGAAATAAATTCTCTTGTTTTATAATGATCTGCTAAATATTCTGATTGGTGAGGATCTGATGTTGCAACAATGTAGGCATCAATTTTTCTATCTCTCATCAAAGATCTTAATTGTTCTAATCTTTTATTTATACTCATCCTTATCTCCTAATCTTTAAATTAAGCAAGACTACTTGCTCGAGCTTATAGTAATATTTTATCACAGTTTAATATTATTTCTATATATCATTATACCAGACTTCAGAACCTATTTTAAGCTTGATAAAGATTGATTTTTTCTTTAAATCCATTATAATATAATAGTTATAAGAATAAATAAAAAGAGAGAGTGAATGAGATGAAACTAGGAATAGTCGGCCTACCTAATGTTGGCAAGTCAACATTATTTAATGCCATAACAAAAGCAGGTGCACTCGTAGCAAACTACCCTTTTGCTACTATTGACCCAAATGTTGGTCTTGTTAATGTACCTGACAATAGATTAAATGTGCTGTCAGAAATGAGCAATTCAAAAAAAATAGTCCCTGCTGTTGTAGAATTTTACGATATAGCTGGCCTTGTAAAGGGAGCTAGTAAGGGTGAAGGACTTGGTAATAAGTTTTTATCAAATATCAGAGAAACTGACGCTATTGTAGAAGTTTTAAGGTGTTTTGATGACCCAAATGTGACCCACGTAGATGGTTCTGTTGACCCACTAAGAGATATTGAAACTATTAACCTTGAACTAATCCTTTCCGACCTTGAGCTTGTTGATAAGGTTTTGGAAAAGAAAAGAAAAGTAGCTAGGGCTGACAAAAGTGCCAGAGCCGAGGTAGAAGTTCTAGAGAAAATTGTAGCAGTACTTGAAGAAGGAAAATCTGCAAGAATCCTTGACCTTAACAACGAAGAGAAAAAACTTTTAAGGTCTTACCAACTCCTATCTACTAAACCAATTATATATGTGTGCAATGTAAATGAAGATGATGCCGCTGATGACGGTGCAAGCAATAAATATGTAGAAATAGTTCGTAACTTTGCTAAAAGCGAAGGAGCTGAAGTTTCTGTTGTATCTGCAAAAATCGAGCAAGAAATTTCAGAACTAGAAACAGAGGAGGAAAGAGAAGAATTCCTCGCTATGATTGGCCTTACAGAATCTGGCACAGACAGGGTAATTAAAGATTCTTATAAAACTTTAAACCTCATATCCTACCTAACAACCGGTGAAGTTGAAACCAGAGCTTGGACAATCACAAAAGGTACTCGTGCCCAAGATGCAGCAGGAAAAATCCACTCAGATATAGCACGTGGTTTTATTATGGCAGATGTTATTTCCTATGATGATTTAGTAGCAGCTGGTAGTGAGGCAAAAGCTAAAGAAGCTGGTAAACTACGAATGGAAGGAAAGGACTACATCATGCAAGATGGAGATGTAGTGGAATTTAAGTTCAATGTTTAAGAAAATGATAAAAAGACAAGGTAAGTTAATTGTCCACACAGGATCAATGTTTTCAGGCAAAACAACCTCCCTCTGGAGAGAGCTTTACAGGATGACAATAGCAAATTATAAAACAGTAGCCTTTAAACCATCAGTTGATAACAGAGATAGTGATAAAAAAATTGTCTCTCATGATAACTTATCCCTAGATGCAATTAAGATAGAAAATCTAAATGAAATTTTGGACTACGTTAAAAAACATGAAATAGATGCAATCGGTATTGACGAATTACAATTTTTTCCAAACGAGCCTAGTGAAGTAGTTGACATTTTTAATAAACTCATGGCAAAAAATATAACCATAGTCATATCAGGACTAGATATGGATTACAAAGCTAAACCCTTTGAAATTATAAAAGAAATAATGCCTCTAGCGGATGAATTAATAAAACACCACGCCATTTGTGCATCATGTGGTGAAGACGCTTGGGCATCCTACAGAAAATCTAGTGATGATTCAAGGATACAAATAGGTTCAAAGGATGTTTACGAACCCCTATGTAGGTCTTGCTATAATGAAAAAATGGCCGAAAGAGAAAAAACAAAAAATCAAATAGAATTGAATTTAGGCAAGTAAAAAATCTACCCAGTTGGGTAGATTTTTTTAAAACTTATAATTCTTTATAAATTCGAGGTCAGACTCTGTTAATTTATATTTTGATTGGTCTGTTATAACTTCAGGACCATCCTTGTGAATTATTAGTTGGTGTTCAAATTGACTAACTTTTGAGCCATCAACAGTCCTTGCAGTCCAGCCATTACTATCAAGTTTCATACGCCAATCGCCTATAGCTATCATTGGCTCAATGGTAAAGACCATTCCTACTTCGATCCTTGGTCCTCTACCAGCCTTGCCGTAGTGTGGTACTTGTGGGTCTTCATGCATTTCTTTGCCGATACCATGACCAATAAAGTCACGTATAACAGAAAATCCATTTTCATCTTCTACACATTCTTGAATGGCAGCACCAATATCACCAATCCTATTTCCTGGCACAGCAACTTTTATTGCCCTATTTAAGGCTTCTAGGTTTACATCTACAAGCTTTTGATCAGTTTCACTCATCTCGCCTATGGTATAAGTCCAACAAGAATCAGCTAAGCCTCCATCTAAGTTGACAACATTATCAATTGATAAAATGTCTCCTTCTTTAAGAGGTTTATTTGTTGGATAGCCGTGGCAAATCTCATCATTTACTGATGTGCAAAGAGTAAATGGAAAACCCTGATACCCTAATTGTGCTGGTATTGCCTTTTTATGGTCTACGATAAATTTATTAGCAAATTTATCCAAATCATTTGTTGTTAGACCTGGTCTTATTACTTCCCTTAAGGCAAGGTGAGTTTGACATAAAATCTCAGCTGCCTTTCTCATTTTTTCAAAATAAGTTTCGTTATAAATTCTAATCAATATTACACTCTCCTAAAAAGGACGCCTTGGCGCCCTTCATCTTATAGTTGTTTACTAGCTATATAGACATATTTGTCGTCATTAAGTTCTGGTTTAATTTCCCAATTTGACCCCATAGAAATACTTTCACCTAATTTGTCGATGTAGTACATAATAATACCTGCATCAAGTAGGTTTGCATTTCCCTTATAATCTTCAATGTATAGTTTGATTAAGTCATCAACAAGGAGAAATCTCCATGGTTGAGCATTATAGGCTGATGGTGCAAATCTTGCATAAGCGAAAATCTCATCTAGTCCTCTTTGTTCAAGATCTTCATTTGTTGCTTTATTTCCTAGATCATCAATAAATACAAATTCACCAATACCCTTTCTGTCATCAAACTGATGTTCTCTAACAGTTGTATCTACAGGATAGCCTATAGCTAGAAGTAAATTAACTTCTCCTTTTTCATAATTAAATACAGATTCTTTAATGTCTTCTCCTACATCTCCTACTGTAATCCAGCAGTTTCCGATGCCCATTTTGTCAAGCTCTGTTATTATTTCTTCTACTCCATAAGCTCCCTTAACTAAGCTTGCTGGGTCGTCATTTAAAGTGTTTAAAGCAAGATAAGCTGGAGCTTTTATCATTATTCCTTTGTATCCAGCCTTGCCATCGAGAGCCTTATAAACTGCTTCTCCATCAGTTTGAACTATAAAAGCAAGGTCATCCTTACCAAGCTTTATAATTTCAGAATCAATTATATTTTCAAGCTTTTCTAAATCGGCTTTTTTAAGATCCACATCCTTGAAATCTCTTGTTGAAGTTCTAGACTTTAAAAATTGTGTTGTAAGCATATATTCCCCCATATTTATATTCTACTGCTTCTATTATACTATACCTACATTCTATTTTATCATATTTTTCAAAAAAATATATGGTATCATATTAATATGAAGCTAACTGACATACAAAATAGGGCAGCAAATTTTATAGATGGACCCTGTCTAGTCCTTGCAGTTCCAGGCGCGGGCAAGACTACAATGCTTCTAGAAAGAGTAAAAATTTTAAGTAAAATTACTTCTCCAAATAAAATATTAACCCTAACTTTTTCTAGAACCCAAGCTATAGATATGAATAACCGTTACACAGGTGACGATACAAATATCATGACCATTCATGCTTTTTGCTACCTTATTATTAGAAATTACCTAAAAAAATTTCATAGAGAGTTAAGATTATTAGAATCAACTGATACCTACAATAAATACGACTTAGTTAAACGTATATACCAGGATATTAATAATAAAAAGCCATCTCGAGAAGATATTTTGAATTTTTTCACAGAAACATCTTACATGAAAAACGCTATGCTTGATGAGTCATATTTAAAAAAAGTTAGGATAAAAAATATTGAGAAAGTCTACCAAACCTATGAAAATTTCAAGAAAATAAATAACTACATAGATTTTGATGATATGCAAATCCTAGCTCTCAAGCTTCTGGAAGAAAACCCGAGGCTCCTAAAATCCATCCATCAAAAGTATGAATATTTTCAGCTAGATGAAGGCCAAGACACTTCCCTATTGCAATTTAAGATTCTAAAAGAAATTGTAAACCTAAATAATAATTTTATGGTTGTTGCAGATGATGACCAGTCAATTTACTCTTTTAGAGCGGCTGATCCTGAGTATCTTTTAAATTTTACGGCCTATTATCCTAGGGCTGAAATCATAATCATGAACGAAAATCATAGGTCAAGCAAAAATATTTCGACTCTTGCAGGAAATTTTATTAAAGAAAATAAATTTCGCTATGAGAAAGAAATCATTAGCAAAAAAGATATGGGGGATAAAATTATTATTAAAACCCTACACGATTCCTATGATCAATACAATTTTATAAGAAAAAATATTGATAACGACAAAACCAACGCAATTTTATTTAGGAATAATATCTCAGCTATAAACCTTGTCAGTTTCTTACTTGAAGATGGGATTGATTTTTCTATAAATGATGATTTCCTAGATTTCTTCAAATCTCAAATTATAGATGATATATTCGATATAATCAAATTTTCTGAGGATTTTAATAACGTAAGCGCCTTTGAAAATATTTATTATAAGATAAAAACATTTATCAAAAAGACGGAGATTGAAAAACTAAATACCAAGCCTCTTAACCAAGATGTCTTTGATTTTTTTTATAACTTTATAGACTATGATAGAAAAAATTCTCTATATGACATAGAAAAAAAGCTAAAGCACTTAAGAAACCTTCCCCTATCGAGGAAAATTTCCTACATTTACAAATATATGGGCTATAAAGAATACGCCTCCCTAAAGGCAAATAAGTTTGCAGAAGAAGTTATTAACAAGGATTTATTTATTGAAAGTCTGATAAATTTCACCCAGGACCTTGAAACAATAGAAGATTTTGATAAGAAAGTTTTGAGCCTTAAGAAAAAAATTAAAATGATTAACAAGTCTAGCATCATCCTTCAAACTATCCACAGGTCTAAGGGACTCGAGTATGATAAGGTCTTCGTGGTCGATTTAAATAAAAATGAATTTCCTATAATCGACTACGAAAAAGATCCAATAAAAAACTTAGAAGAAGAAAGAAGGGTTTTTTATGTAGCTATGACCAGGGCTAGGGATAATTTATACATCCTAGCAACCAAAAAGAGAAATAATAAAAAAGCCTTGCCTTCTGAATTTTTCACAAGAATAAAATATTTAAACAAATAAAAAATCGTCCTTTAGCATGGGCGATTTTTTATAATATGATTTCTTATTTTTCCATATAGGATAAAATTTTTCCGATAAGGTACAAGGACCCACACCAAAGAACTAAGTCTTTATCCTTGGCTTCTTTTAAAGAAAATTCAAAGGCTTGCTTGTTATTTTCAATTACATGAATGTCTGAGGCATAAGCTTTTGCTTCTTCGTCTATTATTTGTGTATCAAGCGCCCTTGGATTGTCATCAATATGGGTTATGATAAGTTCATCAGCAAGACCTGCAATCTTTCTTATAATATCTTTATGGTCCTTATCTTTTAGGATTGAAAAACCTACTATTAACTTGTCATAATCAAACTTTTTAAGACTAGCTAATAAGGCGTCAATTGATTCTTTATTATGGGAACCATCTAAGAGCACTCGTGGATTTGTAGAAACCAAGTCAACTCTACCTGGATTGTAGGTTTCTCTTATCCCCTCTTTGATATCATCTTCGCTGAGGTTGAAGTCTTTTTTGAAATAATCTAAAACCATAAGGGCAAGGCTTGCATTATAGATTTGATGCTCACCCCTAAGACTTGTTTGTAAATCCTTGTACGACTTAAAATCAAAAGTATTTCCAAAATCAGAAAAATCTTTTATATTTATTTCATCTTTTTTGAAGGTGAAAAGTTGAGCTTGCTCGGCAATTGATTTCTCTTTTATAACCCTAAAAGCTTCTTCACTTGTTTGTGGATAGACAAATACAGGTCGGTTCTTTTTGATAATTCCTGCCTTATTAGCTGCAATTTCTTCAATAGTAGATCCCAAAACATTCATATGGTCCATTGAGATAGAACAAATCACAGATGCAAGTGGACTTTTTATAATATTAGTAGAATCAAGACTGCCACCTAATCCAACTTCAATCACAGCAACATCTACCTTCTGCTCATAAAAATAAAGATATACCATGGCTGTTAAAAATTCAAAATAAGTTATGTGGTAACCTTCTTCATCACATTGTTCTGCAACAGGACGAATCCTATCCATAAGATTGCAAAAATCTTCATTACTTATATCTACACCATTAATTGAAATTTCCTCATTTATCCTAACCATATAAGGTGAAGTGAAAATCCCACATTTAACTTTTTTAGAAAGGACATTTGCAAGCATCTTTGCAGTAGAGCCTTTACCATTTGTGCCCGCAACGTGGATAGTTTTTATCTTGTCTTGAGGATTGTCAAAGGCTTCCATAACTTTTCTTATATTTCTAAGGGTGTGATCTTCGCCAGAAGATCCCCTCCCATATAGATAATCTAAATAATCGTCAAAATTTTTCATATTTCCTCCAGAAACTTTATAAGTTTATTTTACCATATGTTATAATAAAGGGAGGAGATTTTATGAAAAGAATACAAATAATTGATACTGTTAGAGGCCTTACCATAATTTCTATGGTCCTCTTCCACTTATTTTACAATATAAATTACTTTTGGGCCCTAGATTTTTATAACGAAACTGTTTTTAATAGGATTTGGCAACTGTCAATTGCTTTATCATTTTTTCTCATTTCGGGGATGACTTCTAGCTTTTTAAATCCTAGAAATAATATAAAAAGGGGAATTTTTACAAGTCTAATTGGTTTTGCAATAACTTTCATCACTTATATTTTTGCCAAAGACCAACTAATAATCTGGGGAGTTTTAAATGGACTTGGCCTATCAATGATAATTGCTGGCCTATTACAAAAGTCAATTAGCCCTAGGCTTTGGCCGTTATTTATACTAGCCTTTGCATTTTCCTACAAAATTCCAGCTGGACTTTTATGGGAAAATAGTTTTTTTAATGGTCTTTACCAAATGAATTTATTTCCTATAGGCTTTCCGTCATTTGACTTTTATTCAAATGACTACTTTCCATTAATTCCTTGGCTATTCGCCTTTTTGGCTGGACTTTCTCTGGGGAAATATTTACATAAGAAAAACTTTTTCAACTTTGACGTCAAAGAAAATTTCCTTGCAAAAATCGGAAGACATTCGATGCTTATTTACATCACCCACCAAATAATCCTCTATCCCTTGGTTAGCCTAATCTATAAGTTAACTTTGTGATGTAAGTTTATTTTTGTCCATATAGGCTTATAATAATATACAATTAAATACAAGAACAGAAAATTTAAGTGGAGGAAAATTTATGGACCGTATAAAAAAATATAAAGAGCACTACCCAGCATCTTATTTTATACTTGCATCTATCATAACCCTCGTTCTAGTTTATAAGTTTGGTTATGCAATAGGAAAATTTGTAGCACATCTTGGATTATAACTATTACTTTAAGATATTAAGTTAAAAATACTAATAAAAATGCCCTTAGAATCTATATTCCAAGAGCATTTTTTTAGTTAAATTCAATTGTATATTCTTCTAATAAAGGATTTATTTTTAAAATTTCTTCTATAGCTTCCTTGGTTTTCTTATCTGCTTCCTCCAAGAATCCTTTCTCCTCTAAATTTTTTTCTACTTTTTTCATTTCATCTTTCCTAAAATCAGAAAAATCCTTCACTTCCAATTGATTAAATATAGAATTTTTTTCGTCAAAAATTGTTAATGAATTTTCATCGATTACATGGTTAAGGATTTCTGCTTTAGGTACTTGGATACTAATTTTTTTATCCTCCTTATTTAAGGTGACCTGAATATCATTTAGGTTTATCCCAGCATTAACCTCTCCATCATAAGATATTATAAATTTCTTTTGGGTAAAAGGTAATTTTATACCGTAGAATTCAGCTTGATTTTCAAAAGAACCTACATTTGTGTATTTATACTTAAGTGTAGTTAATTCCTTGACTGAGAGGATTTGATTTTTAATTATTTCTGATGAAATTTTTGTTTCTGAATTTTTAAGACTACTTTTCATTCCAAAAAAGTATGAAGCAAAAATTAAAATCACAGCTGTAAACAATCCAAGAATTAATTTCTTAGCTTTTTTCATTTTATCTCCCCTTTTTATTAATTTATGGTAACTTTACCTTATTTTATTGAAAATGTCTATTTAAATTTAGCTTTTACATAAAAAATCGGCATATTCTTATTTCTAAATTTTCTTTCATATTCTGTTACAATAGACTTTTCTTCGGCAAGATTTCTATTAACCTCTATTATTTCCATGCCAAATTCTTGAAAATATGCTAAAGATCCTTCAAAAAAATCTTCGTTATCGGTTTTTAACTCTAGCTCTGCTCCATTTTTACAAATAACTTGGTATAATTTTAGAAAATTTTGGTGAGAAAGCCTTCTCTTGTTGTGGCGTTTTTTAGGCCATGGAGTAGAAAAATTTAGATAAAGCTTTGAAATCTCATTTTGTTTAAACATATCTAGGAGGTCTTCAGCCTTGCCAACAATCCCATATACATTTGTTAACTCGTTTTCTTCAATCTTTCTACAGGCAGCTACGAAGGCGTTTGTATTCATTTCCAAAGCCAGAAAATTTTTATTAGTTTCGTTTATTGCCTTACCTACAATAAATTCCCCCTTGCCAGCTCCTATCTCTAATTCTATTTCATTGTTATTTTTAAATAAGTCTTTCCAAGAACCCTTATGATTTTCTGGATCAAAAATAATGTATGGGCTCTCTTGCATGGTTGGGATTGCGTGTGGTTTGTGTCTTAATCTCATAATTTACCTCATAAAAAAAAGAAAGTCGCCTTTAGCGACTGTCCCTATATAGTTTTTTCCTCGCCCCAAAAACCTGCACCAACTGTACCTGGTCCTAGGTGGGCACCTACTGTAGTTCCAATTTCGTGGATACTTATGTTGCCTTTATAATCTGGCAAAAGTTCTTTTAGAATTGATTTTAATTCTTCAGCATCTTCCTTTGAATGAGTATGAACTATAAAAATCTCATTTAGATATGGAAAATCTTTTATTAACCTATTAGAAATCTGCTTAGCAAGAGATTTCATAGCCTTTTTCTTTGTTCTAATCTTATCCCTTACAACAAGTTTTCCTTCAAGGTTTACTTCTATAATAGGACAAATATTTAGAAGATTTCCAAAGGAACCTGCTGCTTTTGATAATCTTCCACCCCTGACTAAATATGTAAGGTCAGATGTAAAAAATAAAGCATTAACATTAACTCTATTTTTTGTAGCCCATTGATAAACCTCATCAATAGTCTTACCTTCATTTCTTTGCTCATTTAGAGCAAGAAGCAAAACACCTTGGCAAGCAGTAGCTGTCAAACTATCTAAAATTAAGATTTTTCTTTCAGGATATTTTGTCTCTAACTCTTTTTTTGCCATCAGTGCTTGTTGGTACTCACCTGTAATTCCAGATGATAAGCACATATGGAGGATATCCTTACCTTCCTTAAGCAAATCTTCAAAATAATTTATATATCTAACATAGGTGATTTGGCTTGTTGTTGCCACCGCACCATCTATCATAGCCTGATAGAAATCATCTAGCGAAAGAGTTTTTCCTAAATCATCCATATACTCTTTACCATCAATCTGGTAAGGAAAACTAATCCATTTTATATTTTCTTTTTCTAGCTCTTCCCTACTAATGTCAACAGTCGAAGTAGCACTTAGTATAAAATCACTCATATTTACCTCTCATAAGTCCAAATAACATCATACTTTTTATTAATAGAAATTCAATTTCTAATAAACTTCTTATCAATTAATAGACCTACGATAAAGGCAATAACAGCTGGCATAACCCAAGCAAAACCTATTTCATAACCCGGAAGGCTATTGTTAGCAAAATCTAAGATCTTAACTACCATAGGTGCTTTACTAATAAAGTCTGGAGTTGTTTTTAAGAAATCCAAAAAAGCAAAAGCTGCTGTTACTCCAAGACTTATCTGGTAAACAAATTTTCTCTTCCCCATAAAAATAGAAATAATAGAAACAACTATTAATACTATCGATATTGGATAAATGAACATTAATACTGGCAATGACAAAGTAATAATTTGTTTTAATCCAAGGTTTGCTATCAATAGTGAAACTAAGGAAAATATTACACAATATGTCTTATAGGAAAGCTTGTTTTTTAACATCTCTTCAAACATTTCTGAACATGCTGAAACAAGACCAATCGCTGTTTTTAAGCAAGCAAGAAATACTATTATTGATAAAAGTATATGACCAAGACTACCTAAGTAATGCTCAGATATTTGTGATAAAATTACCGCACCATTTTCGAAATCATCTAGGATATTTGCAGACGCACCACCCATAAATGAAAGCCCAGTGTAAATAATTGACATAGCAAATAGACAAACCAAACCTGATTTTAAGGTTTCAAGTGCCATTGACTTTTTATCTGTCACTCCCAAGTCCTTAATACTAGAAATTATTATAATAGCAAAGGCTAGTCCAGCTGGTGCATCTAAGGTATTATAGCCATCGACAAATCCAACTGCGAGAGCATTTGACCCATACTTAGGAGTTGGCAAATTCATACCAACTGGTCCCATAGGTTTAAAAATTGTAGAAATTAATAAAATTGATAACAAAATTAAAAATAAGGGGGTCATAAACTTACCAATGGTATCAATTAGTTTTGCTTTTTTAATTGAAAAATACAAAACTAGAGCAAAAAATACCAAGGAGAATATTAAAAGGCCAAAAGAATTATAAAAACTCTCGTTTCCTTCAAATATTACTTCATAAGTTGTAGTTGCTGTTCTTGGAATGGCAAAGCCAGGACCTATTGTTAAGTATAATAGTGTTGTAAAAAAGTAAGCAAATTTACTTCCTGCTGCCTTTGATAGGTCAAATAAACTTTCACTATCACTTGCCGCAGTTGCAACAACAGCAAGGATAGGTAGACTTACTGCCGATAACAAAAATCCAATTGTTACTAATGAAATATTGGCTCCAGATCTTTGGCCAAGTTCTAAGGGGAAGATTAAGTTTCCAGCACCAAAGAATAAGCCAAAAAGTAAGGAGCCAATTAATAAGTTTTCTGATAAAGTTAATTTTTTTCTCATATCTAACCCCTAAAGTTTTTTATATGATACACCTTTATCAGTTAATCTGCAATTACTTATAATGAATCAACGTATTTTTTTACATCAGGACCAACTAAAATTTTCCCATCATCCAAGAAAAGAATAGGTCTTTTTACAAGCATTCCATCTGAGGCAAGTTTTTCATATTTTTCCTCAAGGCTCATTCCATCAAGCTTATCTTTTAGATTTTCTTGTCTATAGATCATTCCAGATGTATTAAAAAATCTTTTAATATCATAGTCTGTTGCCTCATGCCATTTTTTTATTTCTTCCTTAGTTGGGTTGTCCTCCTTAATATCCCTTAATTCATATTTTAATTTTTTCTCATCCATTGTTTTTAAAACACCCTTGCAAGTTGAGCACTTGCTGTAGCAAATAATTTTCATATTTCCTCCTTTTATTCTTTAATATTTTACCCATAGTCCACTTAAACTAACCTAAGCAATTTTATACTTACTTATTTTATACAAAAAATTTATTTCTCTCCAATTTTTCCCTTATCAGCAGCCATTATCGCGAGTATAGATGTGATAATGAAATTCCCCTTGCTAAAGCAAGTGTACCTGCTTTCCCAGTGTGTTGCATACTTAGATTTGTAATTTCTAAGCCCCTTAAATGGATATAAACTATCTGCATATTTAAATATAAATGATGCGATTCTTTCTGATAAATAAGCAGATTTATAGATTCCAACATTAGATAGGGGCGCCATTCCCAAATTAAAATACTTATAATTATTTTCTTGGGCATAGATAAACAAGTTTAAAAATAAATAATCCATCATGGAATTTACATTCATATCCGTATCATAACGCATCAGATCTATAGTCATTATTTTATCATCATAATTTGGCATCAAACTCGTAAAAGCTGTTATTTCTTTGTTCTCATCAAGCACAAAAGCTATACTAGAATCATTTAAGTAGGATCTATCAAAAAATCCTAAGGAAAATCCTTTTTCTTCCCTACCCTTTAGCCACTTATCGGAAATGATTTTAAGCCTATCGAAAGTTATATCATCAAAGGGTGGGGTTACAATTTTAAATTCATACCCATCTTTTTCAAACCTATTTAAAATATTACGCAGACTAGATTTTTTTCTTCCAGCCAAACTAAATTCTCCTAGGTCTAGAAAGGCATTTTCTCCAAACTTCATAAAATCGTAACCATAATCGTGAAGCAAGAAGGTAAATTCCCTGCCCACTTCATAAAAAATAGGATTTAAGGATAAGACTTCACACTTCTTTATAAATTCATTTAAGCCTTCTTCGAGAAATTCCTTATTGCCAATTGGCTCACCCATTACTATTATCTTATTATTTACTACTTGATATATGAAGGCCAAGAGTCTTTTATCCTCTTTTTTATAATAATAAATATACTTATCCCCAAGTAGCCCCAGACCTGCGGATGTTGAAGAATTTAAATTATTTTCCTTCAAAAATTCCTTATATATCTTTAGGTCAGGATTTTCTAAAAACTCATCATGGCCTTTCATATACAAGAGAATCATCCTTAAGGCAAGAGCCATGGCAAAGAATGTAAGGGTAAAAAATATAAATTTATATGTTAATGGAATGGTTAAAAGAGGTCTAGTCTTAAATGTATTTTTAAAATAAATTATTATCCAAAAACCACCAAAGACAAGATCAATTAAAACTTCCTCCATACTATAAATGAAGCTTTCTTTAACTAGGGTTTCCCTTGTAAAATATGTCAATAATACCATTATTATTAGTGGGATGAGAGATATAAATGTCTCACCTACCAAATAGAGATAAATTCCAGTAAAACCTATTAAAAAATAAAGAATTTTTTCTATTCTTTTCTGTCTTGCAAAAGAAAGTCTTGATGCTACTATAAATAGAAAACCTGTCATTAGTTCGGCAACGGACCTAAACAACCCTACTGTGACATAAGAAAATTCATTAAATGGAAAATAGGATAAAAATCCACCAACATCAGCACTTAATATAAAGACCAAGCCATAAAAGCCTATAAAAACAGAATTTATTTTTTGAATAGCCTCTTTAAAAAGTCTTGCTGCAATTTCGCCATAATTTTCCTTAATTTTTATAAAAAATCCCTTGAACTTCAAGAATACCTTAAAGAAAAAACCCAAGAGGGCAACGCCAAGTAAAACCCTGACCCATATATCCAAGGCAGATTTGGCTATATAATAAAGTGAAATTGATATTATAGATAATATTAAAATATTTATTATTCCCTGCCTATATTCTTTTATTTTTTTCATAAGTCTCCTTTCAAAAATTTATATACCAACTTATTAAATATCTCAGATGATGTCCTTGCCAACCTATGTCCTTGGTTTTTAATAATCACTAGCCTCGAATTTTTAATATTTCTAGCAATTTTTTTAATAT
The DNA here is from genome assembly GCF_000156575.1 of Anaerococcus lactolyticus ATCC 51172. GTDB lineage: Bacteria > Bacillota > Clostridia > Tissierellales > Peptoniphilaceae > Anaerococcus > Anaerococcus lactolyticus. Next base: position 371,669 of record NZ_GG666045.1, read on the forward strand.
GGGATATCCTTATTAAATCTCTAGATCCTACTAATATTAAAGTGTCCTTATCAATATTCCTCAAATCTTTTATATCAATTTTTAAGTCTGTTAACAAAAGGTTGGCTACTCTCTTATTCCTTTTAAAAAAAGGCAGAATCGACCACAAAATATTTTCCAAAATCATTATGACTTTTGCAGGAAAAGTTATACCCTTAAACCTAGCATTCGGTGCGTTTAAAATCATCTTATTAATCTTATCTGGGAATAATTTATTAAAAATCAAACAGAGGTTTGCCCCATCAGAAAAACCTAAAAGGTTAGCTTTTTTTATGCCCATTTGGTCAAAAACTTCATTTAAATCATTTGCCAAAAGGTCAAAGTTAAGTCTCCCCTTTGTATTTGTAGAAAATCCATGATCTCTAAAATCTATCAATATAAGGTGAAAATACTTTGATAAGTAACCTATTTGATATTCAAAATAAGTCATATCTCCATCATTGCCATGAAGAAGAAATAAATCTTCACCAGAACCATATTCCTTATAGTATATCCTTGTCTTATCTTTCAGAATTATTTCATTTCCCATAAGTACCTCTGCCTATATTATATCCTATTGTAAGTAAATGTTATAAATAAGTGAATAATATTTTTTATCTTGTATGATATTTAAAGGAGGAAATTATGAAATTTAATTATAGATATAAAGAAATAAACCAAATTAATTTTGCCTTTAAAGATAAAAATGAACTTGAATTTTTTAAGGGTGATAAAGGAGAAGTCCTTGCTTTTCATGGGAAAATAATCCTAGGTCTTGGTGAAGAGGATAAGTTTAATAAAGAAATTTTTAAGGAAGCTATTTGCAGTTTAGGAAAATTCCTTAAGGACAAAGACGTAAAAGAGATTTCAATAAAGGAAAACTCAACAGGTCTTGATGATAAAGATTTTGTCCTTAGCTTAGCAGAGGCACTTATTGTTTCTTCATATGACTTTAATTATTATAAGTCAGATAAAAAAGAAAATTTATTTGAAGTTGTTAATTTAGATGAAAGCTTTAATGAGTTTGAAGCTGATGTAGACGAACTTCAAAAAGTTCTATGTGGCCAATTTTTAACTCGTGACCTTGTAAACCTTAGATCAAATGACATTTATCCAGAAACTTTAGCTCAAAAAGCATCTGAAAACTTATCAGATCTTGGGGTTAAGGTTACAATTTATGGCAAGGATGAGATTCTAAGTATGGGCTTGACTGCCTTTTATGAAGTGGCAAAGGGTTCAGATAAGGAACCTAAGTTTATAGTTATGGAATATTTCCATGGTCAAAAAGATAAGGCGCCACTCGCTCTTGTTGGCAAGGGTCTCACCTACGATGCTGGTGGTTATTCAATCAAAACATCAAATGGTATGAAAACTATGAATTCTGATATGGGTGGGTCTGGCTCTGTTATTGGTGCCATGAAAGCAATCGCCCTAAATAAGTTACAAGTAAATGTCGTTGCAATAGTTGCTGCTTGTGAAAATTTAATTTCAGGCAGGGCTTATAAGCCAGGCGATATTATAAAAGCTCGTAATGGTATGACAATAGATGTGGATAATACAGACGCTGAGGGAAGAATCACCTTAGCTGACGCTGTAAATTATGCTGCTACTGAATATAAACCTGCCCTTATAGTTGATCTTGCTACTCTTACAGGTGCTGCTATTGGCGCACTTGGTGAAACTTATACTGCTTCTATCACAAATAACGAAGAAGCCTTCAAAAAAGTTCTTAGAGCAAGTAAAAAAGTTGACGAAAAAATTTGGCTTTTACCAAACGATCCGTTTTATAAAACTTACAATGAATCAGAAAATGGCGATGTGAAAAACTCAGGTGGACCAAAGGCAGGCTCTATAACTGCTGGTCAATTTATAGAAAACTTCGTTGAAGCTTATCCTTGGGTACACTTAGATATAGCAGGAACTGCTTACCTATCAGCTCCACAAGGTATTAACAGCAAGGGAGCTACAGGAGTCCATGTTAAGACTCTCTATGAATTAGCTAAAGAATTTTAAGAAAATAAGCCCCTCTTTCTGGTTTTTCCAGCAAAGAGAGGCTTATTATTTTTGGATTTTATACGCCAAGGTAGGCTGCTTTTACGTCAGGATCAGATTTTAAATCTGAAGCCTTTCCTTCTTTTACAATTTTTCCAGTCTCTAATACATAGGCTCTGTCGGCTATATCAAGAGCTAGATTTGCATTTTGTTCAACAAGTAAAATAGTTCTGCCTTCTTCTTTTAGAATTCTGATTGTCTCAAAAATCTTATCTACGAATAAAGGCGAAAGTCCCATGGAAGGTTCATCTAACAAGAGTACCTTTGGATTTGTAAGTAGGGCTCTTCCCATAGCTAGCATTTGCTGTTCACCACCAGAAAGTGTGCCTGCCTTTTGATTTTTCCTTTCCTTAAGAACTGGAAAAAGCTTGTAAATTTTTTCTAATTCTGCCTTAAGTTCATCAGGATTTAGCCCTGCAGAAATTGATCCGAGTTTTAGGTTGTCCTCTACTGAAAGACCCTTGAAAACTCTTCTTCCCTCTGGGACTTGGGCAAGGCCCTCCCTAGTGATTTGAAAAGCCTTTTTCTTCTTTATTGATTTATCATTAAAGTATACATCCCCTTCTTGAACAGCTAAAAGTCCAGAAATGGTTTGAAGGGTAGTAGTTTTACCTGCACCATTGGCACCGATTAAAGAAACTACCTCGCCTTCCTCAACCCTAAGGCTAATTCCCTTTAATGCCTTGATGTTTCCATAAGAAACACTTAAATTCTCTATTCTTAAAATACTCATTCTTTCCTCTTTCTAGCTTCCAAGGTAGGCCCTTACAACTTCTTTATTAGAGATAACTTCTCTTGGATTGCCCTGGGCTAAAATTTCGCCATAATTTAAAACTATAAGTCTATCGGTAATACCTAAAACAAGGTTCATATCATGCTCTATAAGCAAGATTGATACACCAGTATTTTCTCTTATTACTCTTATTGAATCCATCAAATCTTGAGTTTCAGACTCATTCATTCCTGCTGCAGGCTCATCTAGCAATAAGACCTTAGGACGAGTTGCCATAGCCCTAGCTATTTCTAGTTTTCTTTGGGCACCATATGGGAGAGATCCCGCGAGGGTCATATAATATTTTTCCAAATCAAATAGTCTAAGGATATCTTTTGCCATTTTAGTTGCTTCTTTTTCTTCCTTCCAATAAGATGGAAGTCTAAACATACCAGTTAAAACTCCATATTCCATATATTGGTTCATGGCAAGTTTTACATTGTCAAGGACAGTTAAGTTATCAAATAATCTTATATTTTGAAAAGTTCTTGCAACTCCGAGTTTGGACAATTTGTCTGGTGAAGTTCCATTTACTTTTTTTCCATCGAGAATAATTTCCCCACTTGTAGGTGTATATACACCTGAAAGCATATTAAAAAGTGTAGTCTTGCCTGCACCATTTGGTCCAATCAATCCTAAAAGTTCACCTTTTTTAATTTTGAAACTTACATTCTCTACTGCCTTAAGTCCTCCAAAAGAGATGCCAAGATTATTTATTTCAAGAACATTTTCACTTACTACTTCCTTACTATTCACCTTCAACATCTCCCTTCTTATACTTTTCTAGCCTTAATAACTTTCTTAAGGAAAATTCCTTTCTACCTAACAACCCTTGTGGCCTATAAATCATAACAGCAATTAATATAACAGCATATATTACCATTCTCCACTCTGCCATTGGTTTTAATACCTCTGGCAAAATCGTAAGTCCAATTGTTGAAAATATAGCGCCTGTCATTGATCCCATACCACCTAATACTACCATTACTAAGTAGTCAAAAGATTTATTATAATTGAAAATATTTGCTGCTAAAACTCCAAAGCTTTGTGCATACAAAGCTCCTGCTACGCCAGCAAATAAGGCTGATAAAGCAAAGGCAAAAGTTTTGTATTTTGTTATATTGATACCACAACTTTCCGCAGCTAGTTCATTATCTCTTATAGATAAGACAGCCCTACCATGTCTGCATGAAGCATAGGTAAAAATCATGGTAACTAGAAAGGCTGCTACCAAGAAATATTTGCCAAAATCATGGGTGGTAGGTATCCCTGCTAGACCTTGGGCACCACCAGTAAATGATAGATTTTCGATTAAAACCCTTATAATTTCACCAAAAGCAAGGGTAACTATAGCTAGATAATCTCCAGTAAGCCTTAAAACAGGTAGACCTATTAATATTCCGAATACTGTCGCAACAACACCAGCTATGATCAAACTTAAGAAGTATCCTAAAAATCCTCCAACTAAACCTGACTTTAAAAATAAGGCTGCAGCATAGGCTCCAATTGCCATAAAGCCAGCGTGTCCTAAGTTAATTTGTCCCAAAACACCTACTGTCAAGTTTAAGGATGTTGACATTATTATATTGATGCAAATCAATATCAAAATATTTTGCCAGTACCTGTTTATTATTCCACCACCTATAAGTCCTTGGATGATGACGAAAAATAATATTACTAAAGCTGTTGTGATAAGATAAGTTTTCTTTTTGTTTGTAGACATATATCACACCTTTTCTTTCTCTAGTTTTCCAAACAATCCATTTGGTTGGATTAATAGCACTAGTATTAAAATAACAAAAACAATAGCATCGGCGTAGGCACTTGATAAATAAGCTCTGGTTAGAACTTCAATTATTCCAAGAATAAGTCCACCCACTACAGCTCCTGGTATCGAACCAATTCCACCTAAGACTGCAGCAGTAAATGCCTTAATACCAAGCATAGAACCCATAAAAGGTTGAATTTGTGGATAGCTTGCTACATATAAAACAGATGCCACACCTGCTAGAGCAGATCCTATAGCAAAGGTCATAGTCATAACTTGGTTTACATTGATACCTACAAGTTCTGCCGCACCATAATCTTCACTTACAGCTAGCATAGCCTTACCATACTTGGTTTTGTTTACAAATAAATTTAATAGATAAGTTAAAATAATTGTAGAAATTATTGTAATTACTGTTGCTAGTGATAGGTGAACATCCCCAAAAGATAAGGACTTTTGTGGGAAAAGTGCTGGTAGAGGTTTGGCGTTTGATGTAAATATCTTTACAAAAAGGTTTTGTAAAAATAATGAAACACCAATTGTTGTTATAAGTAAAGAAATCCTTGATGAATTTCTTAAAGGTTTGTAGGCAACTCTTTCTATCAAAACACCTAGAAGTGTACATACTATAACAGCAGGTACTACTGCTAGCCATAGAGGAAGGCCTGTCTTAAAAAGTGGGAGGCCTATTGCTAAAAATACAGTATAACCTCCAACCATGATAATATCACCATGGGCAAAATTTATTAATTTGGCTATACCATATACCATTGTATATCCGAGAGCTACAAGGGCGTAGATACTGCCTAATTGTAAGCCATTAAAAAATTGGCTGATAAAATCCATTAATATCTCCTCCTAATAGGAAACTTCACATTTTAACTTGGGTCTGACCTTAGCCAGACCCCTTAATTTTTATCTTACTTATTTACTCCTACATCACTGTCAAATTCATACTTACCATTTTCTATTCTTATCATTTTTGCTGTCTTAACTGGGTTGTTGTTTTCATCGTAAGTGAATGATCCAGTTATACCTTTAAATGATACTTTCTTTAGAGCAGCGATTACCTTATCCCAATCAAAACTTTTAGCTTCTTCTACAGCTTGTTTATATAGATAAACTGTATCATATCCTTCTGCTGCAAATGTTGATGGGTCGTCTTTGTAAGCTTCCTTATATGCTTTTATAAATTTTTGAACATTTTCACTTGGATCTTCAAGGGTAAATTGGTTGGTAAAGTATGAATTGTTTATAGCATCAAAGCTTGATTTATCCATTACTGATAAAACTGTATCCCAACCATCTGCTCCCACTAGAGTTGCATTTATACCAGCATCTCTTACTTGTGGAACTATTAGGGCTACTTTTTCGTAATAATCTGGGATGAATAATACATCTGGTTCTTCTTTTCTAACCTTAGTTAATTGAGCCTTGAAGTCTGTATCGCTATCACCGTAAGATTCGTCAGCTACAACGTCCATACCAAGTTCTTTGGCTTTTTTCACAAATACATCAGCAACTCCCATCGAAAAGTCTGATGATTGGTTACGAAGTACTGCTAGTTTCTTTGCCTTTAATTTTTCTTTTGAGAAGTTTGCTAAAACTTCACCTTGGAAAGGATCTGTAAAGCAAGTTCTAAATACATTTTCCTTACCCTCTGTTATATTAGCTTGGGTGCCTGTTGGTGTGATATAAACAACTCCATCATTTGTAGAAGATTCAGCCATAGCAAGAGCTGGCTTTGAAGGTACACCACCAAGGATAGCGCCAGGTTTTTCTTCCATTAATTTGTTGTAATTTGTAACTGCATCAGTTATTTCACCCTTATCATCATATTCTGACCACTCGATTTTTTTACCAAGGATACCACCAGCTTCATTTATTTCTTTGATAGCTAGTTTTATACCATTATTGGTTGTGATTCCGTAGATTGAAAGCGGACCAGTTAGTGGAGCTGAGTTTCCAAGTTTAACTGTATCTCCCATTTCTGTTTTGCTTTCTTTGTTGCTTCCTTCATTATTTGAGCATCCTGTAAATACAAGACCTGCTAGTAACATTCCAACTGCTAATTTTTTACTTAATTTCATAATCTCCTCCTATAAATTTTGGGAATAAAAAAACCTTCGTCTCTTTACTCCACTTGGATAAAGAGACGAAGGGTAATATACATAATTTTACCATCCGCGGTACCACTCTTCTTCATCTAATGATGCACTTAATTCATTTAATGAATAGCTCTGTAACGGGAGCTCCCGACAACACCTACATTTCGGTGGGCAGCTTGATGGTGATTTTCGTTAAAATATCTTAGTATCTTTCACCTTCCGATACCTCTCTAAAAAGAATCTCTCAACTACTCTTCCATGTCATAGCTTTTCTTTGATAAGGTAAGTATACGACAATAAAATTATCTTGTCAAATTTTTTATTAAATAATTATTAACTTCTACTAATTATTATTAATTAATCCCTTATCAATTCCCTATATTTCAATATTTTCCCAATAAAATACCGCACACCATTAATAAGTATGCGGAATATAATTATATGCCTAATAGAACAGATGCTACTTCAAAATAAATTAAAAGTACGCCAGTATCTACTATAGTTGTGATAAGTGGACCTGCCATTACAGTAGGATCTATGTGTAATTTATCAGCTAATAGTGGCAACAAACCACCGATTATGTTTGATATTACTATTGTTAAAAACAAAGTTAAGGAAACAGTTAGATTTACAGCAATGTTTACATTATCAACAATAAGAATTCTTAAAAAGTTGATTGCTACAAGTACCAAAGATACCAAGGTACCTACTCTTATTTCTTTAAAAATCACCTTAAAAAAATCTTTGGCTGATAAGTTTCCAGAGAACATCTGGGTCATAATTGTTGTTGATGACTGACTTCCTGCATTACCACCAGAATCCATGAGCATTGGTATATAAGCTGTAAGGGCCACTGCCTGAGCGAGAAGACTTTCATATCTTTGAATAATAAAGCCTGTCATTGTGGCTGTGATTAGACATATTACCAACCATGTTGTCCTATTTTTTGCAATTGTAAATGATGATTCATCAATATATGATTCACCTTGATCAGAAATACCTGTAATATTAGCAAAGTCTTCTTGCAACTCTTCGTGAACTACGTCAATTACGTCTTCTGCAGGTACTATACCGATTAGCCTACCCTCAGAGTCAATAACTGGTACTTCTCCTAGGTCATATTTGATAGAAAGCTTTGCTACTACTTCTTGGTCATCGGTAGGGCTTACAGCTGCAGTGATTTGTTGGGTAATTGACTCGATAGTTGCTTTCTTATTCCTGATAAGGTCAGCGATAAAAACAAAACCTGTTAGGACTAAAGAATCATTTGTAACCCATATTTGTTCAAGTTTTTCCGCATCTAGATCGCTTTCCATGACTTTTTTCATGGCCGCTGCTGGAGTCTCGCTTGACTTCACAGATAAGAAGTTAACTGTCATAATAGAACCAACAGATTCTTCTGGATAGCCAAGAAGTTCGTTTACAATTTCTCTCCTATCCCTGTCAATATGGCTTGTCATAAGCTTTTTTACCATATTTGCAGGCAATTCTTGCAAGGTATCTACAAGTTCGTCTTCATCAAGCTCTTTGACAAGGTCTTTAATACTTTCTTCGGATAAGATTTTTAACACCCTATCCTTATTGTCTGGTCTAAGTTCAGTAAAGGTATCTGCTAGCAAATCCTTATTTAAAAGTTTAATCCAAATAGCTACTGACTTTTCAGGCAATACCTCCAACTTATCTGCGATATCAACAGGGTTCATCTTGTTGATTTCTTTTTGGAGTTGCTTTAGATTATCAACGTTATAATTTCTTTCTGCCATTTATTTCTCCTATTTAATTAAAATATTCAAGTGAATATTTCCATATAATGGCAAATAGAAATTCGCCACTATACTAGTTTCTTATTTTCTTGCACCTTCGATAGGGCGACGCCTTATCCATTTCTCCTCCTCGTTTGAAAATTCATATTAACACAAATTATTTCTATGTAAATATGCATAGAACTCAATAGATATTATACAGTTTTTGCAAGTTTTCTGCAATCATTCAAATATTTTTACAAGAGCATTTTCAACTTCATCTAAGGAACTTATCTCTATATCTATAGGCAAATTCAAATGATTTTCTTTTGCTCTTGGGTTGTACCAGATTGTTTTTATTTTTGCCTTAACTCCACCAAGCATATCTGATGTGAGAGAATCTCCTATTATTACATAATCATCAAGTTTGTAGGACCCAATCTTTTTAAAAACAAAATCAAAAAATTTTATATCCGGTTTCTCAAAGCCAATAAGCTCTGATATAAAAGATTGCTTAAAAATTTTATTCAATTCTGACCCCTCAAGTTTGCCTCTCTGTGCTGTAAGAGATCCATTTGTGACTGCATATTGATCATATTTACCCACAAGATGGTTTACAATTTCCTTGCCATAGGGATTAAAAACATAAGTTTTTCCAAGTTCCATTTGGTAGTTGTAATTAAAATGCTCAACATTTTTGCTATCAATTCCATATAAATCAAAAAAATCCCTAAACCTTCCTAAAAGGACTTCATCTCTTGTGACTTCATTTCTTTCAAGTCTTTCCCAATAATTAGTGTTTATTTTTTTATATGCTCTAATCATTTCTTCAGTTGGTTTTTCTAAATCAAATATATCAAAGCAATTATTAATAGCTATGGTTTCCGCTAAATCAAAATTTAGAAGCGTGCCATCTATATCCCAAAGTATTTTTTTCATACTATCTCCTTATATAATATTTTACTATTTCTAATTTTTTATAAAACTATTTACTTTATCCATTTTTAATGATATCCTTATCATAAGAATGTGAGGTATTTATGAAAAAAACTATAAAAATTATCGGCTACTTGATACTAATATTAGTACTTGCCTTTATTTGTCTATTAGGATATTTAATGATTACAGAATACAAACCAAAAGACATAGAAGAAGTCGCAATATCAGGATCAGCAAAAGATAGAATAAAAGAAAACACTCCATACAAGATTTTAACATGGAACATTGGTTATGGTGGTCTTGATAAGGACACTGACTTTTTTATGGATGGTGGAAAAATGGTCAATCCTATTTCCAAAGACCATGTAGAAAACGCCCTAGCAGGTATTTCAAAAGAAATAAAAACAATTAATCCAGACTTGCTCTTCCTCCAAGAGGTAGACGCAGATTCGCAAAGGACCTACCATATAAATGAAGTTGAATACTTTGATAAAGAACTTAACGGAGCTTCAACCTTTGCATTTAACTACAAAGTTGGCTTCGTTCCTTTCCCAATCCCACCAATGGGCAAGGTGAATTCAGGAATCTTTACAAAATCAAAATTTGAAATAGAATCTTCCTACAGATACCAACAACCAGTGCCACATAAGTGGCCAGTAAGACTTGCCAACCTAAAAAGAGGCTTCAACGCTTCTTACCTACCAATAGAAGGTAGTGATAAATATTTAGTCCTAGTTAATGTCCACCTTGATGCCTACGAATCTGGTTCAAATGGAAGACTCGCCCAAACAAAACAAATAATAGCCTTCATGACAGAAGAATACAACAAGGGAAATTATTTGATAGTAGGTGGCGACTTCAACCAAGAATTAAGAAAAGGCTATGAAGCAAATGTCCCAGAAGGAATCTGGAACCCATCACCATTCCCTTATGACTACCTAACCGATAATATCAAACCTACATTTGATGAAAACACCAACTCATCAAGACTAAACCACAAACCATACGATCCAAACGACTCATACGAATGCATAATAGACGGATTTTTAGTATCAGATAACGTAGAAGTAAAATCCGTAAAAGGCCAAGCCATAGGCTTCGTAAACAGCGACCACAACCCAGTTTTGTTAGAATTTAGTCTAAAAGAAAATAAAGAAGATTAGTCAAAAAAATCGTCCAAGAGATAGATAACTTACTTTAAGTAATCTAATTCCCCGGACGATTTTTTATATTAACTCTAATTTATACATTTCTTTATCAATTTTTTCAAAAGCATGGCTTTTGAATAAACTTATTGAAACTTGGTTAAAGTCGTAAATTTCTGCCTTTAGGTAAGATAATTTCTTTTCCCTTGCATAGGATATCAATTTATCTAGAACCTTGCTTCCTATTTTCATTCCCCTATATTCTTTCGAAACTACGATAGCGACCATGTTATCATCAAAAATAGCACAATCTCCTACTAGTTTATTTTTGTAGGCTATATAAAATAAATCTCCATTTTTATTTAAGTACTCATACATTAATTTTAGCTTGTCGATGTCATAAGGTGCGTCGGCGTTATCTACCATTTTCACAGTTAGCTTATCTTCATACCAAGGAAGGGTGAGTTTATAGGCAGGAAAATATTCGACCAAATATATGTCATCAGCAAAGTCAAAAGTTTCGTATTCCTTAGCTCCTAAAATCATCACACTTCGGCCATTTTTCATTAGTCAATCCTATTCCAATTATTTTCCATAAGATTGGTTAGGTTTTTGAAATTATTTTTAAAGAGCCTGCCATTAAGCTCTACTTCGTACTCATAAGTTTTACCCAGATGGTTTATTTTGAGTATTTTTTTGTTGCCCTCAACAAGTTCAAAATCTTCTATTTCATTCCAAGCCATAAAGAGAAAATCTTTTTTATCTGAGTTTGAAATCTCTGATTCATATACTCCTTTAGGGTCAAAGTATAAAATGAAGGTCCTTGATGAATCCATTGTATAGTAAAGGCCGCCGATTAAAAACCATTTGCTAATATCCTTGGCAGGACTATTGTGCTTAAAAACTATTAAATAAGACTTATCATCTCCAAATTTTTCCCTTACTTTTTTATCCATATCTTCGCTAGTGTTAAATAATAATCCCATAATTTCTCCTATTTAAATATAAATACTTCCTTAATGTCCTTATCAAAAACCTTGCAAATCTTGTAGGCTGTCTCTAGGGTAGGACTAATTGTGTTACTTTCATAAGCCATTATCGACCTGCGTTTAAGTCCTACCATTTTTGCCAGGGCGTTTTGAGAAAGACCCATTTCCTTCCTAAATTCTCTAATCCTATTTTCTATTAATACATCCAAACAAATACAGTCTCCTTTCTTATTTATAAATCTTTAACATATTTTATCCTTGCAATTAAGGTATAAACCACAAAAATACATAAAGTTACATATAGCTTAAACACCTTTATATCCAAGGCATCTGTTGGATCATAACCAAGAGTTAGCGATTGAATAGCTCCCAGGGCCAAAATAATTATTATAGATATTAAAGTGCTTAATAAAAAGGCCTTTAGAGTGTAGTATTTTTGCACTCTTCCTCTTTCATTTTTAAAATAATAAAAAGAAATGTAGAAAAATACTCCCAAGCCTATTATTATCGGCAAATAATTTGGTACTTTTACAAAAAACATCGTAACTAACAAAATAAAATAAGAAACTATTGCTAAACTTATCATAAATTCTCCTTAGATTTTGTTACATTTATAGTACTAATCTTGTTACATTTATAGTACCATACTTACAAAAATCTCGCAAGAATTTTTTAAAAAAAAGCCTTCAAACAAGTTAATGTTTAAAGACTTTTAATCATTATCATACAGGGATTGTCCTCTCCCCAAATTTCTTTAATTGTTTCCATCTTCATAAAGCCAAGACTTTTATAAAATCCTATGGTCTTATCGTAGTGCTTATCTATGCCTTCATCAAGAGTTTTGACCTGACAAAACCTAATTTTTTCCCTATATAAATTTAATACTTCATCAACAAGGATTCGGCCCAAGCCTTGGCCCCTTGATTTTGCAAATAGACCCAGACAATAAAGCTCGATTGTATAAGGCGAAGTCTCTTTTATAATTAAAAATCCTAGGTCCTCTTTATTTAAGCTAATAATATAGGTGTCAAGTTCTCTAGCTTCCTTGCCGTAGGCCAAAATAGCTTCTTCTATGCCAAACCAATCAGGTAAATCTCTTAGAACTTTTTCTACGAATTTTCTTTTATAATCCTTTTTTTCTTCCAACCTAATTTTTATTTTTCCATCTATCAAGCAAATATCTCCTTAACAGTTTCAGGCATATTTATCAGCTTGTTTAGGTCAATAACTATCAAGTCATCAAAACCAGCCGCCATTTCCCAACAGTCTTTGGTTAATCTAGTTTCATCCATAACTAAGACTAGCTTGGTATTTTCCTGATCAAGTGCCTTCCTATATTTTTCAACACTAGCCAAGATTTCCATAAATTCATGAACTTTCAAATAAGTCTTGTAGCTAATATCCTTAATCTCAATTATATATTTAAGCCCATTTTTCTCCGCCAATATATCAAGGTAATAGAATCTTTTAGTTTCCTTATCAATAATTTTCGGCTCTATCTGGGTTTTAAAACCATTTTTCCTAAGGGTCGCGTCAATTAATCTAACTTTGTTATATTCACCTTGAATTGAAATGTTGCTTAAAGCTCTTATCAGATTTTTAGGTTTTATCTTAATTATCGCCTTCTTCTCGCCCTTATGTTCATTAAAACCTACAAACATATCGCCAACAACTGTAAAATCTCCATGGGCAACTGCATTTCTTATGCACCTTAATAAATCTTCAGTCTTGGTTTTATTTTTTTGCCTTACCAGGATTATTTTTTGGCAAGAAGTGCAAATTTCTCCCTGGTAATAGTCCCAATATTCATCGAAAATTTCACCACCAGGTCTAATAAACAAAACATCTTTCTCGCTCATCCCAAGGCAATCTAGTACATAAGCAAAGGTCAAGTTTTCAAAGGCCTTACTCCTAATAAGATCATCGCTAAAAGATTGTACAGAATCAATATTTGGTATATACCACAATAGCATTTGAATGGCATCCATCACGTCCTTATCCCAGTCTTTTGGTCTTGGCATATGGTAAATCTGATATTTTTTCGTATTTCTATGGCAACAACATTTCTCAAACTTCATAATAACCTACATATTATCCTTAACAGCTACAGCGACCATCTTCGCCTTAGCCCTCACTTCATCCTTACAAGTTAAGACCATATTTACTATAGCCTTCCTGTCGCCTAATTCTTCAAGGCTTGCTACTACCTCAACTTCCTCATCCATAGGTGTTGGCTTTTTGAAATCTATCTCTAGATGGGCAGTTATAAATCTTTCTATAACTGTATCTTCCATAAGCTCAAGCCCCTTAGATTTGTGTTTAAAAAATGCAGCGCTTGCAGTACCATGGCAATCAAATATCATCGCAATCATACCACCAAATAAATTGTTTGGCACCCCACCAGTAAAGGCCTTTGCCGGTTTAACTTTTGCAACAACTTGCTTACCATCTTCAGTCGGATAAGATTTTAAATGTAGACCTTCTTCATTCTTAGGACCACATCCCCAACAATATTGAAACCTCTCACCATAAGTATCTTGAATTGCAATTTTTTTATTCATAACGAGCCTTCCTATCAAATTAATTTCTCTACTATATATACCCAAATTTCTCCCATAGATATATACAAAAGAAAATACCCGAAAATTTTCGGGCAATTCATGACAATTAGTAGATTGATTTAAATTTCTGTCCAAGTCTCTTGCTTGTGGCACATATCCCAGAACATATACTCAAATATGCCTGTCTTAACCACTATTTCTTCAAGAACTTTAACTCCCTTTCAGGCTTAGCTTCTGCTAGCTTATTCATTAGATCCATGGCATTATCATTTAAGCTTGTAAACTCATCTGATGAATAGGTCTTAATTCACAAACCATAATTTTTATCAAATGTTTGTTAAATCTTCAACATCAATAGCTTTTATTCCCTCTTCCTTTAATAATTTTACAAAAATACCGTCGCCATTTATTAATTTCCCAGTAAAAGAACCATCATATATTTTTCCTATCCCACAAGATGGACTTCTCGATTGCAATACAACAAGCTCTACTTTACTTCTCTTGATAAGTTCTAGAGCTTTTTTTGCTCCCTTTTTAAATTCATCATCAACCGACCTCCCGTCTTTGGTCCTTACGATCTCGCCAACAATTTCTGCAGGATCTCTTGGAGTTGGTAGACCTCCCAATACCTCAGGGCAAATAGCTACTAAGTCATGATTTTTAAGAATTTCTTCTAATTTTGATGAAAAATTATTCTTACCATTATATTTGCAATTTTCTCCTAAAAGACAAGCACTGACTCCAATCTTCATCATTTCACCTCATTTCATTTTCAAGACAGCAAACATTTTCCTATCTCAAAATATATTTTACCATAAAATTAATGAAAAAAAATAAAAAAAAACTTTTAATTATAAATTTTTGGTGGTATGATATGACTATTAAATTATAAGAAAAGAGGAATTGTTATGAAAGAACATAAAGGATTCACTGGCCAGCTTGGTTTTGTATTAGCTGCAGCCGGTTCAGCCGTTGGTGTAGGTAACCTTTGGCGCTTCCCATATCTTGCCGCCAAAGATGGAGGGGGAGTTTTCCTTATTATATATCTGGCTTTAATTTTTACAGTCGGTTTTGTTCTCCTAACTACAGACCTTGCGATTGGTCGTAAAACTGGCAAGAGTGCTATATATGCCTACCAATCAATGCATTCAAAATGGAAATTTTTAGGTATTTTTACATTTTTTGTACCAGTTATTATTATGACCTATTATGCAGTTATTGGTGGATGGATACTTAATTACATAAAATATTTTTTAACTGGTGATATGAAACTCGCTGCAGAAGATGCTTGTTTTACTAACTTCATATCTTCAAACGCTTCTGTTTATTGCAGCCTAATCTTCATGGTTATGACTGCTTTGATAGTTTTTGGCGGGGTTGAGAAGGGAATTGAAAGAGTTTCTAAAATTATTATGCCAATTCTTTTAATTATGGTAGTTGGTATAGCTATTTTCTCCCTTACCTTAAAATCAAGTGGAGAAAATGATGAAATCAGAACTGGTCTCCAAGGCCTAGCAGTTTATTTAAAGCCTGATTTTACTGGTATGACCTTATCTAGATTTTTACAAATATCCCTAGATGCTATGAGTCAATTGTTTTTCTCACTTTCTGTATCTATGGGGATCATGATTACTTATGGATCTTATGTGAAGAAAGATGTAGATCTTAGTAAATCAGTATCAGTTATAGAAATCATGGATACAGCTGTGGCTATGCTCGCAGGTGTAATGATAATTCCTGCTGTTTATGTATTTTTGGGTGTTGAAGGAATGTCTGCTGGCCCTGGCCTTATGTTCATTTCCCTACCAAAGGTATTTTTCCAAATGGGTCCTGCTGGTAGGATAATTGGCCTAATATTTTTCATTCTAGCAGCATTTGCAGCCCTAACTTCTTGTATATCAGTACTTGAATCTATAGTTGCAAACACAATAGAAATCTTAGGCACAGAAAGAAAATCAACAACCCTAGTGCTATCTGTTATTTATCTCATAGCAACAGCAGTAATTGCCCTAGGCTATAGCAAATTCTACGTTGAAGTATCCCTTCCAAATGGTTCAACAGGTCAACTCCTAGACATAATGGACTATATTTCAAATAGTTTCATGATGCCTCTAATAGCCTTCCTATCATCAATCTTTATAGGATGGATTATGAAACCACAATGGATAATAGACGAAGTGGAATATGGTGGCAAGAAGTTTGCCAAAAAAGGTCTTTACGTCGTAATGACCAAGTACTTCTTACCTGTCATCATGTTTGTCTTGTTTTTAATATCAACAGGTATTTTCACCTACTAAAAAAATCGCTCCTCTGGGGCGATTTTTCATTTAAATTTTCCTATAATTTCAAGAACTTTTGGAAAATCTTCTTTCTTATATTTTTGCTTGTAAATTGTTGAGTCTGCATAAAATTCAAGCTTATAATTTTCCTTATCTATCTTTATATCTCTTATATTAGAAATTTCAATTTTCCTAATGGTTGATTTTCCAAGTAATACATAAAATCCATCTTGACCAATTCCTTGACAATAAATTATTGTCCAAAGGTAAAACAGAGCAGAAATTGCTGCAATACCTGACTCTATTCCCCTTCCTATTTTATAAGCTAAAGCTAAATACAAAATCCCAGCTATAACCAATATAATATTATAAATAGGCCTAATATCTATTCTGATCTTCTTTCCCTTACTTTCTCTTAGGTTATGAATAGCAAAGGCTAAGAAAATTAAAATTATTAAGTACTCCATAAATCCTCCAAAAACGCGTTAATCTCCTAATAATATTTTACCAGATTTTAAATATGAAACTAATGGGTAAATTATTAATATAAAGAAAAGAGGATATTATGAACTTATTAAACAATTTAAAAATACTTGATTTTACTACCCTACTTCCAGGGCCTTATGCTACATGGATGCTTGCAGAAATGGGAGCTGTAGTTTTGAAAATATCTGCTCCAGGCAGAAAAGACTTGGTTTTAGATTCCGAACCTCTTGCAAAAAATGGACTTTCAGCTAATAGGGCCTGGCTAAATAACAAGAAAAAAGAGATTTTTCTTAATTTAAAAGAAGAAGCTAGTCAAAAGGAAATTATTAGGCTGATTAAAGAAGAAGGATACAACTGCATAATTGAACAATTTAGACCTGGAGTAATGGCTAAATTTGGCCTTGCCTACGAGGATATAAAAAAAGTTCAATCTGATATACTTTACTTAAGCCTCACAGGCTATGGTCAAAATGGACCTTACAAAGATAGGGCCGGTCATGATATTAATTTCCTTGCCTTATCAGGAATCATGGGTCACTCTGGAAGGAAAGATGGAGGTCCTGTTCTATATGGTATGCAAGTTGCTGACATGGCAGCTGCACAAAATGCAATTATAGGTATCCTTGCTGCCCTAAATAAGAGAAATGCCACTGGAAATGGATCATATATCGATGTTTCAATCCTCGATAGTGTAATTGCCTACAACACAATGACTGGCGCTGGGCTTATGATGACAGGTATGAATCCTGGCAGGGAAGAAAATTCCCTAAATGGTGGGTCACTTTATGATTTCTACCAGACAAAAGATGACAAATACCTAAGCTTCGGAGCTCTTGAACCAAAGTTTTTCGAAAAATTTTGTAAATTAATAGGCAAGGAAGAATGGATTGTGGCCGGTTGTCTTTGCCCTGATTATAAAGAGAAGAAAGAAATCTTAAGGGAAATATTTAAAGAAAAAACCAGGGATGAATGGGTAAATATTTTTGATGGAGCTGATTGTTGCATTGAGCCAGTTCTAGATTTGAAAGAGGCTCTTTTAACCAGCAAAAACACAAAACTTAGAAAAACAATTGAAACTATAAATATTGATGGTGAAGACATATGTGTCTATACAAATCCTATAAAATTTAAGTGAAATTATTAAATTTCAATATTTTTTTTAGATTATGAGCTATTTTCAATATTTGTAGTATAATACTATAAGTATTTGGCAGTTGTCTAATGACGGCTGCCTTTTTTATTGAATTAGTAAAGGAAAAAATAGTGGAATTTAAAGAATTATATATATCAGAAGAAACATTAAGAGCAATTGCAGATATGGGATTTAAGTCCCCTTCGCCTATCCAAGAAGAAACCATCCCTCCCCTCTTAGATGGAAAAGATGTTATAGGTCAGGCTCAAACTGGCACAGGTAAGACTGCTGCTTTCGCTATCCCAATTATCGAAAAAATCGAAGCAAATGGACTCACCCAAGCCCTTGTCCTATGTCCAACAAGGGAACTTTGTATCCAGGTAGCAAAAGAAATAGGAAATCTTGCTAAATATCATACAGGCATAAAGATTCTGTCAGTCTACGGTGGAACACAAATTGTAAAGCAAATCAAAGCTCTTAAAAAAGGTGTCGAAATTGTTGTCGGCACACCAGGCAGACTCATGGACCTGATGAGAAGAAGAGTCCTCAAACTTGATAATCTCAAAATCGTAGTCCTCGATGAAGCTGATGAGATGTTTGACATGGGTTTTAGAGATGATATGAAATTTATCCTCGATGCTACAAACGATGACAGGCAAACTTGCTTTTTCTCTGCCACTATGGGCAAGGAAATTTCAGAATTTTCCAAGATTTATCAGAAAAATCCTGTAACAATCAAGATAAAGGCAAAAGAATTAACTGTAAATAAAATTGACCAACATTTTATAAAATTAAAAGAAGCTGATAAAGAAGAAACCCTAACCAGGCTTTTGGAAATCAACAAGCCAAGGCTTGCCATTATTTTCTGCAATACCAAAAGAAAAGTTGACAAACTCGTAGAATCTCTAAGCAAAAAATCCTACCTGGTAGATGGCCTTCACGGTGATCTAAAGCAAACTCAAAGAGATATAGTTATGAAAAAATTTAGAAACAATACCATAGATATTTTGGTAGCTACAGATGTGGCTGCTCGTGGGCTAGATGTAGACGATGTTGATATGGTAATAAACTATGACCTCCCTCAGCTTGATGAATATTACGTTCACAGGATAGGTAGGACCGCCCGTGCTGGCAGGAGTGGTCTATCCTATTCCCTTATTTCTGGCAGGGATAATGAAAGGCTTAAGGCTATCGAGAAATACACCAAGGCTACAATAAAACAAGCACAAATCCCAAGCCTAGTTCAAATGGATAGGAATCTAGAGACTGGCGTAATTGATGATATCATTGAAAAGCTTGAAAATTATACTGGTGTTGAGAGAGAGAAATCAATCCTTATTAGGTTAATGGAAAAAGGCTACGACCCCTTTGTCATCTCCCAAGTCCTCTTATCAGATAAGCTAAACAAAGACAATCTAGATCACCACGAAAAAATAGCTGGTGTTGATACGCCAAAGGAAAAATCGACTGCTAATAAGAAAAAATCGAACAAGTATAAAGACGAAAACATGACAACTCTCTTTTTAAACAGGGGCAAGATGGATAATTTCACCAAGGATAAGATAATAAAGGCCCTAAACAGGCTTGCCCATGTGCCAAATAAAAAAATAGGACAAATCAGAATTCAAAAATCTTATAGCTTTGTTGATGTAGAAAAAAGTGTGGTTTATGAATGTATAAGGACTATGAACAACAAAAAAATCGCTGGCAAAAAATTAAAAATTGAAGAGTCCCAAAACTAAAAAATTAAAAAAATGATGAGCCAGGAGGAATCCTCACCAGCTCATCATTTTTTATTCGGTTTTTAAAATTTCTTTCCTCTTAGCCTTGTTTTCCTTGGCCTTTTCCAGGAAATTTTCTTTTGCATAGGCGATAATATCGTCTGATTCATACATGGCCTTGCCATCTATCACCATGCAAGGCACTTGGATTTTGCCACCTACAGCAATTAGCTTATCTTGGTTTTCATAGCCACTTGTGATATCTTCAGTATTATATGACGGAAATTTAATTATGTCATTTTCCTTAAAAAAATTCAAAACCTTAAGGCAAAACGGACAATCCGGTTTAAAATAAAGTTCAAAATCCCATTCTCTTTTAATTTCTTTTCTCATAACAATCCTCCCTTTATCTTTTCCCTATATTCCTACCCTAAAAAGATTTTTAAAAACTTTTAGCTTATATCAAATTTTAAATATTGGTCTAAAGGATTTATTATTTTATAAATTTTTTCAAGCTCATCCTCACTAAGGTTTGATAGATAAAGCTCGCTTCCATGATGGGCGGAGCAATAATTTTCTCCAATTTCAAGACTAATGAATGGAGAATAATAATCTATGCCATCACCATTTTTCACTTTATAGGATGCCTTGAAATCTCTTATCATTTCCTCATTTATGATTCCTTCCACCCCTAAGACATTTTTTTCAAAACTTATGCTAAGGTCACTCCCATAGGCAGAAATTTTTTCCAAGATATTAGTATGTTCATTATTAAAACTTGCTTTAAAAATTAATCCCGGCTTTAAGAAAATTTCTGTTATATCCAGCCACCAATTTGGATTTGCCTTATAAATTTCATAATCAATTAAGAATATATCTAGATTTGTCATATTTTTCTAGGCAAGCCACCAAGTTCCGTCTGGGCTTTGGTGGAGACTGCCAAGCCTTTCTTCGATAATATTTGAATCAAAATCTTTAATAATTAGCTTATCATAATATTTGTAGTCTTCTCCTGCTTCATCTTTTTCATCATCCCAACCTTCTTCAATCCAGCGATTGATATAAACCTTGCCATCGTCTATAAAAAGAGCCGACTCGCTTACTTCAAGTTTAATGGTTTTTCTGTAAGGATAATAAATTTCAAGCGTTTCAGAGTCTTGGCTTATTAGGTGAAGGTCCAATCCAACAAGTTCAAGGTTATAGGTTGATAAATCTTTTACCTTGTAGTCGGTAATTTTTTCTAAAATTTCTCCTGGATAATACTTATAAATATTTGCAAGACCTTCATCAAAGTCTACTTGCAAGATGTAAAAACTATTATCAATAAAAATTACCCTACCATAAGCAATGTTCTTTTTAAGATCAAAAGGCCTGTAAATTTCACTTGTTTTATAGTCATAAAAACAAATTTCATTTCCCTTATAAAATCCAACGATTTTCACTGTCTCTTCTATTTCAAAAAGGTCATCAGAGTTTGATATACTATAAGCAAAACGTGATTGACCAGCAATTTCTTCTACATATTCGCCTTTTACTTCTGAAAATTCTTTAAATATTTCTTTCATATTTCCCCTTCATTTGTCCATTCTAATTTAATCGGACCTAGTTCTATCACATAATATTTACAATCTAAATTAGGATCTGGGTAATCTTCTGCAAGGTCAATTGTCACATCTCCTAGCTTTTCTTTTGAAAATTCCTTCTTATCCCCCATCACTAGATATTGGACACTAAAATAATCTATAAATCTATTTTCTGGCTCCCCTGGCATGGTTTCAAATGGCTTTTCTATGTCAACACCTAATTTATTCAAGTATTCTGTCAAATCTGGATAAGATTTCTTAATTTCTCTTATGTATTTTCTGCAATATGCACAGTCACATAGGTCATCAAAATCCCTATAAAATTCCCTAGTTTCTTCTATACTCATTTATCTAAATCCAAAGGTCCTTTCTTGTTCTTCATCTAATTTCCGATTCACTTGCATTTATACTTGACTTTAAGTTCATCAAACAAAATAAAGTGATATTCTTTGTAGTATTCTTTTGTAAAATATTTCATATCTTGGTCCTATTATTTCAATTTTTTATGAAAATATAATTATAAATGAAAATTATCCCAGCAAGTGCTAGGGCAAGGCCAAGTCCTGTGTAGAAAAAGGCTATAAAAAATTCTGGTAAAATATTTGCTTTACGAAGACCAATACCCATAGTCATCATAAAGACCATAATCAAATAAGATTTAAGATCAAAAAAATTCCAAAATGGTCTTTTATCTTCATAGGCTAGGATTCTTTTTGTATGTTTTTCACTCATAGTAAAAAACATTCTTCCAAAAATCATAAAGATTAAAATTGTTAGGGCGTACAAATACCAAATCTTTTCTACTAAGCCAAAAGATAAGATTCCAAGCCTTGCTACATTAAAACCTGCAATTAGCCAGACCAAGCCAGCTATCAATAATAAAGTTCTCTTTTTAACTTTCAAATTATACTCCTTTATAAATTTTCCTAAACCACTTCTAAATCTTCCCACTAAGGCTAGCTCCCAAAAAAGATCCTACAAGGGATATGGCTCCATAGGCAAAAACATAAACAATCGCACTATCATTATAAAAAATAAATATGGATGGGATAAATATTAGCATTACTAAAATCGGAAAAGTCAAAGTAAAAGAATTTTTAAATCCGTAAGCCAGGGATGTTAATAAGCAAGCCAATGGTACTAGGACTAATAGAATAAACATGCCAGAGCCGGTGTCTATAATTAACATTGGTAATATATAAAATATTCCAATCATTATTAATAAGTAAGGTAACATTTGTTTTAATTTCTCCATGACATCTCCTCCTAAATATATATAAATTATACCTTATTCAATATGGTCTAGCTTTTTATTGGGAAATATATTATAATCGAGTAAAGGAGGAGCTGGGTGTGGAAGAGAAAAGAAAACTTAAATTGATTATCGGCGCCTTTGTATTTTTGCTTGTAGTTGGTGTTCTTGGCTATATGGTCTTACTAAAAGTAGACTTTGTTGATGCACTCTACATGACAGTCATAACTATTTCTACAGTCGGTTTTGGAGAAGTGGGCACAACTAGCGATGCATCTGAACTTTTTTCTATTTTAATGATTTTTTTAGGAGTAGGCATAGTTGGTTATACTTTTACAACTGTTGTAGCCATGTTTGTTGAGGGAAAACTTGGAGATTTGTGGAAGGGAAGCAAGATGGATAAAAAAATTTCAGCTCTTACTAATCACTATATAATTTGTGGATCAGGTGAGCTTGCAGAAGTTATTATAAATAAATTTATAAAAGAAAAATTAGACTTTGTAGTAATTACAAATAACCGTGTAGACCTAGATGATTACAGCCACCATGATATTTTGGTAGTTGAAGGTCAATCCACAGAAGAAAGCGTCCTCGACCACGCAGGTATCATGAGAGCCAAGGGCCTTATTTCTACCCTAGATACTGAAGTTGATAACATTGTTACTGTCCTAACTGCAAGGAATATGAATAAGGATATATATATTATTTCAAACTCCATAACAAAATCAGGCAGCGATAAACTAATGAAAGTAGGAGCCAACAAGACACTTTCAGCTACAGAAATAAGCGGAAAAAGAATGGCATCTCTAATGATAAGGCCAAATATAATGTCATTTTTAGACGTAGTCACTAAAGTAGGAGATGTTGAGCTAGACCTTGAGGAAGTAATAGTCAAAAGAGGATCCTACCTAGAAAACAAAAACCTAATAGAAGCCCAAATCCCAAACAAAACTGGCCTAATAGTCTTAGCTATCAAAAAATTTGAAGATGGCAAAATGATTTTTAACCCTCATGGTTCCTACACCTTTAAAATAGGCGATGTTTTAATAGTTCTGGGACAAGAAGAACAAGTTGATAAATTAAGAAATTTGGGTGATGAAAGTAAAAACGTCTAGCTTTAAAAGTTAGATGTTTTTTTCTAAAACATTCAATTCAACCACAACAATAACCTATATCACAAGCAATATCAGCAACGGGCACCTCATTGTAGTGGGCCTTGCTAATTTCTACCTTATATTTTTCTATTGTCTCATCAGCATCTTCACTGCTATAAGACCGTGGACATATCATTAACCATCTTTTTATATCTTTTTTATAATCTTTAAACGACTGACCTTTTTTAAAATTCTCACTACTAACATTTAAAAAATGTAAGTCTTCACTTGATAATTCATTTTTCTTCATATATTCACCTCTTTTTTTACTGCATAAAAACTACCTATCAAATTCACCTTTTCAGCCTATCTTCTTTTATAATTCAAACCTTATTCCCAAGAAATTATATGTAGAAAGCCAAGTCCATAGTTTTAGTTTGTTCAACAGGCTAAAATTTGAACTTGGCTTTTAAATATCACTTATTTTCGTTTGTATAGATTCTCTTACCCTTTGGTGATTTTTTGGGATAATCTAAAAATTTATTCAAGGCTGTAAACATTTCTTCGCTTGTGACGTGTTCTAACAAGTCCGATTGGTCGTGGACTATTCCTCCATTAAGACCTAAGACATCTACTAGGAAGCACTCCCAAATCCTATGTTTAGACAAGATTGCTTTGGCCTCCTTGTCCCCTAAATCGGATAAATATATTTTAGTTTTTTCCTGGATAACCAGCCCATCTTCTATTAGCTTTTTGATCATTTCGCTTACAGACGGCCTGCTAATCGAAAAATAATCTGAAATATTTTTATTGTTTGTATAGCCCTTATCTTTCGAAAGCCTATATATTGCCTGAATATAGTCTTGTCTAATAGAGTTCATCTTTACCTCATAGTCCATAATCTTTTAGCAAACTTATATATAAGATTCTACCTTTTTCAGTTAATTTATAAATACCCTCATCTACCAATATCTTATTTTCAGAAATTAAAATCTGGCTATATTTTTCTATATCTTCTTTTTTCCATGATAGGTGCCTGTAAATTGTTGCAAGACCTAATTCCTCTTTAGAATCTTTTTTTGATTGGTGGTTACCAACGTGAATTAAAAAGGCATCTTTTTTGAATTCTATATGCTTTTTCTTGCGTGTAATTATTTTCATCAAAAATCCATTCTTATTAAATAAAAATGTGATTAAAAAGCTTATACCTGCCATGGTTGCAGACATGCCTGACATTGAAAGATTGTAATACATGGCAAGAACAAATCCTAAGATTGAATTTATTATGGCATATAGGACCGATATGATAATCATTGTTCTAAGATTTTTGCTTATTAAATACGCACTCGCCGCAGGAGCGATTAAGAAGGATATTACCAAAATAGCTCCTACTGCCTCGAAGGCAACAACAGTTGTAAATGATGTAAGAGTCATTAATCCATAAAATAAAAGCACTTCAGAAAATCCTGCTATTTTTGCAAACTCTGTATCAAAAGTAGTTAGTTTTAATTCTTTATAGAATACTACTATGAAGGCTAAATTCAATATGCCCATTACTGACATCTGCAAAAGTGATTTAGGAATTTCTACACCAAAAAAATTCATAGTATTTAGGGGAGCCATGATTACCTCACCCATTAGGACAACATCCACATCCAGATGGACATTTCTCGCATATTTTGTAATAAGAATTACTGCCAAGGCAAAAAACATCGGAAAAACAATTCCCACTGCATCGTCATTTTTAACCAGCTTGGTTTTAGAAAGTGATTCTATGGAAAATACTGTTATTACACCAAAAATCGCAGCACCAAAAACCAAATAAACCGAAGTAATTTCCCTTACTATAAAATACGCAATCACTATTCCCAAAAGGATTGAATGGCTAATAGCATCGGCAAGCATAGAAAGTCTTCTTAGCACAAGGAAAACCCCAATTAAACTACATGCTATTGCTGTAACCAAGAGAACCAACAAGGTTTGATAATTGTCAATAAAACAATAACTAAGAAAGTCCATCATAATTTTTCCTCACAATCATTTTACGCATTCCTCTTGGCCCAACTACCATGGATATTAAAGAGATAAAGCTCATGATAAGAATAATTGTAGATCCTGTACTCATTCCATCATAGACAGTGGAAATATATGTTCCAACAAAGGCAGATATACCACCACAAAGACCAGCTATTATTAACATCACATGAAATTTATCAGTCCATTGTAAGGCTGTAATTGCGGGCACTATGAGCATAGATGAAATCAAAATTGCTCCAACAAGTTTTAGACCAGTTGTAATTAAAAGCATGGTAGCAAGTAAAATTACAGTATTCATCAAAACAGGATTTATACCAATTGTTTTAGCGTAAACTTCATCAAATACATAAACCTTTATTTCCTTATAGAAAGCTAGAAGAAGTAAAAGTGAAAAAATTGAAACGACAAATATTATCTTAACATCATTTCTCATAATATATGAGGCCTGACCAAAAATATAATTTTTAAGTCCTGACTGAGAAACCCCTGCATAGGTAGGGTTGCCTTGGATAAAAGATTTTAAAACCATGCCAAATCCAAAAAAACTTGATAATACAATAGCCAAAGTAGCATCAAGATCTATCTTTGAATTATTAGCAATTATATCAATTAAGAAAAAAGATATAGCCCCAGCTATAGCTGCTCCTAGTAGAAGTATAATAGGAGATTTTTCCATTGACAACATAAAGGCGAGGACAATTCCCGGATAGGTAGAGTGTCCGATGGCGTCACCGATTAATGACTTGCCCTTTAAAACACTTATAGAGCCGATTATGCCAGTTGCCATAGCTAAAATTACTGTACCAAGGGCAACTATTATAAAAGAATAGTTTCTAAAAATATCCATAAGCTTACCTCACAAAGGCCTTATCCACATTTTCTTTTGTGAAAGCCTCAGAAACAGGTCCTTGCGCAATTACTTTTTTATTTAAGATAATAATATGATCGAAATATTTTTCTATGGTATTAAGGTCATGGTGAACAACTATGGAAGTTTTCCCCTTCATTTGAGAATCTTTCATAAAATCAAAAATTACTTTTTCTGTCACCTTGTCAACACCAGCCAAGGGCTCATCCATAAAATATATGTCAGCATCTTGGGCTATAGCTCTTGCTATAAAAACTCTTTGCCTTTGACCACCAGAAAGCTCCGAAATTTGCCTATCTTCAAAATCTTGCATACCTATTTTTTCTAGAGCCTTCCTTGCAAGGACATAGTCATCCTTAGTTGGCCTTTTGAGCCAACCAAGGTGGACATACCTACCCATTAGGACAACATCAAGAACTGTTGTAGGGAAATCCCAATTAACAGAAGCTGTCTGGGGAATATAAGCAATTTTTTTCTTAACCTCATCAAAAGGCTTGCCCATAATTAATACAGACCCAGATAATTTCTTTTGTAGGTTCAAGATTCCCTTAATCAAGGTAGATTTTCCTGCCCCATTAGGACCAATTATAGCTGTTATTGAATTATTAATTATATCAATATCATTATCCCAAAGAACAGGCTTGTCTGCGTATGCAATTGTCATGTCCTCTACTTTTATGATTACATCTTTCAAAATTTCACCTATTTCAAATTTTCTACTATTAAATCAACATTGTGTTTATACATATCTATATAGGTATCACCTGGTTGGCCTTCTGGTGCTAGAGAATCTGAGAAAAGTTCCTTTCCCTCGCCAGAAACAACTTTTACATCAAAACCCTTTGCCTTTACAGCTTCCCTTAATTTTTCCATCCTCATTGGGTCTGTGGTTGATTCTGCAAAAATTGCCTTAACCTTGTTCTTTACAATAAAGTTTACAGTATCTTCTATATCCTTATTTGCAACTTCACTGTCAGTTGAAACTCCTTGTGGGGCCTTTACTGGAATCTTATAAGCTCGTGAAAAATAATTAAATGCATCGTGTGGGGTTATCAAATACCTGCTAGCTTCAGGAATTGAGTTTATTTTTTCCTTATTTTCCTTATCAAGGTCATCAAGCTTAGCAAGATAAGTTTCTAGATTTTTCTCAATATTGTCTTTTTCTTCAGGGAGAAGTTTTTCTAAATCTTCTGCAGCGTTTTTTGTAGCTTCCTTATATAGATTTATAGAAAACCAAAAGTGTGGGTCAACAACAACCTTTCCACCCTCTTCCATTTCGCCTATATCTTCTTTTTTGAAAGTTCTAGAAACTGCAGAACCCTTCTTTTCAAGAACATCAACCATCTTGCCTTCAAAGTGAAGACCATGGTATAAAAGCAAATCAGCCTTCTTAATCTTCTCCAAATCTTGTGGCTTAGCAGTATAAAGGTGTGGGTCTTCGCCAGCAGGAATAATAAGTTCCCTATCAACCTTATCCCCAACTAAATTACCTACCATGTCGTATAAAAATGATGTAGTAACAGTAACTATCTTTTTACCATCACCTTGTTTTGTAGCATCCGAATCAGTTTTATTTACATTTTTTGAACAAGAGCTGGCAATAATAAGCATCGCTAGTGCCATTAATATTTTTTTAAATTTCATATTTCCTCCAATTAATTTATAGTTAGGTATGCCTAACTATTTATAGTATAGCCCTAGCTTTTATTTTTGTCAATTATTTTTTGATAATAATTATCATTTGTCTTATCATAAAGACTTATACCTTAATTAATAATGGAAAAAATACAAATTAAAAAACTTCCATAATTCATATGGATTATGGAAGTTTTTTTAAATTCTTATCTTGTCACTCCATTTTCTATATTAATAATAGAAAGAAATATAGTTAAGACAAACAAGAATATGGTGATTATTCCATATATTGGAAGAGCTGGAATTATGCCTAGTTTTATTAGACCTTCTATACAGTAGGTATAGAGAGCAGTCCAGAATATTATTAAAGTCCAGTCTTTTTTCTTGGATAGGCTAATTTTTTCTCGATTTTTTATTAGCTTGGCTAGTAATTTTATAAAAAAAAATGTCCATATGAGAGAAAAAGCTAGGAACGAAAACCATTCATCACTTATTTTGTCTAGAAAAAGAGAAATATAAGAACAAATCCCTACAAAAATAACTCCGCCTGCTCCGATCAATAATGACTTTCCTATATTAATTTTTGCCTTATCATTTTCATTTTCCCAACTTTTTAGGGTCATATAAACAATGGATGGAACTTCAAACATATATCCTAAAAAATTCACCCAAATTACACTCATTAGAATATGGTGGTTTATGTCAAGATTTATTTCTCGACCATCCCAGACCCAGAATCCCCCATCAAGTCTAATTGCTACAACATCTAAAAGCAAATCCATACTTACTATTAACCAACCCGCTAATAGAGCGGTCATTAATTTACTAAAATTAAATTTTCTCGCAATTCTAAGGGCGCAGACCGTTATGCCTCCCCACATAAGTCCTCCAAAAAACGGAAATTGGTAGGGTCTAAAGCCTATGCTTATGAAAAAATCATCACTGTAATGATAGATATCAGTTAATCTTACTGCCAAAAGTTCCAAAGAAAATCCAGCCAAGGCTCCAGAAATCAAGAGTCCATATTCCCTATATTTTTTAGATTTATAGATGTCATAAACTAGCAAAAAGACAATAAAATAACAGATCATCTCAAAACTATTTATCCAATTCATATACCACTACCCATTGAATTTTAAATGAAACCTTTCTTTTTTAAAAAAACGAAACTCAACAAATAATTAATCTATTAATATTTGAATTCATTGTTCATTTTGATCATAATTTTTCTTGCAATTTTCATTACCACTACATTTTCTTCTAAATTTTTTATCTGTTTTTCATTATCACTTTTCTCTTTGCTATCTAAACTGCCCCTTTTTAATCTCAAATCTACTAGATTCTTTTCAATCTTTGTAATACTCTCAGTATATTTTTCTAATACTTTAATGGAAAATTCAAGATCCTTATCATCATCTAGGAATATCTCTCTAATAGAAGTTAGTAATTTTGCTGCTTCAATAATAGCGCTTTTCTTCCCCTGAACTACCACTGCAGTCAAAGCTCCAGTAAATCCAAAACCTAGAAAACCTATTGCAGCAATACCTGATATTTGAGACAATTTTTTAATATCTAGCTTAAAAAACAAGTTTAAATTTCTTATTTGTTTATTAAATGACTTTCTAAGTCGGTCTACATAACCTTCTTCGCAATACATCCCTGTAAATTGTTCATTTAAAAACAGACTTGCTTTTTCTTTATTAAATCTATTAATAGGATTATTCAATGAATTGTAGCGTTTTGATAGGACGTACTTATCCTTTTTATTCTTTACAGCTTTTAAAGGATAATAGGGCTCAAAAAGCATTGATTCTAATAGAACTAACCTAAACCAAGCTTTAGTAGGATTTAGTTTGATGATTTTTTCTTCTAATTTGTCCTGAGAATACCAATTCATCACAGCTCCAGGTACTTGAGTAAAAGTTTCAAATTTTTTTGTTATAATTTGTTTCCACTCAGCTAGCCATTTAATTTTCAAATCAAAAGCCTTACCTCTGACTATAAAATTATTGGTATTTTCTATATCATTTAAGACTATTAAATATTCAATATTAAATAGAATTTCAGCTTGTTCAAGACTTAAACCAAGCTTATTCATATCACCACTTGGCTTAACTCCCATTTCTTGGTTGGTTGGATTTATAAGAGTTTGCCTTTGGATTTTTTCATAGGCAGTCCTTATTTTCTTAAGATTCCTCTTTTTTAAGCCATAGCTCAAATCAGTTGAAATAGCAAGCGCAAACCTACCTACCCCAACATAGTTAATTGATAGCCAGTATTTCTGAGTTAAAATTGCTTCTCCTAGGTCAAGGCCAGTAAAAACTCCTGTAGAAATTGTCAACATTCGAGATATTGTCGGATTATCTACTGGTTTTACTAGGTTCCAATCAATCTTTCTCATATCTTTAAATGATGAAACTTTTATTTCTTTCATAGCAAGAGCGAAATGTCTTATAAAATAAAATCCCCTAACTATACATTCATTAGCAAGAACAGGAACAGCTTGTTTTCCTAGTTCTAAGGCAATACCAAACTCAGCTCGCAGGTCAAACCTATATACAGAATCCTTGATTATTTGTCCCTTTTCATCTCTTTTCATCAAAAGTGTACCATTAAATAGTTTTGATAAGAAAACTGATAAGGACATATCATCTTTTATATTTATTTTATTAAAAAAGGGAAGGACAGAAATTTCTTTTGCCAAGCTAAGGATTGGTCCAGGAATACCTGTGCCGCCACTTAATCCTGCAGTCACACTTGAACCAGCCATATCACTTACTAGATGAAAAAACCAGGTAAGTGTCCCTTTTATTAATTTTTCCCCAAGATTATCTCCAATAAAAGCCTTACTATTTTCAGCAACATCAAATATAATAAATTTACCAGTTACATCAGTTCCATAAGACTTTTCCGTAAATTGAGTCAAGAGAGAAAAGGAAAGGCCAGCTATAGTTGGATGATGGGCAAAATCTCTCAAATGGTGCTGGAGACCTCCACCAAAATCAATAGTGTTACCATCAGCTGGTATAGGAAATCTCTTCTCCAAAGCCCTTACTGCGTCACCCAAATTCTCAAACTTTTTTCCTTCAACTAACTCTGCAGTCTTTTTTACAAAGCCTTCTACCTTATTATTAGCCAGTTCACGTCCCCTTGCGAAGTCAAAATCTTTAACCCAAAGTATATCAAGCATTCCGCAAATAAGACCACTTGCTATAGCTATTAAATAATCTAACTTATCAGCCTTACTTTCTAATAAATCAAGCTCACTATCTAAGTCAAAAATAATCTCATCAAGATCAAACTCTTCTATTTTAGACTTATCATCATAGGGTATGATTTTATATTCTATATCCAAATTATTGTCCATACAGTATTATATTCCTCACTTTATTACTTAAAACTATATCTATATATATCTTTTTTTCAATAATTACTATACATAAACAACTAAACAAATAATTTTTTCTATAAAATTTAGAAAAGAAACCAATCCTGAGTGCTAAATAAAATTTATTCGACTTTAATTTATTAACTATTAATTTTACATAGAATATTTATGGAATCTTCTCTTTGATTTTTCGTTAACCACTCTTCCCTTCTCAAGCTCAGAGGAATCTTTCTGACATTCACATCAAACAAGAAAAATCGCCGTAATAAATAAAATAGCTTAAGGTTTTAAATATTTTTCATAATATCCTCCAGATAAATATAAACTAGCTTTAAATAGGCGGTCTTTAATTAACAAATTAAGAAAAGAACATTTACTTTGACTGAATTATACTCATTTCAACTTTTTTTATAATATCAAAGTAAAATCTTTAAATTAAAGAAGTATAGTCTAATAAAAAGTGAGGTATGCTATGAAAACGAAGAAATACATCATATATATACTTGCCCTTGCCGCAATTTTTACAAACGGAACAACTTATGCTAGCCAAATAGACAAAGAAAATACTAGAATTCCAAATTATAACAGTCAAAATTTTTCGCTTAATTCAGAGGATTCTCTTAGAGAAATCCAAAATAAAAAAGAAAATCTTCTTAAGTTAATCGAAGAAATTAAAACAAGCCCTAATTATATTAACTCAAGCGAAGAAATAAAATTATTATATGATAATTCCATAATATTTAATTCAAATTCCATGCAAAAGGATAATACTGAGTGGATAGCATATTCTTTAAATAACTTAAAAGAAGATATAGATACAATAGAGAATTTGATAAATGGAAATTTTATTGAAAAAGAAAATATTAATCAAGATTCCTTGTTTTTCAACAATCCAAAATATAAAATTCCATATTTAAAAATTAGCAAAGAAAAACAAGATATATTAGATGAATTGGTAAAAAATAATAATGAAAAAAATCCCTTATCAATTTCTAATCTAAACAATTCAAATAATCAAGATTTATTAATATTTTTTAGTGACTGGCTGTATCCTTTCATAGATGATACCGATAAGGACGGAGTTATTACCAACTCCCAAGCCTTACTAGACTCAATAAGGGCAAATAAAGATTTATTTGAATCCTATAGAAATACTAATTTTGACCTTAGATATAAACTAGAAAACAATTCATTAAATAACAATAATACAAGGATTGAAAACTTAACTTTAATGAATTTGCTGACAATGTCTAGCAAAACAAATTTATTAGGTGATGAAAGAACATTTTCATCAGATAATAATAAGGATATAGATTTAGAACTTAGTAACAAATCGTCTGAAACTTTACTTACGCCAGAAACTATAATTTTAGGAGAAAATAACCATATTGATGCACCAAATAGTAAATCATGTAAGATTATTAGTTCAAATATTGAAAAAACTAATGAATTTAAATCCTTTAATACTGAAGACGATGATTTAATAAATACAAGTAAAGCTGATAATTCAATTTTTGCTACTCATAAGAAAACCAAAGAAGCTTACGCAAAATTATCTGACTGGCAAAAACAAAAACTCAACGAAATGAATACTGACGGAAAATATCCACTAACTATTGCTGAAGTCAAAAAATCTGGTGAATTTACAATACCTGTTAAAAGCGATGTCTGGATTTATCCTTTCATGATTGATATAAACAATAATGATGAAGAAGATTATATAGTAAATAAAAGTCTAACCGATGGTTCAATTTTTTCTACCCATTCAAAAACCAGCGAAGCATACGCTAAGCTAACTGACGAACAAAAACAAATACTTAACACAATTAATACTGATGGAAAATATCCTTTAACTATTGCTGAAGTCAAGAATTCCGGTTTATTTCCAATACCTGTTAAAAATACTGTGTGGATCTATCCTTTTATGATTGATAGGAACAATAGTGGAGAAGTAGGAGAATATGATGGTGAATTCGATAATATTGAGCCTAGTGATAATACCAATCCAAGTCCTGAACTTATAGCCATCGATGAAATTACTAACGGCTCTGAAATAATAGATAATAATGTTCTTACAAATTCAAGTGAATTTATAAATAATAGTGCGATTAAAAACTCGCCTGTTACCTACACTAGTGCTGAACCAACTACAAGGTACGAAGTAGTATCAAAGCAAAATGTAAAAACCGGAATAAAAGGTCTTAGATTAATTATAATAATTTTAATTATATCTATATTAGCCTACTACTCATCAAAAAAATATAGTCAAAAATCAAAAAATAATAATCATTAACAAAATAAGTTCAAAATCTATCAATGTAAATCAATTTAAAATTAATATGCACCCTTGTGGGTGCATATTTTTATCTTAATTTTATTCACTTAAATATCTTTATTTAATAATTAAGACAATACTTTCAACATGGCTTGAGTTGTCAATATAAATAAAATTTAATTATGTCATTTCATTAAGTATCATTTCTTTGAATGAAATTTTATTTTATCTTTTTAATACATAGATTAATTTGTCGTATTAAAATAATTATTCTCTCTATGCATTAAAATATTGTTTCAAATATTCATAGTTTGATCTAATTCATCCTTAATTTCTATAAATAATTCAACATATAGATTTTCTTGTTCATGATCTATTAATCCATGTATTTAAAAACGCTTACCTTCTCGGCCTAATATCATCCAAGATAAGGTACTATAACATCATAGAATTTTTTGCTCCACCCCACATGGAATCTTGCCATCTTAAGCCAGTCAGTTTCATTTTTTATGCTTACACCATTTAACTGATATGATATTTTTGATGACTTGATATCATCACCGCGGTACCAAATGAGCGATACTCCTAACGTATTTTCAATATCATCCTTATGAGTCATCAGCATATCAAAAGCTTTTTTATTCTCTTCTTTCTTAGCTTTTCCTAAAAACAAGTCAACCCTTGCAAAATCGTAGTTTGCTATACAGCTAATATTAAATCCGCTAATTCCAAAGAAACCGCTAATCCAATTATTTTTTGATGCATTTACATTAGTAAAAGAACCACCTTCTCTATGAGCTTCCTTGATAAAACCTAATGCATAGGTCCAATATTTTCTTCGTATCTCGTATCGCGTTTCTGTCTCTTCCTCTGTACTTTCAATATCGTCACGTAGGTAAAATACTAAATCACTTGGATCGGAATCGTATAATTTAAACACTCTATTTAATACTGAAAGCTTGCTCTGTGTGCTTGAATTAGTCCATACGTAAATGCCATCTCCAATTTCAACACTCTTTTTGAAATCTTCTACATTCATGGTAAAATGCTGAGCAACGCTACCATCTTTAGATACGGCAAGTCTTGTAATCACGCTCTTGTCTTCAGAATATAGAATTTGTAATACTTTTTGAAACATTTCTACCCAACTTGAAACTGGCTGTTCTGTATTTTTATAGCTGAAGCGCGCAATTAATCTTCCGCTTAATGAAGTATCATCGTCTAAAGTATATGAATCCATAAGCTTTTCTGCTGGCTTAAATGTACTTGTTGGCAAGGCCCAAATTTCTAGAGCCCTTCCCATTAAATATTGGTTGCGCTCTTCAAGTTCAGCTAAAGTCCATTTATCTTTCTTGGCAATATAAGTATTCATTCGGATACCACTGTCTTCGAAGCCATTCTTCATTGTTTTCTTTTCTTCGAATGTAGAGTTACTATATTTTGAATTATAAGCAGTCAAAGTCAGATTTGCAATTCTATGAAGCCATAGCTTATGAATCTCTTCATAGTCTTCACCAATGGCCTTAACCCACGCTGGAATTAAGTGCTGTGGCATAATATGCTCTATGGAATAAGTACCATCGTCAAAATGGCCATATACATCCTTGTCTTCTAAGGTAGAATAATTTTCAAGACGTTCCATGATATAAATCTTGTTCTTGCTATTCATCTGGTAAATTTGTCTACCAGTAAATCTTTCAGCAAATTCATCGTCGTCAGGGAAGCGTGCCTTTTCTTTCTTTGATAAAAGTGCATACTTAAATTTTTCAACATATCCCACATCATTACCTTCATACCTTGTGATTTCTCTATGAAGAATAAGGAATATTTTATTCAAAGCATTTGTAGGTAGATCACATATTGTTCTTCTGAATAAATAATTCTCTGTAATCAAAAATATTTCGGCAATATCTGCAATATCCAGTTTATTTTCATCATAAAGCCTTAATACTTCAAGGAAGAATGGTCTTGTAAC
This sequence comes from Anaerococcus lactolyticus ATCC 51172, assembly GCF_000156575.1. Taxonomy (GTDB): domain Bacteria; phylum Bacillota; class Clostridia; order Tissierellales; family Peptoniphilaceae; genus Anaerococcus; species Anaerococcus lactolyticus. The sequence goes on from NZ_GG666045.1 coordinate 407,488, forward strand.
TGTTGTCTCTAGTCTATTTAACCTATAGATACTTGAGTCCAACGTCCTGTTCTTTGTTCCTCCACATAGTAAAATTTCGTATCGTTTAGCATATGCCAATAAATCTTTCAGAAGGTCTTCTGTTTCAATCGATTGCCTATCGACATAATCTTTAAAACTAATATAAATTTTCTTCTGCGATGGTATAGCGAGCTGCTTGACACTCAGATAATCCCTAACAAAGGAGCTAACATTATATTTTGTAAATTCTTCAATTCTATTCCAATATTTTTCATAGTATTCATCTTGTTCTTTTGAAGGTAGCCCCATCAATATAAAATTTCTTATTTTATCGCCTTCGCTTAAATCAAGACCCGTTGAGTTCAAGCTTTCAAATATTAACTGAGGGTTATCCTCATTGTTAAGTGTGATGTTAATAATCTCTAATCTACATATTGCATCAAACAATTCATCAATACTTATTTCTTGCTTTTGGATTCTTTCAAAGAAATAATTGTAGTTAGTGGTTAGATTTGATTCTCTTATGTATTCATTAACATCATTAAATAGCTTGCCAAATGCCTTTTGATCGTTCTTTACAGGCTTTAATTTAATACGAGTTTCCTCTGGCTGATATTTATCAACCAAGAAATCCTCATAAATCTGCTTATCTAATAAAGTGTCTCTCGACCTTACTATTTCAAACTTTATAAGATTATACATTGCTAAGAGCAATAATGACACTGTTGTTAGCCTTTGCTGTCCATCAATTACAAGAAACTCCGTATTTCTTCCGGATGGTTCATAAACTGAAACCAAACTTCCAAAGAAATGGCTTCTTCTTTTGTTTTTTATCACCTTAACAAGGTCATCATAAAGCTGTTTACAATTCTCTATCTTCCAGTCATAGTTACGCTGATATACTGGAATTATAAAACGCTTTTTAGAACCCTCCATATATTCTATTAATCTACATTCTGAACCTTTCAAACTTCCTCCTATAAAATAATTACTTTTTAGCTCTTATTTATCTTTTATTGACACCTATGCTAGCATTTCTTTCTGTTGAATCAATCCAATTAGACCTAGTTTATATTATCCTTCTTAGTGATTTTTAGACCAGAATTGCTAATTAACCTCACTTCTTTACACACATGACATTAACACTATAACTTCGACGTGAAACAAGTAAACACTAAGTATGCCGAGTAGCTACGTTCGTATGTAGGAACATATCTATGAACTTTTTAACGATAGCTTAAGGTTATCATTAAAAGGTATTACCTCGTCAAACTGGGAGTTGTCATCTTACAAGCTTACTCGCTAATTTGTATACTTGGTTTATTTCTTTGCTTTCTAACTTCCAGTTCGAGAGTTCAGCTTTAATTAACTCTGGAAATTTTTTACTAATATCTCTTAAAGCATTCCCTACCGATTTTCTAACATATTCACTCGTATCTTCTTTTAATGCAACAATTTGTCTGATAGCTTCGACCCTTACCCCATCAACATCAAATATCATATTTCCGCTTATCGGAGTCCAACCATCAGCGATTTCAACACAATTATAAAAAATACCCTTCCTACGAATCTCTTTCGTCATATATTTTTTCTCATCCTCGCCCATATAAACATGAGCATTAGGAAAAATATTATGACCGCTCTTATCTATCCCTCCACCATGGTCTGTATCCAGATGAGTCAAAAATAAATGATTGATATTTTCTGGTCTAATATTTATTTTTTGAAATTCATCTCCTATATTTTTGAAATTTAAATGGCCACTGTCAACAGCAATCGTTTTACCATTCTTGGTGTAAAACCACATATTGACATCATATTCCCTTATACAACTCACACCTTCAGCTAGTATCCCAGTTTCTTCTGGTTTACAATAATACTTACCACGCATAGTTATGGGTTTTAACTTGTCATCAAAAAAATATAACAACTTCAAAAATCTAACCTCTCATTTATAGTTTCAATTTCCAATTACTAAATCTCCGATGTAATTTACAATATTTTTTTAGCGATAAAAGCAAGATGACTTTTATTATCCAAGTGATATTCACATGCAAATCCGATGCTGGTTAAAATATTTGTTAAGTACTCTGGTGAATAGACTTCAAAATTAAGCATATCTGCCCACTTCTTTATATTTTTATGCTCCCTATAAGCACCCTCATTAACAATCAAAAACTCACCACCATCCTTCAAAACTCGATGAATCTCCCTAAAGCAAGCTTCTATATCCTTCCAAAAATATATGGTCTCAAAGGCAGTAACTATATCAATGGTCTTCTCATCAAAAGGGATATTTTTTACATCGCCTTCAATTATTTGACATCTTCCATCCTTAATATCCTTATCATTTAAAATTCTTGCAATATCCACACTCGCCATTGAATAATCAATCCCATATACCTTATTAGCCTTAGTTAGAAAATATTGAATATTTCTACCACCACCACAACCAAGATCCAATAAAGTATCAGTCGATGTAATATTTAAAAATGATCGACCCCAAGATGCTAACTTCTCGTGACCAATATTCATGCCCTTAACCATAAAACGCCCACCAAAATTATTTTTTGGTTTAATCACGTTTTCAAAAAATCTTTTTAACATTTTAAACTCCTATTGATATTCATTATCAATATTATTATACCATGCATTCGATATCAATAATAACTTTACAAATAAAAAAAGCAGATTTTTAAAACCACTATTACGTCCATGGAATTTTTTGAGCCTTTTTACATATCCATTCTCATCTTTTTAAAATACAAAATGCTTATAAAATTGCTTAAAATGCAGGATTTCTAAATTTACATCTTTTGTATCAACGCTATAGCTTCAGCAGTCGCTTTCTTGCCAGTCGATGCTATCTAGTAGCATCTCTTGGGAAAGCTTTGCATGACACCTACCGCTGTTCCACTTCGATTAACTTTGTTAATCTCGTGAAAGCAGGGTTAGGGCTTCGACATTGTCTTTATTGTCCAAACTAAAGTCAATGTCATAATCTATGAGCGGAAGCTTGAAAACAACCGATTTTATCCAAGTGCTTTTTTCTGTTTTTTCATCATAAATTTGAATTTCTTCTATCAATTCATTAAGTAATCTCTTTTTGTCGATATCTGAAAGGACTGTATAAAGGCTATTAAAATTAACAAGTATTTTATAAATATTATCAGAAGTTATTTTATCTTCAAGGATCGCCTCTTTCCTTTTTCTGCTATCATTTAACTGCATTTCTGCATATTCTAACTGATCATATATTGCATCAAGTCTGAGATTTAAATCAGTATATTTTCTATCATAATGTTTATCTTCAAAATTTAAAGAGTCTATTTGATTAATTAGTGATGCTTTTGTACCTGTTAATTGCCTAATCTTCGCTAAGTGTTTATTAATAACTTCGTCAATTTCTTTTGTATCTATTTGAATATTGATTTTTTCTTCAATTTTTTTGGCAAAAGTAGGATTGCTAACTATTTGAGTAATTATTGTTTCTACTTCTTTTTCAATTAATTCAGCCCTAATTTGTTTATTAAAAGTACATTTATGTCCATTCATCATTTGTCGATGTTTACATCCGTAATAGTAATAATCTTTGTAATGCTCTCCTTCTTTGTTTTTATTACGTTTACGGCTTTTATTTCCATATAAACCAGCACTACAATATGGGCATTTTATTAGATTTGATAAGATATGAATTCTCTCATCTTTTCCTCTATTTATCTTCTCATACTTTTTAGCTTGAGATTTTCTTTTTTCCTGAACTGTATTCCATAACTCATCGTCAATTAAAGGTTCATGATTTCCTTGAGCAATCTTAAGCATATTATCAACATCTGGCTCTACAACCCTATTTCTGACATCATCTGCTCTTTCAGAGAGGCTCTTTAGAATTTCTTTTTGTTCTTCAGAAGGCTCTGTTTTAATAACCTCATAGTTAGCTTCAGGTGTAGGAAGATTAAGCATATCTGCCGTCTGAATATCAGCAACTTCCTTAAACATAGACATAAGCTCAGGCAAGTTATAGAACTTTGAAAATCTCGTTTTAACCCTATATCCTGTACCTTCAGGCGATAATTCAAAGGAGGATTGTGTTTCTCCAAAAGTGGAAGCCCAAGAGTCAAAATGCTCCAAGTTGTTTTTCTTTAGACTTTCATACTGAAGATAACGCTGCATGGTATAAAGCTCTGTCATAGAGTTACTTACAGGCGTTCCTGTGGCAAAAACCACGCCTTTGCCGCCTGTCATTTCGTCCATGTAGCGGCACTTCATGAACATATCAGAGGACTTAAAGGCTTCAGATTGCCCTATACCTGCAACATTACGCATTTTGGTATAGAGATAAAGGTTCTTAAAGCCATGTGCCTCGTCAACAAAGAGCTTATCAACTCCTAATTCCTCAAAGGTAATCACATCATCTTTCTTAAAATCATCATTTAATTTCTCAAGCCTTGTTTCCAGTTTTTTCTTTGTCTTTTCAAGCTGTTTTACTGTGAAGTTTTGGTTCCTATCATGCTTGTATTCTTCTACATAGTTTACGATTTCATCAATCTGATCTTGGATATGCTTCTCCTGATATTCCTTACTCATAGGGATTTTTTCAAACTGCGTATGCCCGATAACAACCGCATCGTATTCCCCTGTGGCAATCTTGCCGATAAACCTCTTTCTGTTTTTCGGCTCAAAGTCTTTCTTATCAGCCACCATAATGTTAGCCGACGGATATAGCTGCATAAACTCACGACCGATTTGTCCTGTTAAGTGATTTGGTACAACAAACAAGGACTTACTGCACATTCCAAGCCTTTTACTCTCCATTGCAGAAGCTACCATTTCAAAGGTCTTTCCACTGCCTACTACATGGGCAAGCAAGGTGTTTCCTCCATAAAGGCTTCTTGCTATGGCATTTCTTTGATGAGGTCTTAAGTCAATCTCCGTATTCATTCCCTCAAAGGAAAGATTGCTTCCGTCATATTCTCTGTTACGGATAGAGTTAAAACGCTCATTATACAGCTTTACAAGACGGCTTCTTCTTTCCTGATCGTTAAATATCCAGTTCTTAAATTCTTCTTTTAATAACTCCTGCTTTTGTCCTGCAAGCATGGTTTCTTTTTTATTTAAGACAGAAGTTTTAGAGCCATCCGGATTTACAATCTGGTCAAATACCTTTGTTTCTTTCAGGTTTAAGGCATCTTCAATCAGCTTATAGGCATTTACCCTTGATGTTCCAAAGGTCATCTCAGCAAGGTCATTTCCTCTATCCCTACTTTTTCCTTCTACATTCCATTCGCTTGTAAGATTTGAAAACTTAACCTTAATATCCCATCTTGCATATCCCGGAGTTTTAAGCGTTTCAAAGATGAATTTCTCAATATCTTTAATCGGTATCCAAGTTGCACCAAGACGCACATTGATTTCACTTGCTTCAAGCTCCTTTGGAAGAACTTTTGTAAGCTCTGCTTTTTGATATTCCAAACGATTCATTTCATAGCTTATCAGCTCTTTTTCTTTTCCATTTTCTTCATAGCCAAGATGAGGAAGTTCTCTTTCCGTCTGTCTTAGTTTTGATAGATAACTGTCTACAATGGCAATCTTGTCCCTAATATTTCCACTTAAATATTCATCTTTTGTTACATAGCTATATTTGTAGGAGTTGCTGCCATTGGCACAGGCAAAAGGTAAATCCTCATCTTCGAGGTTAAAGGAAAGCGGTCTGTAAAAGTTTTGTTCTTCTCTGATATTTAGGTAGATTTCCCCTCGAAGCTCCTCAATTAAAGTTGGTCTGTCTTTTCCGGTAAGACTTCCCATATAGTCAAAGTCCACATATCCTTTTTCAGATACCGATAAAACAAGAGCTTCTAAAGAGGTATCCACATGGTCTATGATTTTGGCTTTTGTAATGGTTCTTTTGGAGAAAATATCTCCCTTTGCCTTGAAATTTTCTTCTTCATCAAGGATTTCTATGGAGGAAACAAGCGGGAAGTTGCTATCCTCTTTTAAGGCTCTGGTATTGCTTAGGTTATTGACAAAGCCATGCTTTTTAGAAAAGTTGTCATATACTTCATTTAGTTTTTCCTGTGAAGCCTTGATTTCTTCTTCGTTAAAATCTTCTTTCTGCTTGTAAATCACATCTTTTAAGGCAGCATTCAGCTCAAGGTAATCCTTGATTTTTTCTTTATTCTTGTCTGATACTTCCTTTTTGATAAAAAGTGAGTTTTCTCTGTAATAGACTTCATCGTCAATCAAGGTATAAGAGAAGTTCTTTACATCATCGGTTGCAGGGATAGAAGTTATTTCATCATCAAGTAGCTCTATTTCTTCATACTTGGCTTCTTTTGAAATTCTTTCTCCTGCAATCTCGATACGCTCCTTTAATGAAGCCATGTTTATCTCTGTACCTAAATAAGCTATCGGCTCACAAGTGAGTGTTTTCCCAAACCTTCCGCTAACTTCACGCATAGAACCAAGCACCTGCTCAGGATGATCGACAAAGTATTTGTTATATGAAAGTCCATTTTCATCTTCCGCAAGGTGTATCCAATCTTCATCTCGCTCTAATACACTATCTCTTTTCTTTAAGAAGATAATATCCGAAGTTACTTCTGTGCCGGCAACACCCTTAAAGGTATCGTTTGGAAGTCTGATTGCTCCTATAAATTCGGTTCTTGCTGCAAGATATCTTCTTACACTTTCGTCTTTTTTATCCATTGTTCCTGAAGATGTAATAAAGGCGATAACACCGCCGTTTCTTACCTTATCAATGGACTTGGCAAAGAAATAATCGTGGATAAGAAAGTTATTACGATTGTATTCCCTGTCATTTACCTTATACTCTCCAAATGGAACATTTCCGATTGCTACATCGAAGAAGTTATTGGAAAATCCCGTTTCTTCAAGTCCCTTTACCTGTATATCACTTTCAGGGTATAGCAGCTTTCCAATACGACCGCTTACCGAATCAAGCTCTACTCCATAAAACTTTGACTTATTCATTTCATCAGGTAAATTACCGATAAAGTTCCCGATACCCATTGACGGTTCAAGGATATTTCCCTGTTTAAATCCCATACCTGAAAGCGTCTTATATACGCCATCAATAACGGTTTTCGGTGTGTAAAAGCTCGTTAAGGTTGAATCTCTTGCAGCTTCATATTCTGATGACGATAGATTTTCCTTTAAGAAGGCTCTTGCCTCTTTCCACTGTCCATCCTTGCTTTCATCAAAGACTTCAGATAATCCACCCCAACCGACATATTTCGCTAAAACTTCCTGAGCTGTAATATCAAGCTCTCGTTCTCCACTTTCTACTCTGTTAAGCATAGAGATTGCTTCAAGGTTATTGTTTAACCTCTCACTTGGAGATAACTTTGCAGGTAGTGTTTCTTCTGTAATCTTGAAATTATGAGCCTCATTTTTCTTTATTTCTACTTCCTCAAAAGTCTTTTCAGGCTTCTCATTGGTCAGATTTTCAAAGATTTTATCAAGCTCACTTTCCTTACGATAAGGAATTACATCGGAGCCTGTAATCATACCTCCAAGATATTCGGTATTATCCTTAACCGTTACGGTCTTTAGGTTATTTCCCATATCATCAAATCTTGTGATGGTATAGTCTTTTCCCTTATACTTCACTTCATCACCGATGATAAAGTCAGGTCTTTCAAGACTTATTTGTCTTAATAAATCCTCATCATCTGTAAAGGATATAATCGGGATTTGATGATTCCCTTGCCTTACAGGATCAAGCCACAAGTCATTTCTTCCTGTGATTTCATTTTTAGAAATTTCTCTGACTTTGTATTCTTCATGATGAAAATAGACGGTATCACCTTCTTTAACTGCAAACTCATCTGAAAGGCTCTCCTCTTTTTCATTAAGCTCTACTTCTTCTCTTTCCTTTAGATAATCAAATAAGGTAGCCTGAAAAGGTTCTGCTTGTATGCTTTCTTCCACTTCTTCAGGTGCTTCAAGCTCTACTTTATCTTCAAAGCTAAGTTCTCCATTAAAGACAGACTGAAGCTCCTGCTCATCCATCTGCTTTTTAAGTTCACTGTCTTTAAGTTCTCTAAAGGTCTTTGGAAAATCCTCTAAAACAAGTCTTTGGGCATTTAATTCCTTTAACTCCTCAAGATTAAAATATCCCCATTCCGGCTCAATCCCTAAAACAAGTCCAAAAGCATCTTTACTTTTCCTGTCATACTCCGTCATATACCAAGTCCAGTTACTTCTAAATGGAATAATGTATGCTGCATGAACCTGTTTATCCGCTAAAGCTACATCCTCATGTGCATAAAGCTCGGGAACTTTCTCAAGCATTTCATCAGTCATCAGATTGTATGGATCGTCTTTAGAGTAATAACTTGGCTCTTTTTGTTCTTCTATCGCTGTCTTGCTTTCAATTTTATTCTCTTCAAGATAAAGATTTTTAGAAAGCAGCTCATCTACATGCTTTGCTACATTTGACCATGTAAGAAAAACATCGTTACAATGATTCTTCTGTAATTTCAGTCCCTTTGCATCATACCATTCATCACTTCCCTTTGCTCCTGAAACAGCATGAGAATGACCTCCGATTCCATACTCATCTTTTAAGAAATTCGCTTTTTCCTGAAGCGTATGATTTTCTTTGAAAAACTTAGTAATTCGCTCTTTTCCTTGAGATACTCCACTTCCTCTTGAAATCGTATCAAGAACTTCATCTTCTGTAATAAATCCTTGTACCTTTGGAAGTTCGGTAAGATTAGAGGTATATTCCTTTCTCGGAAGTTCAAGCTCCTGCAATTTTTGATAAAGGCTATCTACCTTGTGATAATGAAATCTTAGTACATCTTTGTTTTCTTTATATCCTGTCAAAAAGCGACTGTACTTGGAAATAACATTCTTTAGATAGTCAGGATTTTTCAGAGCTTCCGATAACTGTCTTGTTTCTTTCGGAAAGCCACCACCTCTTTCTATAAAGTCAAAATATCCCTGTGCTTTCCCTTCTTCACTTAAATCGTGGTATAGATACCATAAGGATTCTGAAACTCTATCTCTTTCATAGTCCTGTGCTTCAGAAAGCTCTACATTTGTTGCAAACTCTCCATTTTCCAAAAGTTCATTAATTCTTCTTGCAGCATCACTCCAGCTTAAAATTTGTGTGCTATCTTCTCTTGCCGAAGTTTCATAAGCTAAATGAATGCCTTTATCCGAATACCAGGAAGATACTTCTGCTTCATTAAGAAATAAACCGTTTCCGCCTCTAAAGGTACCTTTAAGGTATTCTCCTAATTCTTCTACTGTTTTTCCTTTGGAAAATTCAGCAATGATAGGGAGTCTACCACCCTCATGGTTTCCACCGTTTATAAGAATACTGTCAATTTCATTTTGAGTAAGAGGTATTGTAAGTTTAATCTGTCCTGATCTGTTTTCGGGTAAAGAAAAAGAAGCCTTGTCAGCTTCTCTTATCTCTTTATCCGTATTTTCTTTTAGATTTCCACTACTTCCTTGATGGTAATTTCTTTGAGTGCTGAAATCATCGCTTGGTACTGTGGATGGCTCTCGTCCTCTATCTTCCAAGCTGCCATCAATTTTGGCTTCTCCGTCCTCATAAATTCTATCGCCTGTTTTTGAGTATCCATCAGGTGTTTGGTCAATTTCTTCTCCTTGTATAGATCCACTAACATCTCGAAGTGGCTCTGCTCCTCGCTGTTTGAAAGATAATCCAGCCTCATCACTGCGTAAGTCGGATTCGGATATTCCCTCATAAAGTCCATCTCTTCCTCTAACTGATTCAGTGTATTCTCTTTGATTTTCTCTATTATCTCGTCCGTACTCTCCATTTCGGAAAATTCGCTCGTTTTCACTAATTCTTTCCTGATCATCTCGTCGAAGTACATTTTCTTCTACCTCCTCTAATTCTTCTCTAATTTTATTATATCCTGCTTCTTTACCTCTTAACACTTCTTTTTGAAGCTCTAACTCTTTGCTTTTTTGAATGGTTGTATCAATGACTGTTCCACTAATGTCTGATACCGTTTCTCCAAGGCTCATAAGGGAAATGCTGTCAAGCATTGCAAAGTTTTCTTTTAACAGCTCCGTATCTATAGGATAGTCTAACTTAAATCTTGCAGCTACTGCATAGCTTACCGAGTTCCTCACAAACTTGGTAAAGGCTATTCTGTCCTCATCAGATATTCTAAGTTCATTCATCAGGCTATCTATTTTTTCATCTCCGTAGAGCCTACTTAAAGAAAAGATATTTTCTAAGGTGCTTTCACTTTCTTCATAGCCTTCAGCTTTTATCATTTCTTTTAATACATCTCTATGAGCCTCTTTATCAAATCTCCAAAGATTTACCTCATTGACATCTCTGTTTTTGGAAACGGTCTGACTTATATCAAAGATATAGTCCACCTTTTTATATGTGCCATAGTCCTCTAAAATGGGGATACCTTTCTGTCCTCTCATAACAGTTCGATTAAAGCGTTCCCTCCAGTAGTCAAACTTGGCACAAGCTGTCGCTTCAGGATTTTTGTCATAAATACTTAGCTGACTTCTAAAGTCGTACCTCTGATTGTTTCCGACAACCTTTAAGAGCTTCAGATACTCTGCTTCACTCTGCAGAATATCTTGTTTTATTAGCTCCAAGATGTTATGAAAATCATTTATTCGCATGTTTACCTCCTTCTTTTTTGCATGAAAAAAGGCGGTTAGATTTTACTCTAATCACCTTTCAATTCTATGTGCTGCAACTTACTGCTATTCAGTCAGTTCCCAATGACCATTACTTCCACTACCTATATATCGTAGATTATCTATTTCTTTTATGGTTCTTTCTATAGTCTTTACACTGACTCCAGCTTCATCTGCAATTGTTTTTCTTGTAATCTTGTCATTTTCTCTTATTTTTTCTTTTATAAACTCTACAAGAGCTATCTTATCGTGAGCGACATCCTGAGCGACACTGTGAGCGACATCCTGAGCGACACCATTTCCTCCAACTTTTTGAGTCGCTATTTTCTTTAAAGGAATAATCGTTCTAAATATATTTCCCTCCTCAAACAGAGGAAAAGCACCTGAATATAGTCTTGTATATTTATAGGTGTTTCTCATGCCGGAACCAAGCTCATCCGCAAGTCCTATTTCTCTAAACACTTTTGAAATAGCCGGATTTTTAGGGAAAGGCTCAAACTTTTGTAAATCTAATGCTCCTATTCCATGAGCCAAGTTACTGTTTTCAATGGTAATCTTCTCATCATCAATAATCATTTTGGCTGGGAAACCACTTGAATAATCTCTGTGAGCTAAAGTATTAGAAACAATTTCTCTAAGTATCCTATCTCTTGCATTCACATTTACAATTCCATCTAAGACAAATAAATCATTCAAATGCTTTTGTCCAAACGCTATAAGCCTGTCATAGCTATCAATCAGATTTGTAATTACCACATCTCTATCATCATATCTGTCCTTATTTTCAACTCTAAATATTGCATCAGTTTTATGCTGTGGAAGAACAGACATAATAGAGTTGTCTTTTCCAAATAGCAAAATCGCTGCTAATGTAATGCCTTCAAGCTTTGTTTCAGGATCTGTCAGAATGAGATTTGCACTTCGTAATAGCTCCTCATCGCTCATATTTTCCCAAACATGATTTTTATTTCTTGCAACTGCCATTCTCTTGGCTTTAGCGATAACAGAGGCATCAAGAAAATCAATATCAAGATTTGGATATACCTTATTTACAAAATAACTTCCTTGTTTTCTTGCATATAACTTATAGACAAGTTCTGCATGGTCTGTGATATTGATGTCTCCTTCATAAGACCTGTCCCATATTCTTCCATTATGCCTGCATACCTGATAACCTTCAGGCACTCGGATATAAATGACTTTTTTACTGTCAATTTCAAAGACTTCCGGTAATAAATAAAGTGGTGGGTACATCTTCTGCGAATTGTTGATAGATGTTGTAAATTCTTTAATAACCTTATCCACTTTATCTTCACTAACACCAACAATATCTCTTTTATCATTTACACCAAGTAAAATATGTCCTCCATTTCTATTGTTGAAAGAGCATACTGTATCAAAGACATCTTTGGTTAAAGCATTCCTTGATTCTTTAAATTCAACATCTATCTTTTCTCCGTTTTGAATTAACTTTTTTATTTCATCTATCGTCATCTTTGTTATTTCACCACCTTTATTTATCAATGTTTTCTTCAATAAAAATTTTGGAGTTTTGAATTTGCACTTTATCGTTATTAACTACAAAAGTAACATAATCTCCATTTTGTAAGTCCAAAAGTTCTCTTATCCTTTTCGGAATAGTAACCTGCCCTTTTGACATAACTTTTGCAGTATCCATAAATGTATCTTTCATACCCGTTTCCTTTCGCCCTACTTTTCCTACAAAAGATTATAGCATTTTTAGGGCATTTTTTCCACCTTGAAATTAGTGCCATCTTACTTGATATAAGTTGAAACCACTTCTTTTATCTCAGTTTCAATTGCCTCTAAAAAATTTTTCTTTGATGATTTTCCCTGTGCAATATCCGATAACTCCATTTCCCACTTTGCTGTTGTTTCTGCTGATTTAAAAGTATCAGCTACAATCGTTACAAGGCTGATTCCCTTATGTGTAGCAATAAGGTTCTTTTTATCTCTTTCTACAAATCCCTTGAAAATCAGATTTTCAATAATCCCTGCTCTTGTTGCAGGTGTTCCAAGTCCTTTTCGCTCAACCTCTACTCCTTTTTCCAATGCGTCATTTCCTGCAAGCTCCATCGCCTTTAGGAGAAGATCTTCCGTAAAATGCTTAGCCGGTTGAGTGTACTTTTCTTTTATTTCCTTGTTTTCAATGCTCAATACATCACCAATGTTCACATCAGGAAGTGCCATATCTTCATTTTTCTTAGACTTATATTCTTTAAGATATTTTGTAAAACCTTCATCTTTAATTGTCTTGCCTGAGCTTGTAAAAGTAAAGCTATCAAATTCAGCCACAATCTTCATTGCATTCTCAATTAAAGGATAGCCTACACTTGCATGTAGCTTATTTAAAATAAGTTCATATACCTTCAATTCACTTTCCGGAAGAGAAGTTAAGTCCTCATTCATACTGCTTTCTGTCGGTATAATCGCATGATGATCTGTAACCTTTTTAGAGTTAAATACCGTCTTGATACGCCCTGTGTCAAAATCATTCTTTCCTAAAATGTTATTAACCGTACTTACAATCATATCTTCAGTAAGGAATCTGCTGTCTGTTCTTGGATAGGTAATCAGTTTCTTTTCGTAAAGACTTTGAGCATAATCAAGTGTCTGCTTAGCTGAGTATCCAAAATACTTATTGCACTCTCTTTGAAGTGTTGTAAGGTCAAAAGGCAAATCAGGCTTTGTTATCTTTTCCTTTTGAATAACATCGGTAATTTCTATCTTATCACCTACTAAATTTAAGAGCTGTTCAGCAGTAACCTCATCATCAATTCTATCTGTTGATAGTGTAAAGTCATTAAGACTTAATTCCACTGTATAATATTTTTCTTTCTTGAAATTTGCTATCTCATCATCTCTATTTACAATCATGGCAAGGGTAGGTGTCTGCACTCTGCCCACACTGTAATTTTGCTTGTATAGACACGAATACAGTCTGCTTAAATTCATTCCCACAATCCAATCTGCTATTGCTCTTGCTTGTGCAGACTCAAAAAGATTATCGTAAGAACTTCCATCTTTTAGGTTATCAAAGCCCTCCTTTATGGCACTATCTTCCATTGATGAAATCCAAAGGCGTTTCATCTTCTTTTTACAATTTGCCTGATTGTAGACGAGCCTGAAGATTGCTTCTCCCTCACGCCCTGCATCGCAAGCATTTATCACGATGTCTATGTCCTTATCGTTCATCAGCTTTTTAAGAATCGTAAATTGTTTCTTTGTGGACTTTGCAATCTCATACTTATATTCTTTTGGGATAATCGGTAAATCCGCCATATTCCACTTTGCGTACTTTTCATCATAACTATCAGGATTTGCCATCTGAATTAAGTGTCCCACACACCAGCTTACCTTGTATCCATTTCCCTCATAGTATCCGTCTTTCTTTTTTGTAGCTCCAATCACTTTTGCAATAGAGATTGCAACACTTGGCTTTTCAGCAATTACAAGTTTCATATATATTTATCCTCCTGTTTTTCAAAATAAGAGGGCGAAAGATTTTACTCTCTCGCCCTGTATTTTGCCCCAAATATTGTATAGTTTTAGGTGCAAATCTACTCTAACTCATCATCTTCTTTATCTTCTGTTTCTGTTTCATCTGTTTCATTTTCACTTTCTTCTGCCTCTGAAAAGAAATCATCATCTTCCTCCTCAAAGCCTTCAAGCTCCTTATCTTCCTTTTTCTTAACGACCTTAAAATAATATCCTGCACCTAATGCTCCTGCTACTACAAGAATGAGAATTAAGTAGGTTCCCATATTGCTGCTTTCTTCCTTTTTTACTGGCTTAGGTTCTTCTTTTTCAGGTTCTTCCTTTTTAATTTCCTGTTTCGGAGCTTCTTTCTTTTCAACCATATTGAGAAGATCATCTTCTGATACTTCTGTTAGGAGCATGACATTCTCGCTATCCTCATCGTGATTGATGATTAGATGGAAAGTCTTGCCATTCTTAGTAGTAAAGGTAACAAACTGTCTTGCGTCCGCTGAATACATGTCCGTTTCTTTCTTATCACTGCTATCTCCATGATGAATCGGATAATCCTTGTTCGCATTATCCTTATTTTCCGTAACAGTTCCTCGTGCCTTTGATGGAGCAGAAGCAACTCCTTTATTGGTATTTACATTCTTACTTGAACCATCCATAGAGGAATCCTGACTGCTGTTATTGGCAGGTTGTTTCGGTGTCAGCTTATTGGGATAACGAACTTCTTTTTCTTTTCCATCGGTCTTGCCAACATTGGTGTCCTTTGTAATCTTTCCTGTATTATCCTGTGATGATGAGCCTTTACCCGTATCACTTACAGATGTTTGAGGAAAGTTTCCTGTTCCTGTTTTCATTCCAGAGATAGGGCTGATTGGTGTTACAGTAGGATTATGCGTAACTGTAGCCTTGCCAACCTCATTCGTCTTTTTCTCAAGCTCCTTAATTTTCTCAGTTAGCTTCTCTATCTCCTTTTTCATATCCGCCGATAAATCCTTATCGTCTTTGCCCTTCTCAAGTTTTTCCTTCAGCTTATCTATTTTTTCCTCAAGGTCTTTGATTTTCTCCTTTTGCTTGTCGCTTAATTTATCCTTGTCCTTAATCTCCTGACTTAGCTTATCAAGTTTTTCCTGAAGTTCCTTAGATTCCTTTTCCATTTTGGAAATATCATCTTTGCTAAGCTCTGTTTGAGTTCCCTTATCTTCTGTTTTTGGCTTTTCCGTCTGCGTCTGAGCATTACTTTCTAACTTCTTTACAATTCGGATAATACTATCGCTTCCATCACCTTTTACTGTGTAGCTTACAAAATCGTCATTAAAACTCATATTATCAGGAAGCATTTCAAGGTCAGACGCATCAATCATCTGATTTTTGTCAAAGAAAGCTGAATACTCCTTATATACCTTTCCATCCTGATATTTATATTTGACCTTTACTTTACTTTTTGTCTGACTTTCCTGATTCTTAGTATCCTTATTATCTGTTTGAGCTGACGCATTCGCTACCCTCTTATATAAATCCTCTAAAGGTAATTCAAGGTATGGGACGCCGGTATGAAATCTATTCCATGTTTCAATAATCAGCTTGTCCTTAACAATCTTAATTTCTTTTACATTATTGATATTGGGATTTGCTTCCTTTACTCTGCCAATAATAGAGTTCTTTGTTTCCTCTTTAAGCTCTCCCTCATAGTCAACTGTTACTTTCTCGATTTTTCTATTTATCTGTAAGACAGGGCAGGTATAGACAATGACATTTGCTTTCTTTCCTTTTACAGTTCGTTCTTCTGCATTTTCTGTAATATCTCCAATATAGTAATTATCTTTATCTCTTGGAGAAACGATACTTGTAAAAGCACCTGTCCCTACATTATGAATTCGATAATAAGGATAAGTTTTCTTTGTCATATATATTAGATCATCTAACTGATTTTCTTTGTCCATGTTCTCATTGGTAAAGGTTTCATTATACTTATCGACAACCACACCGCCCTTTTCTTCAAAGGATTTTGATAAGGAAAACTTAAAGTTCAATGGCTGACCTTCTTTATTTTCTTTTCCGACATAATAAAATCCTCTAAAGGTGTCATCTGAAGTATGATCCTCAAATTTCAGTTCATAATATGTTTCATATTTTTCAGGCGGTTCATTTGACGCAAACACTGTCTTTGCACCAACTTTTAACACCCCTAAAACTCCACCCATTAACAGGGTAAAAGCTACAACAATGGCTGTAATTCTTTTATTTTTCAAACTGGTTTTCATTTGTTTTCTCCTTTTTCACTTCTGCTTTTTCTCTGTTTACTTTTGCCATCAGATCAGAAATTGTAATGTTGTTCTTTCTGCAAATGGCAATAATTTCTTCGTTTTCAAGTTCTTCCTCACGAATGAATAAAGGCTCCAATTCTTCATCAATCAGAGCCTTTTTATCCCTTAACTTCTTTATTCTGTTTTTTACTGCTGTCAGTTCTTTTTTCAAATTGTGTCCTCCTTATCTGTTTACATTTGGCGGAAAGCCGAAACCTACGGGATGATGCTGACAAAAAGATGCTATCCAATCATCTAAGGTAGTTACTCTGATTCTCCCGATATTATCTATTACCTTGCCATCGCCTATATAAATGCCTACATGACCATAGGTAAGTCCTGCACTGCTTCCGCTACTACTGCTTTCAACTGCAACAAGCATTCCTACCTTGAGTTTTGATTTATCTGATGTAAAGGTGTAGTTTCGGTACATATCACAAGCATTTCCTCCGATATATCCAAGTCCTGCATTTTGATAGACCTGCGATACCCACATAGCACACCAGCCTGCACCCGGAGATGGCGTAATGTAGGCAGCATTGACAATCTTCTTTTGAACTTCCGTAGAAGCCTCATACTCTTTTCCGCCTCCGATACCTCCATTGGAAGCAATAAGGTCGCTATTGCCAAAGGCTTCTCCCATATTTCCTTGCGCAAGGAATAAGGCTTCATAGTGCTTTAAGTTATCGGGATAATCAGCAAATATCTTTCGGATAATGCTGTCCATCTCTTTTTTATACAGCGTTACAATGAGCTTTTTATACTCATAAGGTTCTTCATGGCTTTCGGTATATTCGTTTCCATCTTCATCGGTATAGGTATCTGTAACTGTCCTGTATCTGATTTCCACTTCTTCCTTATACTCAAGGTCATACATGGACTTAAAAAGCTCATTTAATACAGAACTTACTTCTGATACATTCTTTACTTCCCCACACCTTGATGTAATGTAGGATAAAAGCTCATGGACATTATGACCGATGTACTCTGTGTTATTTAGGATGTACTCGTCATATCCGGGATAATTTTCTTTGACATGATCAACCTCGTTTTGAAGCTCACTTTCCATAGCGGAAAAATTCTGATTGATTTCATTTAGGACATTTGGCTTTGACAAATAGCTTGTTGTAAGAACAGAACTTGTGGAGTTCATAAAGCCTGTCATTCCCGTTCCTGCAAAGTTGATAAAGAAAGTTCCCAAAATAATAAGACCTATGAAAATAATCATAAGTCCCTTCGCTTTTCTTAATATAACTTCCTTTGAACTTTTAAGACTTCCTATAAGCCCTTCCTTAATGCGATCTCTAAGCCTTGACTTATTCTGCCTTTTAATGGAATCTTTCATCTGCTTTCGCTTCTGAAATCGCTTAAAGTTATTTGCTTTTTGATACTCCTGTGTCTTTTTTAGCTCCTCTTTGGCATCTCGAAATTCAAGTTTGGATTTTCGCTTTCTGATTTTATAGTCCTTATTCGTAAGGTCATATCCTTTTTTTGCTCTTTTCTTATCTGAATAGTTCTTAATGCCATGAATGAGTTTTGAGCTTGTGTCGGCTGTTTTTTCTCCTGCCTCTACCCCTTGATTTTCATCACTTCCATGAGATAAATAATCTCTTACGGTTTCACTTCCTTTAGCAAGTCCTGATAAAGCGGACACTTTAGAAGCCTTATCCCTAAAAGTTCTTTCCTGTTCTTTAGAAAGCCTGTTTTTCTTTTCTCTATCAAGAATGGCTTCTTTTCCGCTTTTTTTATTGTCAGCCTTTTCCTCTTTGGATTCTTTGTCCTTTTTTCTGGTATAGAGCTTATCGGAATAGTTTTTTCTCTTATATTTTTTCTTTTGAGCCTTTTGGCTTTTTGAAAAGCCTTTTGTATCTTCTGCTTTACGATGAAGGTTGTCCTCTACATCATAGGTTGACTCAAAATAGTCGCTGTCCCTAAAGTCATTGTCATATCTATCTATGATTCCGTCATTATCAAGGTCTTTTCCTAAAGGATCATAGATTTTTCCATCCTTAACCTCAGTAATATAATCTGCTTTTCCAATTTCTTTTTGACTTACACCTTCTGTTTCAGCTACAGAAGCTACGCTATCCTTATCGGAAGCTCTATACCTTGCATTTCTTTTAGAAGTTTTTCCGTTTAATTCAGTTTCTGCACTTCTCTTACTGACCTTTTCATGAACCTTATCTTGAAATCTGTCTTTGTCATGGACAATTTTCCCTCTGTAATCATCATTATGCTTTAGTTTATTTTCTTCAGGCCCTATGCTGCTATTACTTTGCAGCCTTTCCTTTTCAATCCTTGCCCTTTGCCTTTCCTTAAAGTCCTTTTTCAGTTTCTTTCCCATAAGCCTACCTCACTTCTTCAGGCTTGGTTGTCATCTTCTGATAAAGAATAGTATCTTTCGGAAACTTATCAAGGAAAGGTACAATGGTATTTCCAAAGAACAAAAGTCCTTCTCCTGCATTGGAATTAGTTACATATTTTAGCTGTGGCTGTGAGATTTTAAGTTTCCTTGCTAAAATTTCTCTATCGCCTGAAGCTTGATTAAGCATTAAAACAAAGTCCGTATTATCAAAGATATTTTCAATTTCCTTACTCATCAGTAGGTCTTTGACATTCTGTGTAATTCCTGTCGGAATTCCTCCCCACTTACGAAATCTTTTCCAAATCTCTACGGAATAGGAAGCTGTCTGCTCGTCTTTTAACAATAAGTGAAACTCGTCGATATAGTACCTTGTAGCCTTATTTCCCCTATTTTGCGATACCTTATTCCACACCTGATCCTGTATAACAAGCATACCGATTTTCTTTAGCTGACTTCCAAGCTCTTTAATATCAAAACAAAGGAGCTTCTTATTTAAGTCCACATTTGACCTGTGATTAAAAACATTAAGGGAACCTGATACATAGATTTCCATCTCCGTTGCCAGCTTTTTACCGACCTTTTCTTCCTGTCCTTTTAACATATCGTATAGGTCTTGAAGTATAGGCATATTACAAGGTTCTGGATTTTCAAAATACCTTTCGTAAATCTTAGGTAAGCACCTGTCTATAACGGACTTTTCTTCTGCCGTAAGACCACTACCGCCTACTACAAGCTCCAGCATACTCATAATGAAGTTTGCTTTGTCTTTCAGTGGCGCATCCCCATCGCCATAGTTCATATTTATATCAAGGGGATTCAGGTAATCTTTGGACTTACTGCTGACTTTAATGACTTCTCCATTAAATTGTCTTACAAGGTTTCCATACTCTCCTTCCGGATCGCAGATAATCACATCATCGTCTGTTACTAAAATTGCATTTGCCATTTCTCTTTTAGCACTAAAGGATTTACCACTTCCAGGAGTTCCGAGGATTAGACCGTTTGGATTTTTGAGTTTTTTCCTATCTGCCATAATCAGGTTATGGCTTAAGGCATTTAGTCCGTAATAAAGACTGTTACTTGAATTGATAAATAGCTCCTCTGTAGTAAAAGGCATAAATACTGCCGTAGATGATGAGGTTAGTCCTCTGTCAATTTCAATCTTATTTACCCCAAGTGGAAGTACACTGATTAAGCCCTGCTCCTGTGAGTGATCAAGTCTTTTTAACTTGCAATTATGCTTATTGGCAATGGAGCTGATTTGAGAAATGGTATTATCCAGCTTTTGAATTGTCCTTGCAAAGTTCATAAAGATAATGGTTACGACAAACATACGCTCATCTCTTGTCTGGAGGTCTTTTAAAAGGCTTTTTACATCTTCTCCATAGGTAATTAAATCACTTGGAAGAATGTCCATATCATATCCCGACCTTACAGCCTTTTTGTTTTCCTCAATCTTCATCTTGTCAATATCGGTATTTTTTCTCTTTACCATTTTAATAGCCTCCGATTGGTCGATTGCCTTAATATGAAATGAAATATTGATGTTATCATCAATATCCAAAAACTCGGCAAGCATACGGTCTGAAAGCTCACTTGCAAGAATTTGAAAATGACTTACTGCCCCGATAAATTTTCCAAACTTAAAGTACCTTGAAGGCGTGAAGTTAAATTCATCAGGTACAATGTATGTTTTAGTGCTTTCCCTTTTCCTCAGATTTTTGTATGAAAACTCAAAGGTCTTATTGGGATTTAATATATCGTGAAGAATCTTGAGTCTTTCTTCTCCGTTCAGGCTTTCTGCTCTTACTCCCATACTTTTAAGACTCGATAATATATCTATCTCCAGTCTTTCCAGTTTTGAAGTAGCCTGCTCTAAATTATCCGCTTCCACCGTAAAGGTTACATACTTTGATTTTTTCAGTCCGTTATTTCCCTTTACAATCTGACTTTTGAGCATTTCTCGAAACTCAAGGCGTATATCGTCAAACCCGTCCTTTTTATCCGGTATTTGTATGGCTGATTTCATTTCTTCGTTTCTACCAAGCTGATTGATATATGAAAACTCTATGCTGATACTTGGATCAAAGGAATTAAGAAAGTTTGCAAACTGATTAAAAATCAAATCCCTATCTTCTTCTAAGGCAAGCTGATAGTTTATATCCTCAAAGGCGATACTCTTATTAAAATGCTTTTCATCAATCTGACATATCCCGCTTTTTAAAAGTCTAAGGTAAGGAATGGTATCTTCAACTGTGTATCTTTTCGGCTCTTTCCTAAAGATAAGGTCAAGTAATCCGCCCCTATCTTTTTTAGACTTTTCCTTATTTTGCTTTAAGTCCTGTTTTTGACTTCTTAACTTCTTTTGGTTTTGTTCTAACTTTAGCTGCTGAATCTTTCTTTTGTCTTTCAAGGTAAACCTCCTTCCTCACTCTTTTTTGTGGCTGATAAAATTTGTGAAGGTAAATATACTTAAAATATTTCTCAAAGCTAAGTCCGTCCTTTTCAAAAAGAGTGATGAAAAATATGGGAAGTGTGGACACAATGAGAAAGATGACTGCTATATCATTTGGAACTACCTTTCGCATAAATAAATAGATTGGTATTCCAATCAGTCCTGCAATCGTAAAACCGATAAGCTGTCTTTTTGTCAGGTTGAATGCCACCTTTGTTTTTACCTTCTTTAAGTCTTTTGGGATAGGTACATACGCCATAACTTACCTCCCATCTTCTTTATCCTTTGAAAGCTCCTCTATATGCTCATATACGGAGCCGATTTCTTCCTGAATACTTGCAATCTGTTTATCTGTACTTCTGTTATATCTTTCCTGCATTAGACAAAAATCATTATGGCAGCGACCGATGTCCTTTGTTCTTTCTTCCAAGTCATTCACTTTGCTGTGAAGCCTGATTCTATCCATCACCGCCAAAATACCCGTTCCAACTGCTACTACTATCAATACTGTTTTTCTTTTGTTCATCATATCTATCCTTTCTTTTAGTGTGCATTTAATACGCTTTTGGCCAGTGTTCCGCTCTTTAGCATCATTAACCCCAGCAAAACCGCATATCCAAGTATCGTAAAGGTACTTGTGTGTATATCTGTTATTTGTATTGTCTTAACTAATACTGCGTATATTCCAAGACAAACCATTAAAAAGAGTCCTTGTAATCCTATGGCAAATAAGCCTTTGATATAGTTTGTTCCGATTTGTCCCCACTCTTTGTTTCCCATTGTGGCAAAAGGAATGGCTGAAACGGATGAGTAAACATAAATCTCAAACATTCTGCCGTATACCACAAGCATAATCACAATGGAAATGACCTGTATTGCCACCTTTATGAGCGAGGTTTCAAAGAGTATCATGACAAGCTCTCCAAGACCTTTATCTTTTAAGCCTTCTACCATCGTTACAATCTGATCTCCAGAGATAACGGCAGAGGTGTTAATTACCCCTGCCGCTTTATTTACCATATGCTGTGCCACATCAAAGACTGCCATAGAAAACTGAAAAGCGTGAGACACTAACCATACGGCAATCCACATCTTTATGATGTACTTGAAAAATTCAAAGGTATCCGTATCGTGCATATTGTTCTTTTGCATAACCATATTGATAAGCTCGATACAAAGGACTGCCGTTATGATTAGCCCTGCAATGGGGATAATGACAGAGTCGTTAATGCTTTTGATAAAACTAAAAACCTGTCCGTTCCACCCCATCGGTGTCTTTCCCACATCCGTTGCAATCGCACCAACTTTATCGTTGATGTCAAGAAACATGGACTCTAAGTTTGCTTGGATACCGCCCAGTAGAAGATCTTTGAAAAACTCCTCTATCTTGTCGAATATCCCAAACATTTAATTTCTCCTTTTCTTCTTACTTGAGTACATTTGCAAGAAGCGGAATCAGCTTTAATCCGATAAGGACAATGCCGCCT
>NZ_GG666044.1:0-95117 GCF_000156575.1 Anaerococcus lactolyticus ATCC 51172
ATCTTGCCGACATTCAATACTATAACATCTGTTTTTTGCTTTGTCAAATTTTTTTATTAAAAAATTTAAAAAAGCCCATTTTTGGGCTTTTGTTATAGTTTGTAATGATGTTTTATTATTTTTAGGTTTTCTTTTATTTCCTCTGTTAGGTCATCATAGGTTAGTAGCTCTTCAATGTCTTCCTTGGCTTTTTCTGTGTTTCCTACTACCAGATTTATTTGTATCTTGTTGTAGGTCATTCTGGGATCTTGAGGATATTTTTTTAGTCCCTCTCCTATGACTTTTAATGCTTCAAACTCGTTTTTATTTAGGTATAGGCTTATAGCATAGTCATTATAAAGTTCTCTAAAGTCTGCATTTAATTCAAGAGATTGTTCAAATGCCATGATCGAATTTTCATAGTTGCCAAGATTTTGATAGGCCACTCCTAAATAGTAATAGGCGTCTGCTCTTTTTGTTTTTGATAAAAGTTTGGTTAAGGTTCTTACAGCTTCATTATAATTGCTTTTTCCTATATAATATAGGGCTTGTTCAATTTCTGCATTATCATCTATTGATATTAGCTTATTTCTTATATCATTTTTCGCTATTTCATCATCTGTCAGTCTTAATGCATTGTTATAGTAAGACCTTGCTTTGATGTATTCGCCTAGGTTTGAGTATATATTTCCAAGTTCGTAGTAAGATAATTTAAATTTTTCATCATTCTTTAGGATTTCTTGGAGTATCCTTAGGGCTTCCTTTACAAAGTCATTTTGATATTGGCCATCATCTTCATAGGCTAAGGGCCAAAGTAGTCTGGCGTATAAATAGGCGTTGTATTTATTTGCTGAATCTAAAATATAACCAGCTCTTGCTAGTAAGAGTGCCTTAGTTTTATCACTTTCTTCGCAGTATACAGACTTATTTGCTGTGTAATCACCTATATTTTTCAAATATTTTTTGAGTACTTTTTCATATTCTTTTCTATATAAAAAGTTCGGATCAATTGCTAAGTTTATTAGCATGGCTTCTAGAATAATTTCTAAATTTATCTCATTTTTAAAGTCACCTGTCTTGATTCCTTCTTTCATATCTTCCACATATATAGGTAGGGATATGCCTTTGAGTTCCTCGTTCAGACTATCTTCCCTTAGCTCAATATAAGCAAGCCTATCAGTGTATTTTATGAAATAACCATCTAAGCTACCCATTAGCACCACCCCATGAATTTTCTTTGCCTGTAGGAATGTTTATTTAGATGTTTAAATAAGATTCCCCTAAAGAGCATGAAACCAGTATGGACAAGGGCAATTATTAGACAAGCTATTATTTTTTCCCTTCCCATTGGTTGGCCTATGGCAAATTTCAAACTTAGATAAAACTCCACTCCAATGAAAATCAAACTATAAAGTCCGTAGTGAAGCGGATTATTTTTTACAAAGTTTACTGATTCAATGATTGCATTTACACCACTTCTACCATTTAGATATATTTGTTCATATATTGATGATAGAAGAATTTGTATAAGAACAACAACAAAAATCCTCGCTTGGACTGGGAAATTTACCAAAAGTAGGTTGGTAAACATCTCTAATAGGTAAACCCAAAACATGGTTTCTATCATTGGTCCAAAAAAATTCCCCACCGAATTTTCAAGAGAAGATTTGCCAGTATTTCCGAATTTTACAACAGATACCAAGCTTTGAACAACAAAACAAGATATGATTACCCCGATAAAATAATTAATAATGCCACCTATGGTGCCAGCGATGACACCAAGGTTGAATTCATTATTTTCAAAAATTGTATTTATGAGGACGAAGATAAAGACCATATAAGACTTGTTAATCTTTTTTATAGTTTCCTTGAAAGCTATTTTAGATACACCTAAGAAGTCTTTAAATTTGTTCATTTACATCTTCTCCACAGTTTTTATTCCTAATAGTCCTAGTCCTGTTTTTATT
This sequence comes from Anaerococcus lactolyticus ATCC 51172, assembly GCF_000156575.1. Lineage (GTDB taxonomy): Bacteria > Bacillota > Clostridia > Tissierellales > Peptoniphilaceae > Anaerococcus > Anaerococcus lactolyticus. The sequence goes on from NZ_GG666044.1 coordinate 1,947, forward strand.
ACTACTGATGTTGCGTAGGCAAGAGCTAATCTTTCTTCCTTTAATTTTTCGTCTTCTACCATAATCTTAGAAGAATTGTAGAATTTATTAAAACTCTTTGCTATATCTGTTAGGTGTCTAGTAACTAAGGATGGCTCGTATTTTTCTTTAGCCTTTACAACTACATCTTCAAAACCAGCTAGCTTTTTAACAAGGCTAAATTCTTCATCACTGGTTATTTTTTCAATTGCCAATGGTTTGATTTCACCTAGCCCTGCTTTTCTTAGGACAGATTTTGCTCTAGCATAGGTGTATTGAACATAAGGGCCTGTTTCCCCGTCAAAGTTTAGGACTTCATCCCAATCAAAAACATAGTCTTTTATCCTGTTGTTATATAATTCTTGGAATTTAACGGCGCCGATACCAACTATTCTTGATACCTCGCCAATATCATCTACTGTGTCCTCACGATTTTCCATGATTTCACGAGTTTTTTCAATTGCCTTATTTAACACATCTTCAAGAAATACTACCTGGCCCTTCCTTGTAGATAGGGTTTGGTCTTTTAGACTTACCATACCGAAGGAGATGTGCTTGCATCCTTTATAGAGGTCGTAGCCCATTAGTTCAAGTATTCTCCATAGTTGTTGGAAGTGGAGATTTTGTTGGGTAGCTACAACATAGAGGTTTTCGTCAAAATTGTATTCTTTTTTCCTATTTATGGCTGTAGCTATATCTCTTGTGATATAGGCAGATGAGCCGTTTGATTTTATTATTATTGATGGTGGTAGGTCAAATTGAGCAAGGTCTATAATTTGTGCCCCATCAGATTCTACTAGGAGTTTTTTTTCTTTTAATTCCTCTAAAATCTCTGGCATATATTTTGAATAATAGGCTTCACCCTTGTAATTATCAAATTCTATATCAAGAAGTTTATAAACCCTGTCAAATTCATTGAAGGAAATTTCCTTAAACCAAGACCAAAGTCTAGTTGCTTCTTCTTCGCCTTCCTCTAGATTTTTAAATTCCTTACGAGCTACTTCCATCATTTCTTCATTCTCACTTGCTTCAGTATTATATCTTACATAAAGATTTAAAAGCTCTTTGATTGGATTGGCATTTAATTTCTCATCATCACCCCAAAGTTTGTAGGCTGCAATCATGGTTCCAAACTGAGTGCCATAGTCACCGATATAGTTGGTAGCTATTGTATTGTAACCTAAAAATTCGTGGATATTTCTTAGAGCATCACCGATTACGGTTGATCTTATGTGACCAATATGGAATGGTTTAGCTATATTTACAGAAGAAAATTCTACTATGGCAGTTTTGCCCTTGCCCATGTCGGATTTGCCGTAATTTTCTTTTTTGTCAATAATTGCGTTTATAACGTCATTTTCAAATTTTTTCCTATCTAAGAAAAAGTTTATATAAGGTCCAACATTTTTTATTTCAGAAAAATCATCAATGACCAAAGTAGAAGCCAATTCTGCTGCTATTTGAGCTGGATTTTTTCTTAATGTTTTTGCTAGTTGAAAGCATGGGAAAGAATAATCCCCCATGTTTTCTTGAGGTGGAATTTCAATAAGCTGGTATATATCTTCACTTGATATACCTATACCTTGGCTGTCTAATTTTTTAGCAATAATTTCTTTATAATCTTTCATTTTTCCTCCTTAGGAAAACTTAACAATGGTAACTCCGTAACCACCTTCTTCATCATCTCCAAACCTGTAAGATTTAACTCTCTTATCGGTTTTTAAATTTTCACTTACACCCTTAATTAAGGCGCCAGTGCCCTTACCGTGGATGATTTTTGCTTGGTCAAGTCCTGCGAGCATAGCATCGTCTAGATATTTATCAAGATTTCTCATGGCTTCGTCATATCTTTGCCCTCTTAAATCTAAGCTTGCAGAAATATTCATAGCCTTTTTTACACTATACACCTTCTTGATGTTTTTCTCAGTTTGGTTCACGCCTTCAATTTTCTTTACATTCTTGATATTTGAATCCATCTTAAGGATTCCCATCTGAACTTTTATGTTGCCCTTTGAATCTGGCCCTTCTATTACTTCTGCCTTTTCATTTAAGCCTGCAACTATGATCATATCTCCAACTTTCAACTCATCTGGTGCATCCTTTGCCCTCGTTTGCCCAAACCTGTCTTCTTCTCTTTCTATATAAGAATCCTTAAATTTATTCCTAATCTTATTTAAGGACCTATCAATGTCGCGAGTGTTGGCGTTTTTAGACCTCTTAGCTTCTTTAAGCATAGCTTGGCTTTCCTTGTTGGCCTTATCGAGAATTTCATTCGCTCTCTCTTCTGCCTTTTTTATAATTTCCGCTTTAGCCTCATCTATTTCCTTGGACTTATTCCTTAGTTTGTCCTTGATAGACTGGATTTCTCGCCTATAAGCTTCAATTTCCTTATTTTTGGCTTCCATCTGATACTTGTCATCTTCGATTTGCTCTAAGATTTTATTGAAATTTTTAGTATCGTCACTAATTAAGTCTTTGGCTTTTTTCAAAATTTCTTCTGACAAACCGAGTCTTTTAGAAATTTCGAAGGCATTTGACTTACCAGGTGTGCCTATCTCTAGCTTGTAAGTTGGGGAAAGAGTGTTGACATTAAACTCAACAGATGCATTCATCACCCTATTATTTTCCATAGCATAATATTTTAGCTCGCTATAATGGGTTGTAGCAAAGGTCATCACCTCCTTCTCAGTCAAATGAGATAGAATTGAAATCGCAAGAGCTGCTCCTTCTATAGGATCAGTTCCCGATCCAATTTCATCAAGCAAAACTAAAGAATTACTAGTCACCCTGTTTAAGATATCAACGATATTGGTTAGAGATGCAGAAAAAGTCGAAAGGCTCATTTCAATTGACTGCTTATCACCTATGTCTAAAAATACATCATCAAAAACATTTACAGTAGATCCTTCATCTGCTGGTATGAAAAGAGCAGTCTGAGCCATAAGGGTAATAAGTCCTACAGTTTTTAAGGAAACTGTCTTGCCACCTGTGTTGGGTCCTGTGATGATTAAAGTTGTGTAATCGCCTCCAATCGCCACATCTATTGGCACAACCTTACCTGGCAATAGTGGGTGGATGGCTGACTTTATATTAATAATTTTTTGCTGGTTGAGTTTTGGCAGAGAATAGTCATTTTCAAGGCCAAATTTCGCCTTAGCTTGGAGAAAATCAATCCTTGCTATTATTTTTTGGTTTTCTAAGATTTCTACATCAAATTTTTGTGCCAGCCTTGATAACCTATCAAGAATCCTTCTAATCTCGGCATCTTCTTTTAATTCCAAGTCCTTGTATTGGTTGTTTAACTCAACTATGGCTGAGGGTTCGATAAATAAAGTATTCCCTGAGGCAGACTTGTCGTGGACAATACCGTTTATCACTGAGCGCTTGTTAGTTTTTATCGGCACAACATACCTGCCGTCTCTTACAGAAACTACCTTGTCTTGGAGGGCATCCTCATATTTTGAAGAAGTCACGTAGGAATTAAGTTTATTTTTGATTTCTTCTTCCTTACGTCTAAGGCTCCTTCTGATTGCCAAAAGTTCCCTTGAGGCATTATCAGCAATATCTTCTTCATTTAAAATCGACCTATCAATTTCTTCTTTAAGAAAATCATTGGTAGTAATCCTGTCAAAAAGATCTGCAATATAAGAATCGTCAATATTTTTGCTATAGTCTTTTAAATATTCTGAAACTCTTAAGAGACCTAAAATTTTCAAAAGATCGGAAGGCTCGAGAATCCCGTTTCTCCTGATATAGCCAACAATCTCTTTAAAATCATAAAGCCCAAATATATCAATGTTGCCATTTCTAGCAATAACCTTAGCCATGGCCCCTGTTTTTTCCAGTTCATCTTCCAAATAACCTACATCTGTGGATGGCTTTAGGTCTAAGATTTGTTTTTTGACCAGGCTCGAGCGTGCCATTTTTGAAAGCTTTTCTAATATTTTATTGTATTCTAAAACTTCTAGGCTTTTTGCCTGCATTAAATAACTCCTCTTTCGTAATTTAGCTTATCTTTATAAGATTTTTTTTGATAAATCCTTAGGTCCTCATCGGAAAAAACCGAAACTAACCTTGAAACATTCTCATTAAATAGCTTTTCATCAAAGCCAGCTGGATATGCCGGGTAAATTTTTGTTAAGGAATTTCTTCTAACAAGTTTCATCCTATCTCCATTTACAGATACGAATTCACTTTCCCTAAATTTACAAGTTTCACATCCCTTAAGCCCACAATTTTTGATGGTTGAAAAAGGACAATGGACCATATTCATTAGTTCAATCCTTCCGAAACTTAGGGCTTCAACTTCGTATCTATCCGAATTTTCATTTATATTTTCAAGCGTATTTTCAACTGAAGACTCGATTTTTTCTGCAAAGGTAGAGTAAAAATCAAAGGCATAGGAATTCATTACATTTAAGTACCTGCCAATCCTAATTTTTATACCAGCATTTTTAAAATCATCTATAAAGTCTAAGTCCCTATAATTATTAAAAATCACTCCCTTAATTTCATTGATCTTCAGATAGGCAATCAAGTCCTTAATTTCATAATCCATATGACTATCAAGGTTTAAATACAAATCGAAACCCCTATATTTTATGTCGTAGTCTTTTATGTAGACCTTATCAAAACCTCGAAGAAGGTCCGGATTGATATTATTAGTCATAAGTTCAATATTTTTCTCTGAACTTTTTGCGCTTGGGTCAGCAAGCTTTGGTTTGACGATTTTTACAGGTTTTCTTTTGTATTTACCAGCAATTTTTTCTTTCAATAGGTTAATAGCATCTCGCCTTAATTTGTTTATAGTTTTTTTGCTTAGGAAAATCCCCTCATCAATTTTTATTTCAATGTCAACTGGCTTAAAAATTTCATCTTTAAACCTATCAAGATTATCCCTAATGCTAAGCTCATCAAGTGAAACCTTTAAAGCAGGCTCTATTGGATTTTCGTCATAAGCTGAGGCTTCTATATCTTTGTAGGTTATTTTTAGCCTTGGCTTTTGCCAAATTCTTCCCTCAAAGTAAAGGTTAACTGGTAAAGATTTATAAGAAGCTAGACCATTTTCCAAATCATCTTTGATATTTTCTGCGTTTAGCATGAGGATTTGAGAATTTATTTTTGCGTCCCTATACTTATCTAAAAAAATTAACTCACCTTTTTTGAAATCTTTAGTCAAAGTTAAAGGCAACTTCTTGCACCTGTCTGTTATAACTTCAAGATTATCTCCCTTGTGAAGGTCAGAATTGGCTCTAAAGGCTTTTTTGTTGTCAATTAACTCAACAATCCCAACAGTCCTATGTTTAGTATCGCCTTCTTTTATAATATAGTCTCTTTTTTGACCGAAAATGAAACCCTTAGTATAGCCCCTATTTGAAATATCTCTGAGTTTTTCTCTGTCATAAAAATTAGCATTCACTTTTTTCTTATAGGCTACAACTGAGTTATAAACATATTCGGCACTCTTCATCCTGCCTTCTATTTTTAGGCAGTCAATACCGAGATTTATAAGCTCGTCAAGATTATCGATGACATTTAAGTCCTTCATATTTAGGTAATAATCATCACCATAAATTTTCCCATCATTAATCAATTGATATTTTTGCCTACAAGGTCCAGCACACCTGCCCCTATTGGCAGACCTTCCACCGAAATAGGAACTCATCAAACATTCCCCAGAATAAGAAACGCAAAGTGACCCATGGACAAAAACTTCCTTTTCACAAGGAAATTTGGCTATTTTTCTTATTTCTTCTATTGGTGTCTCACGTGCGATGACAATTCTTTTAAAACCTAAGTCCATAAGAGCCTTAGCCCCATGATAATCTCTTACTGCCATCTGGGTGGAAGCGTGGAAGTCAAGGCCTGGCATTTGGTCCTTGACAATAGAATAAAAACCCATATCCTGGATCAAAATCCCATCTACTCCATACTTGTAAAGCCTTTCTAAATAGGAAATAGCCTTGTCTATTTCAGAATCTTTGATTAGGGTATTCATAGTTATAAAAACTTTCCTATCAAAATAATGGATATAAGCTATGACTTCCTCAATATTATCGAGGGTGAAATTTTCCGCATAGGCTCTAGCGCCGAAATCATCAAGGGCCAGATAAAAAGCATCTGCCCCTGCAGCGATTCCCGCATAAAGCATATCCATATTGCCCACTGGAGCTAGAATTTCAGGATTATTCATCAATTTTTCCCTTCAAAATTTCATTCTCCTTAGTTAGATCCATAACTTGTTTTTGGAGGGCCTTGATTTTTTCCCTTAGTTTATTGGCATCATTTTCTGCTTTTGAAAGATTTAAAATCTCTGCATCCTTTTCTTGGAGGAGAATTTTTAAATCCTTAAGCTCTGCCTTCTTATCTTCAAGGTCTTCTTTATAAGTCCCATACTCGCTTTTAAAAGTTTCTAACTCATTTTTTACAGCCGGATAAGCTTCTATAGCTTCTTTGTTTTCCTCGCAATATTCTTTGAAAGATTCCTTATCTTTAAAATATTCGTCAGCTATATTTAGGCTTGCCAAAATTAGCTGCCTATCAAAAGTGAGCTTATCAGATTTCACATCTTTAATCTTGCCGTCAACATAAGCTGCTATTTTTTCTATACTCTCTTTTGATTCTTTGCTAACAAGAGGATATTTCACACCGTCAATTTTAACTTCAAGTCTAATTTCGCTCACTTTTATCTCCTATCCACGTAATACTATGTTTTTCGCCTTTAATTCTTCAAGGATACTAGCTTCTACTCCCTTGATATCTTCTTCTTTTAGGGTCCTATCAGCTTTTCTATACCAAACCCTGTAAGAAAGTGATTTTTGATCGCAAGCTATGCCCTTACCTGTATAGATGTCAAATAATTCTATCTTATAAAGGAGGTCGCCAGCCTTTGCCTTTATTATTTCTTCAATAAAAGCTGATTCTAAATCCCTATCTGCTACAAAAGAATAATCACGTTCTATAGCAGGGAATTTCGGAATTTGCTTGTATTTTTTATCGGTAATTCTAAATTCTGCAATCTTGCTTAAATTAATTTCTAAGATGATTGCTCCCTTGTTTATATTATACTCTTCACGAACTTCATAAGAAATCTCACCTATCACACCGATTTTTTCGCCAGCAAAATAGATATCTGCGCACCTGCCTGCGTGGAAGGCGTATAGATTTTCATTAGCCTTATAAGAAAAACCAGTAAAACCTGTATTTCTCATTGCTTCTGTGAAGAAATCCTTCATATCATAGAAGGAATAATCGCCATAGAGTCCCATGGTTAGGGTGAGATTTTCTTTTGGAAGCTGGTCTGTTGTTTTCTCAAAAGTCCTGTCTAGTTCGAAAAATCTCATGTCTTTTTGACCGTACTTGATATTTTTTGCTATAACATCAAGCATATTAGCAATTTGAGTTGTCCTCATTACAGAGAAATCTTCGCCAAGTGGATTTATCAAACTGATATAGTCCCTAAGTTTCGAATCTTTAGCAATGCCAAGCCTGTCATATTCTCTTGGTGAGATGAAAGAGTAGGTGGCAAGTTCAGAGAATTTTTGGCCAACAAGTTTAGCCTTAAGATCATCTTTTAGAAGTCTTAATGGAGATCTTTCGCCCTTCTTAAGTGAAGATACAAGTGGCTTTGATTCGATCTTACCCATACCGTAAAGCCTTACCACTTCTTCTATTAGGTCTGCTTCTATCCCTATGTCATTTCTAAAATATGGGGCCTTTACCTCAAGAGTATCTTCGTCTATATCCGTAACTTCAAATTCCAAAAGCTCTAGGTTTCTGATTGCTTCTTCCTTGGTAAAATCTACACCTGTTAGCATATTAAGTCTTGATATTCTAAGCTTAACGATAGGATTATTGGTTTCTTTTTGGCCCTCATCATAAGAGTTTCCTACAATTTCGCCAATCTTTAGATCTTCTATGAGTTTCATAACCCTTTTTGAAGCAACATCTGCCATTTCAATAGCAACACCCTTTTCAAATCTTGAGCTTGCTTCACTTCTTAGGTTTAATTTCTTAGAAGTATCTCTAATATTATCAGCATCAAAACTTGCAGCTTCTAGGAGGATATTTGTAGTTTCATCTGTTATTTCAGAATCAAAACCTCCCATTATACCTGCTATACCAATAGCTTCCTTGCCATCAGCTATAACTAGCATTGAAGGAGTAAGTTTTCTTTCTGTGTCATCAAGGGTCTTGATAACTTCGCCCTCTTTTGCATCTCTAACTATAATTTTTTTATCAGCTAGCTTGTCAAGATCATAGGCATGAAGTGGTTGACCAGTTTCAAGCATTACAAAATTTGTTATATCTACTATATTATTTATAGGTCTAATTCCTGCAAGCATTAGGCAATTTTGTAGCCATTGAGGAGATTTACCAATTTTTACATTTTTTACAACCCTAGCTGTGTATCTTAGACAAGAATCACTTTCTATACTAATTCCATTTGCATAGGCTTTTATATCTTCGCCGTTATCCTTATAAGCTAGGCTAGGATAGGTGATTTTTTCGCCAAAACTTGCTGCTGTTTCTCTTGCCATACCCATGATAGATAGACAGTCAGACCTGTTTGGAGTAATTTCGTATTCTATAACAGGCGTATTTGAAAAAAGAACTTCAGAAGCTGGTGTACCTGGTTTGAATTCTCCAGCTAGGACAATTACTCCTTCTCTTAATTCTTTAGGAATTACAGAATCATCATAACCAAGCTCAGAGTAAGCAGTGAGCATACCTTGAGATATAATACCAAAAAAGTCGTGGTCTTCGATTACCATCCCATTATCTAGCTTGGTGCCAGATGTGATTACTGGTAGGTAATCTCCCTCTTTGGTATTTTTTGCATTAGTTATTATTGTAATTGGTGCATCTTTTCCCACGTCAATTGTTAAAACCCTTAGCCTATCAGCATCTGGGTGGTCTTTTTGTTCTAGGACATGGCCTACAACTATGCCCTCTAAGCCGGAAGTATGAATTTCAACTTCTTCTACGTGAGATCCAGTTTCAGAAAGCCTATCTGTGATAGTTTTTAAATCTTTATCTATATCTATATATTCTTTTTGCCAAATTAAAGGTACTAACATACTTCCTCCTAAAACTGTTCTATAAATCTCTTGTCATTATCGTAAAGTAGTCTGATGTCATCAAGGCCATATTTAACCATAGCAATCCTGTCAACTCCAAGACCAAAGGCAAAACCTGTGTACTTTTCGCTATCAATTCCACAAGCTTCAAGGACATTAGGATGAACCATACCACCACCTAATAATTCCATAGACCAGCCAGTATTACCACAAGCTGGGCAACCTTCTCCCATACATACTGGGCAAGTTACATCCACTTCTAGGGATGGCTCGGTAAATGGGAAGTGGTGAGGTCTATATCTTAAGCTCATCTTATCGCCAAACATTTCTTTAATAAAGGTCTCAAGGGTAGCTTTTAGATTTGCAATTGACACATTTTCATCCACAACTAAGCACTCTAATTGGTGGAACATTGGTGAATGGGTTGAGTCAACTTCATCATTTCTAAAAACTCTTCCGGCAGATACCATCTTAATTGGAAGTTTGCCTTCATTCATCACCCTAATTTGCATACTAGAAGTGTGAGGTCTTAATAAAACTTCATCGTTGATATAGAAAGTGTCAGATGTAGACCTAGCTGGGTGGTTTTTGGGACTGTTTAGGTCATCAAAAACATATTTAACTGTGTCAACTTCTGGGCCTGCAACAACGTCAAAGCCCATATTTTGGAAAATTGTTTCAAGCTCTTCCATAGTTTGGTTGATAACAGCAAGATGACCTGAATCATACTTGTCAAAATGAGCTGTCACATCTATTTTTTCTTCTTTTATCTTTTCTTTTAGAAGTTCTTTTTTAATATTTTCGTTTTTATCTGCAAGAAGGCTTTCGATTTCCTTGCTAGTTTGGTTTATTAGTTTTCCTGCGCTAGGTTTTTCTTCATTAGGTAAGTTAGCTATTGACTTTTTAAGGTCGGTTATAGTTCCCTTTTTACCTAAAAATTTTATCCTAAGATCTTCTAGGACCTCTAAGCTATTTGCTTTTTCGATTTCACTCTTAGCTGTTTCTAGGGCCAGTTTTAAATTCTCTTCCATTTTTCCTCCAAATAAAAAAATCCGTCCTCTACAAAGGACAGATATAGCTCTGCGGTACCACCTTAATTGATTTATAAATAAATCCGCTCATTACTTTAACGAAAAGTTTACGTATCGACTACTTAATTCATCTCAAAGTTCATCGGTGAATAACCCTAATCGTGACTTAAAAGGCTCTCAACATCCCTTTCTTGCTGTATAAGAATAATTAAAGTCTTTCCGAATCATCACATAAGTCTATTCATAATTATGCTCGCAGCTATGGCTGCATTTAAAGATTCGATTTCGCCTTCCATAGGAATTTTTATAAATTCATCAGTGATTTCTCTCATTTCCTGACTAAGGCCATTTGCCTCATTTCCTATAGCGATAATTATTTTAGAATCTTTCTTATAATTTCTAATATCTAGCCCATCCATATCAGCTGATAGGATTCTGTAGCAAGATTTTAGCTTTTTTATATCATCATAGGTCTTATTTAAAATATTTAGCCTAAAGATTGATCCCATAGATGCCCTGAGAGTTTTCTCATTGTAGACATCGGCTGTCCCTGGCATTAAAATCACATCTTTGAAACCAAAAGCTTCTGCTGAGCGAATCATAGTGCCAAGATTTCCTGGATCATTTGTTCCATCCAAGAGCAAAATCTTAGATGATGAAATTTCCACAGGATCTTTCTTCTTTATGACAGCCCCAATCCCGTCAGGACTTGTCATTGATGATATTTTGGTAAAAAGGCTTTCGCAAAAGATTAAAGTCTTATGACTTGTTTCATAACTAACGCCTTCTTTTAAAAAAATAAAATCCACCTTAGCAGATGAAGCTATTGCCTCATCTACTAATTTTTTAGATTCTATAATAAATGAATTTTCTTTATCTCGATACTTTTTCATTTTAAGCTTGTTTAAGAACTTAAAATTTTGATTTGATACCGATTCTATTATCATTAAGCTTCTTTTTTAGCTGCTTCTACTAATTTTGCAAATTCTTCTGGGCTATTTACTGCAAGTTCAGCTAACATCTTTCTATTGATATCGATGTTTGCTTTTTTAAGACCACCCATAAGTTTTGAGTAGCTTGTACCATTAAGTCTTGCTGCTGCATTGATTCTTGCAATCCAAAGTTTTCTAAAGTCTCTTTTTCTATGTTTTCTACCAATATAAGCATAAGATAGAGATTTCATTACAGCTTGGTTAGCTGTTCTAAATAGAAGGCTTTTGGAACCGTAATAACCCTTTGCTTGTTTTAATACTTTTTTATGTCTTTTTTTTGCGTTAACTGCTCTTTTAATTCTTGCCATCTATATCCTCCTATGCACCAATTAGTTTCTTAACGTTTTTGTATACAGTTTGTGAAACTTCTGCTGGTTTTCTTAATCTTCTTTTTCTGTTTGGTGATTTTTTAGCTGTTAAGTGTCCCTTGTAAGCTTTTCTTCTCATGATTTTGCCAGAGCCTGTTACTTTGAATCTCTTAGCAGCTGCTCTTTTAGTTTTAATCTTATTTTTTGCCATCTTATTCTCCTTTTTCATCATTTGGTTCTAGAAACATAACAAGAGATCTGCCTTCCATCTTAGGCTTTTTTTCAATCTTGCCACAGCCATCTAGCATACCGTTGAACTTATCCATCAATTCGTAGCCAGGTTCTTTTCTACCAAGTTCCCTACCACGGAATCTTATAGATACTTTGACTTTATCCCCGTTGTTTAAGAATTTTTTAGTTTGATTTGCCTTGGTTTGTAAGTCATTATCTTCGATATTTAAAGAAAATCTTGTCTCTTTTAATTGAGCATTCTTTTGTTTTTTCTTATTCTCTTTTTCCTTTTTCTCTTGATCATATTTGAACTTACCATAGTCCATTATCCTTGTTACAGGTGGTTTTGCGTTTGGACTCATAAGTACCAGGTCAAGATTTCTATCATCAGCCATATCTTGGGCTTCTTTTAGAGAAGTGATACCAACTTGGTTACCTTGCTCATCTATTAGTCTTACCTGACTAGCTCTAATTTCATCGTTGATTCTTAAATCTTTTATAGTTATACCTCCAATGTATTGTATAAAAAAAGCGGGCACAAAGTACCCACAAATAATCTATCAAAATAAATCTTATTAACCTAAAAGCTTATGCCGGTAGGTGAGTTTGGGTACTTCTTTGTTGTTTACATGTATGATAATACTAGTTTATCCTAATTTTGTCAAATTATTTAAGCTATTTTTTTACCTGATACAAAATCCAATTAATCTAGGATAAAAAATCCAACGCCAACTAGACCAGGTCCAGTATTTGCTCCTAGAGTTGGTGATATTTGTCCTTCCCTATAGATTTGAGCATTTTCTATAATATCTTTTAAGCTTTCCTTTAATTTTTCATGGCCTTCTTTGTAATCGCCCTCAGATATGAAAAAGTAATAGTCTTTTACTCCTTCAAGTTTTTTTCTTATTATCTTTTCTAATTGACTTAGGGTTTTCTTTTCTCCTCTGACGATTTTTTCTATAGCAAATCCACCTTCTGGTGGGACTGTTTTAATAATTGGCTTTACAGACAAAGCATCGCCAATCTTGCCAAAAGTTTTTGGTACCCTGCCACCTTCTACTATGTATTTGAAAGTAGCAATTGTAAAAAATACCTTGGAATCTTCTATTTTTTCTTCGAGTTTTTTTGTTATCTCCTCAAAAGCAAAACCGTCATCTATTAATTTTTTAGCATAGGTTGCAAAAAATCCTTGGGCCAAGGTGAGATTTCCTGTATTGAAGGCATAAACTTCAATCCCTTCAACTTCTGCAAGCTTGCAAGCATTATAGGTGCCAGAAAATTTACTTCCTATATTTATACAAATCACCCTATCATAACCATCATCTCTAATTTTTTCCAAAAGCTCATTGATGTCTCCTGGAGAAGGCATAGATGTCTTTGGTAATTTGTTATTAGTTTTTATCCATTCATAAAAATCTTCAGGACTTATGTCAATCCTATCTTTGAGGAACTTACCATCTAAGTTTACATATAGGGGCAAATAATAAAAACCCTCTTTGCCTATGTAGTCAAGACTTAAATCGCTTCCTGAATCTACTAATATAGCTATCTTTTCCATAACATCTCCTTGTGATCATCTATCACTAATTGGGTATATAATTTTGTAAATAAGGATATTGATAAATAAGAAAGAACCTTATCATGGTGGTCAGAAAAATTGTAAGATATATTTATATTTAAGTTTTCATCACTTGTTAAAATATCTTTTCTGGCTTGGTTAAATATCCTTTCGAAATTTTCGTAAACGTCTTGTAGACCAAAAGTTGACATTTCTATATCAATCCCCTTGGCCACATCTTCTATAGTAATCACCTGCTTAAAAATAGATATTACTATTAGCTGGGCTATGGCTGGTCTAAAATACTTTTTATTCTTAGGTTTCTCTATGTAGCCCAGTTTGACATAATTATTTACCATAGAAGGGCTGATCACATTCTCATCTACAACATAAAGTGGTTTTAAAACATCTTTAAGATAGGTTAGTAACTCTTCCTTATAAATGCCTTCGTCAGGTAGCTTATCCCAGCTTGGTAAGCTTATATTTTCTAATTCATTAATTTTTCTTATCATATTCTTCCATATTATACCTTATCTAGTTAATAATACTAGATTAGTCATCACTATTTAATTCTATTTCAAGAGTCTCATTCGCCTTATCTATAGCCCTTATATCTGTGGCTTTCGACTTGTAATAATTTTTAAATTCCAGACTCTTTTCTTCCCTAGATCCAATCCTTGTAGGAAAGAAAATTTGACTATTGGCCACGTCTAAAATTTCTTCTAAGTAGGAAAGAGATTCTTTTGTCAAATCTGTTATCGGCAAGAAGATTATATCTGGATTTTCGATTTCTACCTCATCAAGCAAGTCTAGGTACCTATCACCATATATTTTATTAAAATCCATTGACCCACCATAAAAAATTAAAAGTGAGTCGATTTCTATAAAAAATCCTAGCCTATCTCCATCTACAGAAAAAGTTCTTACTAGAAAATCATCAATCCCAAAATTAAGCCTTAAAAAATCATTTTCTCCCAAAAGATAAACATTCTCCTTCTTATAAAGATTTTTCAAATCTTTCATGCCGAGCTCATCCTTATTAAGATAGATAATATTATCTTGGTAGGCTAGGTTACTTACATTTTTATTTAAAATATAAGCTATAGACTTTAACTTGCTCAAATTTAAAATCTCTTCTGTATAAGAATTCCCTCCCTTATCCGTCGCAAAAAATATGATGTGTTTTGATTCCGGAATCTCAAGAAGTCCCTTAGCATAATCAAAAACCAAAAAATAATCCCCGTAAGAAAGGCTATAGCAGGAATCATAAATATAATTTACAAATACTTTCTCACTCATCGTCACTCCTTATAATTTAATATACCCAATATTACATTTTTTATTATTGCCGTATAATCTTTTTGAGGTGATTTTATGAAAAAAGAAATTAAAACAAATGCAATGAGATTTCTCGATACTTTAAATATAGAATATGAACACGTAGATTATGGTTTAGACCACGAATTTGTCTCTGCTGTAGACTTAGCTAATGAAGGACACACTGACATCCATACAATTTTTAAGACCCTTGCTACTGAATCCAAGGATGGCGATGTTTATATCCTTGTTATAAATGGTGAAGATGAAATAGATTTTAAAAAAGCAGCCAAGGCTATTGGAGTGAAGAGCCTTTCAATGCTAGCCTTAAAGGATCTTAGAAAAACTGTTGGCTACGAAAGAGGAGCCACAACTCCCCTTGCTCTAAAAAAAGATTTTCCAGTTTTCATCGACGAAAAAGCCAAAGATATGGATTATATCAAGGTATCTGCTGGCAAGGTTGGTCATAGCTTAAAGATTAAACCAGCCGACTTACAAAAAGCCACCAAGGCAACCTTTGCTGATCTGATAAAATGATTTTAACCAAGTTTGAAAAAGGCAAGAAAACTTCTTTTGAAATAAGCGATGGATATGATTTTAAAAAAATTTCTGAAAGCGAAAGTCAAATTGAGGATGTTTTTTCATTGAGCCTAACAAATGATGTTGATGATGAAAAGTTACGACTTTTAGTAATTCTCTCGCCAATTTTTATAGCAGCCTTTGACAATGGTTCCTATGAATTAGAGTTTCTTAAAAAAACCATAGAAAATTCAGCATATCCCTATGGGCTTTATCCAAATTTTTTCGAAAATTTTGATAAAATTCAATATTTGAAAGCCTATGAGGATTCAAATAAACAAATAGTTACTGAAGATATAAGACTTAGAGAAGATAACACCATTGATTTTTATTTTAATCCTATAAAGGATTCCTACCTTAAATCCCTAGTAGTTATGGTCGATTCTTTGATTGAAGATGATAAAAATAGGAAAACTCTTCTGAAATTTTTTGCAAAAATGCGCAATGACATAGTTATAAATGGCAGGAGGTCAATTTTAGCAAACGGCATCCAAGCCTTTTACCTCAATAAATATGTGGTTGTCTGGGCTCTAGAACTTTTTGATTTTATAAAAGAAAATAAGACTGACACGAGTAAATTTTTAGAACCTATTTATGATTTAACTAATAATTTAAAGACCCCAAGACTTGCCTAAAAATTAGAAAAGCCTTAAAGTGAAACCACTTTAAGGCTTATTTTTATATTCTCTTGTTGGTATTTCTCCAAATACCTATTTCTTCTGCTGCCTTGATGAGCTCATCCCTGTTATCTGGGTGGGCTAGGCTTACAAGGGCTTCTGCTGCTTGCCAGGTTGTTAGACCCTTGAAGTTTACAATACCTTGTTCAGTTGCTATATAGTGGGTATTGCTTCTTACAGCTGTGGCTTGAGTGCCTGGTGCGAAAGTTGGTACGATGTTAGAAATTCTCTTGCCATCCTTGTCTACTCTTGATGAGTTAAGGGCGATTATTGACCTACCTCCCTTTGACCTATAAGCACCAAGAACAAAGTCTAGGGCCCCGCCTGCTCCTGAAATATGTTTAGTTCCAATAGATTCAGCAGAGATTTGTCCCCAAAGGTCTACTTGTAAAACTGTATTGATTGATACAAAGTTATCAAGGGATGCTATTACATCAATATCATTTACATAGTCAACAGGAGCTGCCATTAGTTCTTCGTTATCATCTATATAATCATATAGTTCTTGGCTACCTGCTGCAAAGGCATAGGTTTGACGACCAACATCTATATTTTTCTTGCGTCCTGTGATCCTACCTGCTAGAGCCATTTCCCTAAAGGCGTCTACATACATTTCTGAGTGAACTCCGAGGTCTTTTAGGTCTGATTTTGCAATTTCTGATCCTATAGCGTTTGGTAATCCACCAATACCAATTTGAATAGTATCTCCATCACGGAGCATATCTACTACGTAGCTTGCTGCCTTAAGTTCCTCTTCACCAAAGCTTGCTTTTGGAAGGGTTAACATTGGATAATTTGTTGATTGGTAAACATAGTCAACATCTTTGATATTTATAAAGTTATCATATCCACCTAGGGCTCTTGGAACATTTTCATTTATTTCAAGTATTACCTTATCAGCTGTTTCAAACGATGCCATAGCGTGACTTACAGACACACCAAAGTTGAAGTTTCCATGCTTATCCATTGGACTAACTTGGAAAACTGAAACTGCAGCTTTTGGAGCATTTTCTCTTATATATCTTGGTAGCTCACTATATTTGATTGGAATAAAGAAAGCGTTGTGGTCTTTTGAGTTGATTAACTTTCTTTCTATGCCTGATGAGTGCCAAGAATGATAGGTAATGTGTTCTCCTGTTGGGTCAGCTGAAGCTGTAGGTGAATTATAAGCAAGGATTCCTCCCCTGACCTTTACATCTTTTAATTCATTTACTCTATCAGCTAAGGCCTTGTCAAAGTCAACTGGTGTTAGAGCACACCATCCCATTTCCACCCAGTCGCCGTCCTTTACCATCGCTGCCGCTTCTTTTACGGTGATCAATTTTTCTTCATACATTTTTTTGAAATCCATATATTCCCCTTTATAGTATCGTTTTCTTAATATATTTTATATATACCCATAATTACAAATTATTATCAATCTATTCTATGTATTTTAAATTTTTTTGCTAAATAGACAAAAAAAGGCATGCAGATAAGAATTACCTGCACACCTTAAAATTTATCTTATCTTTCTACTATAACTGCAGTACCCATACCGCCACCTATACAAAGTGTTGCGATACCTTTTTTAGAATCTCTCTTTTGCATTTCATAAAGAAGTGTAGTTAGGATTCTTGCACCTGATGCACCAACTGGGTGACCGATTGCAATAGCTCCACCATTTACGTTTACGATATCTGTGTTTAATCCAAGTTCTTTGATTACTGAAAGAGCTTGAGCAGCGAATGCTTCGTTAGCTTCGATTAAGTCGATATCTTCTAGAGTTAGGTTTGCTTTTTCTAGAGCTTTTCTAACTGTTGGGATTGGGCCAGTACCCATGATTTTTGGATCAACACCTTCTGTTGCGTAGCTTACGATTGTAGCAAGAGGTTTAACGCCAAGTTCTTTAGCTTTTTCTTCGCTCATTACTACTAGGCAAGCAGCACCATCATTGATACCAGAAGCGTTAGCAGCTGTAACTGTACCGTCTTTGATGAAAGCTGGTTTTAATCCAGAAATACTTTCTTTTGTAACGCCTTCTTTGATATACTCATCAGTATCAACAACTGTTACTTTTCCTTTTCTGCCTTTAACTTCCACTGGTACGATTTCGTCTTTAAATCTTCCTTCAGCTCTAGCTTTAGCAGCTTTTTGTTGGCTATCTGCAGCAAGTGCGTCTTGTTCTTCTCTTGTTAGGCCGAATTTTTCAGCTATATTTTCTGCAGTAACACCCATGTGATAGTTGTTGAATGCATCCCAAAGACCATCTTTGATCATTTCATCTACAACTTTTTTATCACCCATTCTAGCTCCCCATCTTTCATCTGTTAATAGGTATGGAGCGTTAGACATTGATTCTGTACCACCAGCTAAAACTACATCGCAGTCACCAGCAAGAATCATTTGAGCTGCTAGGGAAACTGATCTTAGACCTGAACCACAAACGATGTTTAGGGTCATTGCTGGTTTTTCTATTGGAATACCAGCATCTAAAGCGATTTGTCTAGCTATATTTTGACCGTTACCTGCTTGAAGTACACAACCAAGGATTGATTCATCTATATCTTCTGGTTTGATACCAGCTCTTTCGATTGCTGCTTTAGCTGCTACTGCACCTAATTCTCTTGCTGAAACTGTTTTGAATGCACCACCGTAAGCACCAACTGGTGTTCTTGCTGCACTTGCTATAACTACTTTTTTTGTCATAATTTCTCCTTTATGTTCTCTAAAATCTATTTATCTTATTTGCTATAATCGTAGAAGCCTTTGCCTGTTTTTCTACCAAGGTCTCCAGCTCTTACCATTTGTCTTAATAGTGGGCATGGTCTATATTTGCTATCACCAAATTCTGTATAAAGAACTTCCATGATTGCTAAGCATGTATCAAGACCTATAAGATCTCCTAGAGCAAGAGGTCCCATTGGGTGATTTGCACCAAGTTGCATACCCTTATCAATATCTTCAACGCTTGCAAGTCCGTCAGCAAGTACGCCAACAGCTTCGTTAATCATTGGGATAAGAAGTCTATTAACAACAAAGCCTGGGCCTTCTTTAACTTCGATAGGTTGTTTGCCAAGTTTTTCAGCAAGTTCAAAAATAGCTTTGTTTGTTTCATCAGATGTGTGAAGACCTCTGATAACTTCAACAAGTTTCATAACTGGAACTGGATTGAAGAAGTGCATACCAATTACATTTTCTGGTCTTTTTGTAACTGCAGCAATGTCTGTGATTGAAAGAGATGATGTGTTAGAAGCAAGGATTGCACCTTCTTTAACAACTTCGTCTAATTCTTTGAAAATTTCTTTTTTGAGTTTTGGATTTTCTGTTGCAGCTTCGATAACTACGTCACAATCAGCTAAATCTTTAACTTCTGTTGTGTAAGAAATATTTTTAAGAGCAGCTTCTTTAGCTTCTTCTGTCATTCTTTCTTTAGAAACTTGTTTAGCATA
This sequence comes from Anaerococcus lactolyticus ATCC 51172, assembly GCF_000156575.1. GTDB lineage: Bacteria > Bacillota > Clostridia > Tissierellales > Peptoniphilaceae > Anaerococcus > Anaerococcus lactolyticus. The sequence continues at coordinate 21,169 of NZ_GG666044.1, forward strand.
AGATTTTTCTATTCTAGCTTTTGCTTTTTCTAAGAATTCATCTTTGATATCTCTAACTACAACTTCATAACTTTTAGCAGCAGTTTCTACGATACCGCCACCCATGATTCCTGATCCGATTACACCTATTTTCATAATTTATCTCCTTTATTTATTTTTAAATTCAGCTTGACCTTTGTTTATGAAGGCTTGCATTCCAGATTTTTGATCTTCTGTTGAGAAGGTTAGGGCAAATAAGTTTTCTTCAACCTTAATTGCGCTATCTATATCTACTTGTCCACCAACATTTATAGCTTCTTTTGAAGCTCTAACTGCAACTGGTGCGTTGTTAGCGATTTTTTCTGCTAATTTTTGTACTGTTTCATCAAGCTTGTCAGCTTCTACGACTTCTTGAACTAAGCCAATTTCGTAAGCCTTGTCAGCTTTGATGTTTTTAGCTGTATAGATTAAATATTTTGCATATCCAGGACCTACAAGTCTTTGAAGTCTTTGGGTACCAGCAAAACCTGGAGTAATTCCAAGACCTACTTCTGGTTGACCAAATAAAGCCTTATCACTTGCTATTCTAAAATCACAGCTCATTGCGATTTCACATCCACCACCTAAGGCAAATCCGTTGATAGCAGCTATAACTGGAATTGGTAGGCTTTCAAGTTTTCTAAATACGTGAAGTCCCTTATAACCAAATTCTTTAGCTTCTACTGGTGTAAGAGTTGACATTTCTTTAATGTCTGCTCCTGCAACAAAGCTTCTTCCTTCACCTGTAAGTATTGCTACTCTAAGATCCTTGTTAGCTCTTACTTCATCAAGAAGTGTGTTTAATTCGTCTAATACTTCTGAGTTAAGTGCGTTTAAAGCCTCTGGTCTATTGATAGTAATCTTTGCAATGTGACCATTAACTTCATATTTTACAGTTTTGTAAGTCATCCATCCCCCTTAGAATAAATCGTTTACATAGTTTTTATTAGCATAAAGTCACAATTAACTTTATAACCAACATCCGTCTTATACTTCTATTATAACAGTTGATATTTTTTTGTCAATCTTTTTTGTATAAATTTTAACAATTTTCAAAAAACGATTTTCAATCAACTAATGGGCTTATTCCCCCACTATGTATAAAAGAAAAACCACTATTTATATAAATAGTGGTTTAATTTTTTATCTCAGCCTTTTCTTGCTTTAATCTTTTCTGTTAAAGCAGGAACAATTTCAAATAGGTCACCAACAATACCATAGTCAGCTACATCGAAAATAGGTGCATCTGGGTCCTTGTTGATAGCAATAATTGTATCTGATGCGTTAATACCAGCTATATGTTGGATAGCTCCAGAAATACCTACTGCTATATATACCTTTGGTGCAACAGTTTTACCTGATTGACCAACTTGGTGAGAGTGAGAAATCCATCCAGAATCTACTAATGGACGAGATGAACCTACAGTTGCTCCTAAGGCTTCAGCTAAGTCTTCTACTAGCTTTAAGTTACTTGGATCTCCAAGTCCACGTCCACCTGATACGATAAATTCTGCACCAACTAAATCAACATCATCACCTTCATCTCTTGCGATAAAATCAATAATCTTGGTTCTGATATCACCAGTATATTCAATATTGTCTTCGATTTCTTCTATATTATCTTTTCTACCAAAAGCTTCTTTAGGGAATACGCCTGGACGTACAGTACCCATTTGTGGTCTTGAATCTGGGCATAGAATTTGTGCCATTAAGTTACCACCAAAGGCAGGTCTTGTCCATTGAACATTTCCTGTTTCAGCATCAACATCAAGTTCTGTACAGTCAGCTGTTAGACCTGTGTGAAGTCTTGAAGATACTCTTGGTCCTAAGTCTCTACCTTGGTTAGTAGCACCGATTAGGATAGTATTTGGGTTGTGTTTTTCAACAAGCTTGCATACTGCATTTGCATATACATCAGTGTTATATTCTTTATAAATATCGCCTTCGCAAGTGATGATTGCATCAACACCGTGGTCTTTTACTTCTTCTTTAGCTTTTGATACTTCTTTTCCGATTATTACAGCAACTAAATTTCCACCAAGAACATCAGCCATTCTTCTGCCTGGATTTAATAATTCTAGGCCTACATTAACTGCTGATCCATCTTCTTTAGTTTCAACTAATACCCATAGGTTTTTATTTTCTGACATAGTCCCTCCTTAAATAAGCTTCTTATCAACTAAAGCTGCTATAAGCTTATCTGCCGCTTCGCCAGCTTCCATATTTTCGAATATTTCGCCAACTTTTTCAACTGTTGGAGTATAAGATTTATTAACTCTTGTTGGTGAACCTTTTAGACCTATAGCTGTTTCATCTATGCTATCTTTAAGTTCTTCAAAAGTAATTTGTCCAATAGAAGCTTTTTTAGCTTTTAATTTATTTTTGATTTTTGGATATCTTAATTCTTCATCGCCATATTTTGTAAATGTTACTAGGGCTGGAAGAACAGATTGGATGACTTGAGCTCCACCTTCAACTTCTTTAAGAACTTTAAGTCCTTCTTCATTTAACTCTGCTGTATAAGCATAAGTTACTTGTGGAAGTCCTAAGTGTTCAGCAAGTTCTGGTCCTACTTGTGCTGTATCACCGTCGATAGCTTGTAGGCCACAGAATACCATGTCAGGATTTCCTTCAGTTTCAGCTACTTTTTTGATAGCTTCTGATAGGATATAAGATGTTGCGAGAGTATCTGAACCACCAAATTTTTTGTCAGTTACAAGGTAAGCATTGTCAGCACCAACTGCTAGACAATCTCTTAGCATTTGATCTGCTTGTGGAGGTCCCATTGAGATTACTGTAATCTTAACTTCTGGGTCTTTATCTTTGATTCTTAGAGCTTGCTCTAAAGCGAAAGCATCGTAAGTATTAAGGATACTTGGAACGCCCTTTCTAATAAGTGTGTTTGTAACCGGATCAATTTTGATTTCGTTTGTATCCGGAACTTGTTTAGCACATACGAATATATTCATATATATCTCCCTTCGATATTATCTTAAAAGTGAACCGCCAACTACCATTAACATAACCTCTGAAGTACCTTCGTAGATTTCTGTTATTTTAGCGTCTCTCATCATTCTTTCAACTTCATATTCTTTTGAATAGCCGTAGCCACCAAATAATTGAACAGCCTTTGTAGTAACATCCATAGCTACTCTTGCTGCTTTAAGTTTAGCTTCTGCTGCTGCAACTGTGTAGCTTTCGCCAGCATCTTTTAGTGTTGCTGCTTTATAAACTAAGTGACGAGCAGATTCTATATCTATAGCCATTTCAGCTAATTTGAATTGTGTATTTTGGAATTTAGCAATTGGTCTACCAAATTGTTGACGTTCTTTAACGTATTTGATTGCTTTGTTTAATGCACCTTCAGCTATACCAAGTGCTTGAGCAGCTATACCAATTCTACCACCGTCAAGTGTTTGCATAGCATATTTAAAGCCCTTACCTTCTTCGCCTAATAGGTTAGCTGCAGGTATTCTACAATCTTGGAATACTAATTCCATTGTTGAAGAAGCTTTGATACCCATCTTGTCTTCTTTTGCACCAAAGTTAAAGCCAGGAGTTCCTTTTTCTACGATGAATGCAGAAATTCCTTTTGTACCTTGAGATTTATCTGTCATTGCAAATACTACATAAGTATCAGCATGACCTGCGTTTGTGATAAAGATTTTTGAACCATTAAGAACATATTCATCACCATCTTTAACTGCTACAGTTTTTTGACCTGAAGCATCTGTACCAGCATCTGGTTCTGTTAGAGCAAAGGCACCAAGTTTTTCACCTGAAGCAAGTGGTGTAAGGAATTTTTCTTTTTGTTCTTCATTACCAAATTTATTAATGCAGTCAGCGCATAGAGATGTGTGAGCAGAAACAATAACACCTGTAGATGCGCACGCTTTAGAAAGCTCTTCTACACATAAAATATATGTAAGTGTATCTAGACCGATTCCACCGTATTCTTCATCAAATGGAATACCAAAGAAACCTAGCTCTTGCATTTTGGCTACGTTTTCTTCTGGGAATCTGTGATTTTCGTCAATTTCGATAGCTATAGGAGCTACTTCTTTTTCAGCGAAATCTCTAAACATTTTTTGCATTTCTAATTGTTCTTCAGTTAATTTATACATTTTCTCTCCTTATAATTTTGACTTTGGATACATTATCCTAACAATTATTATCCTACTGTTATTATCTTAACAATCAATTGCTCAATTGTCAAATAAAAATCAAAGTCTTTTTTGAAATGACCTTGCAGCTACTATTTCAGAAGATAATTTCTTTATTTCAAGAATGTAATTAATACTAAAAATCAATATTTAATATTAATATTACTAAACAAAAACCTCTTCTCCTACTAGCATTCAACGTGATTATACCTTAAAAAAAGACCTTGTTCAATCGTTTTCTTACAATTTCACATAATTAAGTTTATTGCCAATAATCATTATTTTTGCACTTTGTTAATTTATTTGTTATAATCTAATTACAAGTAAATGAAAATGTTATTTTATAGGAGGTAATATGACAGTTTACAACAAAGTTAATGATGAATTCATTAACAAGCTTAGTGAGAGTGTAGAGGGAAAAGTTTTTACAGCAGACCAAATTAACGAAGACTTTTCTCATGATGAGATGCCAATTTATGGTTCTTACCAACCAGATGTTCTAGTTGCAGCTAAATCTACAGAAGATGTTTCAAAAATTCTGAAACTATGTAATGAGTACAAGATTCCAGTTCTTGCTCGTGGTGCTGGTTCTGGCCTTGTAGGTTCTGGCGTTGCTATAAACGGTGGAGTTATGATCGATATGCAAGGAATGAACAAAATTCTTGAATACGATCTTGATAACCTAGTTGTTAGAGTTCAACCTGGCGTTTACTTACACGACCTTGCTGAGGATTGCCTAACTAAAGGATATATGTATCCACCTGATCCAGGTGAAAAATTTGCTACCCTTGGTGGTAACGTGTCAACAAACGCAGGCGGTATGAGAGCTGTTAAATACGGTACAACAAGAGATTACGTAAGGGCTATGGAAGTTGTTCTTCCAACAGGTGAAATCACAAGATTTGGTGCTGTTGTTTCTAAAACATCAACAGGTTATTCCCTAAAAGACCTTATGGTAGGTTCTGAAGGAACCCTTGGTATCATCACAGAATTAACTCTTAAGATAGTTCCTCAAGCAAAACATACTATCTCTCTTATAGTTCCTTTTGAATCATTAGATGAATGTATAGCTACAGTTCCAGTATTATTCAGAGCTAATCTAAAACCACAAGCTATCGAATTTATGGAAAGAAAGATAATTCTTGCTTCTGAAAAATACATTGGTAAGGAAACTTTCCCTAAGAATATAGAAGGTACAGACGTTAATGCTTACCTACTAATCACCTTTGATGGCGATAATGAAGATGAAATTGATGTTCTTATGGAACAAGCTGCTGAATTATTAGTAGAAAACGGAGCAATAGATGTACTTGTTGCTGATACACCAAGTGCAATCAAAGATGCTTGGGCAGCAAGAAGCTCCTTCCTTGAGGCTATCAACAGCCAATACAAACTCATCGACGAATGTGACGTAGTTGTTCCAATCAACAAAATCGCACCATTCATTAACTTTGTAAATGAAATCGGCGAAAAATATGACTTTGACGTTCAATCTTTCGGTCACGCTGGTGATGGTAACCTTCATATTTACACAGTATCAAACGACGAAGATAAACTTGATGAATTTAACAAACAAGTTCATGAATTCATGGAAGAAATCTATGCTAAGGCTTATGAATTTGGTGGACAATTATCAGGTGAACACGGTGTAGGTCACGGTAAACTTAAATACCTAAAAGAATACGAAGGCCAACTAAATACAGACCTAATGAGAGGCATAAAGAAAGTATTCGATCCAAACATGATCCTAAACCCAGGAAAAGTTGTTTCTGCTGAATAAAAAAACTATTTAAAATTATAAACAAAACAAAAGAGCTTAAGTCCTAGGACCTAAGCTCTTTTAATTTCCTTAAAGATTTGCAAAATCTACGAGTTCTTGCTCACCAGTTTGCATATTTCTAATAGTTACTTTTCCTTCTTCCCTCTCACTTTGACCTATGATATAGGCATATTTCACGCCAACCTTGTCAGCATAGGAGAATTTCTTTTTAAGTTTACCTCCTTCAAGGTAAATATCAGCTCTCTTGCCTTCTTCGTGGAGCTTATTTAAAATATCTATAGCGTAGAAATTTTCTTCATCACTCATTGGAATGATTAAAATATCTGTAAGTCTTGATTCATTAGTATTAACAAGGCCAATTTCTTTAAGTTGGTAAAATAAACGGGTAAGGCCTATTGACATACCAACACCTGGTAGGGCTTGCTTAGAGAAATTTTCTGCAAGTTTTTCATACCTACCACCCGAAGAAACAGATCCAATATTTTCATAGCCATTAACAAAAGTTTCGTAGACAGTACCTGTATAATAATCAAGACCCCTAGTAATTGATGGGTCTATTTTTATATTCTTATCTGGAATACCAAGGTGGATCATGTAAGAATAGACTGTTTTTAATTCGCAAAGACCTTCCCTATATAAGTTATTATCCACAAAATCATCTAAACTCGCCAAAAGTTCTTCATTTTTAAGGTCTGATGCGATAAAGGCTAAAATTTTATCGGCTTTTTGGTTATCAACCAATTCCAAAAGCTCATTTTTTGTATTTTCCATCCCTATCTTATCTTTTTTATCAATAAGTCTAAGAACATCAGTGGTATCGGTGATATCCAAGGCATTTAAAAATCCATTTAAAAGCTTTCTATTATTAATCTTGAAAGTGACATCTGGTGTATCAAGCTTATTAAAAATTTCATAAATAACTCTTGGTGGGATAGCATCGTTGGCTATAGCGAGGCTATTGTGGCCAATAATATCTATGTCGCACTGGTAAAATTCTCTGTAGCGGCCTTTTTGATTTCTCTCACCCCTATATACTTTAGCTATGTGATAGCGTTTGAAGGGGAAATTTAGGTCTGCAAAGTGCTCAGCTACATACCTAGCGAGTGGAACTGTTAGGTCAAATCTCAAACTCATATCACGAGTCTCCGATGCTATTTCATAGATTTGTTTTTCAGTTTCTCCCCCACCCTTAGCAAAAAGTATTTCATTTTTTTCTATGACTGGGGTATCAATTGGCAAAAATTGAAATTTTTTAAAAGTTTCTTCTATAATATTTTTCATCCTATCAAAAGCCAACTGGTCTTCTGGCAAAAGTTCCATAACACCAGCAATGGTTGATGGTTTTACAATCTTCATATCTTGCTCCTATATCTTATTAGTTAGCTACATTATACGATATTTTAGCCAATAAAAAAGCCCCCATCTGGCAAGCTATATTTCAATAACAGAACCAAGGTCTACTAAAGCTGTTTTTGGATAAGTTATTTCAATGTTTTCCCTTTGACAGATGTCTTTTATTTTTTGATAAGCCTTATGCTCGCTTATATCTCCAGTGAAAATTAATTTATTACCTACTAAACCACAAGTGCCACCCAAAAATCCCTTGTCAAAGCCGTCTAGGTAGACATAATCTTCATCTACAAGCTCTATTGCTACCTTATCCTTAAGGACCTTATAAATTCCAAAATCACTTGTGATTAAAAAATTTTTAAGTGGTATTATAGAACACCTACTATAGCCTTGGTTAACTTTCAAAAATGAAATCTTCTTAGCCCTAAAAAAATTTTCTATATTTTTTTCTGTAAAATCATTGTGGATATAAAAATCCTTAAAGCCAACCACATTATAAAGGGAATCTTTCGGATAATTCTGGCCTACCCTTGCTCCCCTTATTAGTTTATAACCAGGCAATTTCTCCTCATAATAAGAAAATACACCCTCATCTATAACAATAGTATTATTATCAAGTTTAAACAAAGATAAGTCCGGATGATCACATATCCTAGGGTCTAAATTTGGATTTGCTATTGTTTGTATAAATGAATAGTCATTAGCTCTTAGAAAATTTTTAAACTCTTCGCTTGCCTTGTAGGAAATAACTAACATAAATATCCTCCCAATAAAAAAATCCCCGGCTGGGGATAAATTTGGAGGCGCCACCCAGATTTGAACTGGGGGTAAAGGTGTTGCAGACCTCTGCCTTACCACTTGGCTATGGCGCCTTAATAAAAAATGGAGCGGATGACGAGATTCGAACTCGCGACCCTCGCCTTGGCAAGGCGATGCTCTACCACTGAGCCACATCCGCATAAGTTTATTATAACATTTTTTATATTTTTGTAAAGATAAAATTTATGTTTTTTAATTTTTTTATAAGCTAGGAAGCTCTTTACCCTTAAGCTTACTTTTATATTATAAGCGAGAAGACCAAACTTGTCAAGTTTTATTTAAGCTAAACATATAAAAACCCGCCCTTGGTTTTTGGCAATTATTAGCAAAGATTAAATTTTCAAAACCTAAAAGCAAGGCCAAATCCTAGTGGACCTGCCTTGCCTTTTTCAATTCATTTAATTCTTCTTTTATCAAGAAAATAGATATGACCATGGTTAGGAAGTCTGAGCCTATTAAAACATACCATATCATTTCTTTTGGCATAAAAATTGTAACAAGGTAAGCAAAAATAGTTACAAACAAGTAGCCCCTAAGGATGGTGATTATAAAATCAAACCTTGGTTTACCAACAGATGTGAGATAACCACCATTTGTAATATTAAAGCCTAGGATTAAAAAACTAATAGCAAAAATCCTGAGCGACTTTGATGCAAAGATCATGAAATCAGCTGATACATCAGTCAAAAATATATTTATAAAAAATTCCGGCCAAAATTCTATGGCGCCCACCATCAGTAAGGATAGGACGGCAACAGACCTTATCATATATTTTCTAATTATCGGTATCTTATCGTATTCTTTTGCCCCATAATAAAAACCCAAAAGTGGTTGGCTAGACTGGTTTATGGCAAGCATAGTGTTTACGACAAAAGTCATGACATAGGCGATTACAGAAAAGGCTGCAAGCCCAACTTCTCCGTAGAGTCTTCCAATAGCAAGGTTAAAAACCAAAATACAAAAGCCTGTCGAAAGCTCTGATAAAGATGCAGGAAAGCCATAGGAAAAAATTTCCTTAAACATAAAGTCCTTTATCCTAAATTTTCTAAATTTCAAATAAGACTTAGGCGATAAAAAATAAATCAAATAGCCAATAGTAGGTATAGTCTGGGCCAAACCTGTCGCCACAGCCGCTCCCCACAATCCCCAATGAAATTTAAAAATAAAAATATAGTCAAGAACTACATTTGTAAGAGCAGACATCAGCATAAGAATAGTCGTAAGGGATGGCCTCCCATCTGCCTTTACCATAATTTCAAACACATAGGAAGTAAGATAAAAAGGCAAAAAGAAAATTATAATAGAGAGGTATTCCTTTACCATTTCTACCATGTGGCCTTCTGCGCCCAAAAATCTTACAAGGGGATTTATAAAAATAAAACCTACAAGCGAAAGACCCAGGGCAAAGATTACTGAAATAGCAACGCCTAAACTAAAAAATTCATCGGCACCTTCCTTGTTTTGCCTACCCTTTTCGTGGGCAATGAGGTTTAAAGACCCAATCGAAATTAAAATTGCAAAGGCAAAGGAAAGGGTCACAAAGGGCATAGAAATATTTACAGCTGCCAAGCCCTCGCTGCCAACGCCCCTCCCAACAAAAATACCATCCACCATGGTGTAGGTTGAAAACAAGGTCATGGTCGTGATGGTCGGGATTAAATATTTTAAATAACTCTTTAATAACGATTTTTCTTTCATTAACACTCCTTAAGATACATATAATATAACTCTAAGCCCCTATTTGGTCAAGAAAATACTTAAAAATAAACATTATAATAAAAAATCGACTCAAGAGAGTCGAAATTTTATGATATTATTTTATAGTATTGCCTGCTACTTAATTTGTAATAAATGAGATACAAAAGGGCAAACATTACAAATCCTATTATAAAGGAAGTTATCTTTATAGATTCATTTACGCATCCTAACATGACAAAGATTTTTGAAATCATCTTAAAGGCAAAGCCTACATGGATGCCTGCAACTATCAAAGGTAGGAAGAAAAATACCAGAACTTGCTTGTCTATAGTTTTTTTGATTTTTCCTTCTCCAATTCCTAATTTCCTTAGACTTTGGTATTTATTTCTATCGGCAAAACCCTCTTGGATTTGCTTATAATAAATTATCAATCCTGTTGCAACCATAAAAATTAAGCCAAGAAAGATTCCTACGAAAAATATTGCACCGTATAGTTTGTAGCCTTCTAAGACACAATAATCATGAAAGCCTATGCCAAATTCATTTTGGACATCCTTAGTTTTCTCCCTAAAAATCGCCATATCCTCATCGTTCAAATCGAAATTATATACATGAACTATTTTATTATCATCTATACTTAGGTTTTTATCCAATTTTTTAACTATTAGATAATAAAAATCAAACATGTAGGACAATAACGAATTCTTTCCAGAATTTTTATATGGATAGTCTTTAATATCTGCCTTTTTCTTTAATTTTTTGCCGTTAAGTTCAAGGTCTGAAATATCAGCCAACTTAGGATTTTTATAAAGCAAAAACTCCCCATCTTTTAAATCCAAAGCTTCTGGTATTGATCCATCATTGACTTCCACAAGTATTCCCATAGCCTTATCGTCAAGAGAGTTTGCATTGTCAAAGACATAAGATTCTTTGCTTGTATTAAAATTTTTGCCATCTTTTTCAAAGGCAAAGACCGCCTTGTAATCTTGAATATTTTTTGCCTCTAAATCATTTTCTTTGATAATTTTTTTAACCTGGTCTATTGAATATTCATCAACAGAAGCAAGGCCCACAGCTCTTGGATATTGCCTGTTTGCTACATCTTCAACACTCCTATAAAGAGCTATGGCTGATGATAATAAAATAATGGCAGCTGTAGACATGATTGTAATTGAAGCAAGGCCCTTGGCATTTGATCTTAATCTAAAAATTAGGCTTGAAACTGAGATAAATTTTTCAGTCTTGTAATAAGATTTGGAAGCCTTCATCAATTTTAAAATCACTATTGAAAGTGATGAGAAAAGGAAGAATGTTCCTATCATTACAAGGACAACTGCCAAGAAAAAGTAGCTAAGGGCCTTTAAAGGATTGTTTATAGTTTGGGCTAAGTAATATCCATACCCAAGCAGAATTAATGATACAAACGCACTTAAAACCATACCCCTAGGCCTTTTAAAGGTCTTTTCTTCCTTAAATAAATCTAGGATTGATTTTCTTTTTATTTTTATAATCCTAGTCAATAAAATTAGTAGGGAAATTCCTGCAAAAACCAAGAAGCTAATTATATAGGCATCTTTTGCAAAACTTAGGTAGAAATTTCCTTCCATTAGCATAAGCTTCAAAAAAATTGTTTCTAGCAATTTATATATAACTGTTGCAGAGATTATACCAATTAAATATCCCAAAGCTGATATTATCAAAGATTCTAAGGCCAAGATTTTTGATAGATGTTTTTTATCAAGGCCCAAAATCGCATAGAGGGATATTTCCTTTAGTCTTTTGTTTAAAAGATAGCCATCTGAATAGTATAAAAATATCAGAGAAAATATTCCCATAACATATTTAGCAATTTCAAGCACTAATCTAAGGCTGGTCATGCTATAAAACTGCCTTAAAGAATCTGCATTTATCAAAAGTAAAATCGAAGAAAAGCTAAAAACCATAAAGGCATAAATCAAAATATATGGCAGATAGACTTCCTTATTTTTTCTAATCCCATCTAGGGCAAGGCGCTTAGTGAGTTTCATTCTTTGCCGCCCTTAAAAAGTTTAGTGAGTCTGAAATTCTTTTATAAAACTGATCTCTGCTGTCATCTGCCTTATAAATTTCATTGAAAATCTTGCCATCTCTGATAAAAAGGACTCTTTTAGCAAAAGAAGCTGCAATATTTGAGTGGGTCACCATAAGAATTGTGTTTTTCTCGGCGTTTATTTTTTCAAAATACTTTAGCAAATCTTCGCTAGATGAGGAATCGAGTTGGCCTGTAGGTTCATCTGCTAATATTATTTTTGGCCTTATAATTAAGGCCCTCGCTACAGCCACTCTTTGCTTTTGGCCACCAGATATTTCTGCCGGATACTTATTTAAGAGTTCAGCAATTCCAAGCTTATTAACAATAGGCATAAGCTTATCTTCAAAATCTTCTGGATTTTCTTCTCTTAAAACAAGGGGCAAAAGAATATTTTCCCTCACATCAAAATTATCCAAAAGATTAAAATCTTGGAAAATATAGCCAAAATTATCCCTCCTAAAATCTGACTTTTCCTTATCAGATAAGGATAGGATTTCCTTGTCATCAAGTAAAATTTGTCCGCTAGTTTCCTTATCAATAAGGGAAATGATATTCAAAAGTGTAGTCTTTCCTGATCCAGACTCGCCCATGATGGCTAGGAAATCTCCGTTTTGAACTTTCAAATTCACATCCTTTAGGGCAGTCACAGCATTTGCTGTATTTTCCTTATAAATTTTTCTTAAGTTTTTTATTTCTAACATATTTTCACCTCTCATAATATAATTATAAAGGCTTTATAAAAATAAGTCCCTTTGCCTAGCTTACAAAGAGACTTCTTTTCTTACAATTTTGTAAGTTTTGGGAAAGATATCATGATTTTTGTAAATTTCCCCTCTTCTGATTCGATTTTTATATCCAAATTTAAATCCTTACCTATAGATTTTACAAGATAAAGGCCAAGGCCAGTTGAAGAACCAAGTTTCCTGCCATTTTCACCTGTATAACCCATTTCAAAAATCCTAGGTAAGTCGCTGGTCTTAATTCCAATCCCATTATCCTCTATAATGAGGAAATTTTTCTCAAAATATACTTTTATCTTGCCAGCTTCTGGAGTGTATTTCAAAGCATTGTTTAAAAGCTGACCAATAATAAAACCTAGCCATTTTTCATCACTCACAGTCATAAATCCAAGGTCGCCCACACCCAAGCTAATTTTTTTGGAAATAAAATCGTAAGACTTTTCCCTAATAATTTCTTTAACTATAGGCTCAATTCTTACTTCCTTAAATATATAGTCATTGGTTTTTGAATTGTATCTTATAAAGCCAAGGAGAATGTTTAAATAATCTTCAATTCTCTTGTTATTTTTCTTAAGTAGGTCAAGGTCTGGCTGATTATCAGCTAAAATCAGCTTGTTTTCAGCAATAGGAGTTTTTATTTCATGAATCCATAGGCCATAAAAATCCCTAAGGTCGCCTTCAATTTCATTATAGGCAAGTAATAGGTCTTTGTATTTTTTATTGATATTCTCTAATTCATCTAAGATTATCTTTTCCCTCTGGCTTGGATTTTTTGAAATTTCTACAAAGGTTGACTCAGTTTGGTTAAAATACTTATAGAGAAAATAGGCTAAAAAAATAAAAAAGCTTATCAAAAAACCATAAATTATTGGGAATTTTTCTAGGTTGAAACTTATGAAAACCAACAAATAAGTAAGGCTAATAATAAAAAAGAAAATAAAAGATACCTTATTTTCCTTCAAAAAATTTTTAAGCTTCAACATAATAACCGTATCCCTGCTTGGTTTTTATAAAATCTCCTATCCCAAGCCCTGCTAAAGACTTTCTTAGCCTAGAAATATTAACTGTTAGGGTATTATCGTCGATGTAAATATCTGTGGACCAGAGACTTGTCATTAGCTTTTCTCTAGAAACAACATTTCCCTTATTTACCATAAGAGTCTCCAAAATTTTAAATTCATTTTTAGAAAGGTCTAGACTGTTTTCTCCAACGCTAACGGTCATGGACTTTAAATCTAGGATAAGGCCCCTAATTTCAAGTCTTGACAGATTTTCCTTATAATCATAGGCCCTTCTTAAAATCGCCTTTATTTTGGCAAGTAGAAGGTCTATTTCAAAGGGTTTACTCACAAAGTCATCAGCTCCCATTTCCATGGCCATGATTTTATTCATGGTATCTTCCTTTGAGGATAAAAATATTATTGGCACATTTGAGATATCACGAATTTTTCTTGTCCAAAAATACCCATCATAAAAAGGTAGACCAATATCCATGACTACAAGGTCCGGCTTTTCACCTTTAAAGGTGTCAAAAACCCTCTCAAAATCTTCTGCAAGAATAACTTCAAATCCCCATTTCTCAAGTTCATTTTTTAATTTTTCTGAAATTATCTGGCTATCGTCAACCACAAATATCTTAAACATAAAATCTCCTAAAATTATTATAACACAAAAACCTCCCATTCCTAATTTGGATGAGAGGCTGTGAGTTAATCAAGTTCCAACTTACCGGTATATAATTGCCAGTAGGTTCCCTTTTCTTTTATTAATTTGTCATGGTTTCCTCGTTCTATTATCCTTCCGTCTTCCATTACCATAATTACGTCAGAATTTTGGATGGTTGAAAGCCTGTGGGCTATAACTATCGAAGTTGAACCTGTCATTAGCTTATCCATTGCTTCTGTGACATCTTTTTCTGTGGCCGTATCAATAGATGAGGTCGCCTCATCAAGTATAAGCATCGGAGGCTCTGCGATAGCTGCCCTTGAGATTGAGATTAGCTGGTTTTGACCGTCTGATAGGCTGGATCCGTCACCTTTTATTTCGGTGTCATATTTTTCTGGAAGCCTTTTTATAAAGGAGTCTGCACCAGATAGTCTCGCCGCAGCCTTGACTTCTTCATCGCTTGCCCTTAGCCTACCATACTTGATATTGCCCTCAATGGTGTCTGTAAAGAGGTTTACTTCTTGGAGGACCATACCAAAGGCACGTCTTAGGGAATCTTTTTTGATATCCCTAATATCAATACCGTCTACCATAATTGATCCATTATCAATTTCATAAAACCTAGTGATGACATTGGTAATAGTTGTCTTTCCCGCTCCGGTTGAGCCGACAAAGGCAATCTTTTCTCCTGGTTCTGCATAAAATGAAATATCCTTAAGAATTTGATTTTTGCCGTCATAGGAAAAGTCAACGTGCTTAAACTCCAGTCTGCCTTCGAGCATCTTGTAGTGTTTTCTATCGCCATCATCCCACATCCAGGCGTAGCTACCTGTTAGGTCATTACACTCTGTCACAGAGCCGTCGGCATTTTCCACAGCGTGGACAAGTTCGATAAAACCTGTATCTTTCTCTATTGGCATATCAATTATTTCAAAAATCCTATCAGCCCCTGCCATAGCTTGGAAAACTGCGTTGGCCTGTTGGCTAACATTCACAATAGGATTTTGAATTTGCCTTATATTTGATAAAAAGGCTGCCAAAACTCCGACAGTCATATCTCCATTGATAGTGATATAGACCCCGTAAACGGTAATAGCAGCATAAAGAATATTTACCATATTTAGCAAAAATGGCATCATCCTACCAGCATAGGTATTGGCACGGGTAAAAGCAATCCTTACTTCCTCAGTCTTATTTCTAAAAGTGTCGAGGATTTTTTCTTCTCTTGAAAAAACTTTTACAACTTTTTGTCCAGATAGGGTTTCTTCAGAAAATCCTTGAAGGCTTGATATATGCCCCTGGCCTTCTCTAAAGGAGGTCGAAGACTTATAGATAATCCTTGATAAAATTGGAATTAAGATTGTAAGGCCAATGAGCATTGTAAAGGTCAGGTTAAAACTTAATTTAAACATGACAAGAATTGTACCCACAAGCATAATTGCTGCCCTAACTATGGTTGGAACAGTATTTGCCAAGGCCTGACTAAGAACGTCAGTATCATTTGTAAACCTTGACATAATCTCACCGTGCTTGTTGGTATCAAAAAATCCTATTGGCATCTTTTGGACTTTGTCAAAAAGTTCAATCCTGATATTTCTAATTGATCTTTCTCCAACCCTGACCATGAGCCTTGAATATATAAAGGAAGTAAGGGCGGAAACGGCGTAGATAGCTCCCATTTGAAGCGATGCTCTTTTAAGGCCAGCCACGTCTGATTTTAAGATATAAGAATCAATAATTGGCTGGAGCATATTTACTCCCCAAATCTGGGTGAGAGCTGATACTATTACGCAAACTACAATCAAAATCATCTGCCACCTATAAGCAAAAAGATAGGATAAAAGCCTTCCTATAGACGAAAATGAAACTTTTCTCCTATAGGATTTGTCATTCATCTTGTAATCATTAGTCATTATCTCCACCTCCTTGCTCTTGGATATCGACAGTCTCCCTGTAAACTCTGTTGGTCGCATAAAGCTCGTCGTGAGAACCAACTGCTTCGATTTTTCCTTCGTTCATAACTATAATCCTGTCTACATACTTGAATGAAGACACCCTCTGGGAAATAATTATTTTTGTCAAATCCTTGTTATACTTGTTAATTCCATCGATGATTGCTGTTTCGGTCTTAGTATCAACTGCTGAAGTGGAATTGTCCATAATTAGGATTTTTGGTTTTTTAAGAAGGGCACGGGCAATGGTTAGCCTTTGTTTTTGGCCACCAGACACACCTGTTCCACCTTGACCAAGGACTGATTCATAGCCATCGTGGCGATTTCTTACAAAGTCATCGGCCTGAGAAATCTTGGCTGCAAGCTCTATTTCTTCCATAGCCGCCTCATCATCACCCCACCTGAGGTTATCGGCGATAGAGCCTGAAAAGAGGGTGTTTTTTTGAAGGACAATCGCCACATCATCACGCAAAGTTTTAAGGTCATAGGTCTCCACCGGATGACCTCCCACTTTAAGTGCCCCTTTGCTTATATCATAAAGCCTTGGTATCAGCTGGACTAGGGTTGATTTCGATGATCCTGTAGGCCCCAAAATCCCAATAGCCTCCCCACTTTTGATGTGGAGATTTATATTTTCAAGCTGGTAGGAAGCCGAATCTTCTTCATACTTAAAGGAAACATTGTCAAAATCAATTGATCCATCTTCTAATTTAAGACCTTCAATTTTTTCATCATTATCCATTGAAGGCACTCTACTAATCACTTCCACAACCCTTGTAATACCAGGGGAAGCTGACATGAACATAGTAAGAACCATGCTCATTCCGATAAAGGCACCTAAAAGCATTGTTGCATACATATTAAAGGCAACAAGGTCGCCTACTTGTAGTCTTCCTTCGATGATTTCAATCCCACCAAAATAGGTAATGCCCACAAAAGTAGCAAACAAAACTACATTGGCAAGGGGAAAGACAAGAGACATTGGCCCTTGAGATCCGTCTGCGTATTCAAACATCTTTTCGTTTTGGATGCCAAACTTATCAAGCTCATATCTCTTCCTAAAAAATGCCTTGATCACACGCATATTTTTAAGATTTTCCTCTACAACTAGGTTAAGCTTGTCATATTGAAACCTCGCCTTCCTAAATTTAGGAATAGCATAGGTAGTAAGACCCATCAGAAGGGCAAACAAAACTGGAACTGCCACTAAAAATATAAGTGACAATTTTAGGCTAGACTTAAGAGCCAAAACAAAGGCCACTATAGCCATTGCTACAGTCTTAATTACAAACCTGGTTGAAACAAACATTGAAAAAGTCAGCTGCTGAGTGTCAGACGACAACCTTGTCAAAAGCGAAGGCACCCCAAAATAATCCAAGTCCTCAAAAGAAAATCTCTGAATATTTTCAAACTGGGCAAGCCTTGCATTATGACCCATACCAGACGAGGCAATACCAGCATTCTTAGTTGCCTGCATACCACAAAACATAGTAATTAAAGATAAAACAACCATCAAAAGTCCATACTTGATTGCAAGTCCCAAATCTTGACCCTTGACAGCTTCATTAAGGGTCATGCCCATAATAGCTGGAATAGCAAGCTCTAAGATGGTTTCAAGGCTGGTATAAATCCTTGAAATATTTCGATTTTTCTTAAATTCTCCCAAATACCTCTTGATATAGGTAAAGGACTTGTAAAATTCTTTTATACTTTCCATTCATCCTCCTTCTCAAAATCTTCCTTGATTGAATCAATCAAAATCTTAAGAGCATCGCTTATCTCCTTCACCTTTTCATCGCCCAATCTCTCGTACATTTTTTTATTGGCTTCAATAATCGGCCTTAACTTTTCATCCCTATTTTTCTTGCCCTTAGTAGTCAACCTCAAAATCCTAATCCTCTTGTCACTTTCATCTTGGATTAGCTCAATAAGACCATCATCTTCAAGGGCCTTGATTACATTGTTGATAGTCTGTTTAGGAGCCCTAAGTTTTTCTGAGATACTTTTTTGGGTTGGATTTTCCAAAAGACCAATGTGGATTAAGATAATAGTCTCCAAGTCATTTAGACCATAAAACTTTGCCCTCTCCCTACTCATACCACTGGCACACCTTAGCAAAGAAAAAATAGAGAATATTGGATCATAATTCATAAACCCTCTTTCTCTAAAATAAATAAACAAATATTTGTTAACTCTTATAAGTATTATAGTACTATTTAGGACTATGTCAAGAAAATTTCATTACATCTCCGTCCCGAACGACGACGAAGTCGGAGGAGGGACCTTATAAAAAAGGACCTCTCATTCATGGGATATTTATTTTTCATCCATCTTCTCAAGTCATTCCGAACACAGTGAGGAACCTCACGAAGATAGGACCCCTCATTCATGGGATATTTATTTTTCGTCAATCATCTCCAGTCATTCCGAACGGAGTGAGGAATCTCACAAAGACAGGACCCCTCTTCATAAGATGTCTCGCATGCGCTCGACATGGCGGTGGGCTTGTTATGTTTACGAGGTTTCCATTTCCAAATTTTCGACAAAAAAAGACCGCAAGCTCTTGCTTACGATCTTTTGATTTTATTCTTCGTCCTTATTCTTTT
Organism: Anaerococcus lactolyticus ATCC 51172; assembly: GCF_000156575.1. Taxonomy (GTDB): domain Bacteria; phylum Bacillota; class Clostridia; order Tissierellales; family Peptoniphilaceae; genus Anaerococcus; species Anaerococcus lactolyticus. The sequence goes on from NZ_GG666044.1 coordinate 40,031, forward strand.
TTTCTCTTGTAAAGAATAGTCCGACACTTGATGCTGCCATCAATCCTAGGTAGAATTCGTAGTTTGTTATTATTCCTGTGCGTGGATTTAATACCTTGGCTAGGGCTTTCTTTGTACCGGCTACTCCGCTATTTACAGTTGCTGATACACTTCCTGCTATTTTGCCTGCAGCATTTCCTACTGTTTTCACAGTTTGGTCTACCTTCGCTTGGATTTCAACTATTTCATTACCACCCTTTTGACTTGGATTATTTCCTTTGTCTTTTGGATTTTCCCCTGGCTTGTCACCTGTTTTGTCCCCTGGTTTGTCGACTGGCTTATCTCCTGGATTTCCTCCATCAGGATCGCTAGGATTTGGTGTACCAGTGTCATCACTTGGTGTATCATCTCCACCTTTGTTATCACTTGGTTTGTCTCCATCTGGGTTTGGGTCTGTGCCTCCACCTGAAGTATCTCCTCCAGAATTTTCATCATCTGAACCCTTGCCTACTGGACCTCCTCCCACGTTTGGACCAACGCCAAATTTACTGTACTTAGCTGTGATTACTGTCAAAGCCTTGTCGAATTTGTGGCTTACTTGCCCACTTTGATCAGAGAATTTAAAGTTTTTATTCGCATCTTCCTTAAGATTATTTTCATCATCTCCATCCTGGTACTTCCAGCCATCAAATACATAGTCTTGTGCAGTTGATTCGTCCACCTCATTAATCATAACGTCTGTATCTTTCTTAACCCAGTAGATGGTCTTTTTAGGCTTTAAGGTATCCTTATCTCTTTTTACAATGACTTTTACAAAGTCAGCTGGCACATCAGGTCTAGTTTCATCTGGATTTCCTAGGACAACATTATCAACAAATTTCGCTACTATATAATTAGTTTCTGAATTAAACTGGTAATTCCCATCCACAAATGCCTTCCAATTTGTATTTAATCCTTGCTGAATAGTCCATCTTAAGAAAGACTTTCCACTTACTGGACTAATCTCAGGCAAATTGATATCTGCCTTTTGATTTCCACTTGCTGATATACTTATATCAACATTTGGATGAACCTTATAAGCTCTTTGAGCCTTATCTTGATTATCATCAGTTGGTATTATATAGAGGTTTACATAACCTTCAGGAATAGGATCTGTGGTATTTTCAGGATATACCTTATCAACAACCCTAACTATAAGGTCTGTAAGGACGCTTGTTCCATCTTCAAGAGCTATCTTAACTGGTACTTTCTTATCTCCAAGAGTACTTACATCAACATTATCTGGGTTGACTTCTCCGATAAATTCTAATGTATCTTTTGCTCCTAGAGTCTTCTCAACTTTTTCTCCATTAACTTCTATGGTATATTTAACATTCTTCCTATAATCGTCTATATTTGGTCTAACACCCCTAAAGGTTTCTATTACGCCACCATTTGCTTCTGGAATAGGCTTTATAGGTGTCCAAGGGACTTGATGGCTATAAATAGCTTTAATGGTAGTGTTATCATTAAAGCTATAGGTCAAATCCTTATCCCATTTAACAAAAGTATAGCCTTCTTTACCAGTTGGAGAATTTACAGGGATAGTAACTTCAATATTTTTCCTAACCCTATAATAAGACTTAGATCGATCTGTTGCATTTTCAGTAGGGTCCACTGTTACCAAGAGGTAATCTTCATAACCTTTTGGTATATCAGTTTCACTATCCACTGGTTTTACCTTTTCTAATACCTTAACAGGTATATCAACATAGTAGATTTCCCCAGACTTATAGATAACCTTAACAGTTGCATAATTTTTGTACACTTCTTTGTTTTCGTTATTTGTTACCTTGGTTTCAGGATCTAGAACTTCTGCGCTTACATCAGGTTCTTTAGTTATTTCATAAGCTTCTATTTCTGTAAAATCTTTTTTATCAGCAAGTTTGCCTGCCTTTATAGCTTGCTTATAGCTCTCAAGCTCTGGATTATTTCCAATATAGGTCACAACCGTTTCTGCGCTTACTCCTTGTGGTATTGGTTTAGATTTTGTAGAATACTTGGCTACAATAACAATTTCGCTAGCAATTTTATGATGCTTAGTCATATCAAAGTCGGTTTCTTTATTATTAGACATAACAGTCCATTTCTCAAAAATATAAGGTTTTATTCCTACTGGTTTATTCGCTTCTGGAATTTTGACATAAGCTTTTTGATTTACATAATAAGTTTTTGTTTGCTTATCAACAGCCTTATCAGTTGGGTCAACTGTAACTTTTACAAAACCCTCCAAGAACTTATCTTTTTTAAGAATATTTACCTTGCCCTTGTCATCCAAGGCCCTGTAAATATTTTTATAAACTAAGACTGGTATATCAAATTCTTTACTTGTCTTATCCTTAAAAGAAATTTTAACTTTTATACTTGTTTTGATTGGCTCTGGATCGGAGACTTTACTATTATAAACATCATCTTCTTTTAGCTTCTCATAAATCGCCTTCTCATCATCAAGTATTTCATAAGACTTGTAATTATCCATCTTAATAAACTCTGCTAGGGCCTTATCATAATCAGCTTTCTTTGGTCTAAAGTCATTAATATATCCATTTTCATTTTTTGATGATTCAAAGACCTTAATAGGCTCTATTTCTGGGTACTTTTTATCTATGAAACTAATCTCGAAGGTGTAATCCCTAGTAATGACTGTGTGAGGATCAAGCAAGCCATTTGCAGGATTATCTTTTTGCGACCAGCTACCGATTTGATAACCTGGATCTGCTAGAAGGTCTGCGTCATTTTTATCTTTTTTCCCATTATTTGTAGGAACATGAACTTTTGAGAAATACAAACCATCAATAACATCATAATGAACTTCCTTGATTTCTTTTCCATTCTCATCCTTGCCGAATGATCCATGGTCTTTTGCTACAAAGCTTATCCTATGATAGCCTTTAGGTGGCTTATCGTACTTGTCTTTTATAAGCCTAATATCCTTATAGTAGAAGTTGACTTGAGCATTCTCTAAATTATCTCCTACATCTACTCCATTTATACTTAGGAGTTTGTTATTTTCCTCATTTACCGTAAAAACAAGCTGAGTTTGAGGCTTGCTTACAAGTTTAAAACCTGGGATTAGTCTATAGTTTCTTGCATCAAAGTGCCTATTTCCATTTGATATTTCATCCTGGTCTATTATTTGCTTGGTCAAATTAGAATTTGGTTTGCCGACAGTCGGATATTTTTTTGTATCCTTAAGATCAGCATCATTATCTACGAGTAGGTAATTTACCTTATATTCCCTCTTACGATATGGCTTATAGAAAAATTGCAATTGGTTATAAGCCATAGGGCATTCTACTCTATCGACCTTGACGTTTTGGTAGTAGGTATTTATCTCATTAGTAATATCACTACTATCAGTCGGACTTTCAGATTCTTCTTTTATCTTATCCCTATATTGTATAAATGCTTCCCTAACTTTTTCTGGTGCTCGTTCAAGATCCTTGTCAGGTACTAGAGTCCGATTTTCGCCTTGAAGTTTCGCAAAGTAGTAAGCAAAAGTGCCCTCTCTTTGGTTTTCCAAAATATTAATTTTAGTTTCGGTCTTATCTTCATTTAGGTCTTTATCCAATATGTGGTCTGTTATCTTGACATCATAGAGGTTGTTTTTTGCCCAAATAGCCTTTAGGTAAACATCCGAATAGATTTCACTTTCGAAAGTATATTGGCGAGCTGGACCGTATTTTTCTTTGAAAGAATCATCAACTTCGCCAGTATTGTTTCCTTCATCATCTTTTTTAAATATGACATGCTCCCAGCCCATAAAATCATAACCCGGTCTTCTAGGAACGGATGGAGCTTTTATAGCTAATCCATTCTCTACAATAAAGACTTGCTTGCCAGAAGTCGAAGTCTCATCTTCTATTGGAAGTTTGTACTTCTTATTTTCCTTAATACTTGTCCTTACATCATCACCAACTTCATACTTACTGCTCTTTAGGTCCATAGGCTTTATCATGTACTTGCTAGTTTCACCAGCATCCAAACCTAAATCGAAAGTAACTTTACTATCGGTATCGCATCCCCATTTAGCATAAAGGGTTATATTATGGGCAGGCATGGTATAATTTCCATCCTTAACTAGGGTAGTTCCTTCAGGATTCAAAGACCAGCCCAAAAACTTCCAAGACTCTGGCACCCATTTAGGCTTTTCGGGAACCCTTTTTTTGTCTATGATATGCTCTTGATCATATTCTTCCCTTGCCTTTTTGTTTTCTTCATCAGACTTTTCATAGTCGAAGTTGTACACTCCGTCTAGCCACCTTAGTGGATGATGGTAAGGCACTGACACTTTTTCTGAATCTTTGTAGGAAGTATCATCCCTAACCTTTCTTGGGTCATTGTTAAAGTTTATTGTGTAGGACTTGCGTAAATACTCAAATACCAAATAGGAATTTTCATCAAATTCTATCGGTTGAACATTTTCTTTTTCTTGATTATTTTCTTCCTTGTTTTTATCTTCTTGATTGCCCTCTTGATTATTCTCTTCATTATTTTCTTCTTGATTCTCTTCTTCTTGATCATTCTCAACTTTTTCAGGAAACTGACCTAAGAATCTTATCTTATATTTTTTCTCATAGAGGTTTTTATAGTTTTTTACATCTTCTCTTGGGGCTCCTATAAATTTTAGGTAGGTCTTAAATTCCTCTAACCTATCACTATCCTCTTCATTTAGCTCATTAAAATCATACTTATCCTTTTTATACATTATTCTTGTTTTCTTATGTTTTGGCTCAAAGCCTTCTATATCAGGCGGAGTGAAATCATAATCAGCTATAGGGGTATCAAATTTCCTATATTGTAGGGGATAGTCACGGATTTTTTCTACAGTTTCGCCTTCTACTTCAAAACCAGGGTAGGTTTCCATTATAAACTCAACTTGGTAAGGTTCGCTTTGATTACTTGAATCTATACCAAAGCACATCTCCCTTTCTCCTAATGGCCTTTCGCCATTATCGCCAAGGGGAAGTGTCTTTGAGTAACCACCCTTTTTTTTATCTTTAATATCGCTAGAATCTAGGAAGTCATCTGCTGTTAGCCTATAGGGTGGGGTATCCCTATAAGAATATGCTTTATTCTTGGTCGAAGCTACCCAACCCAAACTACGATAACCTTCAGGGTAGCCTTTGACATTTTCGATTGGATCTGGCCACAAGCCTTGCAAGTTTTGGTTAAAACGAGCCTTGAAGCTATAAGGATTGCCTTTTTTAGAGTCATAGACCTCGCCATCCTTTGTAATAATAGGCCAAAAATGACCTTCACTATCATTTTCCGTAATTAACTTTGAAAAGTAGAGGGTGTAGACTTGCCTATCGAAGTAGATTTTGTAGCTGGTATTTCCCGTAGCGTCTATGGTTCTAGAGACTTTTTTGTAGACCGATTCGCCAGAATCATCTTCCACCTTTTCATTGGATACATCTTGATTTTGACTGTCGGTTAGGGCCTTGTTATACTTAAAATATTTATCAAACTCAGCACTATCCTTATAAATTTTGTTTAGCCTAGCCTTGTCTAGATCAGGAAAGGCAATTCCGTCTATAGATATATTGGCTATATCTGGAACTGTTCCTGTTTTACCTGTAAGAACTCGGTTTCCCACAAATTCATACTTATCTTTGAGGTCAAGCTTTGGATTTTTGTCATCATAATCTGCTTTTTCTACCCAAAATTCCACCGAATACTCAGCCTTATCATTTTCCTTATAAATGGCCTTGAAGGTGATATCTTCTGCTGGCATAGCATTTTGGAAGCCTTCTTGATATTTTGTCATATCAATAGGGCGCTTGGCTGGAATTGTTGTTATTTCTCCACTCTTATCTTTTATACAAATATCCTTATCTGCTACCCAATGGTCGAATACTGCACCGTCTTTTTTAGGTATCTCTGTTACTGATGGGATGGTTTGACCATAAAAGAGGGTCATATCAGGGATATAAGTTCCCCCATCGGTATTTATTTTTACTTGGAAACTCTTTCTGTTGTAGTAGATTACGAAGGGACTGTTTGTAGCTTCTGGTACAATTATTTCCAAATTGTCGGCATTTCTCTCTGGTTCGAATCCCTTAATTTTTTCTTTCAACTTCACAAAATCCATTTCAGAATAGTCTATTGGCCATCCGAACTTTAAATTGAAAAGATTATCAAGCTTCAATCTTTGTCCCGTCTTAGGAAATTCTCCAAATGCATTTTTTTGTATGGTTATGATTTCTTTTTCACCTTCAAGGTTTTCATATAGGTCTCTATCTTTCAAACTTTGAAATAAGTGTTTTACCTTGATACCGTTATTAATAGTAGGCTCGTAGTTTATATCTGTTGTGCTATTATGTAGCAAGCCTTCTTTTTTGCTAGCATTTTTTCTTATGAAGTCATAGCTTGCTATATATTCTCCATCTGGCTTTTTGTAGCCCTTAAGTGTTGGTGGATTAACCTTGTAATTTACCTTAGCTTTTTCTTCATCGCTCGCATTTTCCCCAACACTTGCTACATAGGGTTGACTAGCAAGCTCCATTTCCTCGAGATTGGTTAGTTTTCCAGTTACCGGTCTTTTGTAAGACCACATGTATGTATATACACTAGGCTCGTCAGGATTGGTGATGGTATCCCCTTCTTTTAGAACATAAATTTCTTCATTAGGAAGATCATTAATAATCCTCTTATCCACTAGGGGATACCTCTTGTCTTTATTTATATCATTGTATTCGCTCTCAAATTTTCCTGCGAAAACTGGTGTAATATTTGATGCAACTATAGTTAGTGAAGTTACAAATGCCAAAATTCTTTTCGCTACTTTCATTCTTTATCCTTCTTGCATTATAGATTTTTTATTTTTTTATTATACACCCATTTTTTAGGAAAATATAGATTTTTCATAAAGTTTTTTTGATTTTTTTGTTATTTATCTCGTTTTTTTAGAAAAATATGGTTTTTTTATAAATATTTCTTGGTTTCTCATTAAAAAATGCTTATTATTCTAAATATATAGTGGGCAATCCTACAAAGACATGCCCCCTCATTCATGAGATATTTATTTTTCGTCAATCATCTCCAGTCATTCTGAACGGAGTGAGGAATCTCATGAAGGAAGGCCCCTTAGTTCATGAGATGTCTCGTTTGCGCTTACCATGGCGGTGGGCTTGTTATGTTTACGAGGTTTCCATTTCCAAATTTTCGACAAAAAAAGACCGCAAGCTCTTGCTTACGATCTTTTGATTTTATTCTTCGTCCTTATTCTTTTTATCTCTTGTAAAGAATAGTCCGACACTTGATGCTGCCATCAATCCTAGGTAGAGTTCATAGCTAGTTATGATACCAGTGTGTGGGTTTAATACCTTGGCTAGGGCTTTCTTTGTACCGGCTACTCCGCTATTAACAGTTGCTGATACACTTCCTGCAATCTTGCCTGCAGCATTACCTACTGTCTTCACAGTCTGGTCTATCTTCGCTTGGATTTCAACTATTTCATTACCACCCTTTTGATTTGGATTCTTTCCTTTGTCTTTTGGATTATCCTTGTTATTTGGATTGTCCTTATCTTTCGGATTGTCCTTGTTGTCTGGATTGTCCTTATCTTCTGGCTTGTCGCCTGGTTTGTCCCCTGGTTTATCGCCTGGATTTCCTCCATCAGGATTTTCAGGATTTGGTGTAACAACTCCTGGGTTGTCACCATCTCCACCTGGAGTAGGTCCTGGAGTTGGGCCTGGTGGTATTATGCAGACATCACATCTAACATACTTAGCACTTATTACAGTCACTTTTTTGCTAAATGTATGGCCTACTTGTTTGTCATCTTTAAAGAAGCTAAAGTCTTTATCAGGAACTTCTGTCAATTGATTATCAGTTCCTTCTTCATACTTCCATCCAACAAACATGTAGTCTTTTCTGCTAGCCCCGTCTGTTTCTGGTAAGAAGACATCAGCCTTAGGATTTACCCAATAGATGCTTTCCTTATTATAAACATCATCTTCACGTTTTACTACTACCTTCACATAGGTATTTGGCCTAGCAATCTCAGTTGTCTTATCAACTTGTCTAATAACACTTGGATAATAAGATGCTTTTATAGTAGTCACGTTGTTAGTGAACTGCCTTGGTCCGAATGGGCTTTCAGCTTCATCACTAGCAGTCCATCCCTTTAAGAATCCTCCATCTTTTGGTGTAACATTCATTTCTGGAATTGTTACGTTAACTTTTGGATTTACATAATATACTTTAATTTCTGGATTTTCAGCATTTTCTGTAGGGTCGACTATGACTTTCTTATAATCTTCTGGTGCATCAACCTTGTCAGTAGACTTTGGATCTACAGGAATCAAGTTTTTGTAAATCTTAACTGGGACTTTAACTTCATATTCCCTACCATCAGTTAACTTTATTTTAACCTTTGCATTTACTATAGTAGATGTCTGGCCAGCTGGAACTTTTGTTTCAGCAGTAGGACCACCTTCTACACCTGTAACTTCAAATTTATCAGGAGTGATTTCCTCTTTTTCTTCTCCACCAGCTTCATTTTTCTTTGTAATGGTTAGTACAGTTATGCTGTTCTTGTAATCATCATAAGTAAGGGTACTACCCTCATAAGTCACGATAGTGTTTGCATCTCTCTTAGGTTCTGGCTTAATATACGTATCATATTGAGCTTTTATTATAGTTTTTACTACAAATCTGCCACTTAGTGGCCTATCCCAATGGCTGAAGTTATACTTATCGCCTTTATCATTAATAGCCTTACCTGTTGGGTTTTCTACCGTAATTGTAACATCCTTCTCAGGATTTACCCAATATGTTTCTGTTTTTGGAATTTTATTTCCTGCTCCATCAACCAAGACAGCATTATCTGTCCTATCGATAACTACCTCAACATAGTTTTCAGGAACTTTTGGTTTATCTTCCCCTTCTTTTTGAGGAACAATATTTTCAACCACTGTCACATTTACTGTCACAGTTGTAGTCTTGCCATTTGGATAGGTGATTTTTAGCTTGGCTTTTGTTTCACCAGTAGTAGATGTATCTGGTCGTCCATCACCATCAAACTCAATCTTTGTTCCTGGTGGCAAGTTTTCCTTTGATGATGGGTCCTCATCCTTGTAGATATTATTTATGAAATCTCTTGGATTTGGAACTGAGTCCTTTGGTATAATCTTTTCACCTGCTTTAATGGCTGGTGTTAGAGGTTGTTGGTTTAGTTTGAATTTAGCTTTTATAGTTGTCTTAGCAGCAGTAAAGATATCAGAAATACCATCTTGATATTGTTTGCTTCCATCTTCTACTTTCCAATATTCAAACTCATAAGTTATATCACTACCTTTAACCTTAGCTCCACTTGGCTTAGCAACTGGTAGGCTTACTTTCTTCTTAGGATTTACATAGAAAGTTTTTACTTGCTTATCATTTGCTCCTAGTTTTGCCTTATCAGTAGAGTCAACAACTACTTCCACAAATCCAGTTGGTTTTGTAGTTTTTTCATCGATTTTTTCTACATAATCTTTGCTTACTATAACAGGTACATCAACCACATAGCTAGATCCGTCTGTGTAGTGAACTTTTACTTTTTCAGTAAATGAACCAGCCTTGTTTGTGTTCACCCTCTTATCTGGATCTTGTTCAATGATAACAACACTATCAACAGTCTTTCCTTCTGGTGGTGTGATTGCCTTCTTGTAGTCAATGTCTGATAGGCTATCGCCAATGTTTTTGATAATTGTATTAACAGTTGGCTCAAGAGGAGTAATCACCCCAATGTCCTTACTATATGAAGCAAATATCTTAGTTTCTTTAGTAAAGTTATTTCTATCTCCAGGTTTGATTTCTACCTTTTCATTTTGAGCATCTAGGTAATACCATTTCACAAAAGTATATTTGTTATCTGCTGGTGTTGGGTCCTTTTCAGGAATAGCTACTTTCGCATTTGGATTTACATAGTAGACTTTTTCTTGGCTATCTTTTGCCAAATTTGTTGGCACTAGGGTTACCTTTACAAACTCTTTTAAATAATCGTCGTTATTGACAATATTAGGTTTGTCACCGTTGTTTAGTCCCCTATAAATATTCTTATAAAGCTTGATTGGCACATCTACTATAACTTTGCTGCCATCTTCTAGACTTAGCTTAGCTTTAATCTTTAATTCTTTTGGACCAGAATCTCCAACAGGACTTCCGTCTTCTTTTAGCTTATCGTATAGGGCGTCTTTTAGATTAGTAAACTTGTTCCAGTTATCAAGATTTCCTTTGCCAAATTCTATCTTAGTTGGATCTAATTTTTCGCCAGCAACTTTAATTTTACCTTTCAAGTCATCTTCTGTTGGCAAGAAATTATTAACAAGAGTTTCACCATCTTTGAATGATTCAAAGGCCTTTGTTTCTTCAACCTCTATCTTATATCCTTTGATTTCGGTTAGCTTATATGAGTACTTGGCTTTTATTTCTGTATCTACAGTAAATTTAGCTCTGATTGGTTTGCCTGTTTTCCACTCATCAGTGTTTGTCTTTGGGCTTGTTACTGCCCATTTTTCAAAGCTTATTTGGTATTCATTTTTACCAAATGTTACTTTTTTGCCTTCTGGCTCTGTAACAGGGATTGTTACTTCTTCCTTGTTTGTTACCCAGAAAGTCTTTTTGAATGATTCAGTAGCATACTTGTCTGTATCCACTACGACCTTGACATACCAGCTTGGAACTCCGTCAGGTTTTTTATCGCCAGTTTGTGGAATCACATTTGCTGTCACATTTTTTTCAGTGTATTGGGCAAATATTTGTGTGCCATCAGCAAATACTCCACTAACATCAGCATCCTTACCCCAGCTTGTTGAATTAAGCTTCCAACCTGTAAAGGTGTACTGAGTTTCTAGTCCATCAACTACTTCTTTCTTACCACTTGGCTGAGCTGGCGTGATTGTGACATTGGTGTTTGGTTTTACATAGAAAACTTCTTCTTTATTTGTCTCATCAGTCGCCTTGTCTGTTGGCACGAATGTCACTTTGTGATAGCCTACTGGTCTATCATTTAAACTACCATCGGTATTTTTAGCAGGGATTAGGTTATCAAGCTCTTTAAATTTGTAAACATACAATTTATCTTTTGTAAAGAATGATGAAAGGAAGCTTGACTTATCTTCCCACTTGCCACCATCAGCTGTGTAACCAGGATTTGGTAGTTTTTCAATTCCATTTGTTAATGTCTTTACAAAGTCTTTATCAATATTAACATTTGGATTTACATAGAATACCTTATCGCCTTCTTTTAACTTACCATTGTCATCTGCCTTAAAGACTACTTTTATATAGCCTTCTGGCTTTTGGTTTTCTGCACCGCTTTTATCCTTGGCTGGGATGTAATCAGGTAATTTTTTGAAAGTTCCCTTGACAGTGGTGTCTTCGGTGTATTGTTTTTGTGTAGTTGTATCCTTATCCCATTTCTCAAACTCATAGCCTACATTAGCCTTGGTAGTAGGTTGTGGGATTGTTACATCTGTGTTTGGTTTTACGTAGTAGGTTGTGGTTTCTCCCTTAAGGATTTGACCACCATCACCAACTTCAAAATTAACTGCTACATAGCCTGCTGGCTTTGGGGTTGAGTCGTTTACTTTTGGAATCACAGCTTTTAATTCATTAAAGCTTGCAGTAATCTCTGTATCCTCGTTATATTGGGTTGGGATTGTTGCATCTTGGCTCCAAGTACCAAACTCATAACCAGTATTTCCTCTGGCATCTGCAGGTGGAACTAATTTTACATACTTCTTTGGATTTACAAAGTAAGTTTTTTCTGTAACAGTACCATTTCCACTATTATCAGCCTTAAAGGTTACTGTAACATACTTATCATCTGGTTTATCTGGATTTTGATTTGTTTTTTCAACGAAGTCTGGGAGGGTTTTTGCGCTAGCAGTTACAACTATGTCTTGATCTCCAATTACAGTTGTATCAACCTTATCCCACTTATCAAACTTATAACCAGTTTCTTCTTTGACTGATGGGTAACCATATTTTGTAGCATTATCCTTAATTGCCTTTAATGTGAGAACATGTCCACTCGCATCTTTTGCATTTTTCTTAACGTAGTAATACTTAACATTTTCTAGGCTCAAGCCTTCTTTTGCTTCAAAGCTTACTCTTACATAACCTTCTGGTCTTGTCATTGGTTCTTTAGGGTCATATGAGATTATATTTTCATCATTTGTCCATTGGGCTATGGCTTTCTCATCTTTTGTTAATGTGATAGTTTCGCCTGGTTGATATGTTCTTTCTCCAACCTTCCAACCAATAAACTTGGCATCTGCCTTTGTTATACCACTAGCTGAGGCTAGTTTTGTGCTTTCACCATGAGTTACCTTCTCATCATTAGGCTTAATTCCAGTACCACCATTGAGGTCATAGGTCAATGTAACTTTCTTTTTCTCAAATTTAGCTACAAATTCCTTATCACCTTTGATTGGTTTATTTTGATCTAAGTCTTCAACCCATTCTTTAAATGTATAATCTTTATCAGCTATGGTTGCTGGTACTGCAAGTTCTTTTTCTCCTGCTGTTTGGCCATCTGCTAAGACTTTTAGTTTTATATTAGCGTCTGGATTTACATAGTAGACTTTTTTATCTGCCTTTCCAAATAATTTACCATTTTCAGCTGTCCTAAAGGTTACTGTTACATAGCCGGCTGGCTTTTCTTGGTTTTCTTTGGTTTTTTCTACTATATCATCTGACTTATCAAAGTTAAATACAAATTCTGTTTTGTCAGCAAATGTGCCTTTTAATTTTTTGTCCGCTTCATTAGTCCAATTTTCTCCATTTACTATATAGCCTGTATTTGGGGTCTTTTTAATAGCTTTTGCAGTATCTGTCAAGTCGACTTCTACTTCTGGGCTTACGTAGTAGACAAAGTTTCCGGTTAGTGTTTGTTCAAATTTTCCACCTTCGCCTGGTTTGAAGGTTACTTTGACATAATTATCCATAGCATCTCTTGGTTTTGATCCATCAGAGTTTGCTGGGATTATGTTTTTGTGAACTTCTACTGGGATTATGACTGGGTTGTCATTTGTTCCTTCGGTTGAGCCGTCTTTGTATTTAATAGTTACTTTGGCTTCTGACTTACCAACTGTCTTTCCATCTGGTTTTGAAATTACTGTTATAGATTCAATTACCTTACCAGTTGGTGGTGTAATTTTTTCTTTTAATATATCTTCAGTTATCTCTTTGCCCTCAGGTGTGTCGAGCTTAGTTGTATCTGCTGGCTTAGTTGCACCAAATTCTTCATCGTATGCTGCTTCGATTACAGTTACCTTGTCTGTGTATTTGTTTTTAGCTAGGTCAATTTTTGTTGGTGGGTTTACAGCTGTTAAGGTGTTATCGTCTACACCAGTCTTAACCTTTTGCCATTCTTTGAATTTGTAAGTTACTTTCTTTTTACCAGCGTTTGGAACGTCAATTTCTTGGTTAGCCTTACCTGTTGGGGTTGCGACTATTATTTCTACATTCTTACTAGGGTTTACCCAGAAAGTTCTTTCAAAAACTTCAGTCGCCTTGTCTGTTGTCCTTACAATTACTTTGACAAAGGTGTCTGGCACGTCTGGCTTATCTTTTCCTTTTTCTTGCTCAACCACATCATCAGATTTCCTTGGGCTTATTACTGTTTCTTCTGTGAACATATGACGTTTTTCAAAGTCAAATTTACCATTTTCTGCCTTGTTTTCGTTTTGTTTAACTATATCAGCTGTCCAATTTATAAATGTTGAAGAGCCGTCTGGATTAACTTTTGGGATATTTACCCAAGCATTTGGATTGACGTAGTAGACCTTGTTGTCCTTGGCTGTCATGTCGCCTGTTGGAGCAACTGTGACTTTTACATAGTTACCTGTAATCTCTTTTAGGTCGCCTTCTTCTGCTTGGCTTAGGTATATAGGCTTATCTCCATTACCGTTTAGGGCTTCGTAGACGTTTTTGTAGACCTTGATTGGGATTTCAAGGTCCATGTCTTTTTTATTGCCCTTAAATTTGACTTTTGCCTTGACAGTCACTTTACGAACAACTTCTTTAGCATCTGCGTTGCCAGCTTCTTCTACTAATTTGAAAACTTGCTCATCACTTGTTAATTCATTTCCAGCTTCGTCGTATAGCTTTATTTCAGTTCCTTCTGGAAGAGCTTTTTTCTCACCATTTTTATAGTAAACTATTTTTTCCTTTAACTTTTCTATAGTTGGAGCAAAATCATTTGTCCAAGTATTGTTAGGGTCTTTGAAGGATTCTGTAGTTACTAATTCCTTAGCCACTACGTCTTCCCAATTAAAATAGGCAGTGAATACGTAATAATCTTTATCTTCCTTATCGATAGTGGTGTTTTCATTTAACAATTGTTTATTATCCCATTTCACAAACATCTTGCCACTATCTGGGGTGATGTAGTACTTGTCGGCTTCCTTTGTTTCTCCATCTTTTAATTCTTTTGGTACTGGAAGGTGGTCTGATTTTAGTCCCTTGATTACATCGTAATTAAGTTCTGTAATATCATTGCCCTTATCATCCTTACCAAAAGAGCCACCCTTGTCTGCCTTGAAGGTCACTCTTACATAACCATCTGGAACTGGGTCGTCTTTTGGCACTTCGATTATCCTTACGTCCTTATAATAGAAGAATATTTGGTCTAATCTTGTGCCGTTTATGCCCAAAAGTTCATTTGTTTCTTCATCTACATCAAAGAAGAGTTGCTGTTGTGGGTCGCTTGTTAGCTTCCAACCAGCGATTGGTCTGTAGTTTCTAGCATCGTAGTAGCGATTACCATTTGTAACAGGTTCTGGTTTTACAATCTGATAATCTTTAATAATGGATTCTAATTCTAATTTCTTAGCTTCTAATTTCTCTTTGTTCTTCTTGTTTGCTTCAAGGAGCTCATCTCCTGTTAATCCTTCAGTAGAAATAAGTTCCAAGCCTTTCAAGTCTTTAAGGAAGTTTTCAACTTTTTCCTTACCCCTTTCATCTATATAGTTGACCTTGTACTCACGTTGTCTAAATGGTCTATAGAAGAATTTGAAGACATTATTATCTTTTGCTTTAGGGTTATCTATCATTTGGCTTGGCTTGCCAGGGGCTGGAATCTTTTCTGGTTCTACCCTAAAGGTCTGGAAGTAGGAGTTGTTTAATTTTACTCTTCCATTGTATTCTTCGTACTCTGTTTTTAGTTTTTCAGGCAATTTTTTAAGTTCGTCATTAGTTGCTAGGATATATTGACCGTTTTTGTTATTAGCTGTTGCTGAAACTAGGTAGCCTGATCTCTGATCTTCGAGTGTGCCTTCCCCTTTCCTATCTAATTTAAAGTCCTTGTCCAAATAATAGTGATTGATAGCTACATCCACTCTTTGGTTTGGCACCCAAATTGCCTTTAGATATACTGGTGCTACAACGTCGTTACCGAAGGAGTATAATTCTGGAACCTTATAAGTTTCTCTGTAAGAGTTGTCTATTTCGTCTGTGTAATCACCTTTTGCATTTTTCTTATAGTGAACTACTTCCCAACCCATAAAGTCGTAGCCTTTTCTTGTAGGCTTCTTAGGTTCTACAAGTTTTTGCCTTTGAATAACTGTAAAGACTTGATTGTCTCCATCATTGGCTTCTTTTTTCGCATAGGTGTTTATTTCTTCTTGACCTATGTCACCTTCTTGAATCTTTTTGCGGCTTGTAGTTAAATTTTCTTCCTTAATATTTCTTAAATTTCCACCATTAGGGTCGAAAGTTACCTTCCACTTGTAGTCAGGTTCGCCCCATTTTGCGTATAGATTAAGTGGGTGAGTTGGCATTGTTTCTTTTGGATTTTCCCAAATAAGCTTATTTCCAGCAGGGTCTAGGGCCCAACCCTTAAATACCATTTGATCGGAAAGGTCATCCGGTCTCTTAACTTTTAACTTGCCATCTTTTGGATCTTTAAAGACAAGGTCAGTAAGGCCTAACTTTTTTAAATTTTCTGGATCATCCAATAAGTTTTTTGGGTCTTCTTTAAAATATTCTTTATCATCTCTATCTAGATTTGAATCTACCAAATCAGGGCTTAAAACCTTTAGTGGAAATTCGTAGAAGGTTTCTAATGAGTTAGTAGGCTTAAAATAACTATCATCTCTAGTTATTGATGGGTCGTAGTTGAACCTTAGTGGGTACTTGTTACGTTTGTAATGGAATTGAAGGTAGCCATTTTCTGTAAATGCTTGGCCACCTTCCTTTACGTCGTCCCATTCGTCGGAATCGCTAAAAAAGTGTTGTATAAAGTCCAGCTGGCCGATGGGAAGTTTGATTCCATTGTTGTTATAGTATGTCCCACAATTGTTTTGTGTGATTTCATCACGCTCATCGTTTAGTTCACCTATTCTATCTTCGTCAACACGTCCATCTTCCTCACTACCCTCTTTGATTACTGGCCATGCTTTCATAGGTTCATATCCATAAGGAGTAAAGCCTGTAACTAAAGGGTATTTGTGGCCATAGCCTGGTTCAGCCGTATCTGCCTTGGTTCTAACAAGGTCATAGCGTATTATGGTTTCGCCATCCTTAAAGCCGTCCATCCAAAAGTCCATGTGGTGAGGAATAGAAGGATGATCCTGTTTTATACCAAAGGAAAGGGTTGTAAAATCGAATCTATCTAGATCGATTTTTGTGCCATCGCCCTTGTCTATATGTTTAGTATAGCCGCCCCATTTAGTGTAGTTTTCCATGTCTAGGAACTCTTCTGCATTTAGCCTATAAGGTGGTGTGTCTAAATGACGTGGAAAATTCGGTTCAGCGTAGTTTGGTCCCCAGCCAAAGCTTTGGTAGCCAGGTGTGAAGCCCTTGGTTTGCTTGGCGTCATTTGGCCACTTATACATCATCTCATTGAATCTTGCCTTGTAGTGGTATGGATTGCCAGGTCCGCCCTTCATTACTGCCTCTCCCTTTGCAGGGTCCCATCCCCAAATCTCTGGGTAGATGGTGTTTTTTTTAGGTTGTGCATTGGACTTAGTGAAGTAGAGGTCGTAGACTTGTCTGTCGTAGTAGATGTTGTAGACTGTTTTGCCTGTTGGAGATACAGTCTTTGTCATAGTAGGTGCGTTAGGGTCTTTGTTTTGCTCATCTGTCAAATCTTTGTTGTAGACAAAGAACTTGTTTAGATAAAGATTATGGTTACGATTAAATTTTTCGCCGGCCCATATCTTATTTAGACGAGCTTGGTCTAGGTCTGGGAATTTTAATCCCTTTACAGGTTCCTCATCTAAGTTTGGTGTAAATCCTTTATCAGCATCTTTATAAACACGGGTACTCATGTAGTCGTACTTATTCATGATAGAAGCATTATCTGCATGGTCTGATTTTTCTACCCAAAATTGAACAGCGTAGTCTGCTTTTTCCTTGTCCTTCCATACGGCTGTGAAGGTAACTTTGCTAGCAGGCATCTCTAGTTTGACTGTATCACTTGATTTTTTACTTATTTGCTTTTTATCAGAATCTAACACAAATTCATCTTGTGATTTTTTTTCGTAGATAGTATTATTGAGGTCAACTAGGGCGTTGCCTGCACTATCTTTAATTATTTCACCTACTTTAAATGTTTTTTCACTATCATTTATTGTTCCCTTTATGTCAACAGATGGCTTCCAACCTAGGAAGAGACTTCCTAACTTTGTAGGTATGCTATCGATTTTTGGAATGAACTGTTGGTAGTAGAGGGTACGATTTGGAAGTGGTGTGCCCTCCGCAGTGTCATAGTTAACATCAAAGTGGGCACGGTTATAACGGTATTCTAGAACAAAGTCCTTAGAATCGTCTGGTACTTGCATAGGTAAAAACCCAGCTTCAGGAACAAAGCCTTTGATATCTATATCTCCTAGACCCTTTTCTTGATTTGTAAGAGGTTGGACTTCTAAGATTGAACCGGTACTTCCTTCTTGGAGATTTGTAAGCTCATGTTCATCTATTACTTTTTTTGATTTTCCTTTTTCTACACTATTATCAGGATTTGTTATGGTTCCAGTTTCGGAATTTGCATCATAGGTTGTAATAGTGCCGTCAGGATTGGTGTACTTATTAAAATCCCCAAGGTCAGTTTGAAATATATGCTTAACTTTTATCTTGTTAGGTATAGATGTGTAGTGATGTTTTTTTCCGCCTCATATCTAATGCCAGTGTCTGCGTCACCAGATTTTGTTCCACCTTTAGCTAAGTCTTTAATATGATCATAGGTATAGGTAAAATCGTCCTGAGGCTTCTTATAACCAGGAAAATTTGGAAGGTCGATTGTTTTATTAACCTTAGCTTGTTCCTCAGGACTTGCCTTTTCACCCACACTTGCTATGTATGGCTGGTAGTTTATTTCATCGCTTTGACCCCTTTTTACCATATAGTCGGTACGTAGGGTGTAAATTTTTGGCAAGGCTGTTTTTTTAACAAAATCACCAGCATTGTCTGTCTTTGCTGGTACTACAGGCAAAGAGTTATTATTAGTATTATTAACAATCTCCGCTTGCGAGCTATTATGTGTCAAGCCACTTGCAAAGGCCGGGGCGATATTTGATGCCATCATTGTTGTGGCTATCACTAGGGCCATTAGCTTCCTTAATTTCTTCATCTTCTTCTCCTAACTTTCACTGTTGTTTTTATATATAGTTTATTAATTTCAAATTTCATTATATCATCTTTTATTATACACCAAACTATGTAAAATATAAACGTTAATCGTCAATTGTTTGCAAATTTTTACAAATCAATTTAATATTTCTTATTTTTTCCAAAAAAATTTAAAAGTGATATTTCCCCTGCACATTGTATAATAAATCCGAGGTGTATTATGATTAAATATTTAAAAGAGCAAGGCATCGACGAGAGATTGATTGCCCAATTAGAAAAATATAGACAAGAAAACGGACTTGATAACAACGACAGGATAATAAAACCTGAGTACAAATACTATGGAAAAGATGTATTGGAACAGGCGATTGCAGCCCTCCTTGCAGGCAAAAATATCCTCCTTACAGGGGCAAAAGCTACTGGCAAAAACGTCCTTGCCTCAAACCTTTCCTATCTTTTCAAAAGACCAACTTACAATGTTTCCTTCCATGTCAATACTGACTTTGCTTCCCTAATAGGAGCTGACACTTTCAAAAATGGAGAGGTGACTTTTAGGAAGGGGCCTATATATGAGGCAGCAATTAAGGGTGGTTTTGCCATCTTGGATGAGATTAACATGGCAAAAAACGAGGCAATTTCTGTCCTCCACGCATCACTTGACCACAGGAGAATTATCGACATATCTGGTTTTGACAAAATAAGTCTTGATCCCAATACCAGGTTTATTGGAACTATGAACTATGGCTACGTTGGCACTCGTGAGCTTAACGAAGCTCTTGCTTCGAGGTTTATGATTATAAATGTGCCAAATATTACCAAGGCCAACTTGGACCTTCTTCTCAGGGATAATTTCCCAAGTCTTAAGGAAAAATACAGATTGGCTTTGATTGATATGTTTATCTCCCTTCAGTTAAAGAGCGAAAACAACGAAATTTCTACCAAGGCTGTGGACCTCAGGGGTCTAATAGGAGCTATTGAAACTATGAAAATAGGTCTCAATCCTTTTGATGCTATCAAGATGGGATTAGTTAATAAGTCTTTTGACAAATTTGAAAGGGACTTGGTCCTTGATTTGATAAAGACAAAAATTCCTGAAAAAATAGACGAGAGTGTCTTTGATGAGTGAGAATTTTGACAAGATAAGACAGTACAATATAATCTGGGACTTTGCAGAAAAATATGACTTTTTGCCACAAAAATCCTATCCTATGGATGAAGTCTACAAAAATATGACTAGGGGATTTATAATCAAGACCTTTGATTTTAAGGTTTTAGACTCGTATTTTGATTACCTAAGGGCTGAAAGTCCATTTTTTTCAGAATTTTCCTTCATAACCAATCTCTTGATGGAAGATATTGCCTACAAGAGTCTTGCCAAGAACAATCTCGTAATAGAGTCTTTGAGAAAAGATTTTGCGAGGAAAGCTCTAAGAAAATACAATTTTCACGAAGCAGATAACCTCAATGAGCAAATCGAAAAAGCCTACTACGGGAAAATTTTGGATAAGCCAATCACAGAAGGTCCATTTTTTAGGACAATTTATAGGGATATTTTTAAAATTTACGAGCTTGATACAGCAAGGCTCATCGAAAAATTAAACGAAGTCTTTAAGACCTATTTCCGTTTTGAAAAGTCTAAGGAAAATGAATCCCTCCTTAAGGAGATGATCAAGGATAAGAAGCCCAAGGATTTTAAAAATAACAAGAAGGACGCCAAGGACTTTGATTTTTCAGATGACTTTATCAAGGACCAGTTTAACATTGGGTCGGCAGAGTTTACGGGAAATATTTATCTTGAAGAAAAAAACAAGGACATGGATAGGCACCTTATCCTCTTAAATCTCGATAAGGAAGGCTACCATGGTAGTGACGAATTTATAGAAGATTTTTATGGCAAGTCTGTATTTCCTGAAATGAGGGTCAGATCTCTCGAGAAAAAACTCGCAACAGGTGTCCATGCCGGAAAATTTTTATATTTTACCAAGGGAGTTTACACCGATAGCCCAAATGCCAAGTTTTATAAGAAGAACAGGGATGAGGTTTTTTCTAAAAACAAGGATTATATAGAAAAAAATCTCGCCATAAACAACCGTTCCATCAAGGAACTCGCCCAAACAATAAAAAATTCCATAGCCAACTACGAGGACTTTGCCGATGTCAGCAAGGCCTACGGGATTGTGGATTCTACAAAGGCTTGGAAGGCAAGTGTCTTAAAAGATTTCAATATTTTTGATAATGTAGAAAATGACGACGTTTCAACTTTCAAGGTTGACTTGCTTTTGGATTCTTCGGCGAGTCAAAGAAACAGGCAGGAGGTCATCGCCAACCAAGCCTACATCATAGAAAATGCAATGGATGAAGTCGGTATTCCTATAAGGGTCATGTCTTTTTCGACCCTTCGTGACCACACTGTATTCAATCTCTTTAGGGACTACAACGAAAAACACAACAACAAGGAAATTTTCAAATACTTTGCCTCTGGCTCAAACAGGGACGGACTCGCCTTTAAGGTTTTAAATGAATTGATAGATAAGACTAAGGATAATGAAAAACACATAGTGATTATCCTCTCTGACGGCAGACCAAATGACGAGAAGGCCAATATTAATACTGTAAAACTCCTCGAAAAAGAGCAGTATGTAGGCGATGTAGCTGTGTATGACACTGCCAAGGAGATTAGAAATATAAAAAACGAAGAGGTATCTGTTCTTGGCGTTTTTACTGGTGAAGACGAAGATATAGAAAATGGAAAACTGATTTATGGGACAGATTTTTGTAGGATAACCAGCCTTGAAAATTTCTCCAAAATAGTTTCAATTTTTATGAAAAATACTATTATGAAAATATAAAAAGATGGCATACTTAAGCCAAAAGCTTAAGATCCATCTTTTTTAGTACCTATTTTTTCTTTTTCTCCTTGCCACCCTCTTTGGGTCTTGGTTTTTTTCAAAAAACTTGTGGTAGAATTGGTTGACAAGGTCCATTACTTCTGGAATTCTTACTAGCAAGATAACTACTAAGTAAACAAAGCCTGCCACAAGGATTGCCCCGAAGATAGCAAGCAGGTGAGAAATTTTACCAGCAAGCATGGTGTAGGTTAGGTTTGCCAAGTAGGCCATAAGTCCTGTTGCGACAATGATTTTGCCTAGGGAAAGAAGGGTTTGCCTTAAGTTAAAGGAACCGAAGTTTGCCCTAAATTTGTAAAGCATCATCATTGATCCAAGGGCTGTTGAGACTACTGTAGCATAGGCAAGGCCTTGGATGTCGAAAATTTTTATCAAAACAAAGTTTAAAATAACATTTAAAACTTGCTGGATTACTACAATTATTACAGGAGTCTTGCTATCGCCAACTGCATAAAATCCCCTGTCCACAACATCTGATAGGGATTGAAAGATGATATAAGGTGCGTAAGCTGAGAGCAGACTAGCTACTATGATTGTATCATCACTTGTGAAAGCATTTCTCTGGAAAATCAACTCGATTATAGGTGCTGACAAAACGGTCATGCCTATTGTGGCAGGGATTACCAGACTCATGGTTGTGACTACTGCAGATGAGATTGATGCCTTCATTTCTTTGATTTGCCCAGATTGACCAAGGGAGGCTATCTTTGGGAAAATCGCTGTTGTAACAGAAACTGTGATTACGCCTGTGATTAGGGTAAGCATAGTTTTTGAATAAAATAATTTTGAAATGGCTGCCTTTCCAAAAAAGTAGGATGCCATAGAGTTATCTGCTATTATAGAAAGTTCTCCAGCGGCTGATGAAATAATTATTGGCACTGCCACAATCATCAGGTTTTTGACATACTTGTTGTGGATGTCTATAATTTTTTTATGCTCAAAACCCGCCTGCCTTACTGCTTTTGGAAATAATATATATTGCAAAACATTTCCCAAAAGTGCTCCAACTATGAGCAAGTAGGAGTTGCCAGTTATGCCTGTAAGGACTGTGAAAATGATGATTACTATGTTCATCAAAATTCCTGTGATGGCTGGGTCAAAGAAATTGCCCTTGAGGTTTAAATATCCCCTAAAGATTGCAGAATACAAGTAGGCAAAGACCGCAAACATCATTATCCTAGTGAAATTTGTCGCCAGGTCTAGCCACTTGCCCTCAAGGTCCGGGCTAAGGATTTTTGAAAATGGTCTTGCAAAAATTATCCCAAAGATTACTGCGAAAAGAGCAAAGCGCATCAAAATATTAAAGACATTTGATGTAAATTCTTCTGCAGCTTCGATGCCCTCTTCATTTTTTGCCTTGTTATATATAGGGATGAAACCCGAAATAATACCCATTGCCACGAAGTTCGATACCACTACTGGGAGGGTATTTGCTGTTGTATATACACTTTTTAAATCACCTGCTCCGATGTAAGATGCCATCACAGCTTCTCTGGCAAAGCCAAAGACCTTGGATATGATGGTTATTATCATGAGCATAAATGTAGTTTGTCCCATAAAACCTCTCTTTATGTCTTATTTTACTATTATATCATTTTGGTAATCAAAGACAAATTTAAGGCTTTAGGAATTTTTCCTTCCCTTGACCAAAATTTTCTCATCAGCTATGGAAAGGCTTGATAGAGAGTGGCTTACAAGGAGGACTGTCTTATCTTCGGCTTCTTCTTTGATTGATTTTAGGATACTCGCTTCATTAAGAATATCAAGGTTGCTGGTTGGTTCGTCAAAAAGCATGAGGTCTGAATCGTGGAGGAAGGCTCTTGCTATGCCTATTCTCTGTCTTTCACCTGCTGATAAGGTCGAACCCAGTTCCCCTGCCCTAGTTTCATATCCGTCTGCCAGAGATGAGATAAAGTCGTGGATTGAAGCTTTTTTGGCAGCCTTTATTATCTCTTCATCACTTGCGTCAAGTTTTGCAAGTCTGATATTGTCTTTTAGGCTAGTATTAAAAATATAGGTGTCTTGGGCGAGGAGACTTTGCATTTTTCTTAATCTTTTGCTAGGAATTTCCTTTATATTTTCATTATTAATAGTAATTGCTCCCTGGTCTACATCCCAAAATCTCATAAGGAGCCTTAGGAGGGTTGATTTTCCAGACCCACTTTTGCCATAAAGGCCAAAAATTTTGCCCTTATTAATTTCCAAAGAAAAGTCTTCGAGGATTTTTTCTTCGCCATAGGCAAAGGAAATATTAGATATTTTTGCAGATTCGAATGCTTCTTTTTCGTCATCACCTAGTACTTCTTCTACCATCGGATCTTCTTCCAAGAGGTCTAGAACCCTGTCCCCACTTGCAAGGGTGTGGGATAGAATGTTGCCAAGGTTTGATAGGGCAACGAAAGGACCAAAGCTTGAAAACATGGCTATAGTAGGGATAATAAAGCCCCTTAGGTCAATGATGTTGTTTTGGTAGAGCATAAGTGATAAAAAGAGCATGGCAAAGGAAAATCCTAGGATTAAACCACCAATGAGGACTTCCGAGCCTGCCTTTATCTGGTCTAGGTTGTTGGCAGTTGCTCTTAGCTTTCTAGATTTTTTTCTAAGGATGAAAACTTGTCTTTCTCTTAGGTCAAATTGCTTGACCTCTTCCATATTTCTGATAGTTTCAAGGACAAAGGAGTTTAAATCTCCTGTTTTATTCCTTAGGTCAAGACCAAGACTTGAATTTTTCCTACTAATTATAAGGGGAGCTAGGATGCCAAGGCTAGCATAGGCAAAAAACGCCAAGATAGCTTGGTAGATAGAAAAGCTTCCCATGAAAATTTCCATAAAAACCAAATAGGTAATCGCTATACCAATTGGTGAAATTGTGTGAGCATAGAAAACCTCGAGGAGTTCTATGTCTGATGTGATTAGGCTTATGAGGTTGCCCTTGTCCTTGCCAGCAAGTTTTGCCGGAGCTAGACTTCTCATTTTTTTAAAGACAAGGTGTCTGATTTTCGCCAAAATTTTAAAGGCTAGGTAGTGGTTGGCGTATTGCTCAATGTAGTGGAAAATCCCCCTAAGGACTGCAAGAGCAATCATGATCTTGATTATTAATAAGGTTTTTCCATCATTGGCATAGTTTGACAAAATTCCATAGCCTGCAAGGATGGTGACAAAACTTGCGCAAAGGTGGCCGAGACTGCCGATAAAAATGGCTAGGACCATGACAGGTTTGAGTTCGCCAACCAGACCTATCATATTTTTCATGATGGCAAAGCCAGATCTTCTATTTTTCATATCCTACCCCCTTTGCATAAGAACAAAGCTCTTCTTGCTTGTCAAAAATATTTTTATAAGCCTCGCATTTTTCATATAAGTAGGCGTGGCTGCCTGAATCTTGGATTTTTCCGTTCTCTAGGAAGTAAATCCTATCGCTATTAACTAAATTTATTAGCTTGTGGGAAATAATTAAAACTGCCTTTTCTTTGGCAAGTTTTTGGATTATTTCCATTATTTGTGCCTCATTTGGCCCATCAATATTGCTGGTTGCCTCATCAAAAATATACAAAAGCCCATCGAACAAAAATGCCCTGGCAAGGACTAGCCTTTGTCTTTGACCACCAGATATATTCGAAGCATTTTCCAAAATTTCTGTATCAAGTCCATCTTCGCCCATAAAAAAGTCGTAAAGATTAACCTTCTTTAGGGCATCAAGCATTTTTTCGTCAGTAATATCCTTGCCTGCTATTTTCAAATTTTCTCTAAGACTTCCCTTGAAGAGTCTACCATCAAAATCTACATTTATTATATTTTTGTTAAGGCTTACCGGGTCATAGGTATTTTTTTCAAGGCCATTTATTAAAATTTTTCCTTCATAAGTAAGGCCTGGATTTTTAATTAGCTTGGCGATAGTTGACTTGCCTGACCCACTTAGACCAACAAGGCTTATTAGGTTGCCAGTTTTTATTTCAAGGTCAATGCCATCAAGAATTTGCCTATCTCCATCATAGGAAAAGCCTAGCTGGTCAAAGTTAATTTGAATATTTTCTCCACCTAGAGTTTCTCCACCTAAGTTCCTATCATAGCTATCAATTAGGACCATTAATTTGTTTGAGGCCGCTATTCCATTCATGGCTATGTGAAAATATGAACCAAGAAGCCTTAGAGGAAGGAAAAATTCAGCTGCTAATAGACTGATAAAGACAAGACCAAAGATATTTATATCCCTTTGGCTAAATTCCATCAGAGCTACCCCGATGCCTGCGGCAGCTCCACCGTAGGCAATAATATCCATCACAGAAGTAGAATTTAATTGCATAACCAAAACTCTCATAGTCGCTTTTCTGAATTTTTCTGCAAAACTATCCATCAAATCTTGCCTATAAGAGTCTGCTCCATAGGATTTTAATTCATTTAAGCCTTCTAAGTTTTCTAGAAAAATATCAGCCAAGCTCATGTAGGATGTCCAGTAGGAACCCAAAAGTTTCTTGGCGATTTTTTGAATTAAAATTATGGAGACCGGTATAAGTGGCAAGCAAATTAGGAGAGTGATGGCTGCATTTATACTTATGTAAGCAATTAAGGCAAAAAGTATGAGGGCAGATGTTAGTGAATAATAAAGTTGTGGAAGATATGATGTAAAATAAATCTCCAACTGGTCTACTCCCTCAACAGCCAATTGTAAAATAGCTGATGTTGGGAGCTTTTCCTCAAAGCCTATCCTATCATCCATAAGCTTTGCAAAAATAATTCTCCTCATTTTTTCCTTGATGAATTTTGTAGAAGAAAAGGAAATCCTAGTTACCATGTATTGGCAAAAAAGTTTGATAGACAAAAATAAAAGTCCGTAGATGACAATTCTCACTAGGGAGATTTCTCCTATTTTTTGGCCGAAAACCTTTGAAATCACCTCTCCAAAGATGCATACTATGCCTATTTGCATAAAAAGAGCTAGGTACCTAAAAAATAAATTTAGGTATAAGTATTTTTTTGATCCCTGTAGGATTGCTACAAGTTTTTTATTAACCATAAACCACCTCGTCTAATAATCTCTATTGATTTCATTTTATCATAGGAAATAAAACCACGCAATTGATTTCAGTATCAGATTTTAACCAAAGTATTTTTGAAAACTTATTAATTGGCAGGAAAAAAGAGGAGCTATACTCCTCTTTTGAATAATTTTAATATTTATTTTTGTAAGACGCTATCGTTTGGTCTATCTTCTACTGGAATATTTGTATTGTCTGCTGGAGATTTGAAGACTGATGCTGCTGAGAAATCTTTAACTGCCTTTCCAGATTTTTTGATATCAACAACTGTACCAGGGCCACCAACGCAACCTCCCATACAAGCCATGCCTTCGATTAACTTGCCATTCATCTTGCCAAGTTTGGCCATTCTAGCTAGTTTCACGCAATCAGCTAGGCCTTCTGCATTTTCCATATTTACTACTGCATCAGGGTCGATTTCGTGGATTCTCTTTTCAACAGCTTGGGCAACACCACCACTTACAGCGTAATACCTACCAGTTTGAGAAGCATCCATAATATCATCTTCAACTTCTATTTCAGCTGGCTCTATGCCCTTAGCAAGGAGCATACCTAAAAGTTCTTCGTAGGTAATTACAAAGTCAATAACTTCTGCAACTTCTGGTTCAAGGGCTTCAAGCTTTTTAGAAATACATGGTCCGATGAAAACTACTTCGCAGTTTGGATCACGTTTTTTCATTTGCTTACCTGAATATATCATAGGTGTGGATGACTCAGAAATCTTATCGTTGATGTCAGGGAAATTTTTCCTTACCATGAGTTTCCATGAGAAGCAGCAAGATGTACCCATAAATGGTATCTTGCCTGTTGGCACAGATTCTAAGAATTCGTGTGCTTCGTTCATTGTAGTAAGGTCAGCACCTAGACCTACCTCTATCATATCATCAAAGCCTAGCATTTTAACAGCTTCTCTGATTTGTTTTGGACTTACATTCGCACCAAATTGACCTACAAAAGATGGGGCTACTATAGCGTAAACTTTTCTATCTGATTGGAGAGATTTGATTAATTGATAAATTTCTCCCTTATCTGATATAGCTCCAAATGGACAGGTTATTATACACCTACCACAAGCCACGCACTTATTTTCATCGATTGATGCACGACCTAGTTCATCTGATTTAATTGCCTTTACACCGCAGCTTTCTGCACATGGTCTTTTTTGATGGTTTATAGCATTGTATGGGCAAGCTTCTACACACTTACCACATTTGATACACTTATCTTGGTCTATTTTTGCACCCTTAGATGAATAGCTTACAGCATTTTTAGGACAAACATTTACACATGGGTGACCTATACAAGCGTGGCATTGGTCTGTAACTGTGACCTTATTTTCTGGACAAGCCTCACAAGCAATCTTAATTACAGAAACTAATGGTGGGTGGTATATCCTCCTATCAACGTCCATATCAGCAAGACCAGCTGTGATTGCTTCTGTCTTATCAGCTGTTCTAGCATCAAGACCTATACACATTCTTAGTCTTTCGCCCATTACAGCTCTTTCTCTAAAGATATTTTCCCTGTAAGATGCTTCCTCACCAGGTAAAATATTATAAACTTCATTTCCTATATCTGTCAGTGGTCTATTTTCATAGGCAATCTTTGCAATTGCCTCGAAGGCCATCCTTCTAATATTTAATATATCTATGTACGATTCTTTCATTTAATACCTCAACTAACCTATTCTTATATTATTTATTAATTTCTGACTTTCTTTTATCTCTTTCAATCTTAAGTTCAGCATACATTTTTTCCATAAGAACTTCTGGTTTAGCCTTGGTTATGTACTCTTCATCTATTTTTACTATAGGTGATAATCTTTGTGAATTTTCGACTTCATCCATAACATTCTTATAAACTATTTCAATTTCTGGTGCTTGGCCTAAATTATCTACTTCATAAGCAATTTCAACGTCTTTTTTAACAAGCTCAGCAGAGTCATGTAAGTACTCATTACCATGAGCTGTGCACCTTGCGCATGAACATATAGTTACCTTCATCTTAGTCTCCTTTTTATATACTCACTATGATTGTATCAAATATAACAAAATATTTCAATATGAATTATAGATATTCCTTAACAGGTATTTCGATAATAAAAGTAGAACCCTCTCCTAGCTTGCTTTCTATATCTAATTTAAAGCCGAGGGTATCGGCTATGTGTTTTACAATAGAAAGGCCAAGGCCAGTTGATTTAAGCTTCCTATCCCTTGATTTATCAACCACAAAAAACCTCTCAAAAACTCTTTTTATATCGTAACTTGCTATTCCTATGCCAGTGTCTTTTATAAAAATCCTAAGCGACCTATCTATAAGAATCGAAGAAATTTCGATAGACCCACCTTCCTTGTTGTATTTAATAGCATTTTCATAAATGTTTGATAAAAGGTCCACAAAAAGAGATTTGACTGTGTGAATCCTGTAGGAAGTCAAATTATTTTCCACTTTTATATTTTTTTTATCTGAATTTTGCCTAAACTTATCGATGATAATATCCATCTCTTCCTTGATATCAACGTAGGATTTTTCTATATCAAGGCCTTTTTCATCAAGTTTTGAAAGTCTAAGGATATCGTCAATTATTTCAAGGAGCCTATTTCCCTCATCAAAAATTATCTGGGCAAATTTTTTAACGTCTTCTTTTTTGGCTATCCCTGTAGCAATGAGCTCTGCATAGCCATTTATAGAGGTGAGGGGACTTTTTAGTTCGTGGGTGACATTGGCAGAAAATTCCCTTCTCATAAGCTCTGCCTTCCTTGTTTCTGAATAATCAATGATAATTACTACAAAACCCATGTTGCCATCCTCATAAATTGGGTCGATGAAAATCTTTAGGTGGTAGGAATTTACATCAAGGGCCAGGCTTTTTGATCTGGATAAAATCCTCGCTTCTCTTAAGGCGAGCTTGTATTCTTTGTCATCTATGAGCTTATCAAGCCTAACCTTCTCATCCTTATTTAAAAAAAACTTGGCCGAATCATTCATCAGTTCTACCCCACCCTTAGGATCAAATACTATAAAGCCTTCTTCCATATTTGAGGTAATATTTTTTAACTCTTTGATTTGCCTTTTTAAGATGGAAATATTTTTCTCAAGCTTGATATTTTTGTTAAGAAGCTTGCCATAAATCTTACCTACATCTTCAAAATCTTCGCCAATGTGGTTAAAATCGTAGTATTTGTCAAATTTCGAAATTTCTTTGGCATAGGTATCTAGTCTTTTGTCGATATAAAAGTGAGATGATGCCAACAAAATCATTAGAATAGCCCAAAATAAAAGACAGAGTTTGTATTGGTTTGTATAAAAACTAACAACCACAGCAAGGACGGTCGCTATGGTTGTTGTAATAATTAATGATTTTTTAGTTAACTTTTTCATATCTCTCCAAATTTATAACCAAGGTTTCTTACGGTTGAAATGTAGGAGCCTGCATCCTTTAGCTTGGATCTGAGGCTTGCTATATGAACATCAACAGTCCTGGTCTCACCTTGGTAGTCATAGCCCCAGATTTTTAGAAGGAAATCTTCCCTGGTGATGACATTTCCCATATTGTTCATAAATAAAAATAACATCTCAAATTCCTTGTAGGTAAGGTCGATTTTTTCTCCATTAACCTTCACAGTTCGTTTTTTGGTATTAATGCTTAGATTTTTGTAGGTGAGATGGTCACAATCAGCCTTATTTACTCGACGCAAGATAGCCTTGACCCTTGATAGAAGTTCTAGGATAGAAAATGGTTTGGTTATATAATCATCAGCCCCACTTTCAAGGCCCAAAACCTTGTCAAATTCATCAGTTTTTGCCGTAAGAATTATAACAGGTATATCAGAAAATTCCCTAAGCTCTTTTAGGATTGTGACTCCGTCCTTTTCTGGAAGCATGAGGTCTAGAAGCAAAAGTTCGCAGGGATTCTCCCTAATTTCCTTTACTATAGACCTACCATCCTCAAAGGATTTTACTTGATAGCCTTTTTCAGTAAGAGCATAGGATACTAGATTTCTAATTGCCCCATCATCTTCAACTACGTATATCATTATAACCTCGTTGCTAAGTCTGCCACCCTGGCAAGCCTGTCGCCAAGCCTTTCAAAGTATTTAAAAAGTAAAATTTTATTCGATAATTCTACTGCACTTATCTTGTCATTTTTATTTTCGTCTGCCGCAAAATTAATGGCATCCATAAATAAGTCGTTATTAATTTGGTCTTTCTCGATTGTGGCAAGGGCTAGGTCCTTATTATTGGACACAAAGGCCCCTATGCCAACTTCTAGCATATTTTTTTCATTTTTGATGAAATTTTTAAGAAAATCTATTTCTTTTTCAGAAAGCCAATAGGATTTTAAGATTTCTGCTGCTGAATTTAGGTGACTTGCTATTCTTTTGAAGGTTGAGGCAAGTTTTATTTCCATTTGCAAGAGCCTAAGATCTTTGGCCACAGGTTGTTGGAGTGCCAAGAGTTCAAAGCAAAAGCTCTCTATTCCAGATGCTGCTCTTCTGATGTCGTCATAGAGTTCTATGACATGATCTAAATTTTCATCGTTTTTATTGTCAAGATAAAGGTCAATCCTATCATAGGAAATAAGGATTAATTGGCTTACTTCCCTGGTCATATCCTTGATTGATCCCAAATCACTATTAAACCTAGTCCTCATTATCCAAACCTTCCTGTAATATAATCTTCAGTCCTTTTATCAGCTGGGTCTTCAAAAATCTTTTTGGTTTCATCCATCTCTATTACCTCTCCTGTTAGGAAGAAGGCTGTTTGGTCTGATATCCTTGCTGCCTGCTGCATGTTGTGGGTTACAATTACTATGGTGTATTTTTCCTTTAACTCATCCATCAAGTCTTCTATGGCAGATGTGGATATTGGGTCAAGGGCGCTTGTAGGCTCATCCATTAGGATTATTTCAGGATTTACCGAAAGGGTTCTAGCTATACAAATCCTCTGTTGCTGGCCACCGGAGAATGATAGGGCGTTTTGGTCAAGTTTATCCTTAACTTCATCCCAAATTGCAGCGGCCTTTAGAGAATTTTCTACAATCCCATCTAAGGTGTCCTTATCCTTAATACCTGAAAGCTTTGGCCCATAGGTTATATTGTCATAAACGGACTTGGAGAAGGGGTTTGGTGCTTGAAAGACCATGCCGACATTACGACGTAAGCTTACAAGGTCCACGTCTTTTTTATAAATGTCAGCTCCATCTATTTCTATTAAACCTTCTATTCTACACGAATCAACAAGGTCGTTCATCCTATTAAAACATTTGAGAGTTGTAGACTTGCCACAACCAGAGGGTCCTATAAAGGCTGTAACCTTACCCTTTTTGATATCCATATTTATTTTTTTAAGGGCCTTAAAATCTCCATACCATAAATCTAAATCTTTAACTAAGATGGCTGTGCCCTTATCTTCAACATTTCTTTGGGCTATTATTGATTTGTTTTTCTTATTTATTTGCTGGGCCTTTTTATAGATGTCATCTACTAAAGGTCCCTTATCTTTTACTTTTTCCATTATCGCTCCTAAGCTTTTACAATTTTTTTACTAATCTTTGCTGAAACGAAGTTTATTACGACAACAAAGACTAGGAGGAGGACTGCTGTGGCGTAGGCTTCCTTAACGTGGAAACCTTCTGACGAAATGACGTACATGTGAACTGCCATAGTCCTTGCTGACTTAAATAAGCCCTTTGGTATATCAGTGTTTGATCCCATAGTGAAAATTAGGGCGGCTGATTCACCTACAATCCTACCTGTTGATAAGAATATTCCTCCTAGAATTCCGTCCATGGCATCTGGTATGATGACCTTAAAGATAGTTTGGATTTTTGTGGCCCCAAGGGCAAGGGAGGCGTGAGCCTGAAGGGGATTTACAGTCAAAATTGCCTCCTCAGTTGTCCTTATTATGGTCGGAAGAACCATGATTGCCACTGTCAAACATCCTGCTAGGAGGGAATACTTCATTCCTAAGCCAGAACCTTTGCCTGATACAAAAAACAAGTAACCAAAAAGACCGTAAACTATAGAGGGAATTGATGATAGGATTTCAGTTGAAAACCTAACGGACTTGATAAGAAACTTATTTTTTGCGTAGTTTGAAAGATAGATTGCAGTAAAAATTCCTACAGGAAGGGCAATTATCAAAGTCAATCCTATGGTCATCAAAGTTGTTATTAGAGCAGGCATGAGGGAAACATTATCTGTAGTATATTTCATTTCAAATAAGGATGGGCTGATATTTGGTATGCCCTTTATTAAAATATAGGAAATAATAATCCCAGCCATGGCATAGCCAAGAAATGTTAGACCTATTATTAAAGCCTTATAAATTTTACTCATAAAAATCTCCTATAATCTTTCTTCACTTTTAGATCTTATAATATTAAATCCAACATTAATTATTAGGATAAATATAAATAAAACCATACCTGTGGCGATTAGGGCTTGTCTATGAGTCCCTGATGCATATCCCATTTCTAGGACGATATTGGTAGTTAGGGTCCTTGCTCCTTTTAAGATTGAACTTGGCATTACAGGTTGATTACCTATAACTAAGTAAACCGCCATGGTTTCACCAATGGCCCTACCGATGGCAAGGATTATTGATGAAAATATCCCAGATCTAGCATAAGGCACTAAGATTCTTCTGATGGTTTCTTCCTTGGTTGCCCCAAGTGCGAGAGACCCTGTCATGAAAGTCTTAGGCACTTGCCTTAAGGAATTTTCTGAAATATTTACCATGGTTGGCAAAATCATAAAAGCTAGGAGGATGGATGCACTTAGCATATTCATACCTGATTTAGCCTTAAAAATATCTTTTATTAGGGGCACAAGGACCATCATGGCAAAAAATCCATATACAACTGATGGTATAGCTGCCATAAGGTTCATCAGAGCCTTAAGAACTTTGTAGGTTTTTTTTGCATAATAGGCCATAAATATTGAAATTGCAAGACCGAATGGAAGTGCTATTATGGTTGATAAGCTGGTTACTATTAAAGAACCTATAATCATTGGATAAATTCCAAATCTCGGATTGCCTGCAGTCGGTTTCCAAACCTTGCCGGTTATGAATTTTAAAAGTCCGTATTCATTTACAAACTTAAGACCTTCAGAAAATATGAAGTAGATTATAAGTAGTATCAAAAATACGGACATTACTGCAGACAAGAGGAAAATTGTTTCGCCAACTTTTTCTCTTATCTTGCCCATTTTACTTTCCTAGTTTGCTTGTATTTCTAAGCTCGCCCTTAAAGATTTGTTTAAGTTCATTCATTGTTAGATTTTCTACCTTGCTTGATGGATTTACTACTACTGCGATACCGTCTGTTGCGATTACTTCTACGGCAAGTTTATCTTTTTCTTCATCTTTTAGCTCTCTAGAGGCCATTGCTATATCAGCTGCCCCATCGATTACTGCTTCTATACCTGCAGATGAGCCTGTTGATTGGATTTCAATCTTACTATCTGGGTTAAGCTCTTGGTATTTTTCTGCCATTTTTTGCATAAGTGGGGTTACAGATGTAGAACCAGCTACTGTAAGGGTACCAGATACTTTCGCTGGTTCATATTTCTCTGTATCCTTTAGGGGAACATAGCCTTCTTCTAGGGTAAGGGTTTGGGCTTGTTCTGATAGACAGAATTTTAAAAAGTCTTTAGCTAGGTCGTTTATTTTGTCTTCCTTATAAGCTAGGTTAAATGGTCTTGAAATTTTGTAGGTGCCATTTACTATATTTTCTTCTGTGGCTTCTACTCCTTCGATTTTAAGAGCCTTTACAGTATCATTTAGGGAGCCAAGTGAAATATAGCCGATTGCTTCTTTATCTTGGCTTACTGTCTGCATAACACCGTTGGTTGAATTTTGGACAATGGCTTCCTGGGTTGTCATATCTTCCTTAGAGCCATTAACTTCTTCTTCAAGGCCAACAAGTTCTATAAAAGCACCCCTTGTACCCGAACCTTCTTCACGAGATACAACTGTGAAATCATAATCTTCTTGATTTGCTGTTTCGGTTGATTCTTCTTTTTCTGCTGGTGCCTGTTCTGTTTGAGTTTCTCCTTGTTTTTCTTCTGCTTTTTGATCCTTACCACATCCAGCAAGGATAAGTCCAAGTGAAAGTGTTGCTGCTAGTATTTTCTTATTAGTTATTTTCATTATTATCTCCTTAAGTTTTTTAACTTAAGTCTATAATACTAGGTCATTATTCGAAAGGTTTTAAATCTTTGTAAAACTTATGTAAAATAAAGCAAAAAAAAGGCGAGGATTTCCTCGCCTAAAAATCATTATTTTTTCAATCTCTAAAGACTTATTCTGCAACAGCTTCTTGTCTCTTATCTGCTTCTGTTTCTGGAATTACTACGTTCATCAAAATTGATGTAATAGCTGCAAGAACTACTGGAGAAACTCCGATGGCATTTTTAAGAGCTTCTGGCATAAAGTTTACTCCTGCTCCTTCTGCTGTTGTAACTATGGTTGTAAAACCAAAACCAATGGCAATAGCAATACCTACTATGGAAGTATTTCTAACTGTGAGAGGTTGCTCGGTTATCATCCTAATTCCGTTCATAGTGATGGCTGCAAATACTGAAAGAGTTGCACCACCTACTACTGGGGCTGGGATGGTTGTTAGTAGTGAAGATATTTTTGGCATAAAACCTGCCACAAGGATAATTAAACCTGCTTGGAAAAATACCCTCCTATTGATAACCTTATTTACTGAAACAATACCTGCATTTTGTGAAAATGTAGCTGTTGGAAGACATCCAATGAAGGAGCCAATCACATTTGCTACACCAAAGCCAACTATACCACCCCTAAGCTCGTCATCGGTAGGGTTTCTGTCCATACCACCGATTGTAGTTGATGACATATCGCCAATTCCTTCTATACATGTAACCATAAAGATGATTACAAAGGAAATTATGGCTGATGGTTCAAATTTTATGCCAAAGTGAAGTGGGGCGGCAACAGATATCCAGCCTGCCTCCTTAACAGGTGTTAAATCAATCATTCCAAAGAAATAAGCGACAATATAGCCAACAACCATGGCAAATAATACTGAAGCAAGTTTAGTAATGCCCTTGCCAAAGTGGTTAAGACCAACATTTACAAGAAGGGTGATTATACCAACAAGCCAATATTGCCACGCTCCCCAACCTGGGGCCATAACTGATCCTGCTCCACCCATATTTGTAATAGCAACTGGATATAGGGTAAGGCCTATAGCCAAAACTACAGTTCCTGATACAAGAGGTGGGAAAAATGGTGTTATATATTTGAGGGCAAGACCGAACACTATAGAAACAATAGCTCCTATTAATTGACTTCCTAAAACTACGGCCACAATTCCTTCGGGACCTAGTGATTCAAATTGACCACAAAGGGCAATCATGGTTGGTACATATGGGAAGGCTACACCATAAATCATAGGTAATTTACTACCCAAAATCCCTATTGGATAAAGCATCAAAAATGAAGTGAGGGCTGATCCTATAAGGGCCATCTGTACAAGTATAATGCTATCAGCGTGACTTAGGCCTGCTGCATCAGCAAAGATCAAAGCAGGTGCTACACAACCTGCAATCATTGCGATTACGTGTTGTAAAGCTAGTGGGAAGGCCTCTTTGAAAGAAACTTTGCCTTCAAATTGAAACAATTCTTTAAATTTACTTTCCATTTTCTCTCCTATTTTATTTTGGACAAAGAAAAAGCCACCCTCAGGTGACAAATTTATTCACTTATCCTAGTTCCGGACTAGAAATGGCTATAATAATTAAATATAAATTAGCTTTATTCTTAACCATTTCAAAATAGGTTATACAAGAAAAATTATTTTAGTCAAGTAAGATTAGAAACAAAAATAAAAGTTAGTTTTGGATAATTTTTTTAGTTAAATTGATTTTTATTTTTAAATAATAGAAGTAAAATAGAAGAATAATAGCGAAAGATAGAATAGGGAGAATAAGCAAATGAAATTAGTAATACCAGAAGATTACAAGTCAACCGAGGACCTCTATAGGACCCAAGTATTGATAAAAGAAATAAAAGATTATTTTCAAATAAACCTAGCTAATAACTTGAATTTGAAAAGAGTCTCTGCCCCACTTTTTGTATCAAAAAAATCAGGTCTTAACGACAACCTAAATGGTGTAGAAAAACCTGTTTCTTTTAACCTCCCTGAGGCTGATAATGAAGAGATGGAAATCGTCCATTCTCTCGCCAAATGGAAAAGATACGCCCTTATGAAATACAAATTCAAAGTCCATGAAGGTCTTTATACCGACATGAACGCCATAAGAGCATGCGAAGAGCCAGACAATACTCATTCATTTTATGTAGACCAATGGGATTGGGAAAAAATAATTGATAAGGACGATAGGAACGAAACCTACCTTAAACAAACTGTAGAAACTATCTACAGGACTATGAAGAGTCTTGACGAATATCTTTGCGGCCTTATTCCTACAAGAAGCAAACTTCTAACAGATCAAATTAGATTTATTACAAGTCAAGAGCTTCTTGATATGTATCCTGACAAAGATGCCAAAGAAAGAGAAAGACTAGCCGTAAAAGAATTCGGTTCAATATTCCTATTACAAATAGGCGATCTCTTATCAAATGGTCAAAAACACGATGGTAGATCCCCAGACTACGATGACTGGCATTTAAATGGAGATATAATTGTCTACAACCCAGTTCTTGACGATGCCCTAGAGCTTTCTTCTATGGGTATTAGGGTTAATAGCGAAAGACTTAACGAGCAATTGAAACAATCTGGCAACCTCGATAGGCTAAAATATAACTACCACAGGATGCTGCTTGATGATTTACTCCCACAAACCATAGGTGGTGGTATCGGCCAATCAAGGCTATGTATGTTCTTTTTACAAAAATCTCACATCGGCGAAGTCCAAGTATCTTATTGGCCAGACGACCAAAGAAGACTCCTAGCCAACAAGGGTATCCAACTCTTATAGAAAAAAGACCTTGATGATAAAAAATCATTCAAGGTCTTTTATTATTTTTCTATAGATAAAATTAATAACATCTTAAATTTTGTAATTGCACTTACATTATGGATTACATTTGCTGGAAAAACTAATTGTTCACCAGCTTCAATCTCTACTTCCTTGTCTCCAACAAGGAGCTTTGCCTTTCCCTCAAGTGCCATTACAAGAGCATCTCCAGGAGCCTTGTGGGCTTTTAGACCCTCTCCCGCATCAAAAGCCATCATCACCACCCTACAATCATCTTTTGAAACAAGGTCAATATTGGCTATGGCTCCGTCAATATAATCCAAATAGTCAACTAATTTTATTTTTTGTCCCTTATCAATATTTTTCATCTCTTCCTCCTTTAAATTGATTCCTATTTCTAAAAAAATACTTTCCTTATCTGTCTCAATACCAAAAAGCCTATTTTCTTCGAAAAATATTAATTCGTTATTAACAAGTTTTTCATTATTAAAGTTAATTTCGCCTTTTAGAACAAGGTATATCCTCTCTTGGCCATAAAATTCTGGGGAAATACTTGTATTTTGGCCAAGACTCATAAGCAAGATATGAAAATCTTCCAAATCTATAAGTTTCTTGCTTATAGTTTGGTTTTCTCTTGTAGGTATCATCTCTTCTGCCTTTAAGATTATTCCCTTACTAATATTTTTCATTTTAATCTCCTACTATACTAATCGGAATGATTGTATTATAGTCTTTTTCATCATTTTTTATTTTTTCGAGTATAACTTCTACCCCAAATGCTTCTCTTATATTTTCCTTAGAGATAATATCTGATGTTTTACCAATTTTATACCTTGCATCTTTCATTAAAAGCAAACACTTATCTGCTATTTCAAGAGCGTGGGCTGGATAATGGGTATTTATGATAACGCTAATATTTTCTTTTTTGGATAAGTTTTTGATTAAGGAAATTATTTTAAGTTGATTTTTAAAATCAAGACCACTTTCTGGTTCATCTAATATAATTAGGCTTGGGTCTGAAATCAAAGCCCTGGCTATAAGAACCATCTGGAGCTCTCCCCCACTCATTACTGAGCAAGACTTATCCTTAAGCTTCTCTATAGCTAAGCTTTTCATAATATTATTTGCTTTCTCATAATCTCTTTCACCTGGTTTTGCAAAAGGCCCAAGCTTGCTAGCAAGACCTAGAACTACCATATCTATACCAGAATATTCAAAAGAAAATGACCTTTTTTGTGGAACGTATGATATATTAGACCATAATTCCCTTCGGCTAAAGCTTGCAATATCCTTGCCGTCCAAATAACTTTTACCAATTTTCCATTTTTCAAAATCACATATGCATCTTATGAGGCTTGTCTTTCCAACTCCATTGGGTCCTAATATTGATAAAACCTCTCCTTGGTCGAGGCTAAATGATAAATTTTTAAATAATACATGATTTTTATCATAATAAAATCCTGCATCTTTGACTTCTAATTTAATTGAAACCACCCCCAGTTTTCCTAATTAAGCTTATAAAAATTGGAGCGCCTATAATTGCTGTAAGGACTGAAATAGGTAATTCTATTACAGAAACTGTCCTTGATAAGGCTTCTATTAATACCATCAGACTTGCTCCTAAAGATATACTAAAGGGTAGGGTGTGGGTGTTGTTTGCTCCCACCATCATCCTTGCCATGTGGGGAATTATCAAACCAATCCAACCAACTTGGCCACACATTGATATAGATGATGCAGTTATAAGTGTAGAAGCAAATATAAAAATGAGTCGAGTTTTTCTGACATCTACTCCTAAACTTTTTGCTTCATCTTCTGATAGGCTCATAATATTTAACCTAAATATCAAAAGCCTTATTAAAATGATTCCAAAAATTATTAATGGTGCTGATAAGATCAAGTTTTTGTAAGATGATCTTGCAAAAGAACCCATGAGCCAATAGCTAATTGCTGGCAACTTGTCTGTTGGATCTGCTGTGTATTTTAATAAGGATGCAAGGGCGTTTGATAAAGAAGAAACCACCAGACCTGCTAAGATAAGCATTATTGTTGATGACCTAGTCCTAGTCTTACCAATGTAAAGGGTAAAGACAACTCCAACCAATCCAAAAACTAAAGCAAATATTTGAATTGATAGGGTTGAAAGTGATAGGAGTATGCCGATTATAGCTCCAAGGCTTGCAGCTGAACTAACGCCTAAAATATCAGGAGTTGCCAAGGGGTTTGAAAAAACCCCTTGAAAGGCAAGACCAGCTGTGGCAAGACCCGCTCCTACTACAAGACCAGTAATAATTCTTGGTAATCTTACATTTATTATCACTGATTCAAGCATGGGATCAAAGTCTCTACCAGATAAATAAGCGCCAAAAAAATCTATAATCTGCCCTAGGCTAAGTGGCATCCTACCTATGGCAAGGGCCAAAATACTTATCAATATGGGTAGACTTATGAGGATTATATATGAGCTTAATTTTATTTTTTTATCTTTGATAAAGATTTCTTTAATCATATATCAAACATATCCTTGATTTGTTCGTCATTTAATTCGTATCCATACCATTTTTGATAATAATCTTTAATCATAGACTTAAGATCATAGTCCTTAAATTCTTCAGGATAGGTTGATTTTGCAAGCCAAGCTAGGACAAGTGGTCCGTCTGGATTTGGTGTAAACCAGTTCCACATGCCAAGCTTTGTGTTATAAACTTTTTTATCCTTAACTGCTTTCATATTTGAAAAATCAATACCTTCTACTGAATTTGCATATACATCTTTTGTTTTGATATCAAGAAGACCTGGTCCATCAAGATAAAGTATATCTGGATTCCACTTATAGATTTGTTCTACAGAAACTTTAGCAAATCCCTTTGCCTCACCAGCTAGGTTTTTCACACCAATTCTCTTTAGCCAAAAATCTCCAAAAACTCCCTTACCGGCTACAATTGGCACACCTTGAGCATATTTCCACAAGATCATACCACTTGGTTTTTTACTATCATCTATTTTTGCGATTCTGTCTTCAACATCTTTTACAATTTCTTGACCAGCTTTTATAAAGTCATCTGTCTTTCCGCTTTCGCCAAATACATCTTCTAAAAGTTTTAACCACTGGGTGTATCTCTCAATTGGGTCAGCAGGACCGTTGGTGCCAACTGTAGCAAAACCAACGCATGGTATGCCAGTTTTAGATAAGGCTTCGTAGTGTTCCTTATTTGAAGCATTGTAGAAAATAACATCTGGTTTAAGTTTCATTATTTCCTCAATATTAATGTCAGATTGAGCTTGAACTGTATTTTGGCTATCAAGAAGCTCTGGAGCTATGTCTTTTAAAACTGTATTTGAAATTACTTCTTTAAGTGAGCCCGCATAACCTACGATATATGGGGCCTTTCCATGGTGGTAAGCCATATAGGTAGATAAAATTGGAATCTGGTCTATAACTATTTTTTCAATTTTTTCTGGAACTTCAACTTTATTGCCTGCATGGTCTGTTATTGTCCTTGTTTTTTTGCTTTCATCCTTGCTTTCCTCAGGCTTTTCTTCTTTCTTATCAGCCTTTGTATCATCTTTTTCTTCGTTATTCTCGTTTTGAACTACTTCCTTGCTTTCTGACTTATCTTCAGTTTTTGCCTTGCCACAAGCTGTCATGCTTGTTAAAGCAAAGACTTGCAAACATAAAATTAATAGTATTTTTTTAATAGTTTTCATCTAATTCTCCTTTTTACTCGCTAAAACTATATATGAAATGCTTGAATTTTTAGACCTTTCTAGCATTTTTGTAAACCTTGCCCTATTTTCTTCAGCATAAGCATTTCTATAAAAATTTGCAGCTCCAACTGGTCCCTCATCTTTTATAATTGTGTCCCTATCTAAAAGAATCATCCTACCAGTTCTTTGTGAAAAAGGTCTAAAAGAATTTTCTAAGAATAATTTATTCCAATTTTCTACTGTTAGAGGATATACATCCACATTTGTAAATTTCGAAAGTTGCCTTCTTATATCTTCGCTTTCGTTTTCAACTGCCACATCATGAGTTAGTAAATACCCACCCTTTTTTAAGACCCTGTGATAATTTTTAAGAGCCTTTGCTTTATCTTCATTTGTTAGCATGGTAAGCATGGCCTCATTAATTATTACATCGAATGTTTCATCCTCAAAATCTAAATTCAAGGCATTCATGTTCTTTACTTGTATCTCCTTATCTAAACTCAAGAGATTTATATTCTCCAAAGCTTGATCTATGGCAACTTGGTCAATGTCTATACCTATTATTTTGCATTTATATTTAGTATAGACCCTTATAAGATTATCACCTCTATTACAAGCGACTTCCAAAACCTTTGTATCTTTATCAATTTGGATCTGATCTAATAGCCAATCAGTCATAAGGCCACCTCCTGGCCTTAGTCTTGTCCTGCCAAGCATCTTCAAAAAATCATGTCCAAAAACAATTTTATTTTTTTCCATTTTATCTTCCTCCTTGATAATAATTATCATTACACATATAATTATATCATAATTTTTTAATATTTACTGTTGCAAAAGCAACATGAGGGGATTTTATGGATAAGATTATTTTAAAAAGTGAATTATTTTATGGTTTAGATGAGGCTACTATAAAACATATTTTTTCTTGTATTGACCATAAAATCTTAAATTTCTCTAGAGACGAATACCTCTATGACTTTTCTGAAGGTTTTAAGGCTGGTATTGTCCTAAAAGGAAGGATTGATTTATGTACCATAGATGATGGTAGAGAGATTATAGATAGGATTTATAGGGTTTCTGATTCTTTTTCTATAAACTTTTCTTCCCTAGCTGATAGGTTTATGATTTGCAAAAAAGATTCAAAAGTTTTGGTCCTGGATGTTTACAAAGTCTTTGAAAAGCATAAAAGGGCCTGCACTAGCAGACCACTTTTCATGGAAAATATTATTAACTTGTATGATGAACAAATTTCATACTTGACTTACAAATTGGATATATATGCTAAGCCAAAAATCAGAGAAAGAATCAACAAATATATTTATAAATATGGTAAAAATGCTCTATTTTCTAACAACTTATCAAGGGAAGATTTGGCTAAATTTTTAGCTTGCAATAGGTCTGCCCTTTCAAGAGAACTATCCCTAATGAAAAAAGAAGGTTTGATATAAACCTGATGGACTGATTAAACAAAAAAATCAGTCCTAAAATTCTTTTTTTCTTTAACTCAAACAATCTTTTATTTCTTCTATAAACAAATCCCCATATTGAATTAATTTCTTTTCACCTACACCCTTTACTCCTAAAAATTCTTCTTCATTCTTTGGTTTTTTAATTGCCATATCCTTTAAGGTCTGATCTGAAAATATAATAAAGGGTGGGATTTTCCTTGATTTTGATAATTCAAGTCTTAATTTTTTAAGCCTGTCAAATAAATCTTGGTCTTCATCGCTTGCAAGACTCCTTGTTTTGTTTTTGCTAACTTTTTTAATATCGGTTTTTCTTGCAAAAAATTTATCCTTTGAATACAAAATATCCTTAGATTTTTCAGTTAATGCCAAAATTGGATAGTCAAGGCCTACCACCTTTATATAGCCATCTGCGATTAAAACTCCAATCAAATCTTTTATTTCATCCGAACTTTTATCCTTCATAATCCCGTAGGTAGAAATATTTTTCAAACCCTTTTCTGTAGAATTTTTATTTTTTGACCCCTTAAGACAATCAACGACCGTACTTATACCATACCTTTGCTCAAGCCTATAAATACAAGATAGGATTTTTTGAGCATCAATAGTCTTGTCTTCTTTTTTTATATCATCTAGGCAATTTGAGCAAAAATCACATGGTCCCTTATAGTCTTGGCCAAAATATTCAAGGATAAAGGCCCTAAGGCACTTGCTAGTGTTGACATAATTTATAATGGTTTGGAGCTTATCAAGTTGGATTTTCCTGTAGGCGAGGTTGGTTCCTTGGTTTATCAAATGCTTATTTATAATTATATCTTGGGCAGAATAAAGAAGGATGCAATCGGCATCTGCCCCATCACGACCAGCACGTCCTGCCTCTTGGTAGTAGGATTCC
This sequence comes from Anaerococcus lactolyticus ATCC 51172, assembly GCF_000156575.1. Classification (GTDB taxonomy): domain Bacteria; phylum Bacillota; class Clostridia; order Tissierellales; family Peptoniphilaceae; genus Anaerococcus; species Anaerococcus lactolyticus. Next base: position 83,606 of record NZ_GG666044.1, read on the forward strand.
ATATCCTTGGGCATATTATAATGGATAACAAAGCTTACATTTGACTTATCAATCCCCATACCAAAGGCGTTAGTCGCTACAACCAAGTCTTTTTTATCAAAAATAAATTCTTCCTGGGCTTTTTTTCTTTCTTCTTCGCTAAGACCTGCGTGGTATTTGGTAACACTAAATCCCATAGCCTTAAGATTTCTCTCAAGTTTATCTACCCTATTTCTAGTTGATGCATAGATGATTCCCGATTTGCCCTCATTTTCTTCCAGATAAGTTTTTAAAAATTTTAACTTATCCTTAGGCTTTCTGACTAAAAATTTTAAATTTGGTCTATCAAAGCCTGTAACTTTCACATAGGGATTTTTAAGCGAAAGATTTTTTATTATATCATCCCTTACTTCCTTGGTTGCTGTAGCTGTGAAGGCTGCAATTTGTAAGTCATCACCCAAAACCTTATAGAGGTCGGCTATTAATTTATAGGACGGCCTAAAGTCATGTCCCCATTGGGAAATGCAGTGGGCCTCGTCAACTGCAACAAAAGAGAGCTTTATCTCCCTTAAAAATTCTCTAAAAAACTCATTATCAAGTCTTTCTGGCGAAATATAGAGAAGTTTTATTCTCCCCTTCCTAAGGTCGTTTAAGGTGTCGATGTAAGTTTCATAATCCTGGCTTGAATTTATGAAGCTTGCCTCGATTCCATCTTCTCTTAGGGCGTCGACCTGGTCTTTCATAAGGCTAATTAGAGGAGATATTACTAGGGTAAGCCCATCTTTCATAAGAGCAGGCAATTGGTAGCAAATAGACTTGCCACCTCCTGTTGGGAGGACTCCCAACACATCTCTACCTTCCAAGATTTTACCTATGATTTCCTCCTGGCCCTGTCTAAAGGAAGCAAAGCCGAAATGTTTTTTTAATTTTTCTGCGATTTTTTCTACCATGGCAAACTTACAAAAAAATAATTAAGCCCTAGGACTTAATTATTTTCTTCCTCTTCTGAATTTTTTTCTAAATCTTGGTCTTCGTTATCATTAGACTCTTCATTTTGATTTTCTAGAGAATCTTGATCTGTTTCTTTCTTTTTCTTTTTGCGTTTCTTATTTTCTTTTTCGGTCCTATCAATATTTTTCTCAAGGGCATTGTCTTCTTCGTCTTTAACCTTGCTGGTCTTTGTGAGGTATTCTTCGTTTTCGATTTTTGCTCCCTCACCCCTGTTAAAGACTATATCACCAATTTTTGTCCTAAGATTGATATTGTTTTTCGCCTTGTTATCAGATAGGTAGCCGTCTGTTATATTCCTATAGGAAATATTTCCCAAAACAAAATTTCCGACATCCAGGTAGGCATTTACATTATAATTATCTATAGTATCTTTGGCGTCTATTATGATATTTCCCGTTGAAGTAGTGAAATCAAGTCTATTGCCAAGTTTTGATTCCTTTATATTAATATCACCTGTAACTGTTGTAAGCTTAGTATTTAATAACTCACTTTTTGTTAGGTTGATTGATCCAGATTCATTTCTTATAGACCCTTGGAAGTAGCCATTATTAAGGCTGATATTTCCACTTACTATCCTAAGGTCAAAGTTTTTAACTTCAAGGTCGTCGATTTTGACATCACCTGCAGTAATAGAACCCTTAATCTCCTCAATACCACCTTCACTAGGTAGGAAAATCCTCACTATAGGAATTTTATCCTTCATGTAAAGTTGCTTGCCTTTAACCTTGCTTTTTAACTTTAGAACCCCTTCTTCAAAACTTACATCTAGCTTATAGGAGTTATCATCACCCCTAAACAATTCTGTATATTCGATATAAGGATTTGTATTTGATCTTTGAATTCTTACATCGGATGAGCCTAGGTCAAAGTCAATTGACTTGATTTTGTTTAGGTCTACCCTCATTATCCTAGATTGGTTGTAAGAATTTTCGTCGATTTGGCTAGTAGTAGCCACATTTTGGATTGAAGCATTTTTCTTTGACGAAATTTTAAAAATAACCAAGCCTATTAAAACTAAACCTACAAGTCCAAAAATCAGATACCTCTTATTTATAGATTCCAACATCTTTGGAAGGTCTATTTTTTTTGTTTCATTTGGTTTTTCTTCTTTATTTTCATTTTTATCTTCAATCAATTCTTCGTCAATCTTGATTTTTTTATCGTCCACTCTTGCCACCACCTAGTTTTTCTAAAATAATAAGTCCTGATGTTAGGAAAAATAGCCATTTGATATAAAAAAGTGTCTGATCTTGCCCCATAAAAACAGCAAAGACCTTTTCTAAAAGCTCGGTTGTTATTTCTCCTTGTATTAAATATTGTATCACAAAAAACATAGTAAATACATTCAAACTTGCAATTAATATGTAAAAAATATTTTTACTTATGATTAAATCGTTGGCCCTAATGTAAAGACTGGTTAGGAAAAGAAAAACCGAGATTACAGCAAGGAGAATTGTCATATCAGCTTTTCTGACAAAAAATACTGATAGAACACAAAATATCATTATTAAAAGGGCCTTAAGCTCCTTAATTACATCTATAATAATCAATATTCTACCTCCCACAAATATAGGCCAACCGGACTTAGGGCTGGGTTTGCTCTTTTTTTTGTTGCCGGATCAAAATAAGCTTTGAAATCATCAAGGCTAAGTTTTCCCCTCGCTAGTTCTATTAGGCTTCCTGTCATAATCCTCACCTGGTTGTGGAGGAAGGATTCTGCCTTAAAATAAAGCTCTAGCCTAGTCTCTCCCCTTTTAAAATAACAATCATCAATCCTTCTATTAGTGTTGATGTCGATATTTTTATCTTCCTTCATAAAGAGTCTAAAATCGTGATCACCCTTTAAAATTTCAAGACCTTCATCTAATTTGTCATAGTCGAGCCTATAGGTGATATTTTCCATATAGGACCTATAGATAGGATGAGGATTTTTTTCCTGGTTAATTATATACTTATAAGTTTTGGACTTGCAAGAAAATCTTGCATGAAAATCAAGTCCAACTTCTTTTGAAGAAAGAGCTAAGATATCATCTGGCAAGTGGGGTTGGATATGGTAGGCAAAACCCTTAGGATTTACATCGCAGGCTGTTAGAAAATTTATATAAAAACTCCTAGCGTGGACTCCTGCATCTGTCCTCCCACAAGCTATTATCCTATTATCTTCGCCTGTCACTTCCTTAATAGCTTTTCTTAATTCTTCCTCAACACTTCTTTGGTCTATCTGATATTGGTAGCCCTTAAAGTCCCTACCATCAAAAGCAAGTTTTAACAAAACATTTTTGATCATAGGAAGTATAAAACAATTATGATAGCACAAAAGATTGTAAAACCAATTATTGATATCCAATCAGACCTGTGCATATAAATCTCATTAAGTTTAGTTCTTTCTTCACCAATCCTATAAAGCCTAGCTTCCATGGCTGTTGCCAAATCGCCTGACCTTTTTAGGGCATTGATAAAAAGTGGCACCAAGAGTGGAATCATGGATACCGCCCTGTCTATGACATTTCCTGATTCAAAATCAGCTCCCCTTGCCATCTGTGCCATCTTAATCTTGTTGGCTTCATCGAAAAGAGTTGGGATAAACCTTAATGAAATTGAAATCATCATGGCAAGCTCACCTGCAGGAAATCCAAATTTCTTTAATGGTGAGAAAAGTTTCTCAAGACCATAGGTTAATTCCATCGGGCTTGTTGTATAAGTAAGTACAGATGTTGAAAGGATTATCAATACTAGCCTTAATATTGTAAAGGCAGTCCTATAAATACCTTCTTCTGTAATAGAAAACTTCCAAATACTAAAAATTGCCTTACCTGGTGTTGTCACCAAGTTTATCACACCTGTAAGCACTATTATAAAAATCAAGGGCTTTAGCGATTTTATTATTGCCTTAAAAGGAATCTTCGCTATTGCCAAGACTGTAATTAAAAGCACTATGAAAGGAATATAAGTAATAAAGTCCTTTACAAAAAATATTGTAATAATATATAAAAATACCCCAATGATTTTGACCCTTGGGTCTAGCTTATGGATAAAACTATCAAAAGGAAGGTACTGACCTATAGTTATGTTAGTCATTTTTTCCTCCTAAGTGCTTGTATAATTCTTCAATCGCACCATCAACGGTGTAGATTTTATCATCCACATCTGGATTTTTCTTTTTGTAAGCTCTCATAAACTTAGTTATTTGTGGCACATCAAGGCCTATGGTATCAAGGTCAACAGATGTAAAAGTGTCAAAGGTAGACTTATCAGAATAAACTTCGCCACCATTCATAACTATTACCCTATCCACATATTCTGCCACATCTTCCATAGAGTGGCTAACAAGGACAATAGTTAGTTCATCATCTGCCTCATAAATTTTCATAAGTTCCTTAAAAATTTCCTCACGACCTATTGGGTCAAGACCTGCTGTTAATTCATCTAGGACCAAGACTTTTGGGTTCATGGATAAAATTCCTGCAACAGCAACTCTTCTTTGCTGACCACCAGATATTTCAAAAGGAGAAACATCCTTATAAGTTTCATAGTCAAGGCCAACTTTTTCCATGGCAGCCTTCACTCTAGCGTGGATTTCATCTTCCTTAAGACCCATATTTTTGGGACCAAAGGCAATATCCTTAGCTATAGTTTCTTCAAACAATTGGTTTTCTGGATATTGGAAAACTAGGCCCACCTTAAATCTGGCAGCCTTTCTCTTAGACTTATCCTTAGAGTTTATTCCATCAATGATAACATCACCATTTGTAGGAATTAAAAGGCCATTTAAAAGTTGGACTAAGGTTGATTTTCCTGATCCTGTTTGACCGATAAGACCTATTATTTCCCTGCTATTTATTTCTAAATTTATATCCTTAAGAGCATAGACCTCGTTGGGCAGGCCCTGGTTATAGATATAGTCAACGTTTTTTATTTCTATTTTCATAAGCTTTCTAAAAACTCCTCGACAGTCAAAGGAAGCCTGTCAAATTTTATTCCCTTTTGGCTAAGACCGTAGGCTACTTCTGTAACTTGGGGAACTGTAAGACCTAAATCTTTCATCTTTTTGACTTGGGAAAAAACTTCCCTGCTACTGCCCTCAAGAGCCTTTTTACCCCTATCTAAAACTACGATTTTATCGGCAAGAACAGCCTCTTCCATATAGTGGGTGATGTAAATTATAGTCTTGTTGTAGTCCTTATTTAAACTTTGTATAAGACTAATTACATCTTTTCTACCTTGAGGATCTAGCATGGCTGTAGGCTCATCAAAAATTATATAGTCAGAAAGCATGGCGATTACACCTGCTATTGATACTCTTTGTTTTTGTCCACCTGATAGGTTTGAAGGATTTCTATGCTTATAGGCACTCATTCCTACTTGGTCTATGGCCTTATCAACCCTTTTTCTTAACTCAGGGTGTTGTACTCTTAGATTTTCCGGACCAAAGGCTACTTCTTCTTCAACAGTAGTTGCTACCATTTGGTTGTCAGGATTTTGAAATACCATGGAACATTTTTTTCTAATATCCCACTCACTTCCTTCGTCAGAGCTTGATATGTCATCAACAAGGATTTCTCCCATGGTCGGTTTGATCTGAGCATTTAAAAGTTTTCCGAGGGTAGACTTGCCAGATCCGTTATGGCCTAAAATGGCAACAAAGTCTCCCTTATTTATATCTATTGATACATCACAAAGGGCAGTTTTACCCTCGCTATCCTCGTCTATACCAGGATAGGTATAGGTTAAATTTTTTATTTTTATCATTTTTATTCCTAATAACTCATTGCTGGGCTGTAATGTGTACTTGATTCATAAACTACTACTGGTGTGCCATGTGGAGCAAGGTCAAATAATTTTTTTGCCATAGCTGGTGGCATATTTAGGCAACCGTGGCTACCATTTGAAAAATAAATTGCACCACCAAAAGCACCTCTCCATGGAGCATCGTGGAAACCTTCGCCGTCCCAACCTATTGGCATCCAATATTTAACAGGAGTTTCATATCTTGATCCATCAAAGCCATCACCTCTCAAGGTTTTATTGCTTGCTTTTTCAAGGATTGAACCCACGCCAACATTTGTTGCCCACTTAGTAGTGTTTGGTAGACCTGAAACAATTGGAGTTTCTAAAACAACTTGGCCGTCTTGGTAGTACCACATATACTGACGAGAAAGGTCTACTTCGATATAGGTAGAACCCAAGTCAGAACCATCAGCTTCTCTTCTAAAACCAGTTCTTTCATAAACCGGTTCTATATCTCCCGATTTTCTTGTATTCACAAGTTGGTATATCTCATCGACTGTAGCTGGTACATCTAAAACAAAACCATAAACGCCAGGATTAACTGTAATCTTGCCTATACCTGTTGCATTAAAAGTCCTTTTTTTACCATAGGTGTCTGTCTTGTCGGCTACTTCATCAACAAACTTTGTAAGCTTGTCATAGTTAAGCTCAAAACTACCCTTATCGGTATCAAACATTTCCATAAACTTTTCGCCTTCAAGTTTTATATCAAAGCCGTTAAAGTTAAAACCAATTTTCATTTTTTCTATGGTTTTACCATCTTCTAAGAGGGCGGCAAGTTCCTTAGAATTATTTTTAACTGTAGGATTTATATAATCATCATCTTTAAGAACTACTTCTTCCTTATGACTATAGATGGCATCCTTGATTTTTTTGCTCAACTTGCCAAAGTCAATCTTATTGCCCATGACTTCTGGAATTATTTTGAAGGCTCCATTTTCATATTTAAGTCTTGCATTTTCAGGTTCTTTTACCTTGTCTAACAAGGCTTGTCCCTTTAGGTTTTTTTCTAACTTTTCTTCATCATACTTAACATTATAGTCAAAATGAAAATCATCACTGGCTATGTTTGCAAAGGCTAATGGCCATTTAAAAGGATTCTGATCAATTGAGGCTGACTCCGGTATGCTCGCGCTGTAGTCAAAATCTTTTAAATCAAGACTTGCCTTTCTCTCATCCCTTCCAACAATTTCAATTGTAAAAGGTTCAGCCGGTTTTTTTAGGGCCTCATCCTTTGAGGCAAAGGAAATATCCCTGCCGTTTACTTTTGTATTTGGTAGGGCTATAAAACTAAATATTACTGTAACTATTAAATAAAGTGCTATTATTACAAGAAATACGAGGGTTAGGGTCCTGGATTTCTTTTTGTTATTTACTTCTGTTATGACGTCCTCCTCACTCTGGTCTCTTGCCAAAATATTGGTAGAAGTCTACCTTTTGGCCACCATTATATAATTTTCTTTTCTTGGATAAAACTCTCTTAAACTGCCTATCAAATTTATCATCCGCTGTTATAAAATATAAGGACCAAGTATCCAGACCTGCCAGTTTATGATTGATTTTTTTATAAATCTCAGATAAATCTGTATCAGATAACCTAAGCCCGTAGGGTGGATTCGAGATGAAAACACCATAGTCATTAGAGATTGCAACTGATCCAAAATCCCTGGTTATAAAAGAAATATCTTCCTCAACGCCCGCATTTATGGCGTTTTGTTTGGCTAGGCTTATGGCCCTACCCGATATATCAGAGCCCAGGATGTTTAATTTCTTGGAATAGTCGATTTTATCCATCGCCTCTTTCTTGGCATCCTTAAAAAACTTTGGATTAATAAATTTAAAACTTGTAAAATCAAAGTCCCTATCTATACCTGGTGCAATATTTCTTGCTATCCTTGCAGCTTCTATCAGTATTGTGCCCGAGCCACAAAATCCATCAAACAAAAACCTATCTGGGTTATAAAAAGAAAGGTCGACAAGGGCTGCTGCAAGATTTTCTCTAAGGGGTGCCTTCACACTGTTCTCCCTGTAGCCCCTTTTGTGGAGACCTTCACCAGATGTGTCTAGGCAAACCCTGACCAAGTTATTTTCAATCATGATTTCTATATTTACTCTTTCGGCCTTTTTTTCGAAAAAAGACTTCTTGTAATAAACTTTAAGCTTGTCAATAATTGCCTTTTCGCTTATAGACTGGATAGACCTTAAAGAAAATAATTTTGACTTGTAAGTTCTCGCATTGACTATAAAATTGCTATCTTCGTTTAATATATCTTGCCAGGAAATTTTTTTGACATTTTCAAAAAGTTCCTCAAAGTCCATAGCCTTGAAGCTAGCAAGTTCTAAGTAAACCCTGTCAGCATGTCTTAGGTTGATATTTAATTTTGCTAAGTCGGATAAGTCGCCTTCCAAGCTAATCAATCCATCACTCACCTTGAAATCCTTATAGCCTAAATCTTTTAGTTGAAATTTCACTAGGCTTTCAAGACCAAAGCTTGTACTAATTAGTATTTTTTCCATACTTGTATTATAACAGATTTTTGACTCTTTTCATCTTTTTTTACAAATGAAAAGCCACTTTCGTGGCAATTAATTTTCATTTAAAAATTCAAATGATTTTTCATAAAGATTTTTTCTGTAATCTTCGTTGGTAAAAGAGTGGTCTGCCCCTTCGATTTCATAGTAGCTGGCATTTTTAAAAGCGTCCCTTAGCTTTTCGTTAGAATCTCTAAAAACTAAAGTATCATCTGTACCCCTTATAATTAAAACATTGCCATCATATTTGCTTGCTGACCCATATATGTCTTTTAAAATAAAATCTATTAGGAAATTTATATGAATTTTAACTCCGCCTATATCCGCTTCTTTAACTTTTGAAATTAAGCTTTCATATGGCATGTTGCTTTCTATCTTGGTTTTGCCTGAAACTTCTCCTTCAAAAACAGTCTTTGCCATGACCTTCAAATAATCTTTATTATTCATATCGCTAGCAGGAGCCAAAAGTACCATAGCCTTGGGTTTTAATTTATAGGCCATAAGGCTAGAAAGGACTCCACCAAGGGAATGACCGATCCAATATAGCCTGTCCTTGTCCACATAATATTTCATCTTGGCAAAGTCATGGATCATTTCTAGTTCTTTTTCTTCACGACTTACAGTCATATCATAAAAACTACCGTCAGACTCTCCAGAGCCTGAAAAATCGAACCTAAAGACAACAAAACCTCTTTCTGTTAGGTACTTGGCATGGTTTATCCTAAAATTTACACTGCCATTCCTGTCGCCACCAAAACCGTGAAAAATTATTACAGTTGGATATTTTTTATTTTCATCAAAGTCATCAGGAGTATTAACCACACCCCTCATGACAATACCATCTTCCTTAGTTATTTGTGAATAAAAGTATTTCATTAAGCTAAAATCCTCGCTACCTCAATTCCACAAGCAGAAGCCTGGGATAGGGAGTGGGTCGCACCAGAACCATCGCCAACACAATATAGGCCCTTGTGTTTTGACTCGAATTTTTCATCAACTTCTATTTCTGAGTTATAAAATTTAACTTCGATTCCATATAAGAGTGTATCATCATTTGCCATACCTGGGGCAATCTTATCTAGTTGGTAAATCATCTCGATTATATCATCAAGTTGTCTTTTTGGCATTACAAGTGAGAGGTCTCCTGGTGTTGCCTTCATGGTTGGCTTGGTAAAAGATTTTTCCATTCTCCTATCTGAAGAACGACGACCCTTAACAAGGTCACCAAATCTTTGCATCAATACCCCACCACCAAGCATATTTGAAAGTCTTGCTATGGATTCACCATATTCATTTGAGTCTTCAAATGGTTCGGTAAACCTATTAGTTACTAGGAGGGCAAAGTTGGTATTTTCTGATTGGAGTTTTGGATCTGTGAATGAATGTCCGTTTACAGTTAGGATACCATTGGTGTTTTCTGTTACAACATGGCCATAAGGATTCATGCAGAAAGTCCTTACAATGTCGTTATATTGTTTAGTTTGATACATTATCTTTGCTTCATAAACATCATCAGTGATGTGCTTAAAAACTTCAGCTGGCACTTCTATCCTAAGACCTATATCAACCCTATTTCTTTTAGACTTTATACCAAACTTATCACAAACATCACCAATCCACTTAGATCCAGACCTGCCTGCAGCCAAAACCAAGTCATCTGCAGAAAATTCTCCGCCCTTATCAGTCTTAACTATGTACTTGCCATTTTCATAATCAACATCTTCTACCATGGTTGAAAATTCAAAATCAATTTTATCTTTCACATATTCATACATCCTATGTAGGATGATTTTATTTCTATCAGTTCCAAAATGGCGAACCTTTGCATCTAAGAGGTGAAGGTCATGACGTAGACACTTAGTCTTTAGGTCATTTTTATCTGTACTATATAATTCCAAGTCGTCCCCACCATCAAAACTCATTAGGACACTATCAACATATTCCATAAGCTCCATGGCTTTTTTCTCACCAACATAACGATGAAGATCACCACCAAAATTAGTTGTGATATTATACTTGCCATCTGAAAGAGTACCTGCACCACCAAAACCATACATGATATTACATGGTTTACATCCTATACAATGGTCAACCTTACCATCTGTGATAGGGCAAGTTCTATTTTCAACCCTGCGTCCCCCATCTATAATAAGGACCTTTTTCTTTGTCTCTAACTTTGTAAGTTCATAAGCAAGAAATGCACCAGCAGCCCCTGCTCCAACTGCTATAATATCATAATTTTTCATAATTCCCCCATCTATTTTATAAAAGTCAGGCACATTTTTCTAATTTAACCTGCTATATTATACAAGTTAAATGCCTAATTTCAAACTATCCTTTACTTTTTGAAAATATATGTTAAAATATATGTAATTTAATGAATCACTTGTAAGTGATAAGTAAAAAATAAAAATTTTACACAGCCTACAAGCTTTCACTAAGAAAGGAAGTCCTATGAAAAAAGCATTTAAAAAAGCCTTCCCCTATACTATACCCGTAATAATCGGTTATTTGTTTTTGGGAATAACTTATGGCATAATGGTCAGCCAAGCTGGTTACAATCCTCTTTTCGCTCCCCTTATGTCGATGACCATGTATGCTGGCAGTATGCAATTTGTAATCCTCCCTCTCCTAAAATCCGATATTTCTTTCATTGCAATTATCATTCTTACCTTATCGGTTAATATTAGGATGATGTTTTACGGGGTAAGCCTTCTAAAAGACTACAAAAATTCAAGAAGTAAATTTCTTTTTATCTTAACCTTATCTGATGAAACCTTTGCTATTGATACAGCAGTCAAACCACCAGAGGATGTAAACAAAGCTGATTTTTACCTTGCCATAGGAATAATAAACTACTTGATTTGGATTTTTTCTTCCTACCTTGGTGCCATCCTTGGCGGAATGATTAACTTCAATACCATGGGTATGGACTTTGTCTTAACCGCCCTTTTCCTAGTGCTATTGGTTGAACAATATTTCTCTACACCAAACCATAAGCCACTTAAAGTCGGGCTAGCTATTGCTATTGCATCGCTTTTAATATTTAAGCCAGGCAATTTCATGATCCCAGCCCTACTTCTAATAGCCCTAAGCCTTTATGGTTTCAAAGATAAAATCGAGGTGAAAAATGACTAGAGTACTTATAATGATATTTTTATCATCCCTTACAACTTTTTTAATTAGGTCAACTCCTTTTTTG
>NZ_GG666044.1:95219-190479 GCF_000156575.1 Anaerococcus lactolyticus ATCC 51172
CCCGGACCTTATTAAATATTTTGGGAAATACTTACCCTTTGCCCTCATGCCCCTACTTGTAATCTTTGCCATTAGAAATATAAACCTTATGGTTTATCCCTACGGGCTGCCTGAAATTATAGCTTCTTTATCAGTTATAATCCTTCATGCCAAGTTCAGAAAACTCTTTCTTTCAATTTCTATTGGCACTTTTATATATATGGTCCTCATTCAATTAGTGTTTGTCTAAAATAGTAGTAAAGTATTAATATAGAAAAGAATTAATTAATGAGGTTCATATGAAAAAAGAAATAAACATTTCAAACAATAAGGCCGTGATTAACTTTTCAAAGGCCTTTTTTAATGACACTGATGACCTACTAAAGAGCGAAGGATTTTTTGAAGTAATCTGTTCTTTTGTAAGGTTCCACAAGGAAAACCAGACAAGGATCTATACATATCTTGAAAAATTTTTCAGGGCTAGTGATATAGAAGTCCTTGCAGGAGAAATTAGGGATATCACTAAAATCCTAACAGTCATGAGTCTTGATGAGATTTCAGAAAAAATCAACAAGTACCACGATCTTGATAAGGAAAGAGATGCCCTAATCAGGATAGTTGAAGACATATATGACTATTGGAGAAAGCTTGAAAGATACTCAATTATCGAACAATCTGATTATGAGAGAGGCCTGGAGGTAGAAAACTTCCTAAGTTCTAATATTAGATTTAAGGACCTAATCCTAGATGTCTACAGGAAAGCAGAATTTTCTGTTACAGGCAAGGTTCCAAAAGTATTTAGGCAAGTGCCAGCAGGTGCCAACGCTTCTGTAATAGTTAAAAATTTTGAAATTTCTTATCCGGAAGAATTACAATTTTTAAATGAAATACCTTTTATAACCAAGGTTATGATTGAAACACCTTACATCACCTATACCAAGTCAAACAAGAGGGATGGTTACTTCAAGGAAGTTTTTGAAAACCCAATCGAAGGCCTTGATATAGATACAGATGAGTTTTTATGTTATCCAGCTAAGGTTGGTGACAATCTCATTTATATCTACTTCCACCAAGACCTAATCACCCACGGTATTTCTGCATCAAACCTCTTTGACCTAGCAGATGAAGAAGAAATTTTAAATAAAAGACCAGATGCTATCTACTTATTTGGCGGAGAAAATTCTAAGGACCAAAACGTATTTTATGAAAATAAAAACGGACTTCTAATTGGTTATGTAAACTATACTGACAAGAAAGATTACTTTGGCTATTTGAAAAAAATGTGCCTCACCCTTTCAAACATCATTTCAATGAAAAAATCCTACCTCCCTATCCATGGAGCAGGGGTAAACATAGTTTTACAAAATGGAAAGTCTGCCAATGTAGTAATCCTCGGAGACTCTGGAGCAGGTAAGAGCGAATCAATTGAAGCCTTCAGAACCCTTGCCAAAGACTACATCAAGGATATGACAGTAATCTTTGACGATATGGGTACATTTAGAATAAAAGATGATAAGGTAATGGCTTATGGTACAGAAATCGGTGCCTTTGTAAGACTAGACGACCTAGATGCAGGCTATGCCTTTAAGCAAATAGATAGGTCCATCTTCATGAATCCTGATAAGGTAAACGCAAGACTAATCATGCCAGTTGCTGATTATGCAACAATCATGCAAGGCTATGAAGTAGACTTTTTCCTCTATGCTAACAACTACGATAAGTTAAAAAAGGACGAAGACTCAATCTCAATTCTAGATGATGAGAAAGAAGCTATCAAAATCTTTAAAAGAGGTGCAAGATTTGCTAAGGGCACAACCACAGAAACAGGCCTCGTAGAATCCTACTTTGCCAACCCATTCGGCCCTTACCAAAAACAAGATACTTGTGATAAGCTAATCGAAACATATTTCAATAAACTATACGAAAACAATAAGAAAGTCGGTCAAATCAAAACCCAACTTGGTGTTAGTGGCATGGAAACAGACGGTCCACTAAAATCAGCTAGGGAACTTTTTGAAATAATCAAGGCCCTATAAAATAGAAATTAAAAATCATCTCCAATAGACAAGGAGATGATTTAGGCTATAGACAAAGTCATATTCTGATGTCATTCAGACGAACGAAGTGAGGAAGAATCCTGTAATTTATAGGATTCCTCGTCGAATCCTGATGGATTCTCTGTCGGAATGACGTATGTTTATATACTTTGTAGACATTCTGAATCATCTCCAATAGACAAGGAGATGATTTTTTTATTGAAGCTAAAACTTGGTCATTTTTATCCTGGGGTTAAATTTTTATTAATATTCAAGATTATTTTAGCATAACTATTTTTATATTTACTTAAAAAACTATTTTCATTGTTTTTTTGAAATAATCATTTCTATACTCCAAACGATAAAGCTTATAAAAACAAGCTAAAATCATTAATCTTTTACTCTTTTTATCCCCTACCCATAATTGTTAGGATCTTTTCGTAGAGTGGCCCTGAGAATGAATATTCTAGGACTGTTTTATCCCAATCTAAAATCTTTCTTGCATCTATTATCTCTGGATTTAGACCAGTAAGATTGCCATTTTTATCTAAACTTACAAGGCTTTCTATTTCCTTATCCCTGTAGGCGATTTTGATTTTCACACCTGGAGTGTCTTTTTCTTGGCTCTGGCAAATGAGAACTGTTGACCTCTGGCAAATCCCATCAAGAAAGTCATTATCTTTTTCGATGACTTTTCCATCATTACGCTTCTCAACAGACCTTAGACTTACTACTGCATTCTCCCATTTTGGTACGACTAGGTAAAAGTCATTACCAGTTAAAAATGCATTATTATCATCATAAGGATCTCTCTGGCCTTCTAAGATTAGTCTTGGGTCTTTATAGTCTGCAAAACATGCTTGCCAGGCAAATAGTTTGCTCATTACATTAGGTAGAGTATCTTCAGCATTGGCCCTGCCCATATAGATTATAAAAGCATTTACCTTTTCATCATCTGGGTCTATACCAAGCTTTGTAGCCATCCTTACAAAGTCATCTGAGTATCGATTAGTTTTATAATCAGGTCCAGCAAGGGTTTGGGTTTCTATTACTTCCCCTATGCCTGTATCTGGATAGATTTTGCTAAAAAACATTAGCCTACCTACTTCATTTACATAAAATATATTAGGATTATCTTGCCACAAGTCTTTGATGGCAAAACCTTCTTTATTTCCCATGTCATACTGGTAGGAAGGATTTGATAAATAACTGTCATAATGGTCAATTATGTGCCTATAGTAGTCCGCTAAGCTTTTTTCCATGAGGTCTAATTTCTGGTCAGGACTAATAGCAAAATAGGATAAGAGCTCATCATCTGTAAGACGCTTGCCATCCTTAATTGAAAAATTATAGGTCCTATATACTTGAAAACTTGAGTCAATATTATTGTAGAGATGGATAAAGAGGCTTAGGATTTCTTCGTCTTGGTAGGTTGAAAACTCTGCATGAACAAAGGGTTCATCGCTATTTTTAGAATATTCGTCCGCATCCTTATACATGGTCTTTAACTCTTCAAGGTCCTTTTCTATTTCCTTATTGGCTAGGTCCGCATCCTTTGAATCTAGCAAAATTTTTGGTAGGTGGATACCAAAGCGGAGGCCCTTGGCCTTTTCCATTTGTTTTTTAGTTACAAAATCCTTCCGGGCTTGCCTATCTTCTACTAGGGTTGACTTACTACCTGCCTTTGCTCCTTCTAGGGCCTGAGCCTTTATTGGTTTTCTTTTAAAATTTATTTCATTTACTAATTTTATATCTTCATTGCTTTCTTTCTTGGCCAGGGTTTTTTCTTTAGGATTTTCTTCTTCATCTTCAGATTTTTCTGCCAAGGTATTTACTTTTTTATCCCTTTCTTCTTCGCTTACCTTTGTAAGTTCTTCGTCAAGCTTTTCTTTACCACAGCCTACTAGAGCCAAGGCTAGAAAAATAAAAAGAACTTTTTGCTTTTTGCCTATCATAACCCCTCCTTACTCAAATTTAATCTTATTTTCCTTGATTTCACAGCTATTTTCTCCATCAATACAAGAGTTTTTAAGGCCGTATTCATGCCTTATAAATTCATCAATGCTTATAAGATTAGTCACTTCGTGTTTGTTTTCAACCTCATAGGAGTGCCTTGCATCCTGATTCCTATATTTGCTGTAGACATTAAAATAATATATGAAGCCAGCAACTAAGAGTACCCAGAAAAAGTTTCTGGAATCTTGAAACTTTGTATCATCAAATATATCAAAAGCTGCAACGAACCATAGGACAAGGGCTATTAAGAAGCTTATAACTTCCACAAGGGCTGATGCCATAAAAAGTTTTTTGAAGTTTATAGGCACTGATCCCATGGTTTCCTTAGTCCTTGCATTTACTGCAACATAGTGTAAAACGTGTTTATCGCCCTTATTTTCCATATAGGAGTAAAGCCAAACCGGCAAATAGGAAGCCTTCCAAGAATCGCCTTTTACAATAAATTCTTCTTCTTGCCAGTTAACTCCTCTGTCATATTCTTCGATGGTATCTTTGATGGCAAATCTAGCCACATCTGAGCCCCACACGTCTGTAATTTTTTTAAGGTCAGATACATTGGTATCTCTCTTTTCGGATGTATAGCCCTTAAGGTAGTTGGCATTGTATTTGACACAATTTTCTGTATCAAAAGGCATGATTGAATTTATGATATTTGTTGTCTTTTCCTTTGAAGAATAGTCAAGTTTATCCAAACTTGATTCTATTGTTAAATCATCAATGCTTATGTCAAAGTCCCTGCCTACCCTGTAAAGATCAGCATCATAAACGGTTTTTTCACCATCACCATCTTTTACTTTCCTAGTATTGGTTAAGATTTCTCCCTTGCCACTAAGTTTCATATGGCCGTTTATATCAACAAGCATATATGGAAAATACACCCCACATATATTTTCGGCATTAAATTCCTTGATAAATTGTGGGTGAGCAAAGGTCTTTCTTTGACCAACAAAATTTTCAATCTCTTCTTTTGCTTCATTCCTAGTCACAGAAAATGGCAAAATCACATCAGGTACAGCTCCATTGTCAATTTTAGAATTTATTGAAAGGGTATTTCTGCACCAATGACACCTGGCTTGGGTAGAAGTTGCTGTATCGATAACTACCTCAGCCCCACAACTTTCACATTTTAGGGTAATGATATTACTAGCTTCTAAGTCTATATCTGCTGCCCCACTATGGGACTTGCTCCCTTCAAGACTTGATATTTCATCATCTGCCTCTGCTAAATCTAAGTCAAATTCATTCCTACAGAAATTACACCTAAGCTTGCCTGTTTTGGTATTAGTAGAAATATCAGTAGAACCACACTTCGGGCACTTAACCTGGCCATCTTTTACTTGGTCTGTGTCTTTAATAATGTTTATGTTTTCATTATTATCTCTTTCGCCTACCATAGCCTCCTCAGCCTCCTCCTTATAAACCTAAAAGATCAGATTTAACCTTATCAAATTCTTCCTGGCTAATAACTCCTGCATCTAAAAGTTTTTTCATTTGGATTAATTTTTCTGTTGGATCGACTTGTGAGTTATTTGACGCTTGTTGGTTTTGTTGATTTTGGTTTGGCATATTTTGTCCAACGCCAAAATTAGGTTGGTAAGAATTTGCTCCCTCTGGCTGGTTAAGTCCACCTGCCATGGATCCTGCAGCATTCATTCCCATGCCCATAAAGGCCATTCCTGCACCACCGCCATTTTCTCCTGCACCTTGCATACCCCTAGCAACTGATTGTTGGAAGAATGAATTTCCACGATTTCCAGAAAGAGCATCCGCTTTTTTGACATCTGATAATAATTTTTTTGTATCTTCGTCATATTCGATAGCAAGGATTGCTGTTTTTATAATTTCTAGTCCCCTATCTGTCTTCCATTGGCAGGCATCCTCAACAGCCTTGGTTAGGGACTTCGCAAAACCAATTTGATCCCCCTGGATTTTGCTCATCCTATTTCCCCTTGAAGGGTCATTTGTATAATTAGAAAAAGCTGCGGAAAGGCTGCCTACAACTTCGTTAAAGAGTTGTTCACCTAGCTCATTATCCATATCACCAAAGTCAAAAACAGGTGCATCCTCAATTAAGTATTTTTGAGGAAGGAAATTTTTGACAAAAAGAAGGGGATCGACAATCTTAAGTGTATATGTTCCCCTGGTTACAGCCCCTACTTGGGTACCAAGATAGGCATCATCCCAATAAATTTCACTTTGGGTGCCAAAGCGGTTGTTTGGAATTTCTTTTAGGTTAACATAGAAGGCAAGTTGTTCAGCTCCTGGTTGGCCGCCAAACTTAATCTTTTCCCAAGTTGACTGAATTAGCGAACTCATGACTCCATCACCTACGAAAATTGACTGGGAACTTGTTTCGTCACTTGAAAATATAAAGCCACCGGCTTCTGCAACTATACCAGTAATCATCCCATTTTCGATGGTAATGAGAGCTGTACCTTCTGGCACGATTATCTTAGACCCATTAGAAATAATATTTTTACTGGCCCCTGTATTTGTTCCTCTATCTTGATTAGTTCCTTGGCTTACTGCTGGAAAAATTCCTGCTGTGGCAGAAATTCCTGGCATAGGTTTGTAAAAATCTAGCCATTGGTCTGCAAAACTTCCTCCGAGTGCTCCTGTAAATGCTCTAATAAATCCCATCTTATCCTCCTTATTTTTTGTTATTTTTGATAAATCATTGTAAACTTGTCTAAGTTTTTCTTATCACTTACATTAAATCACAGTATTTAGGTAAAATAAATAGACCAAAGGTCAATCTTTGGCTAAATTTACAAAGATAGACCTTTGGTCTATATGAAAAAATAATAAAAAAACACCTCCCTATTGCTAGCATATTAATAAAATAAGGAAGTGATTTTTTCTTTTATTCTATTTTTTCATTGACCTGGTCATTTTCTTCATTAACATTTCCTATTATCTGATCAACCATTCCACATCCCTTAATAAGGTCAAGGTAAAGAAGCAATTCACCCCTAGATGACACATTAAGTTTTTTATAAATTTTCAAAATGTGGTGTTTGGCAGTGCTCTTGCTAATGTAGAGTATTTCAGGTAGTTGATCTACGTCATAACCCTTTATCAAAAGAACTAAAACATTTAACTCAGCGGGAGTGAGGCTTGAAGTTGCTTCAATAAATTTCTTGAACTTGTATTCTAGATAAGGAGGTAGCCCCTTGATAGACCTATCTTTAATTTTCTCCCTAACATTTTCCAAAAACTTATTTATCTCGTAAAAACCAGAGTCTAAAATATCTTGCCTGTAGTCTTCGTCTAAGATTTTCTCCTGGTTTTCTATTAGGGAAAGTCCATCTGTAATTGGACTTATGTACCTTCTAGTAAAATTCAAGCTAATGACTATGGCAAAAAATAAAAATAAGACAACAGAAATGGCAATATTGGATATATTTTTAAAAATATCCCTATTATATTCATCAAGAGGAATCATAGAAATAATTAAGGACTTATCCCCGTTTTCTATTAGGGAAACTTCTCTCAATAAACCTATGTATTTGGATTTTGAGCCTACAAACTCCTTTAAATCCCTACCATGATTTTTGATTTCTAAAATATCATCTGGAAGAAAATAATATCCCTCCTGGGTTCCGCTGCTAAGAGCCTTCTCGGTATCTATTTTACCATCTGCTACTGGCAAAAATACAGAACTTAACCTCTTCATCTTGGATGGTTGGGCAATCTTTTCCTTAAAATACATTTCTTCTACTTCAAAGCCACAGACTCCATAAAGCTTGCCATCCCTGCTCACAATAGGAAGGCTTATTAACATAACCTTTTCACTTGTTCCAGGTAGGGTAAATACTTTGGTCATCCTATAAGAATCATAAATAGACTTATTTACATTTTTAGCAAGGAGAGCGTAGGCAGGTAGATTTGATAAATCATATTCTAACTTCCACTTCCTATGGGGCATTGCCGAGTGTTTCTTAGCCACCTCTGCATCTCCCCTATATACAGTAACAGACGATTCCTTCAAGCTCCTAGAATCAAGTTTTAAATACAAACCAGACCTAGAATCTTTTGCCCCCTTATTTTTAGAATTAACAGTGGTATTGAACAAGACAAAGGCTCCTGATGTATCTGCGTAAAACATGGAGCTTTTCAGGTTTTCGAATATCCTATCCTGTATTTGACTAAGGAGTTTTTGATTATCTCTCAAATCTTCAAAAGAAATTTTCTCCTTATCCAAAATCTCTTCTAGGCACTCACTTGTATCTTGGGATAAGTGCATGGCAGAAATAGCTGACTTATCAAAATAACCCTTTATTTCCTTATCCAGTATAGATACTTGGATATCAAGGCTCTTTACATAATCTTTTCTGACATTTTTGTATTGGTCAAATAAAACCAAAGCCAAAACTATGAAGAATAGCAAAAGCCCAGCAAAAATAATCATATAGATAAAAAGCTTTCTATACATTGAATTTTTTTGATATTTCTTATTTATATCAAACAAGGGCTGCTCCTAAAATTATCCTATCAGCTTTTCCCAGCATTCTTCTATCAGACTATTAACATCTTCGCCACTTTTATATCTTTCTTCAAAGGATTTTTGATTAGCCCTAAGCCAATCATAAAAATTTAGAACCCTATTATAATCATAAGACTCAGAGAGAAAGCTGTAGTCTTTTTCCATCTTTGATAAGCTATGGTATAGGTCTTTATAATCGTGGTTTTCAAATTCCATAGATAAAACTTTGTTAAAGGCCTCATTTCTTACAGGCATATAGCCAGTTTTTGTAACAAAATCTAAGTTTCTTTGGCTTTCTGTAATCCATTTGGCAAATATGGCTGCCGCCTTTGCCTTTTCATCGGTAGTCTTATAGGCGCAAAGCCCTGTACCAGCTAGGGTATCAACCTTATTACCACCCTTACTTATTGGCAAAGCTAAAACTTTTAGATCCATAGGCTCAGACCTATTGTCTGGGTAGGTCACCGTATCATTATAATACAAAACAGCGGCAGATGAACTTATCCCTGCTAAGCTCTCCCCTGTCATCATCTGGGTATTGGCATAAAGATCTGACACAATGATATGGCCCTTTACCAGGGAGGTCATAAATTTATCAAATTCTTTTTTAAATTCCTTATTATTTTCATCATACCAACCATGGTCGTTATGGAGTTTGGCATTTGGATTTGTTGAAAGACAAGCAAGTTCAATTTCTCTTAAAATGTAGTCCATGGCACAAAAAGCCTTGCCATCTGACCAGTCATAAAATATCTCAGCCGCATCAAAAAATCCATCCCAAGTTGATAAATCTTCATAATCAAGGCCTGTATCTTTAGAAAACCTAGCAAACATAGACCCATTTATAAAGAGCATATGGGTCGATTTTGAGATAGGAAAAACTAAAAGCTTATCTCCCACCTTGCCATCTTCTAAAAAATCTTTCTGATAATCACTGAGTTCTTCTTTGGTAAAATAATCTTGCCAATCAATTAGGTTTTCACTCCCCAAATCATCGGCATTTCCACTATGGCAAAAGAACAAATCTGGCATTTTTTTTGCCCCGGACTTGCCCGCCTGTGAATCTAAAAGCTCATCGCCAATTTCTGCTGAATTACTTGTCGCAGTGACATTTATAACAATTCCTTCCTTACTACCCACAGTTTCGTTAAAGTCATCAACGAGCTTATCCATAGGAGATGAAGCCTGTTCGCCATAAACGTGCCACATTGTAAGACTTACTGGTTCTTTTTTATTATTTAAAAGTATAACAAATAGGGTGATAATTATAAAAACAAATATAATAATTATAGCCAGCCTTTTGTTTTTGCTCTTTTTCATAAAGTCCTCAATTCATAAAAAAACATCTTCTCTATTTAAAACTAACATAGTTTTTTTACAATGTCAAGATAAGTTCATATAGGAATTAGTTAAAATATTATCATTAACTCTAGCATACTTTAAATATTTTGTATCAAAAAAAGATGAAATATCAAAATAGACTTCTCTATTCTAATCTTTCATCTTTATTATTATTTGCCTATAGCATTTTCCCTACCATAATAAAATAGGTATTGTTGGGCGTAGCCGGCAAGGTCTCCAAATATTTCTCTAGCGTAGTTGTCTACTTGTTTTTTTGGTACTTCCTTGCCTATAAAAAGTGTTTCCATTACCCTTTTAATCCATACGTCAACAGGGAAAGTCTCCCTCCTGTGGTAGGCAAAAAGCATGATACAATCAGCCACCTTTGGACCGATACCTGGAAGGTTGTTAAGTTTATTGTGCAGATCTTTATCTGTGAGAGTTTTTTCATCTTCAAAATTTAAAAATCCGTCCACAAAGGCCTTTGCTGTTTCTACTATCCTCACATCACGAAAACCCACTCTCGCATATTCTCTTAGCTCCAGTGGATCAACATTTGCTAGGACTTCTGGAGATGGAAAAGAATAATATTTTTCGCCCATATATTCTCCAAGGTAGGTGCCGTACCTCTCAGAGATTATCCTCACAGCCTTTTTTATCCTAGGAATTTGATTGTTGGCAGAGATTATAAAAGAAATTGTTGTTTCAAATAATTCTTGATTTAAAATCCTAATTCCGTAACCATAATCACTCGCCTCTTTTAATATTTCTGATTCTGACAATGCTTGTTTGATTGCCCCATAGTCAGTGCCCAGGTCAAAGTAATCGTAAAAAATATCGTAAAAGTCATCAAGACTTACATTACGGACTAGGGTGTAACCATCACACTCTAATAAGTTTATAATTTTCCCTAAAAAAACAGCTGTAAAGGAACCGTCATCATTTTTTCTAAAATTAAAACATTGACCACATTCGAAAATATGGTCAACCTTAAAAGAATCCTCCCTGAGGATAAGTCCCTCAGGAGACTCTTTGATATTTAATTTTCTTTTTTCATCAGTAATATATCTCATTATCTAATCCTAACAGCATGGATAGCTAGCCTTTGATCAGCATAATCATACTGGCAAGTTGATAGGGTTATAATTGTATCTTTTTCAGTGAAAGGTCTAGTCTCAAGCTTAACCTCAGAACTTGACCTAAGTTTATTGAAGTAAGGAACCTTGTCCCCATCATAGGTGAAATCTAAGGTCCTGTAGTCTGAACTAGAAGGTGTTCCGTAGGCTGAAAATATTTCATATTCCCTTAGACCGTCTTTTGTTGTTAGGTAGATAGTTCTATTTTTCTCTGCGAATTCTTGCTTCCTATATTGGTCAAGTGGTGTAAACATCGAATCAATCTCTAGATGGTGACCATATATTACAGAATTGTCGT
This sequence comes from Anaerococcus lactolyticus ATCC 51172, assembly GCF_000156575.1. Taxonomy (GTDB): domain Bacteria; phylum Bacillota; class Clostridia; order Tissierellales; family Peptoniphilaceae; genus Anaerococcus; species Anaerococcus lactolyticus. The sequence continues at coordinate 106,512 of NZ_GG666044.1, forward strand.
CATTTATATCTGGCGAATTATATACATCCATAAATATAGAACCAGCTATGTCGTATTCTTTGTTAAGTCCCTTTCTTAGATAAAATTCATTATCAGGTCCTTGGAGAACTGGATATTTAATACCTGTTCCAGGAATCTCTATTATAGCTATAACATCAGGATTTTGTTCTTTTAATTTTTTAAGAAGGCTTAGGTGAATTTTCTCAAGTCTAGCCAGAGGGTTTTTGACAGTTTCAACATCGACATCACCGTTACTATCCTTATCTACATCTGCTTCTACTTGTTTTGATAAGTCTTCTATGTATCTATTGTTTTTCATGTTTGTCCAATAATCAAGGCCCCTCTTACCCAAGATAGATATGCAGGCTAGGATTATCAAAATTAGGACAAATCTAATTAACGCCATTATTTTTGATTTCATTTTACCACCTTTAAAAAGTATGTTTCATTAGTATAATATACCATAACAGAGCATAATTAAAAGTATTTTAGAAAAAAAGGAGAGCCTATGAAAGATTACAAGTTATATGTAGGAACTGTTTGTAGATTTTGCAAAAAAGTTGAGACTTTCTGTGAAGAAAATAATATAGATATTCCCCTAGTAAATATAAACGAAGATAGAGAAGCTATGTTGGAACTAATGGAAAAGGGTGGCAAAAGACAAGTGCCATGCCTCTACCACGACGGCCAATACCTATACGAATCTGATGATATAATAAAATATCTAAAAGAAAATTATAAGTAAGGTTATATATGATAAAATTAATAGCATCTGACATTGATGAAACCATAATAAGCCGAGATCAAAAGGTCCCAGAAAGAAATAAGGAAGCCATAAAAAAAGCCATAGAAAAAGGCATAATTGTCATCCTCGCAACCGGAAGGGGTCCTTATGAAATCTTTGATATACCAGACCAGGCAGGAGTTGTAGCTGATGACAGGTATATAATTTGTTGTAATGGTGCAGTTATAATGAATGTGAAAACCAAAGAAATTGTAAATGTTGTAGATATGGATTTTGCCTATGCGAGAAAAATTTTCGCCTACGCCTATGAGAATAATCTCACATTTTATCTTTATACCTTAAATAAAAAATACGGAATCAACCTATCCGATGAATCAATCGTAGCTGAAAAGCATATCAATATCCTAGATACTGACAACATTGAATTTTTAAAAGATGAAACCATCCTAAAGGTAATAATAAAAAACAAAGACATGAACAAGCTCCAAGCTCAAGAAGTAGATATAGCAAAGATAACAGACTACAACCTCGAAATTTCCTATTCTTCAAATATGTATATGGAAATAAATGCCAAGGGAGTAAATAAGGCAGTTGCCCTAAAAAAAGTCTGTGACTACTATGGCATAGATTTAAAAGACGTCCTAGCCATCGGAGATAACCACAACGACGTAGCCATGCTAGAAGAAGTAGGCAGGTCTGTCGCAGTAAATAACGCAAGACTACAAGTAAAACAAACAGCCGACTACACCACCAGCCTAGACAACAGCAAAGGTGCCGTAGGTGAAGCCATAGAAAAATTTGTTTTAAACCTATAAATCCCTCCACCTGCATAGCAGGTGGTTTTTTGTTTCGCTCTTTTTGTTTGCTTGTCTCTCTTAGATGGGCAATAAAAAACTAAGCTAGGAAAACCAAGCTTAGTCTATTTTTTCTCTAATAATATTCTCTATTTGTCATATACCTATAGCCCATATATATAAGTCCTCCGACAATAAGGATAGGTAGAAGTTGGGTTAGGATTCCAAAAATTATTACTATTGGCAAAATTATTAACCCACCGACTATTAATAATGGTAGGCTTACAAGACCAATGGTGATACCTAGGACTCCTAAGATCAATTTAAAAACTAATTTTATAAGTGGGATGCCAATGAAAATGGCACCTATGATTAAAAGTAAGGTTAACATAGTGAACTCCTTTTGTTAATATTATACATATATTGAAGTTTTATGTCAAGTATCTTAATATTATTTTGGATATTCTTTTATATCTTAAGTTCGGTTTTAATATATGTAAGGAACAAAAAAAGGGAGCCTAGCTCCCCTTAAACTATTTTCTATAACCAAGTTCGTGGTCAAGGATGTAGATTCCACCCCAGTTGCCGTTAATTCTTTCTAGTCTTGTTACAATCTTGCCTACTGTATCTTCTTCTTCAACTTGTTCATCAATAAAGCCTTTGATAAATGAAAATACTCTTAGATCTTCTTCTTTGGCAAGTTCTGCTATTTCATAAATTCTTCTTGATACTTCTTTTTCATGAGCTAGGGCTGCCTTAAATACGTCTACTAGGCTTTCATAGTCATATTGTGGTTCAGCTATTGCCTTATATCTAACATCATAGCCTACTTCTTGAAGGAAGTGTTTTATGGCTTCGCCATGTTCGATTTCTTCTTTAACTTGACTATCAAACCAATGTGTGAATCCATCAAGCTCAAGTCTGTCTGTATAAGCAGCCATTGCTTTATAGATGTATGCTGATTCATACTCAAAATTCATTTGTTCATTTAATAAATCTAATACTTTACTCATTTATTTCTCCTTTTTCTAGCATTTCACCGTAAGGAATATATACACCGTATATATCTAGGTTTCTTGCTAATATCTCCTTTATTACTTGTGTTGTATTTTCGGAATTTATATTGACTGTGAAACTCTTATCCTTAATCATAAATTCATCCCCAGCTATTATTCCCTTTGATTTTAAGCCACAGAAAATCTCCATCGCCTTCTTCTTAGTGAATTTTCCATCTAGTTGGAAGGTTATAGGAAATACTTTTGTAGAATCTATTAGAGGATTTAATTTTTTGATTAAAAGTAAGTCTTTCATAGCCATCTCCTATTAATAAAGATACCCATTTTTAAAAAAAATTTAACAATTATTTTCTTCCATTTCTTTTTTTGAGAAGATACAGCCACAATATTCCTGCCTGTATATCCCATATTTTTTTGAAAGTTCTATTGATTTCCTATATCCATCCTTCTTTTTAAAGTCTGCATATAGGTATTTAACGCCATATTTTTCCTCAAGTTCTTTGCCAATTTCGTTTAGCCATTGAGCGTTTTTATAAGGAGATATTGATAGACTGGTTGTGAAATATTCATAGGATTTTTCCTTGGCAAGTCTTGCAGTTTCTTCTAACCTTAATTTATAGCAATCATAGCAAGCCCTACCAAACTCCTTGTCGTCTTTTCTTTTTTGGGCGACTTTTTCAAAATCCCTCATATCATTAGCTGGAATTATAACTTCGCCGTCGAAAGCAGATTTTTCTGCAACTATTTGTAAATTTTCTGCACGTTTATCAAGTTCTTCTCTTGGATAGATCATGGGATTGTAAAAGTATAAGTCCATAGCAAAATATTCCCTAAGTCTTTCTATGACTTGGGTTGAACATGGGCCACAGCATACTTGCAACAACAAGCTTGGCTTTCTTCCTTCTTTATCAAGTCCTTGTATGATTTCTTCCATCATCCTATTATAATTAATTTTGTTCATATAAACCTTTCAAGCAAAAAAATCGCAAGAATAAACATTCCTGCGATTTGCATATTATCTCTTTGAGAATTGTGAAGATTTTCTCGCCTTTTTGAGACCTGGTTTTTTTCTTTCCTTTTTACGTGAATCACGTGTTAGGAAGCCAGCTCTCTTTAGGGCTATTCTTAGGTCAGGGTTTGCTATGATTAGCGCTCTTGCGATTGCGTGTCTAATAGCTCCTGCTTGACCATTGAAGCCACCGCCGTTTACATTAACTCTGATGTCAAAGCTTGTAAGATTTTCTGTTAATGTTAGTGGGCTTCTTGCTATAATTTTAAGAGATTCAAAATCAAAATATTGATCTAAATCTTTTCCGTTTACTATTATATTTCCAGATCCTGGTACCATTGTTACTCTTGCAACAGAGGTTTTTCTTCTACCAGTTGATTGTATAATGTTATCTGCCATATTTTACTCCTTACTTAAGATCTAAAGCTTCTGGGAATTGTGCTTCATGACCATGGTCAGGGCCAGCGTAAACTCTTAGTTTTTTTGCCATAGCACGACCAAGTTTGTTGTGTGGAAGCATTCCTACAATTGCATTTTCTACAATTCTTTCTGGGAACTTAGCTTTCATGTCTTTAAACTTAGTAATTTTAAGACCACCTGTGTATCCAGAATATCTCTTGTATTCTTTTTGATCTTCTTTGTTTCCTGTAAGCACTACCTTGTCAGCATTAACAACTATTACATAGTCTCCTGTGTCAAAGTGTGGAGTAAAGGTTGGTTTGTTCTTTCCTCTTAGTATTGCTGCAACTTGGCTAGCTAGTCTACCTAGAACCATGCCTTCTGCATCAACAACATACCATTTTCTTTCGATGTTTGATGGAGTCGCAGTCCATGTCTTTTGATGTTTCATCTCATCCTCCTATAATTTTTTCGGCTACTATATTTAGACACCGCATTAGTAGCTTGCGGCTGTACTCGTCCTGGCACTTATCTATCGCTCCCAGGATATGCGATTCGTCTCGATTCCTTATGAAGGTCTGAGTCGACTGATATATAATACCAGCTTTTAGAGCTTTTGTCAATATTTTCTATTTTCTCTTTGCAAGTTTTTTATAAGAATAAGGTGAAAATAGTAAAAGCATAGGATATAGCTCAAGTCTTCCAAATAGCATGGCAAAGGTCAGGGTAAATTTAGATGTTGGTGCCATGGCTGCAAAGGAAGATACGGGACCAAAATCTTTTAAGCCTGGTCCTACGTTATTAAAGGTTGTAGCAACAGCTGCGAAGGCTGCTTCGAAATTTTCTACGTCCCTACTAACTATTACCATAAAGAGGATAAAGAGCAAGATATATGAAACCAAATACTTGTTTACTGCTTCTTCTAATTCCTCATCCATCTTTTTGCCGTCAAGTTTTGTGATAGTTACTCTTCTTGGATTGATAACTTTTTTTATGTGGTTGATGGTTGCTTTAAATAAGATTAAAAATCTTGAAACCTTAAAGCCACCCGCAGTAGAGCCTGCAGATGCACCTATAAACATTAACAAGATTAAAATGTTTCTTGAAAACATCGGCCAAGCACCATAGTCTGCCGATACATAACCTGTTGTTGTCATTATTGATGAGACAGTAAATAGGGATTGAATGCCAGTGTAGGCTAGATCATCATAATAGCCTCTGATATTAAAGAAGATTAAACCAGTAGCGATGGCGATTATTCCCAAGTACCAATAAAGTTCTTCTGACTTAAAGCCCTCTCTTGCAGACCTAATTAGGGCGTAATAATAGAGGTTAAAGTTCACCCCGAATAAAATCATGGCAACAGAAAGTACTAATTCAATATATCTTGAGTCATAATAGCCTACTGATAGACCCTTATTTGCAAAGCCTCCAGTACCTGCTGCACCCATAGCATAAATTATTGCATCAAATAGGTTCATTCCTCCAAACATTAAAAATATAACTGTAATGAGGGTCATTACCAAATAAATTATGTATAAGACTCTGGCAGTTTTACCAAGCTTTGGTGTAAGTTTGCCAAAAGATGGCCCTGGCATTTCTGCTTGAAGGAGGTTTGATGATTCTTTATTTGATTTTGGCAAAATCGCTAGGGTAAATACCAAAATCCCCATACCTCCTATAAGGTGGGATAGGGACCTCCACATAATAATTGAATGAGGCAATAATTCCACATCATTTGCTACAGATGCCCCACAAGTTGTAAAACCACTTGCCATCTCAAAAAAAGCATCTAGGAAGGTGTGGTAATTTGTCGGTGTAAGGTAGAGGGGAATGGCTCCGATTATAGAAAAAATCACCCAACATGCCGCTGTAGTAAAAAGTGCTTCTCTGGTGTAGATATGACCTTGTTCGTCGCCTATTTTTACAAGTAGGCTTCCACCTAGACCAGAAATTAATATCGGCAAAATAAAGTATAACTTATCCTTAAATCCTTCTTGGTAGATAAAGGCAACCAAGAGTGGGACCAACATTAATAGTGCCAAGACTTGAAGGAGCCTACCCAGAAGATAATTTATCGTCTTAATATTCATACTTACTCCAATATATCGTCTAAAACCTTAAAGCTGTGGTTGGTTGTCGCAACAAGAACCGAGTCACCAAGATTAATCTTTGATGACCCATTTGGGATTTCTATTTCAACCTGACCATGGTCAATTGCCAAAACCAAACTATCGTCTCTAATACTTAAATCTTTTAGAGGTCTGTTTAGTATTCTAGAATGGTCGATGGCTTTAAATTCTATCACCTCAACTTCACCTTCCTCTAGCCTATATAGGGATGAAATTGACTTGCCTCTAGCGTTTACCTTGCTTCTTACCAACCTATTGATCACATCACTTGCTGCCATCTTTGGTGCAAAAGTTGTATCATTGTCTAGGATTCCAGTCATTTTTAATAGCTTAGTCCTATTAACCTTGGCAATTACCTTTTCAAGTCCTGATTTTTGGGCAAGAAGGGATATCAAAATATTTTCTTCATCTATACCTGTTAGGGCAAGAAGGGCATCAAAATGATTTAACCTTAATTCTTCTAGGACTTCGGGACTGGTACCATCAGCATTTATTACTACAGCTGCTTCGTGCATCTCGCTGATATCTTCTGCTTTTTTTCTATCAATTTCTACAACAGTCACCTTAAAGCCTCTGTCGACCAAAAGACCAACAAGGTACTTAGAAATATTTCCAGCTCCTATTACCAAGATGTTTTCTATGTCGTAGGCACCCTTTTGTTCGTGCCTATAAAAACTATCCACAGCTTCCTTTGCACCTATTACATAAATCTTGTCCCCAGCTTTTAGGATATCATCACCGTGGGGAATATTAACATCTCCATCAGAATTTATGATACCGATTAGGGTGTGATAATTTTCTGAATAGGTTCTTAAATCTGAAAGCTTTCTACCATCAAGGTCTGAGCCTTCATCTATTACAAGCTCCATCATTATAGCCCTATCCTTAAAGAAAGATTCTACGTTGAGGGCATGAGAATATTTAAGGCTCCTTTGTAGGTCCTTGGCTGCTATGTATTCTGGGTTCACAATGGACATGGCATCGGTGACTTCACCTATAAATCTCCTGTGCTTAACATAGCGAGGTTCCCTTAGCCTTATAATAATGTTTTTGGCTCCTAAATTTTTGGCGAAAGTCGATGCAATTAGGTTTACATCATCAGACTGGCTTATTGCTATAAAGAGGTCACAATCCTTTGCTCCTGCTTCAACTAGGGCCTCCACATCTCTGCCATCGCCCACTAAACCCATTACATCATTGGTCGCTAAAAGCTCTTCTAAAACTTCCTTATTTCTGTCAATTACAACTATATCGTGCCCCTCGTTGGAGAGGTCTTTTGTCACAAAAGAGCCGACTTTGCCGGCTCCTAAAATAATTATTTTCATCAAAGCTCCTTAGGAAATTCAAAAATCTTACTAATACCTTACCTCATTTATAGATTTTCCCATATTTATTTCTTTAGATAATCGTAAGCGTAGCGAGCCAAAAGTTCTGCACCATATTTCATAGCTCTTTCATCTGGGTTAAAGTCTGTGGCGTGGTTTTGTGGATAGGTCGCCTTGTTTTCTGGGTCCCTGCCACCTATAAACATATAAGTACCCTTGATTCCTGGCACATCCTTATAACCTGATAAATAAAAACCAAAGTCCTCAGACCCAGCGAGTTTTAGGTCAGTTGAAACATTTTCTTCACCAAAAATTTCTCTTGCTATTTTTACTGAAAGGTCAGTTGATTTTTCTTCGTTGATTACAGCACCTGCTCCCATGTGGTAATCAAAGTCCGCCTCTCCTCCGTAAATCTCTGCAGAAAGTTTGGCCACTTTTTCAAGTTCCTTCACCATAAAATCTACTGATTCATTTGAAAAAGACCTGAAGGATCCATCAAGTCTTATATCAGCTGCAACTGCGTTTGATGCAGATCCACCTTCTACAACTCCCAAGTTAAGCACAACTGGATGAAAGACATTGTCAATTTTTCTAGCCTGGATAGCGTAGGCTACGTTTATAAAGTTTGCAAGCATAAGCATGGCATCATTGCCTTGGTAAGGAGTGGATGAGTGGGCAGACGTACCCTTAAATTTCACTGTGAAGAAGGTATTGTTTGCCATGACTTCCCCGTAACCAGTAGCAGCTTTGCCTAAATCCCAAGCAGTGTGGATGTGGATAGCAAAACCTGTATCTACATCCTTTGTATAACCCCCACTAACAACAGCCCTTCCACCTTCGCCAGTTTCTTCACCAGGTTGGAAAATTATTCTCACCCTTCCATTTAGGTCATCTTTCACCTTCAAAAGAGCCTTTGTCGCATTTAAAAGCATGGCTGCATGGATATCGTGACCACAAGCGTGGCTTACACCTTCCACTTGGCTTTTAAAATCAAAGTCGTTTGTTTCTTTGATTGGAAGTGCATCTATATCTGCCCTTAAAAGTACAGTCTTGCCCTTACTTTCTGGATTTATTTCAACCATAAGACCTGTCGGGTCGATTTCTACAGGATTAAAACCCATAGCCTCAAGTTCTTTTTTTATAAAAGCTGTGGTTTTCACTTCCTTCATAGATAGCTCAGGATTTTCGTGCATACATCTCCTATCTGCTATCATTTTTTCTTCATTGGCTAATATTGATTTTTTTATAGTATCTGTCATAAGTTTTCCTTTCTAATTATCGTATTATATATACCCAAAACAAAAAGACTTAGTCTATAATAAATCGCTCTTATCTATAAAAGCGCTTTAAAACTAAGTCCTTTTTCCTATTCTGCTTGTGGAGCAATCTTTAAATCCAAATACAAATCATTGTATAAAATAGTTGTTTCCTTGCCCAAATCTTTAAAAACTGTTAATTTGTCAATAATATCATCATCTGGATAAAGAGTCTTATCTATCCTTGGATTAGGTTTTACTAATTTCATTGCTTTTTTATTTGGAGTTGCATAATGTATATAGTCTGCGTTTTTAGCTGCAACTTCAGGTCTTAAAAGATAAGAAATTAGGGCATAAGCTCCTTCTTTGTTTTTGCTAGTTTTTGGAATAACCATGGTATCAAACCAAATATTTGACCCTTCTTTAGGTATAATATAGGCAAGCTTATCGTTTAAGGCCTCTGCCTTGGCAGCTTCGCCAGAAAAAGTTATTCCTATGTCAGCTTCGCCCTGGGCCACATACATCCTTATTTCATCAGCAAGGATAGCCTTAACATTTGCCATAAAAGGCACCAGGTCGTTCTTAACCTTCCTTAAGATTTTTTCATCCTTTTCATTTATATCATAACCATTTTTTAACAAACCAATGCCAAGGGTTTCTCTCGCCCCATCAAAGGAAAGAATCTCTCCCTTAAACTTAGGATCCCAAAGCTTAGCCCATGAATCCAAATCTTTTGCTCCATACTTTTCGGTATTGTAAATTATTCCAAAAGTCCCCCAAAAATATGGTACTGAATATTCATTGCCCGGGTCATAAATCTGGTCTAGAAATCTCTCATCAATATTATCAAGCCCCTTGATTTTAGAATGGTCAAGCTTTTCCAAAAGCCCTTTTTGCTTCATCATCTCAACTGTATATTCTGAAGGAAAGGCGAGGTCATAATGGGTCTTGCCCTGCTCGATTTTGGCCATCATGGCCTCATTGGAGTCGAAGGTTTCGTAGACTATCCTATAGCCTGTTTCCTTTTCAAAATCTCTAAGGATTTGTGGATCAACATAGTCTCCCCAATTGTAAAAGTATATATCCTTGTCACTTGAACCTGTAGAGCTCGCATTTAATCTATCTTTACAAAAAACTAGGAGAAGGGTTAGGCCTAAAATTCCTAAAATAAATTTATAAACCTTGTTCATATTTCTTTGTCTCCCTTCTTTCGATTATATAATAGATAATTACCATAACTAAGGAAATAGCAAAAATTATGGCTGATAAGGCGTTAATTTCAAGAGAAATTCCACTCCTAACCCTAGAATAAATTTCTATGGAAAGGGTCGAAAAACCTGACCCGGTCACGAAAAATGTAACAGCAAAATCGTCAAGCGAATAAGTAAGGGCCATAAAAAATCCTGCAAAAATCCCACTTGCTATATTTGGCAAGATTATCTTATTTAAAATCATCATATCACTAGCGCCCAAATCTTCGGCAGCCCTTATCATATCCTCATTTAGAGCATAAAGCCTTGGCAAAACCATAAGGACAACTATAGGAATTGAAAAAGCAATGTGAGCAAGAAGGACCGAGAAAAATCCCATAGGAATTTTCAATAAAATACTAAACAAAATCAAGAAGCTAGCACCCATCATGATGTCTGGAAGAACCATCAAAACTGAATTTAGACTTAGAAGCTGTTTTTTGATTTTTTTATTTTTTGTATAGTATATAGAAATCGCTCCTAAAGTTCCAACAATACTTGCAATTAGAGATGACAAGAGGGCTAAGATTAGGGTATTCAAAACAATATTTAACAACCTCTTGTCAGAAAAAACTGCTTGGTAATGTTCAAGGGTAAATGATTCAAAAGAATTCATATTCCCACCACTATTGAAGGAATAAAAAATTAAATATGCCAGAGGAAGGTACATAATGATAAAAACAAAAATCAAAAATAATTTAGATAATTTGTTTGATTTATTTTCCATTTACTTCCCCCTTCTTGTTCAAAAGCGAAATCACTGCAAACATAATCCCGATTAGGATAAGGCCTATGGTTGAACCCATGCCCCAGTTTTGAGTCACAAGATAGTGCTGCTCAACAGCTGTGCCTAGGGTGATTATCTTGTTGCCTCCAATTATCCTTGTAATCAAAAACAAGGACAAGGAAGGGATGAAAACTGCCTGAAATCCAGCTATAACTCCGTCCATTGAAAGGGGTAGGATAATCTTCCTAAAAGTTTGAAGCTTGCTTGCTCCTAAGTCTTCGCTTGCAATTATATACTCCCTAGGAATAGTATCAATCGATCTAAAGATAGGCAAAATCATAAAAGGAAGCTCTACATAAGAAGCTACTAGGATAAAGGCTGGATTTGTAAATAAAAATCCTTGGCTTGCAAGGCCCAAAAGACCCACTATGGTTCCATTTTTATTAAAAAGTCCTATAAAGGCGTAGGCTTTAAGAACGAGGTTTATCCAAGTTGGCAAAATTACCAAAAGCAAAATCAAATCCTTGTGCTTGGACTTAGTCAAAAAATATGAAAATGGATAGGCCCACAAAAGTGTAAAGGATGTAATTAAAAAGGCAGTCAAAAATGAATTTAGGGTCATGATTATATAGTTTTTGTTGGAAAAATAAGCTATATAATTATCAAAGGTAAAGTTACCATAAATATCAAAAAATGACTGGTAAAGCAAAAGCAGAATTGGAGCTATTATGAAAACTAAAATCCAAATGTAATATATAAAGGTTAATTTTTGGTATTTTTTAGTCATCACTTTCTCCAGTAGCGTACTTTTCGATTCTCTTATCGAAAGCCTCTTCGGTTTCGTTGTAACGCATAACGTGGATATTTTCAGCATCTATCTTAATTCCGATGTCATCGCCTTCTTCAAAACGTCTAGTTGTATGGATTTTCCAAGAAAACTCCATCTTATCAATGGCAATTAATTCATTAAAGACACCACGGAAAAGAATATTGTCAATGTTTACAACTATGTCTGCTTGATTAAGTGGAACAACTTCAATGTCTTCAGGCCTTATTACAACTTCTACCCTCTCACCCTTGGCAATACCTGCATCGGAACAGTCAAAGACCTTGCCAGCAAATTCTACCTTATAGTCATCAACCATCCTTGCCTTTAGGATATTAGATTCACCAATAAATTCTGCAACATAACGGTTGATTGGCTCGTCATATATATCTTTTGGAGGACCTTGTTGGACAATTTTTCCCTTGTCCATGACAAAAATATGGTCACTTAAGGCTAAGGCCTCTTCCTGGTCGTGGGTTACAAAGACAAAGGTAATTCCAAGCTCCCACTGGATATCGCTTAGTAATACCTGCATAGACTTTCTTAATTTCATATCAAGGGCAGAAAGAGGTTCGTCAAGCAAAAGTACATCTGGTTTATTTACAATAGCACGAGCAATCGCCACCCTCTGCTTTTGTCCACCAGACATCTGGCTTACCTCACGTCTTTCAAAACCAGCAAGGTTTACCATTTCAAGGGCCTTCTCCACCTCTTTTTTGATTATAGCCTTGTCAATTTTTTTAATTTCCAAGCCAAAAGCTACATTGTCGTAAACATTCATATGTGGAAAGAGCGAATAATTTTGAAAAACTGTATTGACAGTCCTCTTGCTCGCAGGCACATCACCAACATTTTTTCCATTTATGTAAACAGAACCCTTACTAGGTTCCAAAAATCCAGCTATTAAATTTAAAATTGTAGTCTTGCCACATCCAGAAGGACCCAAAAGAGTATAAAACTTTCCCTTTTCAAGCTCCAAGTCAACGGATTTTAAAACTTCCTCGTCTCCAAAAAACTTTGAAACTCCATCAAGAACTACAGAATATTTCTCATAATTTTTATCCATACAACACCCCCCAACATTTTCTCATTATAAAAAGTATACCTCTTTTTCAAAAAATTTATTATATAATTTGTAAAGCTTTATTAGATTATAAATTTTTCGCTAATAATAGGCAAAAAAATACTGGTCACTTGGACCAGCAAATTTATGATTGGATTTCATATCTATCATCTAAATATGCATCGGATAATCTCGCCATTAGGATAATAGTTGTAATTACCATTATAACTGCAAAGACTAAAATATAGAAACTAAGCAATCCCCATACAAGAAATTCATCCTTTATTAAAAATACGGACGCTATTAGACCTAAAAATATTATAAGTGGTATGCCAACCCATTTTAAACCTAAGATTAGGGTCTTTTTAAAGAGTTTCTTGCCTTGGCTAAAAATCTTTCCTATAATTGTCATAACTCCATCTTCACTATCATAATGATCGGCTAGATAAAAGTTTGAGTAGGCAAAAAATATAGCAAGAACTAAAAATATTATGGCGCACACTATAGGAAGGATTATCGTACCAATAGCAAAAACAGACTTATTGCTTGGACTTGCTACAGCTGAAAATACACCGACTGCCCCACTTGCTGAAAAAGCGTATTGGGCAATAGCTTGCGCTATAGAAATTAAAAATCCTACTGTAAGGACCTTTCCATTTAAATAATTTACCTGGTTTAGGTAGTCTCCTACTGAACCCATCCTATTTCTAATAAGACCACTTGATAAAGAGAAAACAAATACAAAGGAAATTATTCCTGTAAGTAAATCTCCTAATATATCTACGATGAAATTATCTCCACCAATAGCAGATATTAGCTTAATCAAAAGGTAATTTGTAAGCCCACCTATAATCATTATCCAAAGTATAGACGAAAATCTATATTCTCTTTTCATAAAATTCTCCATTGTTAATTTTTTTCATTTATATTAATTTAGCACAATTTATAAAATTTTACCATATTAATCTATAATTGGGTATTAATTTACTGAGGTGATATAATGATTAAAATAAATAAAGATAAATCCAGAGCTGAAGCGATTGAAGATGATAAAATAATCGGTCTCTGCGAATACAAAATTAATGACGGGGTAATTGACATCTACCACACAGAAGTCGATAGGGCCTATGGTGGCAGGGGAATCGCAAAGAAGCTCCTAGATGAAGTTGTAAATTTGGCTAGGAATGAGAACAAGAAAATTTTTCCAACCTGTTCGTACGTAGCAAAAAAATTTGACGAAGATAGAAAATATGAGGATGTTGACGCCAGATAAAATCTCGACCCAATTTTTGGGTCTTTTTCCTTGTTAAAATTCTCCCCTTTCTAGCTTTAAAGATTTTTAGGTGGTATTATAAGGGTAGTTAACAAGGGAGGTGAAGAATGGAAAATTCTAATAAAAATTGGCTCAGAAAACCAGGAATCTTATCTGTTTCCATCATTTTGGCTGTAAATGCAATCATAAGTGGTGGTCTTATTTTTATTAAGGATGAACTCGGCATTTCCCTTGCCCAAGCAGAATTTTTGGTAAGCCTTCCATCAATTACCACCATCATCGCAATCCTTTTAAGTGAACCGATTAGCCAAAGGATTGGCATTAAAAAATGTGTGAGCCTGGGGCTTTTTTTAGTTGGATCTTCTGCCTTTCTGCCCCTCCTTTCAAGGACCTACCTAAGTATTTTTATTTCTAGACTCATACTAGGCTTTGGGGTAGGACTTTACAATGGTCACGCAGCCAGCCTTATAAATATTTTTTACAAAGGTGATGAGGCGGCAAGTCTCCACGGAATTAGGAATTCTTGTGAGTACATAGGATTAATGTTGCTCTTATTTATAGCTGGACTCATCCTAAAAATATCCTGGCACTACGTTTTTCTAACCTATACCATAGCCTTTTTGATTTTGATATTTTTTAACCTCACAGTTGAAGATGTTGTCCATCCCAAAACCCTAGCTGAGGAAAAATTTAAAATCACCCTCCAAACCATCTTTTTTATGGTCTTTGCAGGGGTGACTTTGATGGATACCACAGCTGTCACAATCAGGTTTTCAACCATAGCCACACAAGGCCTAGGTCCTAACGCAAACATCAATATGCTAACCATGGTTATACCAATATTTGGGATGACAACAGGGTTTTTCTTTGGCAAGATAAATAGGAAATTAAGGTCAAAAACCATTTTACTTGGCCTTCTCATCTATATATTTAAAAATATTATCCTAAGCGTTTTTGGGCAAAATGTTTATGTTTATATGGTAGGCATGGCCCTTACTGCCGTCTCCCAAAGTTTGTGTTTTCCTTATATTTTCGCAGAAGTTGCGAGAGTTACCAGGTCATCCTCATCAAGGATTGTAAATAACCTAATCTTTGTAGGATCAAACCTAGGTGGATTTTTGGCATCAAGCTTCTTAAGTTTAGTGACCTTGTTTTTCAACCTAAAGGGCCCAACCACGGCCTTCATGGGCTTTTCAGTCCTCTATCTAGGATTTTTTGCAGTTTACTTCTACGAATATTTAAGTGTAAGGTCTTTTAGACTTAGGTAGAAAAAAGCTTATAAAAATTCCAGAGTCCTAGCTCTGGAATTTTTTACTATTTAAAACCCTAATCTTTCCAACGTATTTTTCTAGATTTCTCCTAATCAAACCTAAATTATAAATCCAAATCATATTTAATTCATTAGATCAAATATAAAAGATACTTCAAGACCAGTCTTTCTATTTCTTATTAAAAAAGAGCCCCCGTGCAATTCTGCTATTTGTTTGGCGATAAAAATACCCAGACCATGACTTGTTATATTGGTTAGATCTTCCTCATTGATTCTTTTTATAATACTTTCGTCAACTCCCCCACCCTCATCTAAGATGGTAATTATTAGCTTATCGTCAGCATCCATTATTGTAGTCCATATTTTCCCACCTGTATAAATAAGTGAGTTTTTTAAAATATTTTCTAGCATCCTATAAAATAAGTTAGAATCCATTTTTATTTCTTGATTTTGCTTTGCTAATTTATTTTCAAAAATAAGTTCCCTGGTTGGATTTTCATTTAACTTATCAACTATAAGTTTTCGAATTAGCTTTACTGGACTTTTTTCCACAAAATTTTCCTTATCCAAATTGGCAAGCGACATAGTCAGGTTTAGACCCTCTAAAATATTAGAAATTTTTAAGACTTGGTTTTGGATATTTCTAATGTCAAGGTCTTTTCTATCTGCTTTGCTAAGCTCCCAGGAAATCTTTGCAAGAGGAGTTCTAACATCGTGGCTTACTCCCCTTATCCACTTACTTTGCGATTGTTTTAAGGTCTTATATTTTTCATTTGCCTCATTAATAGATAAGGCCAGATCTCTCAATTCTCCATTTTCATCTAGTTTTTCAAAATCGTCTTCAAAAAGCTCATCAATCGCCTTTTGAAAAGGACTTATATTTTTAAGGATATCCCTTATATCCAACCTATAAAAAATATAAACAAAGAGTAAAAATAAAATTATAAATAAGACAACTAACCACAAATTAAAAATAAGGTTGTGGTAGTTATAGTAATTAAATGGCAACTTATCTAGAGAATTTTTCGGGTAGGCAAAGACAAGCAGGCCATCACCTAGGATATAAGTAAATACAGGGTAGTCAGCCAAGTAATACCTGGTGAAACTTGCAACATCTGTTAGGTTAAATTTATCTTTTACTTCCCTTGGCTTGCCAAAAGATTCGGTGACTTTCCCACTCTTATCTAGCCTTAACGCCCATATATTTTTTTCTTTTAAAAATCCCCTATTTTTTTCGTTAAGATAAACGTCCGTCTTATTATCAGTTATATAAGTATAAACATCATTTGGGTTTGGATATTCAACACTTAACTTGTAGTTTAAATATAAAAAGGTCATGAGCAAAAAAATCAGAAAAAATAGCAAGAGCAGTATTCTAATTACAATTTTTTTAAATCTTTTTATTATATAGTTAAACATCCTAGTCTTCTTTCACAAGTTTATAGCCCAGACCCTTTATGGTTATCAAGATTTTAGGCTCTCTCGGATTGTCTTCGAGTTTTTCACGAATCCTATAGATGTGAGTTATCAATGTATTTTCATATCCATAGGAATCTTCCCAAATATTTTCCAAAATGCGGTCAATCGAGACGATCATATTCATGTTATCGGCTAGGTAGGCTAGGATTTTAAATTGGGTGGCAGTTAGGGGAATCTCTTCACCATTTTTGATAAGGATACCCTTGGCCTTATCGAAAATTACCTTGCCTAAGGATATTTTCCCATCATTTTTTATTTTTTTACTGCGTCTTAAAACTGCATCGATTCTCCAAAGGAGTTCATCAGGGAAAAATGGCTTTACTAGGTAGTCATCAGCCTTATTTTCAAAGCCTTCCTTCCTATCATCTATCCCATCAAGGGCAGATAGGATTATGACTGCCATATCGGATTCCTTCCTTATTTCCTTTAGCAAATCAAAACCACTCCCATCTGGAAGCATTAGGTCAAGGACCACTAGGTCAATTTTGAAGTTTGCGAGTTTAAACCTAGATTCTTTGATGTTTTTTGCAGTATAAAGTTTTTCAAAACCCTTATCTTTTAAAAAATTATATAAATTTTCCAATAAACTTGCTTCATCATCTACTATTAATATAGAAAAATTATTTCTAAAATCCATTAAGCTCCTCCTTGTTACCCTAATTATACACCATACTTTTAGATTTTTACTTTTTGTGATGTAAAAGTGACCTGACTTAAAGCTTATTTTTATCTTAGCCTGGTATCCTTTTTGTAGGAGGAATAATTATGAAAAAAATCTTAGAAATAAAAAATTTACAAAAATCATATAACAAGAAGAAAGTCCTAGATATTGACTACCTAGAAATTGCTCAAGGTTCAATTTACGGTCTTATTGGAAAAAACGGAGCTGGTAAGTCAACACTTATGAAGCTTATACTTGGTCTTGTGAGAAAAGACGGAGGGGAAATTAGGGTTTTTGGTCAAGAAGTAGGTCCAAAAAACCAAAAAGACCTTAACAAAAATCTCGGAGCCCTAATAGAAAATCCTTCCTTTTATGACCACCTAAGTGGCTATGAAAACCTAGAAATAATTTGTAGCCTTAAGGGAATAAACAAGGCAGAAATCTCAAAAACTCTTGACCTTGTTGGTCTTTATAATGTAGGCAAGAAAAAGGCTAGGGATTATTCGCTGGGCATGAAGCAAAGACTCGGTATTGCCATCGCTCTTATTGGAAATCCAAAACTTTTGATTTTGGATGAGCCTATAAATGGTCTTGATCCTCAGGGAATCGAAGAGATGAGAAATTTATTTAAAAACATAGTGAAAAACACTTCTACTAGCATTTTAATTTCTTCCCACATCCTTGATGAAATAGAAAAAATTTCCACCCACATCGGTATCCTCAAGGAAGGGAAATTAACTTACAACGGAAGTTTGGAAGAATATAGAAGACTCCATCCGCCATTTATTTCCCTACAAACATCTGACAACCAAAAGGCCCTTGCCCTTTTAGATATGGGGCAAACAAGGATAGATGGTAAAAAGATTATTTTGGGCAAAGTTTCAAACAAGGAAATATCAGAAATTGTGAATTTCCTACATGGTAAGGTTGATATATACAGGATTGAAGAAGAAAAAGAAAGCCTAGAAAAACTCTTCATCGAAGAAAGCAGGTCTTAGCATGGCAAATTTAGAAAGAAAAAAATATAAGAGACTGGGGATAAATTTTTTAACACTAATAGTATTTTTTGCTCAAATGCTAATGGTGGCAGGGGTCAGCCATTCAAAATCATTTGCAGAGGGAAATTATCCCCTAGCCTACATCCTAGACACATATCTATTTATTTCCTTATTGATAAATCCGATTTTAATCTCATCTTTGGTGAAAAAAGTGATTGAAATCGAGGAAAAAAACAAGATGTGGCAGTTGCAAGTAAGTCTTGGGGAAAAAGTAAACTCTATACTCATAAATAAATTTAAAAACCTATCCCTAAAGCTAGTTTTATTGCAAATAATAGAAGCTATTGTCTTTCTCCTACTAGCAAAAAAGTCATCTCATTTTAATATGGACACTGACATGATATTAAGATATGCCTTGGTAAATATATCTGCCATAATAATAAATTTATTTTTTATGGCCCTATTTATGATAATAGAAATGAAATCAAAAAGAGTCTACACCCTATCATTTATAGCGATAATTGGAGGGCTAACTGGAGTAATCACTATGCTAACATCAGAGACTCTCGCTTTTGTAAATCCCTTTGCTTGGATGGCAAGTTTATTAAATATTTCTTATGTAAGCGAAGGTGGGAAATTTATCCAGGTTCTAAATCCAATAAATTTTTATACACCAATAATTGCCCTTATCCTTTTAATAGCCTGCCTTGGATACTTGAAGGCAATGAAAACTTATAATCTATACAAGGACTAGGAGGACTTATGTTAAAGTTAGAATTAAAAAAAATAAAATTTACAAATATCTTGTTGGTAAGTCTGATAATACCCCTACTAGCTAACGCATTTGGCCTTATAAACTTTATGGGAAATAGGGAGACCTTGACCCAAGAATGGCAATCTTTGTGGACCCAGGTTAGCTTGTTTTACTTTTCATTTTTCTACATCCCATTAATTGCAATAATAATAGCAAGTCTTTGGGCTACAGAACACAAGGCAGGCCTAAAATTTATTAGGCTAAGCCCAAAGAAAAATATGGACTTTGTAGGAGCAAAATTGGCTTTAGCCTTTATAATAATTTGCCTTTGCCAAATATATTTTCTTGGACTTTTCTACCTGGGAGGAAAATATATAGGAGGATTTTCGACCACTGATTTTTCTATATATTTTTATTATATAGGTCTTAGCATCTTGCTTGCTCTTCCGATAATAGGGATATTCGGCGCCCTTGCCATAAGGATAAGGTCTTTTGGGATCATAGTTCTCTTATCTACAATCTTTACCATATTTGGTTTTGCAACAGCCTACAGGGCCCTAAAAATAATCGGCCTAAGCTATTTGGCAATTGAAGCTAACAACTTTAGGTTTATAAGTCCACATGATTTAATCTTGCTGGCTATTTTTGCCCTAGCTGAATTAATAATATCCCTATACCTATCCAACAAATTTTTAAAATACGAAAATAAATAATGCTAGATAAGTTTTGTAGCAAGTATTGAGCCTAACTTAAGGCTTAAGCGGTCTGCAAGATTTCCATACAAAAACTGCCCCTCAAGTTATTTTTTAAATAACTTTGGGAGCAGTTTTTTACTTCTTAGCATGACTACCTAATAAAAATATTAAGATCCAATTCGTAGGATAAAATTTTTAACAATTCCTTACCCCTAACTGAGTTGCCAGTTTTATCGAGTCTTGGGGAATATACTGCTATGCCACAAAGTCCTGGGACTATACCTAAAATCGCCCCACTGACTCCTGATTTTGATGGGATGCCTACGTTCATTAGGTATTTGCCAGAATTTTCATACATACCACAAGATGACATTTGGCTTACAATTATGGATACAATTGATTCTGGAATTAGGTCTTTGGTTTCATATAGGCCGTAGCCTTTATTGGCTAGGATGGCTCCAAAATGTGATAGGTCTACTACATTTGTACCTATGGAGCATGACCTTATATAAAGGTCTAAAACCTCGCTTGGGTCTTCATCAAAAATTCCCTTAGATTTTAGGTAATAGGCTATGGCCTTGTTCCTATCAGATGTTTCCATCTCTGACTTATAGATATCTTCCATAAGCCTTGCCTTGTCTGTGCCTGATATCATCTTATAAAAATCTAAAATTCTTTGGAATTTATCATCCACATCCCTTCCCCTAATCATAGATGATGTTGTAATCGCACCTGCATTTATAAAGGGGTTGGCTGGTTTATCCGTAATTGGAACAAGGGAATTAAATTCAAATTTGGTTGGCTCGCTTCCGACCTTAGAATAAACTTCTTCTATGGTGTTGTCATGGAGGGCAAGCAAAAGATCTAGGATTTTTGATATGGATTGAACGGAAAATTCCTTGTCGATGTCTCCATAGCTATATGTGTCCCCACTTGTAGATGTGATAGAAAGGGCAAAAGTGTCAGGCTCTACATTCAAAAGTTCCGGTATATACGAAGCCACTTCCCCCTGACCAATAAACTTCTCACTCTTCCTAATGGACTGCCTTATTCTCCTATCAATTTCATTTCTATCAAAAAACATAAAGTCATACTCCTAAATTTTATTATCTACTAACCTTAATGTACTTTAATAGGATAAGTGATACAATATAAGTAGGAATTAAAATTAGGAGAAAACCATGAGAGTTATAGATATATTAGAAAATGAAAGATGGATTAGAAAATATGATTTTTACCAAGATTTCATGAAGTCTACCTATTATGAGAGTCTAATCGATTCTTACAAAAGATTAAACCAAAAAATTCTTTTTAAATCCCATGTCCACGGCCCAGCCCATATTGAAAGGGTGATTTTTTTCGTCCACCTCTTGGCTTTTTACAACAAACTCGATTTTTATGACCTAGATGTTTTAAGAAATGCCGCAAGCCTCCACGATACTAGAAGGCGAGATGATTCCTATGATCCTGGCCATGGTCCGAGAGCAGCTGTTGAATCTATTGGCTATTCATACGCTAGAGATGAAGATAAAAAAATAATCCAAGCCGTAATTGCCGCCCATTCTCCAGAAGATGAGGCCATGGATAAGATTATAAAAAATTTCATAGGTCCAGAAGATGATTTTGCCAGGACTAAATTTTTGGCAGAACTTTTTAAGGATGCAGATGCCCTTGATAGGGTGAGAATTAACCACCTGGACCCAAGGTATTTGAGAAATTCTTTCTCTAAAGACTTAGTTGAGTTTTCCTACGACCTCTACAAGCACTTTTAGCTATTGACTTATTTGTAGAAAAAATATAAAATTAAAGTGTATAAGGAGAATTATATGCTGAAAAGATCAAAGGCATATCTCGCTGGCCTTGTTTTGGGCCTAGGACTCTTCTTTCCAAAAACTTCTTTAGCAGATTCTGTTATGATAAATAAGGAAGTAGCTGATTCTGCTAGCTTCTATACAGAAGAAAATGGAAGACTCAATCCTAGTGCAAACATTGATACTACCGACCTATACAATATGGTTAGCGAGGATGATAATTTTTATAAAATCGAATATAAGGGAAAGATTGGCTATGTCGATAAAAATAATTTTTACAAGCTAAACCACACCAGCCTTGTAAGTGATTGTGAAATTAAAAAAGATCCGACTGACGAAGCTGATAACCTTACTTCCTATAAGTTAAAAAAAGGAACTAAGGTTACAATCCTTGAATTTATAAATGTAGATGACTTTGTGAAAGTTTCCTATGAACAAGATCGTTTTGACAATAAATTTATAAACCTAGCTGATAGGGTCAAAAAAGCCCGTCAAGGTTTTGTCGAAACCTTAACCCTAGATCCTGTTCCTGTCGAAACCATTGGCAGGGATGGCAAAAGTCCAACTACAATCACAGTTGACGACGAAGTTGCAAATGCAAAAGAGAAAATTGGCTACATACATTTTAAGGACCTAGCCCTTGCCCACAGGGACCAAGATGTCATTGATAAGCTCTATAATTATTACCATTTGCTAAATGCATCTATGACCTATAGGCAGACACCTAGTTTTGAAAATGGTCCGGTTTATAACCTATATCCTGGCGAAACTTACGAAGCTACTAGCAAGTTGCCACAAATTACAGTCCACATGACAGGCTCACAAACTGGAATTGACCTTTATTCCTATGCTGTGAAATTTTTAGGCAACCCATATGTATTTGGTGGCGAAGACCTCTATAATGGAATCGACTGTTCAGGTTTCACCATGAGAGTCTACCAAACAATCGGAATTGGCCTTCCACACTTTGCCCAAAGCCAGCAAAGATATGGTATAGAAGTACCATTTGGCCAAGAAAAAGCAGGAGACTTGGTATTCTTTGGTAGTAGCCTAGATAATATCACCCACGTTGGTATAGCTGATGGCTACGGCAATATGGTCCATGCCTCATCTCCAAGAGTCGGCATAATCATAAGCCCAATCAGAAATCCAATCTCAATTAAAAGAATAGTAAATTAAAAAAATTGCTGAACTCGACTTACCGAGCCAGCAATTTTTTTAGTTATTTGAAGAATCACTATCCTTACTGAATACTTTGATTATTGAATTTACTACATCTTTTAAGAAATTAATAACCTTATCCAAAAGGCCGGAGTCCTTGGCGTCTTTGGCTATTTTTTCAAAATTTTCCTTATTATCCTTGGCAAATTTGTCTATAGATTCTTTGTTATCTTCATAAAATTTCCCTGCCTTGCCACCGATGTCTTTAGCAAGTTTAAAAAGATTGTCCCTTACTTCTGGGTTGGTGATGCCTGAAAGGTCTTGGTAGGACTTAAAATAAGTTATCAAGCTATTTAAATTTTCATCTGAGAGAACATCTTTCATGTCAACATTTTCTAGCGCATTTAAAACAAACACTAATATTTTATCTTCTGGTGCAGTTTGGCCATTTTTTTCCTTATAATCAGCGAGTTTTTCTTTAACTTCAATCACAGCCCTATCAAGCTTCTTGCTATCAAAATTAGGGTTGGATTCATTTTCTTTTGACACTTCGATTACAGTTTTCAATTCCTTTTGTGCTGTTTTTGTCCTTTGTGGGTCAAGCTTTGTGCCGTGAAGCTCTTCTGACTTATAAACTCCGACTAGGGCAGATTCTCCTGTAACAGGTTTTGGACTTGCTACAAAAATCTCTGCATCAGTTAGACCTGCAGTTATGGCTGCATTTGTGTATTGGGCTTCGGTGATTTGGTTGATATTGCCTGGTGTCTTTATCATAACTCTGATTCCAGATCCCTTTTCGAGCCTTTTTACAACTATAGATGAAATCATATTTGAATCACTTGTTCCATAGCCTAAATATTTTTCAAGGTCAGCTCCATTTACAGTTCCAACATTAAAATCTTCTGAATTAATCTCCACTGCATTGTCTACAATTTTTCTTTGTTGGTCATTTAAGGCCACACCATAGATGACATCATCTTTATCTTTGTCAAAACCTACTGCATAGGCGACATTTGATAAAATTATTGAAAAGCTTAATACTAAGCCAAAAATTTTCTTTTTCATTTTTTAAGTCCTTCTATTTTTTCTAAAATTGGGTTTAGGAGGTCATTGTTAATATCACACGCCTTTCCCTCATCGATTTTTGCTGCCACACTTGGGTCGATTGGAAGTTTTACTATGGTATCTACTCCGTATTTTTCTGCAACACCTTCTATATTAGATTCGCCAAAAATTGCATGCTTGCTACCACAATCTGGACATTCATAATAGGACATATTTTCAACTATGCCTATGATATTTTTGCCCATCATCTTTGCCATTTTTAGAGATTTTTCTACAACCATTTCCACAAGACCTTGAGGAGTGGCCACAGCTACGACCCCGTCAATTGGTAGGGATTGGAAAACTGTTAGTGGCACATCTGCAGTTCCTGGTGGCATATCAACTACAAGATAGTCAATTTTTCCCCAGTCTACATCAGTATAAAATTGTTTGATTACACCAGTGACTATAGATGCCCTCCATACAACTGGGTCAGTCTTATTTGGGATAATCATATTAGTAGAAATAAGTTTTATTCCATTTTTAGCTACAGCTGGGTTTATTATGCCATTTGCTGTTGCCATCACAGGCTCATCTATACCAAAGGCTTC
Organism: Anaerococcus lactolyticus ATCC 51172; assembly: GCF_000156575.1. Lineage (GTDB taxonomy): Bacteria > Bacillota > Clostridia > Tissierellales > Peptoniphilaceae > Anaerococcus > Anaerococcus lactolyticus. The sequence continues at coordinate 130,811 of NZ_GG666044.1, forward strand.
TGCTATTGATGGGCCAGTTATGTCTGCATCGAATACTCCTACTTCGTAGCCCTTGTTTTTTAGGCCAACAGCAAGCTGGCTTGCAATAGATGATTTTCCTACTCCTCCCTTGCCACTCATAACTGCGATAATCTTACCGATTTGAGTGCCTGGTTGGGTTTCTATTTTAAATTTATCGAAATTTGGTGTTTTGTTAGTCATAAATTCTCCTTCTTATCAACTTCATGTCTTAATTATATTGGTTGTGAGTTAAATTTCCATTAAAATATTTGTAAGCTTGGATCTTCTTGATATTTAATTATTAATATTTTTCCAAATTTTTAAATATTTTCCCAAACAACTTGACAAAAAATTACTTATGATGTAACATAATCGAAAGACGAAGAAGAGACGAGTAACTAAAGAAATAGATTTAAGAGAGTCCCTGTTGGTGCGATGGGATATCGAAAGCTTTGGCGAATAAAGACTCGGAGTCTTCTCGGGGATATTTGATCCGGGAACGAGTTTTGCACGTTATAGCAAAGGAGTATGATTGTACTTTCAGAGGTGTATTTTGTGAAAAATACATGAATTAAGGTGGTAACGCGATTTTCGCCCTTATTATCCAGCAATGGATAGTAAGGGCTTTTTTAATTCTACAATCAAATATATTTTAAGAAAGGAATATTATGAAAAGACTTGTTAATTTACTGCTTGCAATTATTCTCTTATTTCCAATAGGTAATACATACGCAAGTGAAGACGTACTTAGGGTTGGTATGGAGGTAAACTACGCTCCTTACAACTTCTCAGAGACAAATGATTCAAACGGAGGCGTGCCTGTAGCTAATTCACCAGGAGAGTTTGCCAACGGCTACGATGTAAGATTTGCAAAAAACATCGCTGATAAGCTCGGCAAAAAGCTAGAAATTTATAAAATTGAATGGGACGGACTTATACCTGCCCTAACCAGTGGCAAGATTGATGCCATCCTTGCAGGTATGAGCCCAACAGATGAAAGACGTGAGCAAATCGACTTTTCCCTTCCTTATTACAGGGCAAAGATGGTCGTAGTTGTACCAAAAAATTCTAAATATATAAATGCTAAGTCAATAAACGACTTTAAGGGAGCAAAGATTACAGGCCAGCTTGGTACCTTCCACGCAGATGTGGTTGACCAGATGGAGGACGTAGATAAACAAGAACCTATGGATTCCTTCCCAACTATGATTGCTGCAACAAACGCTGGCACCCTTGATGGTTATGTTTCTGAAGAAGCTGGTGCAGAATCTGCTATTTCTTCAAATCCAAACCTCACTTATATAAAATTTGACGATGCCCATAACTTTAAAACTTCTGATTCTGATACAACAATTGCAGTTGGTCTTGCCAAAGGTTCACCAATGACAGAAGAGATTAACAATTACCTAAAAGATCTTGACATAGACAAGGTCCAAGATGAAATCATGACTGAGATGGTAGCTATAACTACCAAGGATGAAGCGCCAAAATCTTTCATCACAGAAGTAAAAGATATTTGGAACAAATACTCCTCCCTCTTCCTAAAGGGTGTTGTTAATACCTTATTTATAGCCATTTTATCAACCATTTTAGGTTTTATAATCGGTCTACTTGTAGCTATTATTAGAAGAATAGATGTAAATAAGAAGACAAATCCAATCGGATTTTACTTCCACAAACTTGTAAATATCTTGCTTTCAGTTTATGTAGAAGTATTTAGGGGCACCCCAATGATGGTTCAATCCGTAATCATCTTCTACGGCTTAAAGCAATATTTCGACATCGACCTATCAACCATGTTTGCAGCGATTTTAATCGTTTCAATAAACACTGGTGCTTACCTTTCAGAGGTTGTCCGTGGTGGTATAAATGCGGTCGATAGTGGACAATTTGAAGCTTGTAAGGCAATTGGCCTTACCAACTGGCAGGCTATGACTGGTATCATCCTTCCACAAACTATTAAAACCATCCTTCCATCTCTTGGAAATGAGTTTGTTATTAATATCAAGGATACATCAGTTCTTAACGTAATCTCTGTTACAGAATTATTCTTCATGTCTAAGTCTATTGCAGGATCAACCTACCAATATTTCCCAACCTACCTAATCACAGCAGTAATTTACCTAGTTCTAACCTTTACTATTACTAGACTATTACTACTAATAGAAAGAAGATTTAATGATAGGGACTTTATCTTAGAATCATCAACAGGAGCGATAAATGTTAATACTCAAAGTAAATAATTTAGAAAAAAAATTCGGGGACAACCTAGTCCTAAAAGATATAAATATGGAAGTTGAAAAGGGCGAAGTAGTTACAATCATTGGCTCATCAGGTTCTGGTAAATCTACACTTCTTCGTTGCCTAAACCTCCTAGAGGAACCAACCAGTGGAGAAATCATCTATGAAGGCGACAACATCCTAGACCATTCCTTCGATAGGAGAAAATATAGGTCCAAGGTTGGCATGGTTTTCCAAAACTTTAACCTCTTTGCCAACAAAAACATCCTAGAAAATTGTATGGTTGGGCAAGAAAAAGTCCTTGGCAGATCCAAGGAAGAAGCCAAGGCTACTGCCATGAAATACTTGGAATCTGTAGGCATGGCCCAATATATAAATGCTAAACCAAGCCAAATATCAGGTGGTCAACAGCAAAGAGTTGCCATAGCCCGCGCCCTTTGCATGGACCCAGATGTCCTTTTATTCGACGAGCCAACAAGTGCTCTTGACCCAGAAACAGTCGGCGAAGTTCTTGACGTTATGACCTCTCTTGCCAAATCAGGCATGACCATGGTAGTTGTAACCCACGAGATGGATTTTGCAAGAGATGTATCTGATAGGGTACTTTTCATGGATAAGGGTATAATCTTAGAAAGCAGTTCTGCTAAAGATATGTTTGAAAACCCTAAACATGAAAGGATACAAGAATTCTTAAAGAGATTCTTAAACAACTAATGACTAATATTACAAATTTTAAAATAGGAAATTTTCTAAATCCAACCTATAAAAAAAATTTAATAAAAAAAATAAAAGTAGATAAGCTAGGAATTTTCCTTGCTTATCTACTTTTTGTTGAGATTTTTAGCTTTTTTATTAAGCTTGGAGGCTACTATGAATAACACCCTCATTCTCATGGTCCTAAACCTCATAGGCAAGCTCTTTTCTTTTTTCAGAGAAATGGTCTTTTCCTACTTTTATGGGACAGGTGCCATCACAGATGCCTTTAATACATCGACTACCGCAGCGACTTTGATTTTCTCTGTAATAACCTACGCCCTATCAAAGACTTATATCCCTACTTTTTCAAAAATAAGTAAGGAAAGGGGCGAAGCAGAGGGAGATGCCTTTACCAATAAGCTATTAAACTTCTCCCTATTTTTGTGCACTGTAATTATGATCTTAGGTCTTCTCTTTGCACTTTTTATAGTAAAGATGTTTGCCATTGGCTATGACGGAGAAAAGCTTAAAATCGCTTCACTTTTCATGAGAGCAGTGATTTTAACAATGTATCCAAATATTTACGCAGCTATCTTTTCATCATATTTACAAATCAAGGGCGATTTCATAACTCCAGCCTTTCCCCTACTTATCTTAAATATAATTTTGGGAATCACCGTTGCGTTTTCAAAGGGAAATATTTACATCATGGCAGGAGGAATTTTCCTAGCCTACTTCATCCAATTTGCAGTTTTCCCAAAAAGAATCAAGGAAACTGGTTTTAAGAGAAAAAGAGCCAAGGCAAAAATCGATGAAGACATCAGGACTTTGATCAAATTATCAATCCCTACCATCTTTTCCATGGCTGCAGTTTATATTTCAACAATAGTTGACCAGTCCTTTGCTTCTATTGTTGCCAATGACGGGGGTGTGTCAGTTATAAACTATTCTTTAAAAATTTTAAGAATAGTCTCATCAACCTTTATCGTGCCCTTCCAAATCACAGCCTATCCCCTTATAGGAAAACTCGCTGCTGAAGGCAAGTTTGATGAAGTGAAAAATATCACCTCAAAGACCTTGGTTAAGATTATGATATTGTTTATCCCATCTCTTGTAGGACTCATGGTTTTATCAAGGCCAATAATTTCCTTCGTCTATATGCGTGGAGCCTTTGGTTACGATGACATGGTGAGGACTGCTGATGTGCTTTTTTATTACACCATCTACCTCATAGGACCAGCTGTTGCGGACCTCTTGTACCTATCATTTTTCTCGGTACAAAATACTAAAATCCCAACTATCATCTCCTTTATACAACTTTGTGTAAACGTGTTTTTGGACTATGCCCTAAACGGAAAATACGGCCTAGTAGGTCTTGCCCTTGCCACAACTCTAAGTCAATTTGTTCTTGTAGGACTCGCCATAATCATGTATAGGAAATATTTTGGCAAATTAAACCACGCCTACATCATTAAAAATATTGGAAAAATTGCTATAGGGGGACTTGCCCTCGGATTTGTGACAAATTATACCTATAAGCTAAGGCCATCAAACTCCTGGCTTCTAGTTACAATCCTTTGTGGAGCCATAGTTTACCTAGCGATAATTTTCGCCCTAAAAGTAGACGGTGCGGATGAATTGAAAGAAAAGTTTTTAAAGAAAATAAAAAGATGAGAAATAATTATTAGAATAATGACAAACGCCTAGTACTTGATTAAATACTAGGCGTTTTGGTTTTAAATTTATTTTTGAATTTGGTTTTGAATTTGGTTTTGAATTTGGTTTTGAATTTGGTTTCTATAAAATATCCCGATGCAAACACAAAATCACCCGACAAAGGCGACTATGGAGACCTCTCGTCGCTTCGCTCACTCGAGGTGGGTGTCACCTGCCATGTCGAGCATCGCGAGACATCTCCATAGTTCTCTACATGAATGGTTCCGTCTATACATCGTTAACACCTTAATCAAAATTATTTCTAAAACAATATCCCGGTGCAAACACAACCCCCCCGACAAAGGCGACTATGGAGACCTCTTGTCGCTTCGCTCACTCGAGGTGGGTGTCACCTGCCATGTCGAGCATCGCGAGACATCTCCATAGTTCTCTACATGAAGGGTTCCGTCTATACATCGTTAACACCTTAATCAAAATCATTTCTAAAACAATATCCCGGTGCAAATACAAAATTCCCCAGAACAAAGGCGACTATGGAGACCTCTCGTCGCTTCGCTCACTCGTGGTGGGTGTCACCTGCCATGTCGAGCATCGCGAGACATCTCCATAGTTCTCTACATGAATGGTTCCGTCTATACATCGTTAACACCTATATCTGGCCCTATGCACTAAAACAAATCATAGTACAATTCCCTAAAGTACGGATTTTCTTTTTCTATTAGCGCATACTTTTTCAATCGACTATATTTTTTTATCTGTTTTTCCCTAGCCCTTGATTCATAGAAGTCTTCCCCACATTCATAGTAAACCAACTTTGTAATATTATATTTTGCTGTATGACTGTATGGATTTACATGGTTCTTATGCTCCCAAATTCTCTTTTTTAGATCATCAGTATGGCCTACATAAGTTCTGTCATTGCTTTTATTAAGCAAGATATATACGTAATACATAATATCCTCTTTTACTATATATAATCCCTATCCTTCATCAGCTCTAGGGTCACTAGGAAGGACTTATAGAGGCTTGATATTGGCAAAAATTCTTTGTTTGAGTGGAAGTTATGGGCTCCTGTGAAATAATTTGGGGTAAAAATCCCTACTGTAGATAAGAATGAGCCATCAGTGCCCCCACGCATAGGAATAATTTTTGGCTCTATTCCTAGTCTATCGAAAATTTCCCTTAGCCTTTCTACTGCAATTTTATTTCCTTCATCCATTGAGTCGGCTATATTGGCGTAAACATCTTTTATCTCAATTTCAATTTCAGCTTTTTTATACCTCTCTTTAATGATTTCAGTAATTTTATATAAATAATCCTTACTTGCTTCAAATTTTTCCCTGCTGTGATTTCTTATATTAAGTTCTAGGCTTAGATTCAAAACATCAGAATTTATATCAGTAACCCACACATAGCCTTCCCTATTTTCAGTGTTTTCTGGCATCTTTGCCCTATCAAGCATGGCTATAAAGTCATGAGCTATCATGATTGGATTTACTAAATTTCCCTTTGCTGACATTGGGTGGGCAGGTACGCCTTTTATTTTTAAAGTCCCACTTGCTGCGTTAAAAGTTTCATAAATTAGTTCTCCAAGCTCGCAACAATCTATAGTGTAGGCGTAATCTACCTTAAACTTGTCAAAATCAATCTTTCTTGAACCCCTAAGTCCAATTTCCTCATCTGGTACAAAGGCTATATATATTTCAGCGTGGTCTATATCTGGATTTTCTTTTAAAAACCAAAGAGCTGTCATGATATTTGCTATAGCCGCCTTGTTATCAGCTCCTAGGACTGACGACCCGTCTGTAAAAATTATGTCATCGCCGATATAAGAAAGGACTTCGGGATTATCCTTGGTAGAAAAAACCACATCTCTCCTTAAGTTTATATCCTTGCCATCATAAGCTTTAATAATTTGTGGGTGGATTTCATCTGAAAGACCGACATCCACAGTATCAAGATGAGCAACCCAACCAAGTTTTTTTGTTTTATCTCCTCTTTTAGGAAGTCTTGCCTGGACAACACCGTATTGGTTTATGCTAATATCTTCTAAATCAAGTTTTTTAAGATCAGCTGCGAGTGCCTTACCCAAGGCTAATTGTCCATCACTTGATGGCACTTGCAAATTTCTATCATTGGACTGGCTTGGAATTGCCACATATCTTAGGAAATATTCTACTAATTTTTCTTTAATTACCTTCTCATTCATAATCTTCCCCTATATCAAATTTCTTAGATAAAAAACCACAGCATGGCTGTGATTTTCTTCGTTTTATCTGTAATTTTATAGACCAATATCCAAACTTTGGACTTTTTTATCGTAGTCTATATAATAAAGTTTGCCCTTGTAAACCCTATATCCATAGGATTCTAGGTCTTTTTCTACGACATCTCCTGTCAGATAGTTTATTATATCCATTTTAAAGAGGTATTTGGTGTCGTCAAATTTTGTTGGCTCTTGGATTATTAGATTTTGTCCAATTAGGGTCATCCTCTTGTCATCATTAATTGTATATTTTTCACCCTTTATTTCGATTTCATTGCCCTTTGATTTGAATATTTCATAAATAGCTTTGTCTTTTTCAAAGTGTTTAGATGATAAAAAGAAGCTTGCCTCAGTATTTTCTTCTACAAGTTTTGCTTTCTGGTCGTAGCCTTTTTCTAAATCTAGTTTATAGAGATTAATCTTTTGATCATCTTTCATTTTTGTAAATAAAATTTCCTTATCACTTATACCCTGACCAAGCAAACTTTCGTTTGACTTTGTATGGGTCGCTTTGAAAACTTCTAGCTTGCCAGTTTTAAGGTCAACAACCCCAATACCAGATTTTTCTGATACAAAATCACTATTTTTCTTCATATCGTAGTTTTCGTAATACTGGTATCTTCCGTAGATTTTATCATCTATCATGGCTAATGGATAGAAGGTCTCGCCTTCCTTAAAATCATACATGAGTGTAAGGTCTTGACCGTTAATTTTCTTTATAGAAAATTTCTTGTCTATGGCTGAGCCTACCACAAAAATATTGTTTGAAAATGGAACATAGTCAATATAATAGCCGTTGTTATCATCATCTTTATCATCTAAAGCGCTGATAACTTTGCCATTTCTTACAGTTACTAAAGAATAATAGGAGAAGAAATAATCATCTGCTGTTAAGGCTTTCTTTTTCTCTTTTTCATCCTTACCAGACTTTGCCTTATCTTTCTTCTTTTTGGACTTCTCCTTTTTGGGTGTTTCTAAGTCTTCTTTCTCATCTTCTTTTGAATCTTCCTCATCTTTTTTGGGTGAAGATTCGACAGAGATTACGTCTTTTTTTATCTCATCTTCTGGATAGGTCCTATTTATATCTTCATCTTCATTTTCATTTTCGTCTTCATTTTCTTTTTGATCATCTTGCTTATCTTCTTCATCTGAAGCTTGATCATCTTCTGTGTTCACATCTAACTTAGCTTGATTTAAAGCATCCTTCACTCTTGGGTCATCTAAATCTTTCCCCTCACAAGCCACAAGCCCTAGGGCTAGCAAAGTTAAAATAAGTATTTTTTTCATTAGTCACTCCTTAAAGATTCTATAGCTGATAACTTTGTTGCTCGCTACTTTCCTTACCACTTCCAAAATGAACACCATCCAAAGACTTAATCAGAGCCTTCCCTACTTGTTGTTTTTATAATCAAGAATTTCTGTTAAGCTCTTCTTCCTCTCTCTTAAAATGTGGGTTTAAATTTTCCATATAGAGTTCATATTTTTCATGATCAACAACCACATCTAACTCGCCAATGCTTTCGAATACATTATCTTCGGTGAATTTTTTCTTGAAATTATATAAGCCATCGCTGCCGTCAGTTTCAAATATTCCACCCATGTCATAGTAGCTAATATTATGGTCGATACAATATTTGATTTCCTCAAAGTTAAGCTGGTAATTTTGACCCATACTCTTGTAATCATCATTAGACCCGCCATAAAGCGATGTTGCCCTATTGCCGTAGCATAAAAGAAGAGACGAACAAACTGGTTCTTCTTGGTAATAGCCGACAGATAGTCTAATTTCATCTTTGAAAAGCTCGTATAGAGTTTTAAAATATTCATAAGGTCTATGGCCAATTTTTGCCCTTACAGCTGTATCTTCGATTTGTTTATAGAGAATATCTATACCATCTTCTGCTAGGGTTTTTGTAATAATCCCATCCCTATAAGATTTTTTAAGATGTTTTCTAGTATTTTTACTAAAGCTAGATAGAATCTCTTCTTCGCTCCTACCATCTATATCTAATACCATGTTTAGCAAAGGTTGGCTGGACCTGGTCTTATCTCGTCTAAAATTAAGGCCATGTTCTTCAAAAGATTTTTCTAGACCCTCATCATGTGGCAAGTAAGGGTCTATCCTTAGTAAAAATCCGTCATTAGACCTAGCAAAGTCGCTTGCTTCTTCTATGAGTTTGCAGAAATCCTCAACATTTTTAGGGTCGCAAACTGGTCCCCTTGGCCCATAGAAAAAGTTTTTACCTACACTTTTATCCTTGATGTATATAACAGATAAGCCTGCTTTAATATCGCCTGCTTCTTCTATATAAAAATATACACTCTCCCAGCCACTTTTAAGCTCTGCCCATCTAATATCCTGTTGGAAATGACCATATGGAGAATTTTTAATAAAGTTATTATATTTTTTTAATAAATTTTTATTATCTTTATCTAATATCATTTGTATTCCATTCTAAATTCAGTGTTTGGTATATAGTCTAACACTTACCATTATTTTATCACATGCCCCATACCTTTACAATAGTTCTAATTTAATTATATCATGAAATTTATTAAATCTACATTTATTTATGTAAGTTTTGATAGAAAAAAGACCTGGTTTAACCAAGTCATTGTTAAAAATAAAATATTTCTTCCTTCCCATTCCTAAAATCCCAGAAGACTTCCCTATAATCACCTTCATAGATGCCGAGAATCTTATCCATGGACATGGATTTGGGTTGTATATTTTTAAATTCTTCATAATCCATCCAGAAGAGTCTGCCTTCCCTATTTTCCTCTACCAATTCTCCATCAAAATCAGTAGTTTCATAGATAAGACCTACATCTTTTCCTTCATCAGAAATCCATGTAATGATTCCGACTAACTTCGGATTTTTTATATCAAGGTTGGTTTCTTCCTTGGCCTCTCTTATAACAGAGTCTACAAAAGATTCCCCAAATTCAACCTTACCACCAGGAAAGGTAAGTCCTTCCCAACCGTATTTTTTTACCTTATCAAGAACTAAAACTTGACCGGTCTTTTTATTATAAATTTTTACCATATTCATTAAAACTGTTTTCATATCGCACTCCTTGTGAGATTATATAGCAAAAGAAAAAAGCCTGCAAGTATAACCCCACCCAACACATGGAAGTTGGGGTCAATAAGTCACAGGCTTTTTTATATTTATAGTCTTTCTAGACTAATTTTAATTTCCTTATCGTTAAGTTCGATTGGATTTACATCTAAGTTTGTTTGTTCTAACTTATCTGCAAGAGTTTCTTTTTTGATATCTTCTGCAAACTTATCAAGTGACTTAGCTAGGTCTGCGTCAGCGTCATAAGAAATATTTATCCTATCAGTTACCTCAAAACCAGAATCCTTTCTTAGGTTTTGGATTTTTGAGATAAATTCTCTAGCGTAACCCTCATCTTTTAGGTCTTCGGTGATTTCTGTATCAAGGATAACAAAGACATTGCCGTCAATTTCTACATCGAAACCTTCCTTGGCTGTTATTCTTATATCTAGGTAATCTTTGCTAACTTCAAATTCTTCCCCACCGATTTCTACCTTAACAGGGCCTTCATTTACCTGGTCTATAAAGGTCTTAGCATCTGTATTGGCAAGGTATTTAGCAAAATCATTTACCTTTGATTGGAAAATTCTACCTACAACTCTGAAGTCTGGTTTTAGGAAATAATCCATGAAAGCTGAAAGATCATCTTCGAAATCAACTTCCTTAACATTTAATTCTTCCTTAATCAAACCAAGAAGATTTTCAAGTCTTTCCTTATAAGATCCATCTACAATTATCTTTGAAAGTGGTTGACGTACCTTGATTGATTCCTTTTCTCTAGAAGCACGACCAAGGTTTACAATCTTTCTTACAAGGTCCATATCAGCCTCTAACTTGGTATCTATTAGGCTTTCATCTACTTGTGGTAAGATTTCTGTGTGAACAGTCTTTCCTCCAGTTAATTTTTGGTAGATTTCTTCTGCCAAGAATGGTGTAATTGGCGCAATTAACTTAGATAGGCTTAGCAAAACATCATAGGTTGTCTTATAAACGCTCTTCTTAGAATCTGTTAATTCTTGAGACCAAAATCTCTTTCTATTACGTCTGATATACCAGTTTGAAAGATCTTCAACTACAAAGTCAGAAATTTCGTGAACTACCTTGTTATATTCAAAGTTTTCCATTTCTTCATAATAAGACTTGATTAGGGAATTTAATCTAGAATATAACCAGCGGTCAATTCCGTCTACTTTTACCCCCTCAAAAGATTTGATATCAGCCAAAGTGAGCCCATCTGTGCCTGCATAGAGGCTAAAGAAGTTATAGACATTTTCAAAAGTCCTAAAGAAGTTGTTTTTAACTTCAACAAGGCCTTTTTCGTCAAACTTAGTTTGCATCCAAGCTGGAGAAACATAGAGAGAATAAAATCTCACTGCATCTGCCCCATACTTATCAAAAAGTGCAAAAGGATCAAGGGTGTTGCCTCTTGATTTTGACATCTTTTGACCATTTTTGTCTACTACTAAGTCATTTACAAGGACATTTTTATATGGCGCCCTACCCATGGTAATGGTTGAAATTGCCATTAATGAATAGAACCAACCCCTAGTTTGGTCGATACCTTCGCAGATAAAGTCTGCTGGGTAATAGCCTTTTTCAAAAAGCTCTTTATTTTCAAATGGATAATGTAGTTGGGCAAAAGGCATAGCTCCAGAGTCAAACCAAACGTCTAATACGTCTGGCACCCTAGTCATAGTGCCACCACACTTGTCACACTTGATGTGGACATTGTCTACATATGGTCTATGAAGTTCAATATCTTCTGAAATATCTTCGATTGCACGCTCTTTAAGTTCAGCACGACTTGCAACTGTGTCTGTATGGCCACACTCGCATCTCCAGATATTTAGGGGTGTTCCCCAATATCTTGACCTTGAAATTGCCCAGTCTTTTACATTTTCTAGCCAGTTTCCAAATCTCTTATCACCGATAGTTTGTGGGAACCAGTTTACAGTCTGGTTATTTTCTACCATCTTGCCTGAGAACTTGCTCATTTCGATGTACCAAGATGGTCTTGCATAATAAATCAAAGGTGTATGGCATCTCCAGCAGTGTGGATAGTTGTGTTCCATTGTTTCCTTGGCAAAAACTTTTCCTTCTTCTTGTAAATGTCTCCAGATTTTTTCATTTGTATCAAAAACAAATTCACCCTTCCAAGGAGTTTCTGTAAACCTACCTTCAAGGTCAACTGGTTGGATAAAGTCTAGATCGTATTTTCTGCAGGCTTGGTAGTCATCCTCACCAAAGGCTGGTGCGATGTGAACTATACCTGTACCGTCTTCTGCTGATACATAATCAGCAAGGATAACCTTAAAGGCCTTGCCTGGTTGAGTCTTAACATATGGCATCAATTGCTCATATTCCAAAAGCTCTAGGTCTGTTCCCTTCATTTCTTCTACTACTTCATAGTCTCTCTTATCCATGAGTTTTGCCATCAAAGATTTTGCCATGTAATAATAACAATCATCTTCCTTGTCAAAGACTTTTACATAGTCAAGGTCAGGATTAACAGCAAGGGCAAGGTTTGATGGAAGAGTCCATGGTGTAGTTGTCCAAGCTAGGAAATATTCATTACTAGCTCCCTTTTTCTTAAACCTAACTGTAAGGGTGAGGGTCTTTTCAAATTCATAACCCTGGGCAACTTCGTGGCTGGCAAGTCCTGTACCACATCTTGGGCAGTATGGCATTACCTTAGCACCCTCATAAATATAACCCTTCTTGAAGGCTTGATCTAAAAGCCACCACTCAGTTTCTATGTAATTATTATCCATAGTTACATATGGGTGGTCCATATCATAAAGGAAAGCCATCCTGTCTGACATATCTCTCCACATATCAGAATATTTCCAAACAGATTCCTTACATAGGTGGTTGAATTTTTCTATACCATATTGTTCAATATCGTTTTTATCGTGGAAACCTAGCTGCTTTTCAACTTCGATTTCAACTGGCAAACCGTGGGTGTCCCAACCAGCTTTTTTTAAAACCTTGTAGCCTTTCATGTTTTTGTAACGGCTGGTCATATCTTTTAGGGTCCTTGCTATAACGTGGTGGATACCTGGCTTGCCGTTAGCTGTTGGAGGTCCATCGTATATTACGTATTCATCCGCATTTTCACGTGTCTTGAAGGTTTCTCCTAAAAGGTCAATTTCATTCCAATAATCTTTTAGTTTCGCTTCCCTAGATTTAACATCTTTGGAATTGACTTCTTCAAATTTTAAGTCGCACATAATTTTTCCTTTCTAATAAAAAAGGACCGTCCATACAGACGGTCCACTTATTTCCTAGTTTGCTCTTAAGGCTTGGCATTCCTGCTAGGCTAATTGATTCACCCAGCAAACAATAAAGATGATTTTCATTTATATCAACCTAGCATTCTCACCAACCATGCCTCTCTGAAAGTTTTTTATAAATTACTCTTCTTTATATAGTCATTATTCTTACTCTAATGTACTGTTTTACCCGATTTTTGTCAAATATGTCTTATAATCTTAAATTTTTCTAGGGTATAGATATTAAAGTCATCTACATTTGCCAAGTCCTTGGCATCTTCGAACATCTGGTAGTCTGTTTCGTACTCTTCCCTAAAAACAATCACAGGATTGTTGGCGTAGGAAAGAAGGAGTCCAGAATAAACTCCAAAATCTTCGATGTTTTCGATTTGCTCTACCTTATTTATCTCCAAAACTTGAATATAAATATCATCTAAGTCTGATAGCTTAAGGGCAAAGGCATTATCAAAAACTCCTAAATTTACCACTTCGTGGATAATATCTAGGGCGATGTTGGCCCTGGTTGGGTAAATTGAACCTGACCTTTCGTGCCTGTCACCCTTGCTAATTTGTATCAAAACTCCGTTGTGGTTATCCTTAAATTCCTCGTCGTACTCATCAAGGTATTTGCCTGTTTCAAGGTAATATCTCAATGAGTCGTAGGCTAAATCTACAAACTTATCCTTAAGCATCTAAAAGTCCCTCTATATCTTTCGCAATATTGGCTGGTTTTTTCATTGAATCGTATCTTTTGACAGGCACTCCGTCCTTACCTATCAAAAATTTTGTGAAATTCCACCTAATTTTTTTAGAGATTTTACCAGAAATTTGATCTTTTAGATAAGTGTAAAGTGGGGCTTCATTTTCTCCATTTACTTCTATTTTATCAAAACGATCAAAGCTTGTTCCGAAGTTTAATTCACAGAAATTGTTAATTTCTTCGATTGTGCCAGGTGCTTGGCCTGCAAATTGGTTGCAAGGAAAATCTAGGATTTCAAAACCCCTATCCTTGTATTTTTTATAAAGTTCTTCTAAACCATCATATTGCTTGGTAAAACCACATTTGGTCGCAGTATTTACTATTAATAAGACCTTGCCCGCATATTTGTCTAGGCTAACGTCTTCGCCCTTATCATTTTTAACTGTAAAATCATAAATTGTTGTCATAATAACTCCTCACCTTATATAAGCATTATACAGCTTTTTTGATGAAATTCAGTTTATATATTTTATAATAAAAAACCCAGGTTAAAGCCTGGGCTAGTTTTAATAATCAAAGACTGGTACTGATGAACCTTTTGTTTTTTCTTTAATTATTTTTGCAGTTTCTGCTGTTTGGTAATAATTTTCTACCAAGTCTTTTAAGGTAGCGCTGTTGGCATTTTCCTTTAGGCAAGCTACTATATTTACATAAATTGCCTTGGCTGGATCCTTATAATCTTCAAGGAAGATAGCATCTCTAGTTGGGATAAAACCAGCATCTACTGCCATTCCTGAGTTTATAACTGCTATATCAGAATCATCCAAACTCCTTGCTGTTTGGGCTGCTGATAATTCTATAATTTCCAATTTTTTTGGATTTTCTTTTATATCAGCAGGAGTTATAGCATCTCCCTCCTTGCCATTTACTTTAATTAAACCAGCAGATTGGAGAAGGAATAGGGCCCTAGCTCCGTTTGATGGGTCATCAGGAATAGTAACCTTGGCTCCATCTTTGAGGTCTTTTATATCTTTAATTTTTGATGAATAAATACCAAGTGGTGCTATGGCTGTATCGCCTATAGAAACTATATCAGAACCAGATGCTTGGTTAAAATCTTCTAAGAATTTTTTGTGTTGGAAGGCATTTATGTCAATATCTCCAGCAATCAGGGCCTCGTTAGGTTCTCTGTACTCAGAAAATTTAACTATTTCTAATTTTTTACCTGTTGCCTTTTCAAATCTTTTGGCAGCATCTTCCCAATCTTCGTTGTTTTCGCCAATAAGTCCAAGCTTTATTACATCCTTATCCTTAAACTTATCTTCGCTAGCTGCTTCTGTCTTAGTTTGTTCAGGCGCTTTTTCAGCCTTTGCTTCTTGGTTTTTTGCTCCACAAGCTGTAAAACTTGCTAATGCAAGTATAGCTATTAAAATTTTGCTGATTTTTTTCATATTTATTCCTTATCCTTTTCTTTTTTTCTAACTTATTCTTTTCTTATTAACTTATTCTTTTCTTATTAACTTATTCTTTTCTTATTCTTTTCTTTTTTAATCCTATGTAAAACTCAATTTGAGTTCTAGCTAGAATTACCCAACCTCGCCTTTTCTAAACAAGGATGGGCAATTAATCCCAAATCGCTTCGCTAATTTGCAAGTCGGTATCTTGTTTATTATAAAATATCAAAGTTTTGTTCTTTTCTTTTCTATAACACCACTGCGAAATCCCCATACAAGGGGATTTCTCGTTCATATAAAGCCAGCCTTGTTTTTTCTAAACAAGTCTGGGAATAAATCGCAAAGCGCTGCGCTACTTTGCGACCCACCAGGGCGGGTTACCAAGCAGGTATCCATGCTCCCTTGGTTATTCTTTCAAAGTCAGCCTTTGTTTCATCTGTTTGATAATATTTTACAAACTCTTTGTAGGCTTCGTTGTTTTCGTCTTCTTTTCTTGCTGCTATTAGGTTGATGTATTGTTTTACTGAGTCACTCTTTGGATTTTCTACGTAGATTCCTTCGTTTTTGTCTAGGCCTGCGTCTAGGGCGAAGGTGTCGTTTACTACTGCGCAGTCTACGTCATCTAGACTTCTTGCTGTTTGAGATGCGTCCATTTCTACAATATCAAGCTTTTTAGGATTTTCTTTTATCTTATCTACTCCAATTGTATCTCCAGGTTCGCCTTCAACTTTAATTAGGCCTGCATCTTGAAGTAGGAATAGGGCTCTAGATCCGTTTGATGGGTCGTTTGGTATAGCTATTTTTGCCCCTTCTTTTATGTCTTCAAGTTTTTTAACCTTATGAGAATATAGGGTTATTGGTGCAAGCATGGTATCTCCTATAGATACAAGGTCGCTTCCCTTATCTTCATTAAATTCTTTTAGGAATTTATAGTGTTGGTAGGCATTTAAGTCTATATCTCCAGCAAGGAGAGCTTCATTTGGTTGAGCATAGTCTGAGAATTTTACTAATTCAACAGTATTGCCTGTTCCCTTTTCATATCTTTTGATAACTTCTTCTAATACTTCGTTGTATTCACCAACAACACCTATTTTTATATGGACTGGGTCAGTTGATTTTGCTGTTTCTCCTGTGTCCTTGCTTTCTGTCTTGGCTTCTTCTTTGTGAGCTTCTTCCTTCTTTTCCGCTCCGCTTCCACAAGCTGTTAAAGTCACTATCAAGCCTAGTGCTAGGGCTATTTTGCTAGTTAATTTCATTTTATTCTCCTTTTTATTTAGCAACATTCCAACAAATTTATATGAAATCTCTCTCAAGATGATTTCCTTAATGACTTGTCTTTCTAATTAAGTAATTAGCTATACCTTGGATAAGGTAAACTACAATTAAAATTAGTATAACTGATACTATTACGACATCGTCTTTGTACCTTTGGTAGCCAACGGCTATAGCTAGATCGCCTATACCACCAGCTCCAACAGTACCAGCCATAGCAGTAAGGCCCAAGAGTGAAATTAGGGTGATAGATGAAACCCTGATTAAACTTGGAAGTCCTTCTCTAAGGTAAACTCTTGTAATAATTTCTACAGGGCTAAGTCCCATAGCTTCTGCGGCTTCAACCTTTCCACTATTAACATCTGCAAGAGCTTGTTCAACCTGTCTTGCAAAAAATGGAACTGCAGAAAATGTTAAAGGCACAATAGCTGCTGTAGCTCCTATCCTTGTTCCTATTATAGCTTTGGTAAAGGGAGCTATAAGGGCTAATAAGATTACAAAGGGGATGGCCCTAAAGAGGTTGGTTAATTTGTCTAAGATACTGTAAATTATCCTATTTTCTAAAATCCTATCCTTATCCGTAACTACCATTATTACGCCCAAGATTAGTCCCAGTATGCCTGCAAAAATAGCAGATATAACTAACATATATAGAGTTACTTTAAAATCACTTATAATCCTGTCTTTTATTGATAGGGAATAACTAAAAAATCCCATCCTTACCTCCTAATATTTCTAAGTTTGTACCCTTATCCTTTAGATAAGTGCTTACTTCTACCAACTTATCGTCATCGCCCTTAAAGCTTACGATTAAGTTGCCGACTGCTGTTCCGTTGATAAATTCTATATTACCTGCTAGGATATTTGTCCTAACTCCAAATTTTTCGAATAATTCATTGATAATTGGTTCTGTGGTTGCTTGGCCCAAATATGATAATTTAGCAAGGATTTCATCATCCTTAAGGATGCCTATATTGGATTTAACTTCATCTATAGTTTCTGAAATATTGGTAGAAGTTTCCACAAATTCCTTGGTGAGTTTGTTTTTTGGATCTGAGAATATATCCAAAGTTGAACCACATTCTATGACCTTGCCATCTTGCATTACTGCACATTTGTTGCAAAGGTCTTTTACCACGTCCATCTGGTGGGTGATTATTACTACAGTTAACCTTAGCTTGTCGTTTAAGTCCTTAAGCAATTTTAATATTTGCTTGGTTGTCTTTGGGTCTAGGGCACTTGTAGCCTCATCACAAAGTAGGATTTCTGGATCAGAAGCCAAAGCCCTTGCTATGGCACATCTTTGTTGCTGGCCACCTGATAATTCACTTGGATAAGCATTAGCCTTATCCTTGATTCCTACTGTTTCTAAGAGGTCTAAGGCCTTTTTTCTTTTTTCTTCCTTACTCAAAGACTTATCTTTTTTTATTGGAAATATTACATTATCTATAACTGTAAGATTGTTTAGAAGGTTGAAATGTTGGAAAATCATGCCAATCTTTTTTCTTCTTGCCCTTAAGTCCTTATTTGATAAGTCTAGGAGGTTTTCTCCGTTAATTAGGACTTGGCCCTTACTTGGTCTTTGGAGGAGGTTTATGGTCCTAACAAGAGTTGACTTGCCAGCTCCCGAAAAACCTACAATCCCAAAGGTGTCTTGCTCTTTAATTGTCAAACTAACATCATCTACTGCTTTGAATCCATCAAAGTCAACTGTTATATTTTTTAATTCTATCATTTATCGCTCTCTTTCAAAAAATCTATAGCAAACTTAATTGCAAGACCTAGTGCATAGTCAATCGCCCTTTCATCTAGGTCAAATTTTGCTGTATGAAGGTCGCTTGCCTTTCCCTCCGCTTCATTTCTAGTACCGAAATTTACGAAAATTGTGGGGCAAAGCTTGGAATAACCATAAAATGATTCTGAAATCCAAAGCTTAGGACTTGCTATTAAAGCATCTTCATACAAGCTTTTAAGACTTTCCTTAACTTTCTTCGCCAAGTTTTCATCATTGATAACTGGTTCTGCCACAATTTTGCTATAGTCGTTAAAGACTACAGAACAACCGTGGGCTTTTGCAGTTAGGTCTGCAATGTTTTTTAAAAGCTCAAGGGCCTTTTTGCCTTCATCTAGGTCGAAAAACCTTAAAGTTCCTTTAACATTTGCCCTATCGCAAATCACATTGGCAGCAGAGCCTCCATTGATAGCTCCAATTCCCAAACTCACAGGCTTTTCCAAATCCAACTGGTTATTCCAAGCTGAATTTAGGCCCGTAATAATGTGGGCTGTTGCTATTAGAGGATTGACTGCCTTGTCAGGTCTTGAACCATGACCACCCTTTCCTATTACATCAAAGTCAACCCCAGCACAACCCGCATAGGCAGGACCTTCTACGATGGAAAATTTCCCAACATCTAGGGCTGGGCTTTGGTGGTTGCCGTAAACTGCGTCAAGGCCCTTATCTTTTAAATGCTCTAGCATTGCATCAATGCCTGCTCCAGTTTCCTCAGCTTCTTCAAAGATAAGATAAAGTTTACCACTTATTTCATCTGCCAAGTCTTTGAGGATTTTCCCTGCAATCACTGCCACAGTCATATGGCTATCATGACCACAAGCGTGAGATACGCCAGGATTTTTGGATACAACCAGCTTTTTCTCTTTGAGATTGTAGGGGTCTTCTTGGATGGCAAGACCATCTAAGTCGGTTCTGATTCCAAGAGTCTTGCCAGGCCTACCTGTATCAAATAAGGCTGTGAAACCAGTTGAACCCGGCACATCTTCCACAACAAAGCCCAACTCTTCGCACCTTTTTTTAAGGTACTTGCTTGTTTCAAACTCCTTGCTTGACACTTCTGGGTTTTCGTGGAGGTATCTGCGAGTTTTTATTATATCTTCTTTATTTAATTTTATTGCTTGATTTATTTTGTCTCCTAAGGTCATTGTTGCTCCTTTTTCGTAAAAAAATAACGTCCCATATTCCACATAGGAATATAAGGACGTTTAAATCGCGTTACCACCTTATTTTATGCTTGGTCACCCAAACATACACTCATCAAGTACAAACATACTCTAATTCTATAACGGGAATTCCCGTACGGATCTCATATCGACCCATCCCATCCAAGGCCATCTTCATCTAGTCGCCTCTTTGCTCCTTTTCACCAACCGGAGCTCTCTAAAAAAGATTCTTCTAAACTACTCTTCTTGTCATATGGTTTTTTAAAACTTTTATCTCATTGATAATGGTATAATACCATTTAAAAATTTTCCTGTCAAATCTTTTTTTATTTTTCATCTGGAAGGCTGATTTTTTCAAGGATTCCATTTAATTTTGCAATGGCTATCCCATAATTAGTCATAGGAATGCCAGCCTCCTTGGCCTTTGCTACCCTAGATAAAACATGGGTCCTATTAAACATACATGAGCCACAAGCTATAATTAGGTCATATTTTTCATAGGCTATTGGATCATTTCCCCTAGCAAAATCTATATTTATATCTGGGTGAGTTCTCTTTATAAGCTTTGGAATCTTCACACTTCCTATGTCTTCATCTACCGGAGGATGACTGCAGGCTTCGGCAATTATAATATTTTTTATATCCCCATCCAAAACCTTAGCTGATTCTACAAAATATTCCAAATCCCCCTTAAAGGCTGAAAATAAAACTGAAAAGCTTGTAAGTTTTACATCGCTTGGTTTTTTCTCGTAGACTTCCTTAAAGGCCTGGCTGTCGGTAATTATTAAGTCAATTTTATTTAGGCTCTTAATAGTTGTTTCAAAATTAGAAAGGTCAGTGCAAATAGCACTTGCCCCCTTGTCGATAATTTCCCTGATAGTCATCACCTGTGGTTTTATAAGCCTATCCTTTGGTGCTGCCGCATCTTGGGGCATGACAAGGACTACCATGTCACCTTTTTTGACCAAGTTTTTGGTAATAGTGAGGTCTTCTTTTTTGTAAAGGGCTTTTATTTTAGAAAAAATTTCATCCCTTGATTTTGTAGATGCAAGGTCTACGCCGATTGGATTTTTTCCTGCAAAAGCTTTTAGGATTTGACTTCCTTCGCCAGTATCAACCTTCATTGCCATGTAGATTACCGGTTTGTCTTTGAATTTTGGGATGATTTCTAAATCATCTCCAGAACTTAAAACATAAAGAAAAACATCCACCTTGTCTATTTCTGCCAGAGTTTTTTCGTATCTTTCCTTGCCAAGCTGAGTTTCATCTGCAGTTCCTGCCGTATCTATAAAGACAACTGGCCCAAAATCAGTTATTTCCATCGCCTTTCTGATTGGGTCTGTAGTTGTGCCCTCAATCGGAGAAACTATGGCAGCATCTTGCCCTGTTAGGTAGTTTAACAGGGTAGATTTGCCTGAGTTGGTCTTACCAAAAATCCCTATATAGACTCTTTCGCTAAGGCTTGTCTTAGATATAGATGTCACGTTGACCTTCCTCAACACGTTTGATATTTTCCCTAGTATTCTCCCTCACTTCTGGATTTGGGATATTTTCTAGTTCTCTTTTTATTAGCATATCAGCATTTGCTACAGTTTTTTCACTTGCGTAGTCAACAGCGTATTCTTTTAGGGTCACAAGGGCGTTTGGATGGCAGATATTGCCTATACCATGTTTTTTGACCATGCCCATGAAGACTTCACCTGTCCTACCCTTCCTATAGCAGGCTGTGCAGAAGGATGGAACGTGATCTTTTTCGATTAGCCAGTTTACAACCTCATCAAGAGTCCTGTTGTCAGCTAGTTCAAATTGGTCACTTCCCTTGGTTTCATGTTCTGTATAGCCACCAACAGATGTCTTTGATCCACCAGAAAGTTGGCTAATTCCTAATTCTAAGAGCCTATTTCTCATAGCTTCTGACTCACGGGTTGAGACAATCATGCCTGTATATGGGACAGAAATCCTGATGCAGGCAACAAGTTTTGCAAACATATCATCTGATAGGGAGTTGTCAAAATCATCTGGGTCGATATCGTCAGCTGGTTGGATTCTTGGCACAGAAATTGTGTGAGGTCCAACATTAAAACGAGCTTCCATGTGCTCAGCGTGCATGAGTTGGCCAATAAATTCGTATTCATAAGAATCAAGTCCGTAAAGCACTCCCATGCCCACGTCATCAATGCCACCTTCCATAGCCCTGTCCATGGCTTCTGTGTGGTAGGCATAATTTGATTTTGGACCAAACTTGTGGAGGGCTTCGTAGTTTTCCTTGTTGTAGGTTTCTTGGAAGAGGATATAGGTACCAATCTCAGCTTCTTTTAATTTCCTATAATTTTCTACAGTTGTAGCTGCGATATTAACATTTACACGCCTAATTGCCCCGTTTTTGTGTTTGATATTATAAATTGTATGGATAGACTCAAGTATGTAGTCAATTGGGTTATTTATTGGGTCTTCTCCAGCTTCAAGGGCTAGTCTCTTGTGGCCTTGGTCTTGGAGGGCAATTACCTGCTCTTTGATTTCTTCTTGGCTTAGTTTTTTCCTTGGAATGCTCCTATTTTGACCATGGTATGGACAATATACACAACCATTTACACAATAATTTGACAAATAAAGGGGTGCAAAGAGCACAATCCTATTAGCGTAAAATTTGTGTTTTAAGTCCTTGGCAAGTTTAAATATTTCCTCATTTAGGTCATCTTCCTTGCAGGATAAAAGCACAAAAGCTTCCCTGTGGCTAAGGCCCTTGGCCTTTCTAGCCTTTTCTAGAAGCTCTGTGATTAATTTTCTATTGTGAGCGTTCTCCCTGCCGTAGGCAAGGGTCTCTAAAATTTCTTCGTGATTTATAAATTCTTCTGCATGTGTACTTGCAGGATCGTATTTTGTCATTCTTTCCTTCTTTCTTTTCTATGTCCATTTATAATTATAATACTTTTTTGGTCAAATTTAAAATAAAATCAGAAAAAAATTAGATTTATTCTAATGAAGTCAATAAAGAATCTTTATAAAATAAGGTATAATAATTACGTTATCATCTGCCCACAGGGTGGGAGGAGGTGATTTCATGCAGACATTAATAGCAATCATCGTTGCTGTCGTAGCAAATGTAGTTGGTCACTTAATTTGCAAATGGCTAGACAGTAATTTGCAAGATGATACTTAGCATAAAAAGAAGACGAGCCCCACGCTCGTCTTCTTTTCGGTCATACCATGCAATATTAATAGCAATCATGGTTATTATCATTATACCTATCAATCTTATATTTTCAATTCCTTATTAATTTGAAAAGACGAGTTGGGACTCGCCTTTTCTTGATTCTATGAAAGTGTTCAACTTCATGTGGACATCATACCTCTTAATCTATGTCATTAAATATAGGTTTAATTATCATTTCCCAAAATCAGATACATCTCCCCTATCGTCCACAACCTGATAGCCAAAGGATGCGATTTCTTTTTCGAGCTGTTTTTTTGCCTCTGCTGCTTCAAGACCTGTGTTCAACTTGTTATCGTAAAGGTTGTAGGCTTTTTTGGCTTCCTTAGGACTTAAGTTTGGCATCAACACATTAGCTCCTGCCTTTAAGCCTAATTCCCTGCCCTTAGGATTTACTGTTCCTAGGGCTGTAGTTGCTGGGATTAAGGCGTAGGGGAAAACTATCCTCAATATGGCAACAAGCCTTAGAGTTTTTGTAAAAGACCCATTTTTAAAATCCATGAAGGGCGTATCATGGCTTACTAGGTATGGTCCAATCCCTACCATGTCTGGCTCCAGTTCTTCAAGAAATCTGATATCTGCAATCAAATCCTCTGTCTTTTGGTAGGGACTTTCAACCATAAACCCACCCCCAACTTGGTAGCCAATTTTTTTGAGATTATAAAGACATTCTTGCCTATTTTTTAATTTCATTTCTTTTGGATGAAGCTTATCGTAATGGGCAGGATTTGAACTTTCTTCCCTTAGTAAATACCTATCAGCCCCTGCATCAAAAAAGGCCTTGTAGTCTTCATAAGATCTTTCTCCCAAAGAAAGGGTAATCGCCACATCTGGGTAGGCTTCCTTGATAGATTTTAAGACATCAACCATAAAGTCTTGGCTAAACTTAGGATCTTCCCCACCTTGCATGACAAAGGTCCTAAAACCAAGCTCATAACCAAAGCGAGCTGAATTTAATATTTCTTCCTTGCCGAGCCTATAACGATTCACATGGGTATTAGATTTTCTTATTCCACAGTAGTAGCAATCATTTTTACAAATGTTAGAAACCTCGATTAAGCCTCTGAGGTAGACCTTATTGCCGTAAACTTGCCTACGAATTACATCAGCCCTTTGAGCTAAAATATCAGTCATCGCCTCATCTTCTATCCATTTTTTTAGAGTTTTGTCATCTATGTGGTTGATTTCTCTTTTTCTCATATGACCCTCTTCTTGGTAAAAAAATTAGGAGGTCATAGGACCTCCATCGGGTTTGGTAAAATAAATTCATCTATAATATACCCAAAACTTCCCTTTTTGCAATATTATTTTTCATTTCTTAGCAAATTATAGGGAAATTTATAGGAACGAGGTCTTGGCAGGTAGGTTTTTATAGGATTTTCAAGTTTGGCTTCTAGGTCATCTTGCCAGCCTTTTAATATCTTAAGTCTCTCTTCCCTTTCAGGTGTTTTTGCTATATTTCTCAAAGCCTCTCTCTCATCTAGGCCAAGATACCTACCCTTGATCAAATTATTAAGAAGGATTATTAGCTTCTCGTATTCATCAATTTCACGTTTTTTAAGATAAGCTATAATAAAGTCTTCATCCCTCTTGCTTACATTTCTCTTGCCATGGTAGGAAGAAATTTCACCTGTTACAAAACCATGACCAAGGGCAATCCTTGCTGGATAGAAATAAGCCTCAAACCTCAAAATCCTATATCCTTCCATCATATGGGCCATATCCCTATATCCATAACCCTTGCCTAGGTCATGAAGACAACCAACTGCATAGGCTATTTCAGGATCCAAGCCAAGCTCTCTGGCAATTTTTTCGCTGGTTTTGCCAATTATGTGGCTGTGAATTATCCATTCGCCCGGACTTTTTTTAAAAGCCTCGTCCAACATATTTCTTACCTTGTCTTTGTTTGGTATATTCCCAAATCCTTCCTTATACATAGTCCACCATCCCGTATGCATGATCAATTTCCGACCCAATTTTAAAATCTACTTGCTTTTCACTCTTTTTATAAAAAAGTCCAACTTTTTGCTCAGACCTTATCTGATTTTTGTAAATCATTTTTACATAAGAAATCCTGCCCTCATCAAGTCCAGATATTTCCTTGATATAATCAAAGTAAACCCCGTTGTTTACATGGTGGTTTCCATCATAGTCTGCCCTTCTAATGGCAATTTCTTTTACCTTTTCGTAAACATCTGGCTTTTTATAAGCTCTTCCGGAGTAGGTTTCAGCACTTTGCCCATAGGCCTCTAATACTTTACTATCAATTATTCCTGCCCTTTGTTTTTCTTTGTCAAAAAGGATAAAGGTCGCCTTGGCTTTTGCAAAAATCTCCCCATCTTTTTTTACCAAAAAATTCCTGTAGGCATAAAACCTCTTCATGTGAGTGGGAATAGTTGTAATTTCAATATTAAATCCTTCTCTAATTTGCTTTATAATTTCAATATCCCAACTATAAAGTAGCCAAGTTTTGTCATCCATCTCAGCTAGGTCTTTTTCGACTTCCCTAGCTTGGCCAAAGGCAAGATCGACCATCAAACCTGTAAGGCTTCTGAGGGTAATTATTCCATTTTCATTTGTAAACATAGACCTAACCTTGTAGGTTTTTGTATAATCCATAGGTCTCCTAACAAAAAAGGGCAGCAACCTGCCCTCTTTCCTATTTAATCTCTTTCAATAACTCTGCCAAGGCCTTTAGGAATTGTTGGTCCTTTTTAAAGTTATTATTATTCAAATCTAATTCTTGATTTTTATTTTCAACTTCTATATCTGGTTTAACACCAATTTTATTAATTTTATTGCCATTTGGAGTTTTATATTCACTAATTGTAATCTTAGCTCCTGCGCCATTTTCAAGTGGGAACAATTTTTGTACTATACCCTTGCCGAAAGATTTGGTTCCGACAATCTTAGCCCTGCCCCTATCCTTAAAGGCTCCAGCTAAAATTTCAGAAGCAGATGCTGAATTTTCATTAATAAGGACTGTCATTGGTATATCATCCTTATTGGAATCAGATTTTTCTGTAATTACATTGCCGTTTTTATCTTCAGTAGTAACTATGACTCCTTCATCAAGGAAGGTATCGGCAATGTCAAGGCACACATCAAGGGCTCCTCCTGGATTGTTACGCAAATCAAGGACCATCCCTTCTATATCTGAATTTTTAAGTTTAGAATATTTCTCCTTAAAGTCATCCCAAGTTATGTCATCAAAAGCAGAAAGCCTTAGGTAACCAATCTTTTTACCGGAAATATTGAGAGTCTTTGTATAAACTGTATCGACAGTCACATCACGTCTTTCGACAAGCATAGGAATTAACTCACCCTCAGGCTTATCTTCGCTCACCCTTAAAACTTCAATTTTTACTTTAGTGCCTGGCTCCCCTCTAATCAAGGCTACAGCCTTATCAAGTTGGGTGGCATCAAAAACATTTCCCTCTACACTCTTAATAAAGTCGCCTGCCTTCATACCAGCTTCCTTGGCTGGGGAATTTTCAAAAACTTGAACAACCTTAATAAGTCCTTCCTTAGAAGGAGAAACAGTCACACCTATTCCCTTATACCTGCCATCCAAATTCTCCATAAGTTTGCTAAACTCTTCCTTTGGATAATAGGAAGTATAAGGATCGCCAAGGTTGGCAAACATACCCTTAAGGGCGCCATTATAAAGGTCTTCATCCTTATAATCAAAAAGGAAATTCTTATCCAAAAGTCCCTTTAGTGAATCCATCTCGCTAATTAATTCTTTATCTCTAGTAGTCCCACCCTGGCCTAAATCTACATTTGAGCCAAGCATGAAACCAGCAAAACCAATTGCCCCAATAAGAACAACTGACAAAATTACTTTCCCAAATTTTTTCATTAACTAAATCCTTTCCAAATAGGTCCTAAGCCCACTTAAATTAATACATATATTATATCACAAGATAGGTTAAATTGTAATAAAAAATATAAGCCCACCTAAATTAGCTTTTTAAATAGTATTTTAAAAAATTTTGGGTAAGTATCAAATAAGAAACCTTTTACAGATTGGAGAAAAAATGCAAATCACAGAAGTTTACAAAAATATATACCAAGCAATCTTCCCCCTAACAGGAAATCCACTCAAATCAATCAACATCTATGTCATAAAGGCAAATGATTTTGCTATGATAATCGACACCGGCTTTAATAATCCAGAAAATAGGGCCAACATGGAAGAATTGATCCATAGACTAGACCTAAATTTACCAAAAACCAAACTCTTCCTAACCCACCTCCACTCAGATCACGTAGGTCTTGCCAAATGGCTAGAAGATAAGGGGATTGGAGACATTTACATTTCGGAAAAAGACGGAAAAATGGTCGAAAATGGCATAAATAAAGAAGACTTCCAATGGCAAAACATCATAAAAAATGCCCACTTCCAAGGTCTAGGCCCAGAAAATCTAAAAATCGAAGACCACCCTGGCTACAAAAATAGACCAAAGGAAGCTTTTCCCCACACAAAAATCAAACCAGGCTGGGAAATCGCCATAGGAGACTATAACTTTGTCGCCATCGACGAAGAAGGTCACACACCCGGCATGCTAGGCCTGTATGAAAAAGACCACAAAATTTTATTCTGTGGTGACCATATCTTAGGAAAAATCACCCCAAACATAACCTATTGGGGTGATGAATTTGGAGATAGCCTCGGCATTTATTTAAAAAATTTAGAAAAAATCAAAGACCTAGACATAAAACACCTCTACTCCGCCCATAGGTTTTTGGTAGAAGACACCAACGCCAGAATAGACGAACTTATCGCCCACCACAAAGAAAGGCTCACCGACTGCCTACAAATAATAAAAAAATTAAAAAGGGCCAACACAACACAAATCACCCAACAAATGCAATGGGACATCAAAGCCAAAGACTGGAATGATTTTCCAGCCAGCCAAAAATGGTTCGCCGTAGCCGAAGCCGCCGCCCACCTAAAACACCTTGTAAAGCAAGGTAGGATAAAAGAAGAAGTAATAGACGGAGTCGGATTTTATTCCATAATATAAGTCATTAAAATAAAAATCCTGCCTAGGTTAATTTCTTAGACAGGATTTTACTAAAACCAAAGAATTTCGCTCAAAAAATTCACAATCACATATAGATCATGATTTCTATTCATTTTCAACCAGACTATATCAATTATTATGCCTATGCCAACTTAAACTTCTTAACAAAGTCAGCATTGGCCCTAAGGATTTCTTTGTATTCTGTGACCATGTTATAGAATGTAGCCTTTTTAAGACCTGATTCTTCCATAAATTTTTTCGAACTTATTTCTTCCTTTTCCCATTTTTCATAGAGATCTTCCCAATTATCAGGGAATTCTATTTTACTTCTTCCGACATTGGATTTTTTATTTGAATTTATTCTTACAATATTGTTGTTCAAAGCAATTGAATCAAGAATTGTTTTTAAAATTGCCCTATTCATAGGTTGGCCTATCCCATATTTATAAGTCGATTCTATATTACAAACCACCAAAAATTTGCCATTCCTTATAAAATAATCGAGCTCATTTGCTATATCAGTATTGGTTATGCCAAGGGACTTAAGCGAGCCTATCAAAAGAATGTCAGTATCTACCATTTCTTTTTTTATGTTTTCGAGTTCCTTGAAATTCCTATTGTGCTCAATACTGACAATAATTTCTTTTGCATTTTCTCTTATTATTTCAATTACATCTTCAAATACACTTTTCTTTTCACTTGTTTTGCTATAAATATAAATTACCATCCTAAAGCCCTCCTCTTAATCTATCTAAAAATCCAAATTTGAACCCGAGCCTTTTTTCTAATTCTTTCCTATTTATTGTCAGTGATGATGTATCTCTATTTTCTGAAAAATTCGCTTCAAATTCAGGAGGTAAGGAGTTTGCCCAACTAGTAAGCTTCCTCTTTGATGCTGTATCTTTACCTGATTCTATTAGTACTTGACTATATTTGACCTTGAAATTTTTAGCAGAAACTTCCCACATTTTTCTAATACCTTCTATAGCATCTTCTGATATATACTTGGCATTATAAGAAAAGTCATCATTCCATTTAAATTCTCTCACATAAGGAGGCAATTCATATCCATAATCTTTAAATATCTCTATCAAAACTTTTGATGATATATTAGTAATATCTGGATAATAACCATCATCTTTGTTGTCACTTTCAAACATAAAATCTATAATGTCATTGACTTCGTCCAGCATTCTCCTGAGATATTCCCTATAAAGTGCATTTCCCGCCTGTCTTTGGATTTTCCTACCCCTTGCCTGATAGGCCATAGGATCTATGTCTGATTTTAAATTTGTATCATAGCTTAAAAACGGCATTCTTTTTCTTTCTGGTTCTTCCGGGTCTCTTAATCGATTTCCTGCAAAAATAAACAAGGGTTCTTGGGCAAGATTTTTTTTCTCGCAAAGAGAACTATTTTTTATATTTGCTGTAAGTCTTGAATAATATGTTTGATCTATCTCGTCTACAAAAATTGGCATGCCTTTGTATTCTTGGATAATAGGATTTATATCCTTGGTCGGAATAGAATTTGTATCAAAACCGTCAAGGTCTTTTCCTGACATAAGTTTTAATATAAGTTTTGTCATAAAAGTCTTACCAGTGTTGGCTCCCGTAGATGTTATAAGTGTATAAAGCGGCAAGCTTGATGTTGGTATATTTTGAGAATCTGCAACACACCTTAGCTTGGCATGAAATGGTGAAGAAAATAAGATATTTAAGAGTTTATAGTGATTTTCTCTTACCCTTTCTGTATCACCAATAAAGTCTCTTTCATAATTGTCCATGGCATCAAACAAAAGGTCAATATCTTTTTTCACATCTTCCTTATCAGGATTCAAATTTTGTTTCTCACCATTAATGAAAGCTTCTTTAGTATCATAATTAAAGGTAAGGCTTGGATAAGATTTTATTCTTTCCTCTATACTTACTTTCTTCCTCTCAATGACCTTTCTATTATTTATAACTCTATTTAATTTTTCAGGAATAATCAAGACTTTTCCATCCCTGACATCTGGTTTTAGGCCCGCCACAAGTTCCTTGTTTTTCTGATATGTTTTTTCAACTTCAATTGTGTACCTGATATCTTCGTAACTTACTTTGTCCTTTGGTTTTTCTTCAAGAACTATAGCCTCTCTAGTTTTTATAGCTGCTTTTATAAAACCTATGTCATTTTCAGGCTTATTTGTCTTCTTGCAGACGACAACATCTTCTGGAATATCTGCTGACAAGTCCCAAGCCGTTTCAAAATCCCTTAGGTAAGCTTCATATCCTTCTAAGCTATCGTCAACTTCAATATTTTCAAGCTGATTGTTGGACCAAGCAGAACCTGTCATGTTAACAGAGCCTTTTATCACCCTAGTTCTACCATCATCGGACCTTAAAAGGTAAATTTTCCTATGATCAATTAAATACAGTGGACTTCTTATAAGTAAGTCATTTTTGCTCATTCTTTCAACCAAATCATTTTTTTCTCTCACAGCATCTGCAGCAATTTCTGATATTGTCATAGCTTCAGCCAAGGCATAAGCCTCTCCCACAAGCTTGTGAAGGTCATCATCTCTCCTTGACATAAATCTAGCGCCTAAGATTATCTCCCCATAATCAAACATTTTCATTATTTTATCGATAAATTTAATATCATAAGAAAATGTTATTGCTCTTATTTCATCAAAATCACTAAATAAATCATAAATATCTTCATAACTTGTATCAATATATTTTGTATGATAAATCTTGTGTTTATTATCTATATCCTCTCTATTATCACCTTCGATAAGCTTGAGACTTTCCATCTGATTTGCTTCAAATATCGACATCTGATCCATAATTTCCTCCAAAACAGTCTAAAAAATACTTGCTATTTATAGACATTATATTCTGAGTCTATTTATTATTCAACATTTTTAGACTCCATAATCATAAAAAAACTCGCCGCAATTTTCATGCTGGCGAGTTTAAATTTATTTCCAAAAATCTAATCTATTTTCATCAAGTCCAATATGGCTGGATTTAAAGACTGGGTCTTTGTTTTCTTTTCTTTGTTTTTCATAATCTTCTAATGCTTTTATAGCGTATTTTCCTAGGGCGAAGATTGAGAATATATTGATGATTGCCATGATTCCCATGAAGAGGTCTGCAAGGTCCCAGGCGAATTTCATTTCCATTCCTGCTCCTAAAAATATTAGGATGGTGGCTATTATCCTGAAGACTAGCATGAAGTTTTTAGATGGTTCTTTCTTTTTTAGGTAGGCTAGGCATGAATCACAATAATAAAGATTACCCAAAAGAGTTGTAAAAGCGAATAGGGCCAGGCAGATTGTGATAAAGACATAACCAAAATGTCCGACAACAGTTGCTAGGGCCTCTTGGACAAAACCTGCACCAGCGAGATCTTCTGTTGGTGCAACACCTGAAACAAGTGCCATGAAGGCTGTTGCTGTACAAATTATTAGGGTATCTATGAATACTGACACCATTTGTACCAGACCTTGTTTGACAGGATGGCTTACCATTGCACTTGCTGCTGCGTTTGGTGCAGAACCCATACCTGCTTCGTTAGAATAAAGTCCTCTTTTGATTCCTTCTACCATGGCAGAACCAGCCACGCCACCAAAAATCGCTCTGAAGTTAAAGGCATCTTCTACAATCATCTTAATCATTTTTCCAATATTTGAAAAATTAATACCAATCATAAATATAGACATAAGAACATAAATTATTCCCATTATTGGAACGATTATAGATGTGTATTTTATAATCCTCTTACCTCCACCGATGATGCAATAACCTGCAATTATAGCAAGGATACCACCTATAATCCAAGAAGTTTTGCCTTTTTGATAAAAATCATAAACCCTAAAGGAATCTTGGAGGTTAAAAGAGGCAAGCATATTAAAACCAACTGCATAGGTCAAAATTAAAGCTAGAGCAAAAACCACGCCGAGTTTTCTAGATCCTAGACCCTGTTCTATATAATAAGAAGGTCCACCATAGCTTGACCCATCCTTGGCTTTTTTTTTGAAAATTTGTGCTAAAGTCGATTCTATAAAGGCAGATGCCCCACCGATTACAGCGATAATCCACATCCAAAAAACAGCTCCAGGTCCTCCTAGGCAAATAGCGTTTGACACGCCTACGATGTTTCCAGTTCCTACCCTAGATGCAGTAGATACCATTAGGGCCTGAAAACTTGATACATCATCTTTGCCAGCAGGTTTCTCGCCGATAACCTTTATGGCATCTGGCAAAAGACTTAGTTGGATAAAGCCAGTCCTGATTGTAAAATAAAAGCCACAAGCTAAGAGGATAATTATTAAAATTGGATAGTAGAGATATCCGTTGACCGTCGATAAAATATTTTTAAAAATTTCCATACATTCTCCTTTTTATATACAAGCTAACTTAGCTAACTAAGTGCGCTTTTTTATCATCAATGCATATGTGTATCTATACATCATCTTATCACACTAAAGTATCACTTTAATTAATTTACTTTAAATTTATTTTCTTGTCAATTTATTATTATAGAGAGTTATTAATAATCTTTATTTGCTAGGACCTGCTTTTAGGTGAAATTTTTAAGTTTCTAAAGCTGGATTAAACTTGCTAGAGTTTTATCCAGCTTATTTTATATTAAAGATAAAAAAACAAACGCAAGATTACGTTTGTTTTTCCTTTATCCTTAAATTTTCAAATTTTAAGGGCCTATCCTCTTTAATTATCTTCTAATTCCAACACACCTTCTGGAGCTGATTCTTTGCCTACATATTCTATCCTGGTTGTTAATTTTTCCCTAGCCTTACTTTGCTTAAAAGACTCGTCAGTTTCTTTGATTAGATAAGCCCCTTCTTCGAGATTTCTAATTCTTATTTCTTCTTTTATTTTTGCCTTGTTTTTCTCATACATGGCACTTGTCATTTTGTCATAGGCCTTGCCATCGTAAAATATTTCTGCTTTGTCAGAATATTTTGGTTCTTTGCCCAACTTTTTGCTTATCTCGCCCAGACTCATTAAGTCGCAATCCTTAGCAAGTCGCATCACATCCCAAGGTCCCATCTTTCCTTCTTCTATTTTCCAATAGGCTACCTGCCTTTTGCTTGGCAAAATCAATGACTTTTCTTGACCTTTTGACATTTTTATATCCATCCTTATCTCGTAGCCACCAGTTTTATTCGCATAGGCCTTGGCTAGGAAAAAGGCTAAAAATACAAATAAAAGGCAGCAAAGCCCGATCATTTTTTTATTTAATACTTTTTTCATACGTCCTCCTTTTTCCCTAGTATATCAAAGCTGATGTAAAATTGAGATAAAAAAAGAGCCTATAAGGAATATTTCTATCATCTTTTAGAAATAATTCCCTATAAGCTTCTTATAGTTAACAAAATCCTGCTTTTAATCTTTTTACAAACCTAAGCCCTGTATATACTATTGCCAAGATTCCAATTACTGCCCCGATTAATGTGGCAATTTTCATGATTTTTACTAAAATGTTTCCCTTGCTGGCATCATTAGCACTTGCTACAAAGTCACCAGAAGGTAGTTTAAATTCTTCTGCTGGTCCTGACTCATCCCTGATTGCATTTACCAAAAGCCTGTTAGGTCTTGGTGGCAGAAATGGACTACATGTCAAGAGGGTAATCATATCTAAATCGCCCCTTGGAGCAAGCTTATCCCAATCATATGGTCCAATGATTTCCTTATCGCTAACCACATAACGCATGGTTTGATTAGCTCTTTCTATATAGATGTAGTCACCATTTTTAAGTTCATCAACATACAAAAACATAGTGTCGCCCCACCAACCCCTGTGGCCGGCGATGGCTGACCTTGTGCCTTTTCCCCCAACAGGTATAGCTGTTCCAGCAACTTGGGCAACACCCTTTGCAATATGCTCATAGGTCGCATCTAGATATAGGGGCAAGTACTTATCAAGTTTTGGTATGGATAAATAAGCAAAAGGTGTGTTGGTTGTCCTAAACATCTCGTACCTGTTCTCATAATCCTTGCTTGTGAATGGGTCTTCAACGCTTGGGTCGGTACCCTTAATCATCTCGTTATAGGTTTGTGCATTTTTATTTTCTTCTGCGATTTCTGCATCGGTCTTAGAGGCTTGTATTTTTTCAAAAGACATTCTTTCGCTTTTTGCCATAAAGTCGTGGTAGCTCCTTAAGACCAAAGGGCTTGTCAAGAGCACTAAGCCCACCATAATTAAAATATATCCTAGAAAGGATTTTTTAGTTAATTTGATTTCTTTCTTCAATTTCTCTTAGCTCCTTGCTTAGACTATCAGTCCTTTTCTTTTCCCTAAAAAGTGTCAAAGTTAGGATAATTATAATTGGTATAAGCACCAAAACCATCCTAAAAAAGTCCACTCTCGCTCTAGGCATATTAGCCACACCATCATCAATAGCTTCCTGGTAGGGAATCCTTACTCCACGCACCAAAAGCCTGTGAGAATTGATCATATAAGGTGTACAGGTTAGTAGGGTTGCATAGTCCTTATTTTCTACTACAAGGACAGGCTCAAAGTCTGAAGGCTCTACAACCTGAATCTTATCTACCTTATAGGCAATAGTCTCCTTGATATTAGTAATATAAAATACATCGCCATAGGCAAGTTGGTCGAGGTTTCTAAAAAGTTTGGCATTAGGTAGACCCCTGTGGGCTGTGATAACTGTGTGGGTTGAATTTCCTCCGATTGGGAGAGATGTACCCTCCAAGTGGCCCGCACCTTTTTGCAAAACATCTTCACTCGTACCTGCACGAATTGGAATATCGACCTTTATTTTTGGAATTTTTATATGGCCAACCATCTCCTCAACTTCAAGCATCCTCGCATACTCAGCACGACCTGCCTTTTCCATATCTGTATAAGGGTCGGCTAGCCTTGATGGGTCAAGAGTACGGTTGTAGGCTGCTGCCAAGGCCATTCTCCTATCCAAATCCTCAGGAGCAAGCTCTTTGGCTGCCTTGACGAAAGTAATAACATCATCTTCCGCCTTGATTTCGTAATACTTTTGACTTATAAGTGGGTAGGAAAAAATCAAAAGTCCCAGGATAAAGATTCCCATAAAGACTATCCTATCCCTGGTCCTCTTAGACATAATCATCATCCTCACCGGCTAAGTTTTCGAACAAGTCACCCTGTCCAGTTGGATTTCTTAGCTTAGACTTTATGAATCCACCCTTGGTAAACTCACTAATCTTCTTGAAATACTTTTTATTATCTCTCCTTAATTTCAAAATTAGTATGAGCAAAATCAAAATTAAAATGAGTGATGCAAAGAATAACATTCTGAAAATCCAGTTATTCCTATTTTCCCTTATAGATTCTTCATCAACGGCTGGTACATAAGGCACCCTATGGCCCCTAACAATGAGCCTGTGAGTATTAATCATGATTGGTGTACAAGTCAAAAGTGTCGCATAGTCATGGCCCGGACTAATCAAGAGGTCATCGAAGTTTGATGGCTCAATTACCTTAATCTGGTCCACCTGGTAGGCAATGATGCCCTGGATATTTTCTATATAAAACTTATCTCCAATTTCTAGTTGGTTTAGGTGGGTAAAAAGTGTCGCTTCAGGCAAGCCTGAGTGGGCAGTCAAAACTGTATGGGTGGAATTGCCACCAATTGGAAGAGATGTTCCCTCCAAGTGACCAACACCCTTTTGCAAGATATCCTCACTCGTACCTGCATATATAGGCAGTTTTTGGTTAATCTTTGGTATGTCAACTGTACCAATCATCTCCTCAACTTCAAGCATACGAGCGTATTCCTTGCGGCCCTCCTCTTGCTTTTTCCTAGTGTAAGGATCTGATGCAATCTTTCCAGTCAAAGACTCGTTAAAGGCCTTGGCAAGATTTATCCTCCTGTCGATTTCCTTAGTATCAAGCTTTTTCGCTTCATTAGAGAAAGTTTCAACCTTCTCATTAGACTCAATTCGGTAATAGAATCTTGAAATCAACGGATAAACCATTACCAAAAATCCCAGCAAGAAAATCAGCCTAAAGAGCCAACGTGATTTTTTCTTATTAACTTTTTTTCTCTTAGCTTTTTTCTTAGCCATATTAATCCTTCATATAAAAAGGGCACTAATGCCCTTAGCTATCAATTATATTTTACTATAAGATTTAAAATCCTCATCAGCTTGCAAATGTAAAATAAGGACCCCTCAAATGAAGGATCCTTCACATTTATGCCATCTGTAATCTCTCACTGTTATTAACAAGTTTGATACCCATTGTCAAAAGAATCAAACCAGCAATCGCCATAATAATAATCTTAACATCACCAGTCTTAACTATATTTTTTATAACAGTAGTTGCATTAGTAGGTACATATTTAGTTACAGTAGTATTATCCCTACGAGTAATTACAGGTTTGTAAGGCTTGTTGACAATTTTTTTGGCAGGAAGCGAAATGCTCGCCGCATCAACATCAAAATATGTCAATGGATTGTCGATATAGTAATTAGTAGGCGCTGCCTCTTCTCTTATTGCATATCTGCCATATTCGAGACCATCAACCCTGAACTCACCATTATTGCCAGACTCAAGAGTAATTTGCTTGCCGTCCTTAACAACCCTCTCATATTTATTAGTCTTCTCATCGAGCTTCATAAGAACAAATCTAGCACCAGCAAGCCTCTTCTCATCCTTAGAATCATCAATCTTAACAAAATTAAACCCACCTGTTGGTGTCTTTGGGTTTGGCTTATCAGGAGTATTTTCAACAATTAATATTTTAATATCTCCCTTGTCATCAACAGCTCTTGCATCCTTAACCTTAAATTCTATCTTTGTTTTTGATAATTGGTAACCCTTTGGAGCCTTAGTCTCTTCAAAATAATAATCGCCATCTTTAAGATCAGAAATATAAATCAAGCCATTCTCATCAGTAACAATTTCTTCTTTGCCACTATTATCTAATTCATAATAAACGCCTGACTTCTTAAACTTAAGAATAGTCCCGTCTTTTTTGTATAATTTAAAAACAGCGTCCTTTAGATATTTATTTTTATCGGCAGCATCTATTTTTTTAAGAATTGGAGTGATTTTATTTTTGATAACAAATGGTTCCCCACCTGGTTTTAAATCTTCAGAAATCTTACCTACATTTGCTTTATCATATCCTGGAGCAGGTGCTACTTCTTTAAAATAGTAAACCCCTTCAAGCAAGTTACTAACAATGATTTCGCCATTATCCCATGTTTCTAAATTAATATCCGCTCCCTTTTCATCGTCGCGAGTATATTTGCCCTTTTCTCCAGTAACTTTTACAGGAATACTTTTAACTTCATTTCCATCCTTGATTTTTTGATAAAGTTTAAACTGAGCCTTATTAATTCTAATATTTTTATTATCAGCATCAACCTTTATGAGCTTTATAATATCAGTCTTAACCTTTTTAACTTCTTTGGCAATAACTGTTCTAATATTATTATTAGTTTCATCATCTGGAAGTCTAACTATACTCGGAACAAGTTGTTTATTTAATATTTTCTTGGACTCATCTGTTTCCTTTATTAAATAAAATCCCTTATCAAGATTATCAATCAGAATTTGTTCAGACAATTTATCAACATCAAAATTCTCAATCTTCCTAGTGTCTATTTCATCATAGGCGACATTATCATAGACAAGCTTGCTTGTCTTAGACTTACCCATGTCTTGGATAAGAATTTTATCATGATTAAGTTTTTTTCAACATCAGCAATATTTAACTCTTTATCAGCTGATCTATAAAAACTCTGAGCAAGTTCAATCAACTTACTATTTGTAATATGCTCATCAAGTTTTAATTTATAAACTTTTACTTGTCTTGCAGAAGATTTAATTACTCCTCCACCTTTAATCTTTTCTTTTAATTTTTCTTTTTCATTTACATCAATTCGCAAATTAATAGTATATTTCCCACTATTATCAGCAAAAACTCTCCCTTGAGGAAGAAAAACTCCCACAACCATAAACAAGGCCAAGATAAAGGATATGTACCTACTTTTCAGTATATTTTTCATAATTCCTCCCAGAAATCTAAAACAATGGCAATCAATCCGCCATCGGGAAAATAATATAAAGCTAGTTTTAAAAGTTTATTTTCAATATATTTAAACTTGTAATTATATATAATAAAATTCTTCTAGTTAGGAATATTATATCACAAAAACATTGAAATTGCTATTAAAAGTAATCTATTAAAAATAAAAATAAATACCAAACATCTTTCTAAAATCAAAAAAATTATTAATTTCAATAATAAAGTTTTCCAAATACTTGTCAACTAAAATTAACAACTCATCCTTCCCACCTACGGAGTGGTCTTGAAAATGGGGATCTTGTAAAAGCCCTAACATATAAAAAAGTACTCTTTGGAAAGAATTGCCAGACTGTTACGATGAGCTAAGTATCTCTATGTACCGTCAAAAAATTTATGAATATGTATATACTAGGTATAGAGAAGTTGCTTAACAAAATATTATAACCAATCTCTCATACAATTTCGGTTCTTAAGCATAAGAAAACGACCAGATAGATGACCTGACCTCCTTTAGTTAGTTTTTAGGTCTAACTTTTGGGGGTCAGTTCACTAATTGATCGCATTTTTAATTTATCTTTTATGCATATAAATTTAAATCCAGTCAGATGTATTTTCCTATAAGCTTACTTGCTCTTCCATATTGTTTCTTATTCTTTTAAAAGTTTCCAAATGAATTTCGTGAGTAAAATTTTCTATTAAAATTTCATAGCTATCATCAAAAAACTTTTTTATGCTTTTTTTAGCACATATATCTGCCATTGTGTATATGATATAAAGTCCTTGTAAAATCGCTTTTGTAACCAAGGGATCACCTGCTGAATAAGAAATTATCTGGCTAAAACCAAGATATAGTTCGTCCTCCACAGAATAACTTTGATAAATTATTTTTACATCTTCGTCCTCTTTCAGGATTATAAAATGATTGCCTGCAGATAAAAGTTTCCCTAGCAATGATGACATTTTGTTTATACACATTATTGCAGTATTTGGATCATTTGTGCCAGGGCTTAAGGCCATATTCGCGACTTCGGTCAAGTTTACAATTCCACGGTGATAATCTTCTTCTGTATTATTGTAAACATTTATTAAAAACAATGGGCTTAATTTTTCTTTTAATTCGTTTTTATCATTATCATCTAACTCGCACTGGAATATATTTAATTCTCCTATACTTTCTCCTTTGATTGTGTATTCACCAATCCTCTTATTTATAGTAAGTTCTGCTCTTGTGCCATTAAGCTCTTTAAAAATCTCATCTGCTTTTATTTCAAATAAATAACCTGAATTTTCAGCTACAATTGATAACTTTGTAGATTCGTCGCCTTTCTCATAATGCTTAGCTTTTTCCCTTAGTTCGACCTCTTTATCAATAAGTTTTTCGCAGTCATTAAAAATATATTCTATAATATTTGATACTTTTAGATTATCAAGAACCTGTCTTGAGAAAGCTATAAAACTAAGCATTGCAATTATAGCATAGGCTATTCCAAAACTTCCAGCTACAACATGTTGGTCTGGAGCAATATCTTGCAATAATAGGATACTGATTACTGAATAGAAAAAACCACTTACAAATATACCATATAAACCAAGGACTCCTGTCCTATCTATGAAGCTCTGAAGCAATCTAGGCGATATGCTACTGCTATATTTATTAAGTACAGTGACAATAATTGTAAAACAAAAAGTACTTATAGTCAAAAATATTCCAGATATATTAGAAAGGAAATTTACCGAAACTTCAACCGATAGTAATAGTTGTTTGGGAATATAAGATTTAATGGCAATATATTGATGATCAAAAATCCAAGTAACTAAAAGAAGCGACACTGTTAAAATTATAAATCTTGACATCCTTAAAAAATTCTTATGATTAAAAAACCACAATTTAATTTTGGGCAACATACATCAATCCTCCTGTTTTAATATTGTGATTATAAAACTATATTATCATATTCTCAATTTTTATCCAATATGAAATGGTATATTAACCTTTTTGTAATTGAAAAATCCTTTGTGATTTTCTTGCCTATTTCCCCAATCTATCTTCGATTACTTTCTAAAAGAAACTAATCAATTATATAATATTCAAAAATAATCTATGAGGAAATATGGTGAAATAGACTAAGAATAAAAATCCAATATGAGGCGTACACGAGTCACGCGGCAATGAGTTTATTCAAAATGAGTCGATTTAACCATTTTTACCAGTGTCCTCTGGAAAACTCTCCTGAGTTTTCTCGCTTAGTTTTGTGCTAGCCCTTCTGGCTTTGGGAAGACCCACCACGCGAAGTCCTAACCCTATTTCGTTAGACATAGCTGGTAGGACGATTTGCCCTAGCGGCCAAGAGCGTGCAGTGGCTGAG
This sequence comes from Anaerococcus lactolyticus ATCC 51172, assembly GCF_000156575.1. Classification (GTDB taxonomy): domain Bacteria; phylum Bacillota; class Clostridia; order Tissierellales; family Peptoniphilaceae; genus Anaerococcus; species Anaerococcus lactolyticus. Next base: position 171,050 of record NZ_GG666044.1, read on the forward strand.
TGGTCTCGAAAATGACCGATGCATTTTGTCATCTTACTTATGTAGTTTTTTTATATCTGATTGGTTTAATTTTTCTAAAGATATAAGTTGGGTCTTTGCAAGATTTCTAAGTTCTATCATTCTTTCTTTTTGCTCTAATCCCTTTTCAATTAAAATTGCATTGTAGGATTCCATATTAGCAAGTACTAATAGTTCATCAAGACTTGCATAGTCTCTCATATTTCCTTTTAAGTCAGGATTTTCTTCACGCCACTGTTTTGCTCTTTTATCAAAGAGTGCCACATTAAGCATATCTGCTTCACTTGCATATTTAAATGATAACTGCTCATCTGTAAGGTCTTTTAATAAATACTCTTTGATGGCATCTGTATGAATTTTATAATTAATCTTTGATATTTCTCTATGCAAATTCCAAGTTAATGATAGTTTTGAGTTTTCATCTTCTTTTAGTCTTTTGTAATCTTGAATAATATATAGCTTAAATTCTGGAGAAAGCCAAGATGCAAATTCCATAGCTATATCATAATGAGCATATGTTCTTCCGTATCTGCCTGCTTTTGAAACTATACCTACAGCATCTGTAGATTCTATCCACTTTCCTGGGGTCATTGTGAATCTATTTAGTCCCGCTTCACTTCTAAACGTGTCGAATTGCACACGGTTAAAATTTGGATTATTCAAAACTTCCCACAATCCTATAAATTCAAGCGTATTCCTATTTCTCACCAGTTTTGGATGACAAATCTTGGATCATCTGTGTTTTTATACTTTGCTATATCAGTAAGAATTATATAGTCATTTTTAAAATCTTCTATGTAAACCTCAATATCAAAGCCTTTAGCAGAAATTTTTTCTTTTTTAATTTTTGACAATATACCCCTCCTTATTATGGCTTGATTTTTATTACTTATATTATAACATAAAAAATGGCCAGAGCACCGTATGCTTCCTGACCTAAGCTTATTACAAGATTATATCCAAAATCACTAATTATCAAATTCTATAAGCCACTATTTACCTCTCTATATATAATTTATTTGCTTTTATTGTGCCCTATTTCCCCTTTATTTTTCCATATAACTGATTATTCAATCAAAATTTCTATCACTTTCTTCTCAGTCTAATTCAAACCGACATTCAAACCGTCATTTTTATTGTCTATTTGGTCAATTACTTCCTGTTGAAAAGGGATAGTACATCTAATATAGTTGCTTTCAATTTCAAAAACATCTTTGACATTTTTTTCTATTTTAAAATCAGACTTTGTTCTTATATCTAAGTTTATTATATTGCTAAAAAATATCACCTAATATAAAACACCTTATAACTAAGAATTAGCCAGTTTTTTGCTTTTATAAAACGATATTTTTCTTTACCCATCTTAACCTAACCTAATACTATGAAATTTTTTCTAATAAAAAGCTTCAGCTATTTGCAAATACAAATCAGTAAATATTGAATTTTTTCTGGCAACAAGTGATAAATCATGAACTAGATTGAAATCTTCTAGGTCCACAACCATGAGAGTGCCTTCTTCTAGTTCTTTTTTTACACAAGATTCAAAAATAAAACTTACACCACAATCCGACCTGAGCATTTCTACTATGGAACGCATATTATTTATTTCTATGATATTTGCAAAATCTTTCGTATCAATATTGTCCATGCTTAGAAAATTTTTTAATATAGCTAAGGTACCAGATCCGTCTTCCCTAATAATAATTCTTTCATCTAATAAGTCTGTTAGCTTTTTAACTTGTTTTTTAAACTTGTGGTCCTTGTGGCTGATGCAAACAATCCTATCGCTTTTGTATTTTTTAATAAAATAATCTCTAGATTTTATAAATCCCTCTATAATGGCAAAGTCTATCCTTCCACTATCAATATCACGTAAAATCTCGTCCGTATTTTCATAATAAATATGGAAATCACAAGAATGTTTTTCTTTAATCAAGGCTATAAGCTTATCCAATATTAGATATTCTCCGACCGATCTAGTAAAACCCAAAGAAATTTTTTCACTCTTAGTTTTTTCCTCAGCTAATATCATCCTCAACTTATCTTGATCATTTGACATAGAAAGCAAAGCAGATTTTAGAATCTTACCCTCATCTGTTAGACACAAATTCCTCTTACTTCTATAAAAAAGTTTACAATTATAATAGGATTCTAAATATTTAATATGAGTAGATATGGCTGGCTGTGTTATATTAAGGCTTTCAGCAGCCCTTGTAAAATTCATATATTTACATACTTCCAAAAAACTTTCTATCCTAAAATCTAACATAGTATCCTCCACATCTATCATAACAAATTTTTATCATATAGTAAATAATTATAATTTTACATTATAGTGATTTATTATATAATAAAAAAAGCGAAAGGAGCTTATATGATAAAATCTATAGAAAAAAATATAAAAGGGATTATTCTCTGCCTTATAATTGCAATAATATCCCAGATAATCGGCAAAAAAATCCCACTGGTTGGCCCAGCAGTCTTTGGCATTCTAATTGGAATGGCCCTAGGTCAAATTATAAAAGACAAAAAACCTTATATGGGTGGCGTGAGATTTACATCAAAGAAAATCCTTCAATATGCTGTAATCCTCCTCGGGTTTGGTCTTGATCTTGGAATTGTTTTAAAAACTGGTAGGCAATCACTTCCAATCATCCTATCTACCATATCAACATCACTTATAATCGCTTACATAGCCTACAAGGCTGGACTTATAAAAGGGAATATCGCAACACTTGTTGGCGTTGGATCATCAATTTGTGGAGGCTCTGCAATCGCAGCTGCCGCTCCAGTTATAGATGCAGATGAAGATGAGATAGCCCAAGCCATATCTGTTATATTCTTTTTTAATATCTTAGCAGCCATCCTATTTCCAAGCCTAGGTCGTATGATTGGATTTTCTACTACCGATGGTCATGCCTTTGGTATATTCGCAGGATCTGCTGTTAATGATACATCATCAGTTACAGCATGCGCATCAACATGGGATACAATATTTAATCTAGGTAGCCAGACACTTGACAAGGCTGTAACAGTAAAATTGACTAGAACCCTAGCAATAATTCCAATATGCTTAGGGCTAGCCTTCATTAGAATGAGAAATGCTGAACAAGAAGCTAATAAAAAAATATCTATAATACAAATCTTCCCATTCTTTATAATCTACTTCATCCTAGCAAGTTTGATTACAACCATAGCCCTAGCCAAAGGAGTAAATATTGAATTTTTCAAACCCTTTAAGGACTTATCCAAATTTTTTATTGTAATGGCAATGTCAGCTATTGGTTTAAATAGCGATATAGTAAAGCTATTAAAATCAGGAGCTAAGCCACTAGCCTTAGGAGGCGTGTGCTTTATATCAATCACAGCCATAACCCTAATACTAGAAAAAATTCTAGGCATCTTATAATCTTATAGAAACTGACTCCAAAAATTAGCAATAAAACTAACTATTAGGGTCAGTTTTTTATTAAAAAAGAAGGCCCGTAAGTAGAAAACTTTAAATTATAACTCATAAAAAAATAAACCCAAACTTTTCCTCAACATTTTTGCGAAATGCTTATTTTTTTCGTTAAGACATACTCAAACCGACAATTTATTGTCGCTTTTAACTATATAATCTATCAAATAAAAAAGACCATAACACTTAAGTTATGATCTTATTTTTTTCCAAATGTAAAGTACTTGGAACTATTATTTAATTTATTCTTTTTAACAAATGTTCCCATTTTAATCCCAGTTACAGTTTTTCATCTTATGTAACCGTTGATTTTACAAGATTTTACCAATGTCCTCTCAGAAACTTTCAGTTTCTTCGCTTAGTTTTTTGCTAGCCCGTCTGGCTATGGGAAGACCCACCACGGAGTGGTCTCGAAAATGACCGATGCTGTTTGACGCCTTACTTTTATCTTTATCTTTGACTGTTATATCCTCTCGAGACCTTTGGTCTCTCGCTTAGTTTTTCGGACTCAGCTTTGCTTCGTCTCGGAAATGACCGATGCATATGCATCGGTCACCCATAGATGGTGGGACTATTCTTCTTTTCCAAATGTACAATATATCTCAAACCATTCAAAATACAAGATTCTATTTTTTCTAACGCCACTAAATCCACCTAATTATAGGACGTTTTCAGATTTTTAGTCCCGTCCCAGTACCAGTACCGGATTTAAATGTGATTTCAGAAATATTGATCTTAAGAAGAATCATAATATAACTTCTATATTTAAAAATCAGATTTACATAGTCCTCTTGATGAATTTAACCGATCCTTTGTAATTTAACGATAGAAGGCATGGTGTTTAACAAAAGTAATTTATTCAAATGGATATAAAAATAGAGCTTGTATGATTCATTTTTTACAAGCTCTATTTACAAAAATTTAAATTATATTAGAATGACTCTATAAGTTCTAATTTATTTAAAGGAGTCATGACTACATCTATGGTATCTCCATCTTTATCAAAAAACTCAACTTCACAATTTTTATTATCATAAATTAAAACAATTGTTCCCTTTGTTCCCTTACTTATTTCTTTGTAATCTTCTTTCAATCTTACAACATCTAATTCTTTCATTATAAATTTTTAACTCTCTCAGTTTCTTTATCATCAATTTCAAAAGACCCATCATTTATTTCATATAGTCTTTTTTTAAGTTTCTCTAATAATGCAAGCATTTTATACTTGTCTTTTTTCTCTTGTTCTTCATCGAAAAAGCAAGCCTGATCATTATAATCAAAGTGGTAGTAAGATGTAAACAATTCTTGAATTGTTTCATTTATATCCCATAATTCTTTATCATTGTCTACTTTTTCAATTCCTGTTAATAATCTTCCTTTCTCTTCATCAAAATATTCAGTACATATTGGACCTTCTCCAAAATCTAGCATAAGTTTTAATATTTTCATATAACCTCCTATCTTGGATAAACAGTTAATATGAAACCATTTGTTCAATTGCACGAAGAACATAATATTTTATACCAAATTTACAATTTTTTTATAATTTTTTCTATTTTTAATGACTGATTTCATAAGTATAGATATTCATTCCTTCTATATACCAAAAGTCTTTTTGAAATTTTTTGAATATTATATATATTTATCATTATAATTAAACGATATATAATATACATTAATTAACATTCATAAACTCAAGATTTTTTTCGAACTTATCTGTATTCACCCCAAACTTTGTAACTTTTTTAAATATATCCTTCAGGTATACCTTAGTAGTATTTATTATTAAATCTTGAGTATTATTTATCATTTGATCAGTAACAAGAATCATTATTTTATTTATTATATCTGCATTGTCTTTTGTTATTTCAATATAATAAGTAAAAAACCATAACGTGGATTGCTCTACGAAAAATTCTTTATAAAACTTTGATAATATATTATCAAAATCGATAGTGATCTCAGTGAATTTAACCAAAAATCTGATAATTAAATTTTTTTCCTGGTTAGATGCTGATATTGGATAACCTTCTGAACGTCTATCTAAAAAAGCCTTTATCCATTTATAAAATATTTCTTCTTTTCCAAATTTGTCTAGATTATCAATATATAGTGATAACTCAGAATAAAATAGATATAAAATCTCTTCCGTCATACTATCTCTAAATATATTTGGAATGTAATCTTCCATAGGATTTTCTGAAAAATTAAAAATCAAAGACATATAGCCCTTAAATATCTTCTTTCTTATATTTTCATCAAAAATATTTATATTTTTTATAGCTTCATGATATATAGATTCAAAAACTAATGCAAATTCTGTATATAAAAATGACTGATATACAAAACCACTCCATGCCATTTTTAGTATTTCATCATCATTGGATCTGTACTTATCTAAAATAAACTTTTCACACCAATCACTATCAATACTATAAAAGAAAGATGCATTCCCAAGTATAACAACTGAAGAATCATTATATCCTTCTTCATTTAACATTTGTTCTAAAAAATCTTTAAATCTATCCTCTAAATATTTTTCTCCACTATTCTTTACCGAAATATCTATTAATTTTATTAATGATAAAGCCAAATTGCCTTTGGATGAATTCAATGCTCTCGTCATATAATCAAGTGATTTTTCTTCTGTATTACTAGAATACTTCCATAATAAATTAATCTTTTCATAAAAAAAATCTACAAGGTTATCACTAATACTCTTTCTTGTATCCAGAATTGAAAAAATCGCTTGAGATATCTCTAGATTATAGATATCAAATATCGGATTAAAAAATACCCTATTAAAAGTATATATTAACTTTTGTTCAGATAAATTAGATTTTTCTAAAGACATTATGATGCCTCTCCACAAATCGGTATCTATTTCATTTTCCTTGATTAATAATTCTATAAGTTTCTCTCTGAAATTTTCATTTTCAGAACAAATTTTCTCTAATTTTCTAATCAGCGTTATTCTCTCCGCTCGTTCAAACCCATCTCCTTCATAGGATAATAATTCATCAATGATTTTTTCTAAGTTGTTAACGATTTCTGTTTCAGTATATGGTAATTGTGCATCTCCCCACCTTAACGTGAGAGGACCAATTGATTTTTCAGGATTTTCTAGCGGTTTAAAATAATCATATCTCTCTTTAATAGAATTTATCTTATTAATAATATCCTGATTGTTTTCATCAAACCTTTGTAACCATATTAATAAATTATATTTTTGATAAAAGTACGTTTTATTTGTATAATTTTCATCAAGTTTTTCTTCATTCATTATTTCATCTAAAAATATCTCTTTGTCATTACTATTCAATGAAGGGAAAATATCTGCATATAACCAAAATAGCTCTTCCTTCAAACTTATATCAAGGATTTTAATATTATTAGATTTTAATAAATTTAATTTTTCTTTACCTGTAATGTTAGACATGTGTCTTAATATTAACAAGGAAGATCTAAGTAATATAGGAATATCTGATGAAATATATGTTTTATACCAATATTCTTTATTATTATCATCCATACCTAATAAAAGTTCTTTGAAAATAATAAGAAATTGTTCAAGATTGCTTATATACTCTTCAGTTCTCGGATAGAACGAAGCAAATTCAAATTCTTCTACATAAAATCCTATAATTTTATATCTTTTCAAGTTATAGAGTTGATTTGATATATTATTTAGTATATTAATATAATATTTATTCTTAAACAATTTGTACTTATTCCACAACTCTTCCATAATGTAGTTTTCGAACTTAAAATCTATACCTATTATATCCGTAGAGATGATTGTATTTTTATTTAATACGAACGATAAACTTTTAGAATAAATTTCGTTTGCAACAAAATCTAACTTAGGTCTATTTGTATAACAAACATCTAACAATCGACCTACCAACATAAAATCTAAATTATTAAAATCAATTAAATTAATTAATTTTTCGATTTTTTCAATTTTAGTATTTTTATTACAAATTATTGTCGCAATTTCTATCTGTAATTTCTTGCTCAATATAAAATCTTTATCACAACAAAATTTTAAAAATAGATCAGTTTCATTTATAATTATTTCTCTAGATAACCATTCTATTCTTTGAATACCAAAATCATCTATTTTATTACTAGAAAAGATCTCATCAAAATATTCCTTGTTAAAAAGGTATTCTGCCCAGTCCCTACTTTTTATTTTCGAAAAGAACTTATCGGAATAGTGTATATTGTTTAATATTTCTTTGATTTCAAAGTCAAATTCATCATTTATTTTATTGGGAACTTCTTCTGAGATATCCTTAATTCTTAAACTCCAGCTATTATAATCCCTGGTTACTAAATTAGCTATTCTAAGTAGGGAATCATATATTTGCTTATAATTATTTTTTTCATGAATTATAGGAGTTAATCCTAGTGGTATATAGTTACTAGCTTGGTCTTTACTTGTAAAAATATATCTTTTTTTACCAGATAAATCTGGTAAAGACCTTGTGAAATACTTCATTACAATGTCATTATAACTATAGCCAATAAAAAGCACAGTATATTCTGACTCAAATAAAGTTCTTAAAAATGTTGTTACATTCCCATGATACATATAAGATTTTCCAAAATCAGAATCTGTAAGCACAATATCTTGAGGATTCGCAACCTCACCATGTAAATGGACAATTCCATTAAATTTATCACCATATGGAAGTGCTGGATATGAATATATTCTTGCTTTTCTACCCTTTTTTTCTAATGCACTTTCAAGCATGCTATCATAATTCGTGGTAACAATACGAATATCTTTTTTAAAAAAATCAATCAAGGCTTCATGATTTGTATTTGGTTGAGTCTGAGTTGCGCTGAGTATATCGCAAACTTTACTGTGTACATCATGACCTAAATTTTCAACTCTACCTAAGTATTGCTCATCGGATTCATCATTTCTTTTTTCTTTATTGGTCAATTCAGCTATTTTTTCCGAAAGTTGGTAAAAACTAGGTAGATTGGTTGGTTCACTCATCGATATGCCTGCCCCACAAAAAATCACAAGTTTGTCATTCTTTATTGCCTCTATCAATAACTCAGGGTACTCAATATCTTTTATTATCATTATTATCCTTTCATAGTAAGTATATAGACTATTACTCTTTTATTAATTTCTATTGAATCAATTCTAGATATCATTTAAAAATTATATCACTTACTCTAATCATAATATATTTTTTACTAAAATCCATAGTTATAATAACAATTTACGGTTATCATAATCAGCTGTCCTTATTATTTGTTCATTCATGTATTAATATTTTCTTTTTCTAACAATTCTACATTAACGTTTGGAAACTATAAAATTTCATTAGGATAACACTAATATTGTTTATTCTTATTTTGATCTAGAATTCTAAATAAATTAATATACGTTACTCAAACCAGACGTAATATTTAATATTATTTTATTATTCAAATATTTGTTTTTATATTATTCCTGCTTTTAATGTTTTTTTTATAATGAATTCCTGATTTTTTTATTCATCAGTTTGACTATAAGTATCACCATATGCATTTAATATTAATTCTTGACCATTATTTTTACTTAACTGAATCATTCACCAGTTTGTGTTATTAAAGCCTACAAATAAAATATATATTATCTAACAATCTTATAAGGTATTATATCGCTCATTAAATGTTATAATTATAACATGAAAAAATTTGAAATAACAAACCTAATTAGTTTCATGGAAGTTCTTCAAGAAATAACATCAAATGGAAGTAAATTTTTCTTTAGGGGAGAAGGCGCCAGGTACAAAAAGCCTTTACTAGCTAGCGGTTATAGAAAAAATCAATTTAGAAGTATCCTACAAGATGCGAGGCAGGATTACTTTAGAGAAGTTGGATACATGTTAGACAGTGATAGTAGAGAAAGTTTTATAGCATACAGTCAACATCATGGATTACCTACTGAACTATTAGATATAACTGAAAATCCAATAGTAGCACTATATTTCGCCTGTTCAAATGATATAGATTCTGATGGAATAATATATGCAATTAGTAATGACCTAAATATAGCCGATCCACTAACTTCTAAAGTATATAATAATGAAGATGATATAGTCTCTATTAATCGTGACATGAAAGAGATAGGAAACCACTTTCAAGAAACTGGAGGAAAATTCTTAAAAATTCCAAATTCAACTTTTTTTGAAGATATTATGGTTGACTTTTTAGCTCAAGCATCACTCGATAAGGCTTATGTAAATAGTAATAATATTTATTCTAAATTAAAATTATGTAAATATATCTTAGAAGCTCATGATAAAGGCTTTAAAAACACAGTTATACACGAGGATTATAATATAATTAAAAACGAAGAAAAAATAATAGAATTGATGAATCTTTTAGACAGATATTGTAATACAAGTGAAAAAGATGAACTTGAGAAGTTTTATCTAGAATTTTGTAATCTAAAATTTGTCAGGGAAATCATTATTGATACCGATATTAATAAAGATAACCCTTATCTTGATAGGATAAATAAATTAAATTATAAACCTTTAATTCTACTATTTATATTATCTTATGAAATAAGTGATTATAAATTTCCCGTATTCCCAAAAATAATTTACAAGCCTTCTATAAAATTTGATAGATGGAAAAATCAAGATGGTTTGTTTATATACCAATTAAATACTGAAAAAACCTTACCTCCGTCTAAACAAAGCTTAACTTTAAATATTAATGAGATTAAGCAGGTGGTACAGAAGATTGATTATCAATATGAGATTGTAATAAGTAATAAAAAACAAATACTTCATGAACTAGATAATATAGGTGTAAATAGAAAATTTATATACCCAGATTCTGATAATATTGCTCAATACATTAAAGAAAAATATAAAATATAAAATGAATATATTATATAATTAAATTAAGACCACTTCTATTAAAATATAAGTGGTCTTAATTTATTATGTTTTATTAATAATGTTTCTATTTTATAAATTAGTAATTTTACTCCCATTCTTCTTTTCCAAACATCCGATATATCCCAAATCATTCAAAATACTATATTCTAATTTTTCTAATATCTCTGAATCCACCTAATTATAGGACGTTTTCAAATTTTTAGTCCCGTCCCAGTCCCAGTACCGGATATTATAATGTATTATATAAGTCGACTATTTTAGTGTGTTTAGATTAAATCACTTATAAACATGGTATAATATTATAGAAATACTGCACAAAGTAGAAGATTAATTTGAGGTGAGTTATGGGATTTTCCTATGATAAATTATGGAAAAAATTAATAGATGAAAAGATGAATAAATTAGACTTACAAAAAGCCATAAATACAACTCCTCATACCATAGCTAAAATGGGAAGAGATGAAAATGTTAGTATGGAAATACTGGGTAGAATTTGTAGGTATTTTAAATGTGATATATCGGATATATTGGAGTATAGAATTGAAAATACTAATGATTGAAGATGACAGCACAATTGCTTTTGCTGTTAAAACTTACCTAAACAAACATAATATTGAAACAATTATTTATAACAATCTTTCTCAGACAGAGAATCTTAATTTTAATGATTTTGATTTAATTCTACTTGATGCCAATCTTCCAGATGGATCAGGCTTTAATTTTTTAAAGTGGCTGAGGGAATTTTCTGACCTTCCTGTAATAATGCTCACCGTAAAAGACGAAGATGAGTATGTAATAAAAGGTCTTTCCCAAGGAGCAGATGATTATATTACAAAACCTTTTTCTCTTCCTGTTCTAAAGGCGAGAATAGACAATGTTTTTAGTAGAAAAATTAAAAAAGTGAATGAGCTGACTTTTAAAAATTTATCTTTAGATCTCATTTCAAAACAAGCTTCGATAGATGGAAAAGATTTAGACCTTAGCTTAAAAGAGTTTGCTATATTGGAAATGCTTTTAGAAAACCAAAATATAAATCTACTAAGAGATCGAATTTTAGATTATGTTTGGGGTTATGATTTTTATGAAGTAAATGACAATACCCTAACTGTCACCATAAAAAGACTCAGATCTAAACTTGGAGATTATGGCAGTCATATAAAAACTCTTAGAGGGATAGGATATAGGTGGGACAATGAATAAAAGCAAAAATATTTTACTTGCCTTAATTTTAAATATATTAATGTCTTTGTTTGTAGTTTATCTCAATCCAAGATTTGATATTCTAACACTTATAGGTTTTTTACTTATAAATATAATTCTGTTTCTAATTATTAGAAAATTTGAAAAGAAAAAAGAAATAGAGCTAGAAGATAAGATTAATAATATATTTAACCTTCTCCATTCACTTGATTTAAACTCGGATAATTACGAAATTATAGACGATGAATTTGGCAAACTTAGAGATGAGATTATTAAAATTATTATAGAAAACAAGAGAATAGCTGAAAATGCTGAAAAAAATAAAGAAATTCTAAGGGAATATACGGAAGATATTGCCCATCAAATAAAAACTCCTCTAACTGGATCTCTATTATTACTTGACTTATTAGAAGACGAAGAAGATGAATCGGCAAAAGAGTATATAACTAGACTTAGGGACAATCTTCTTAGACTTTACAATCTATCTGATATTTTATTAAAACTTGCCGCCCTTGATTCTGGCACAATAGAAATGACAAAAGACAGGATATCTGCTCGAGGATTAATTGAAGATATCATACAAAACCTAAAAGATTATTTTATTAATGATAATGTTGAAATTCCACTTTATGGAGATGATTTTAATCTTATATGCGATAAGAAATGGACCTACGAAGCACTTTTCAATGTGATGAAAAATGGTATAGAAGCTACAGAAGGTAGACAGATAGAAATCCAACTTAAAGAAACAAATCTATATAAAAGTATTTTTGTGGAAGATTTTTCTAAAGGTTTGGATCGTGAAATGTTAGAAAAAGTTTTTAAACGTTTTTATAAGCTGGATCCAAATTCAAAAGGTTATGGGATTGGGCTTCCTATGGCAAAATCTGTTATGGAAAGACAAAATGGAGAGCTTTTATATCATAAGGGGAAGAAATCAAATTCCTTTGAACTGAGGTTTTATAACTGATTTAATTATGGCTGTGTAAATAAAGCACAGTCTTTTTTTCTAGTCACTTTCCAGTCACTTAAGTCTAATATCATACAAGAAAGATAAGGAGGACTAAATATGAATATTGTAAAAACAGTAGATTTAACAAAAACTTATAATAGTGGAGTAGAAGTACACGCTCTATCAAATGTGAATTTTGAAATGGAGAAAGGAGATCTTGTCGCCATTATTGGAGATAGCGGGTCAGGAAAGTCTACCTTGCTTCATTTATTAGCAGGAGTTGATAAACCAACAAGTGGGGATATTTTTATTCAAGACAAAAATATTACCAAGTTTAACAAAGACGAAATGACAGTATTTCGCAGAAGAAATATTGGCGTTGTCTACCAATTTTTTAACCTCATTCCAAATATTAATGTGAGACAAAACATCCTACTTCCTCTTTTATTAGACAATAAAAAGGTAGATGAAGAATATTTAAAGGAAATTTTATCGATACTAGGAATAGAAGGAAAGCTTGATAGGTATCCAAAACAATTATCCGGTGGAGAGCAACAAAGAGTCGCCATTGCTAGAAGTTTGATTACAAGACCTGCAATAATCTTAGCAGATGAGCCTACAGGAAATCTCGATAGAAAAAATTCTGAAGAAATCACAGGACTTTTCAGACTTGTAAATAAAAGATTAAATTCTACAATTATGATAATAACTCATGATGAAAAAGTAGCAAATTCTTGTGATAAGGTCTATAGAATGGTAGATGGTAGGTTAAATTTCTTAGGAGATGAAACTTATGAAAATTATTAATGACCTAGCTGATGGAGCTGTAAAAAATAATAAGAAAGACAGTTTTGCTATTAAAATATCAATACTTTTAGCAGTAATGTTATTAGGAACTGTAATTTTTATCTCCAACTCGATAAAAACTGGCAGGTATGAGTATGTAAAGAAAACTTTTGGAGATTATCATGTGAAGATAACTGGAATTGACGAAGGTTTTTATGATAAATTAAAAAACAATAAAGATATAGAAAAAGTTTCTTTCAATAAAATAATAAAAACAGACTTAAATGCAGTTATATATGAAAATGGAGATCCTGCAAGTCTTTTAGGCTATGACATTAAGGAAGGAAAAAAGCCAGAGAAAGCAAATGAACTTTTAGTACAAGAGAGATTTTTAATAAAAAATAAAGAATATGATTTGGGTTCTGAAATAAATGTTCGTGATAAAACTTATAAAATAGTTGGTACTTATGATGATTTTAGCTCTTCATTTGAAGAGGCTAAGTTTGTAGGTTTATCTGAAAGTGATGATAAAAAAGTCTTGTTTGAAAAAAATGATGGAATAGAAGCCCAGATTTGGTATAAAAATATAAGAGATACCTATACAAAGACTAGGGAAATTTTATCAGAAATGAATATTGATGAGAACCATGCCCTAGATATTGGTAGAGTATTTTATAATAAAGATATCTTAGAATATAAAATGGTCTATCCAAAAGGAATCATTCCACCAAAAAGTGTTGTAAACTCAGCTTTAGAACAATATGGAGCAGCCTTCTTTCTTTGCCTACTTTTTGCATTTATCATTTATGGGGCTTTTAATGTATGGAATAATAGGGATTTAAAGGAAATTGCTCTATTAAAAAGCACTGGGATGACAGATAAGCAGGTAAAGCAATTAATTCGAAAGAAAGCTTTGAAACTTTCAACCTTACCCATAGCCTTGGGAATAATTTTATCTTTGGCATTTGCAAACCTGCTCTTATATTTGATGTGGCTTAACAATTCCATATCCTATAAAAATATGTCTGAGATAGTGGGAGAAAGTTTAAAATCGCCAGACTTTCATTTTGTTTATCCAAATCCTATTTCTATAATAATCATTCTCTTATTATCTCTTTTAATGGTGTATTTGTCTGCGACGATCCCTGCTAGGAAGAGTGCAAAAATAAAAATAATAGAAGGCTTAAATGGTATTACAGAAAAAAATATAAAATTAAGAAAATCAAAAATAAATGGGCCTATAGAAAAGACTTTAGCAAAAGATTATTACAGGTCTTATCGTTCAACCTATCGAATTATTGTAATCTCAATGGCTATATCAGCCTTTGTACTGACTACAGTTTTAGTTAGCCAATCATATAGAACTTTGAACGAAAAATATAACTCTTATAAAAGTCCTTACAATTTTAATTCAAGTATTTACACTGATAAGAATTTAGATAAAAACTTATTAGCTGATTTAGAAAAAGTTGACGGAATAAAAGAGCTTCACCTATATCAAAGAAATGACACAAAATTTTATGTTGACGATAATAAAGATTTAATTTCTAAAGATTTAAAAGATTCTTTAGCTAGTGGCAAAATAGAAAATGATAGACTATATGCAAGTTTATATGCTTTAACAGATGAAGATTTTGAAGAGCTTTTAAAAGAAAATAACATAACTAATGCATCTTACTTATTGCTTAATAAGATAAGAAAAGACAATAGAACGCCTTACGCTTTTAGCGAGTATATAAAAATTTCTGATAAGGATACAGGAAAAGTTACTTTAAAATATAATGCACAGGGCAAACCAATAAATATAAAAATTGACGCAAGTATTGATGAAATGCCTTATGACTTAGAAGCTTATGATAATAATGAAATATCCATCTACACAAGCACAAGTAATATGAAGAAATTTATTGATGAGTATGGAATAGATAAATCAGATCCTGTTTACTATTATTTTGTAAAAATAAAGGCTGAAAAAAACAAGGAAAAAGTATTTGAAGATGCCGAAAAAGTAATTTCAAATTATGTACCAAAGTCTGACCATGAAACATCTACAGAAATTTTAAGAGAAGCAACAAGTAAAGAGCAAACAAGGAATGAAAGACTTTTAAACCTAGCTATTCAAATCATTCTAATAACAATTGCTCTTTCCAATGCCTATAATAGCTTTAAGGGAAATCTACGAGCGAGATCAAATGACTTTAAACTTCTATCAACTACTGGCATGACAGAAAAACAGATTGAAAAGATGGTATTTTCTGAAGTAAAAATATTATTTAAAAATATTTTCTTAGTATATATCTTTATGTTTTCTATAGGCATTGTGTTAAGAGCCTATAGGAGTAACTATGAATTAGGCTTTGGAATAAAAGAACTGCTAATAAATATGAATTATACTCCTATATTAATAGTATTTGTCTGTATAATTGCAGGTGTCTTACTTGCAATAAAAAGTGGTCTTAAAACAATAAATGAAAACTCAGATAATACTTTTAAGAGTATATAAGAGAAATGCTGTGAGCATTAAACTCACAGCATTTCTATAGCACAAAACCACCCTAAAATAAAAGATTGTATTAGAATCCCAGACAAAACTGAACCATTAATATCATTATCTTCTCGTGTTTTCATAAACTGAATATGGTCAATATATGGATGACATTTGAATGAAGATACTAAAATTTTTTCATCAGTTTTTTCACTCTCGGTAATGTAATCTATTGCCAAATTTAAAGTTGATTTTATTGGATGTGTTTTTATAATTGCCATACTAATCACCAGAACTTTCTTTTGATTTATTAAGAAGTAGGGAATGGATCTGCCATATTTCTTTTGATAATTTTTCTATCTGATTATTCATAGATTCAATTTCATTTTTGTAAATAACACCAGTTGCATTAGTTGCTTTTACAATCTGATTAATATTGTTTGTTGCATTAGAAAGTAGCCATTGGAGATTTCTAAATGGTTCTAGGTCTACAATATAAATTTCTTTTTCTAATACACATTTCCTAAGAAAGTGGGACATGGTTTTGCAATTTGCAAGTTTCATTTTCTTTTCAAAAATTTCTTTTTCTTCATCTGTTAAATATATTTTTAGTTGATTTTTAAATTTATTTTATACTATATGTCGCTTTTAAGTGTACAACCTATCAAATAAAAAAGAGAGTGTATCAGAATTTAATCATTCTGACACACCCTCTTCATTTATATAGCTAACAATATCTCCCTCATCACATTTAAGACTTTCACAAATTCTTGCTAAAACATCCATGCTAACAATCTCATTCTTACCTAACTTATGAAGAGTTGCTGAGGACATCCCTGTATCTAGTCTTAAGTCTTCTTTATACATTTTCTTCTCGTCAAGCAACTTTCAAAGTTTGCTGTAATAAAATGCCATATTTTTCTCTTTCATTGCTATATTATTATTCACGCTTTTTAACTCACAGTCTCTCTTTTATCTCATGAGTTCCTTCTTGTAAAAATTTAATATCATTAAGCCTGTTCATCTCTTCTACTGTTTTCTTCCTTAATTCGTCAGTAGAAAAACCTAGAATCTTTAGAATATGGAACTGTAGTAATATCCTTAGTTCAGCATTTACTAAAGGCAATTCTTCTCTTGAAAGTGCCTTCTCTTCTTTTTCGATATTATAATGAGTATAGTAATTTCTCGTATCTACTACCTTACTGATATATTCTACTTTATTGTAAGAACTAGGCCAGAAGGGTAATATTCCTTCAGCAAAAATTAAATCAGCCAAGCGACTTCTTAGATGTATCTTTTTACTATTTTGCTGATGCTCATCAAGTAAAAAATCGTGCCATTGATTCTGATTCTCATTACCCCTACAAAAATTATAAGTAATTTTTTCAACTCTAGTAATGTAATCTTTTACATCATCAGTGATAAATCTTGCATGAAAAGTCTCTAAAGCTTGAACCAAGTTTAAAAACAAGACTTCTGGTGCTGTAATTTTATTAGAAAAAACAGTAAAGTAAAGATCCAAGACTGGTTTAAGTTTAGAATATCTATTATTCCAATTTAAAAAAATATTTTGATCATTTATATCTCTTAAAGTAAAGATAAATTTGAACGGTCTAATACTTGCAGTAGATTTTTTCTCTCCCTTTCCAAACAACAAATCAGCTTTTAAAAAATGTTTAGTAACAGATCCATCTTTGTTTTCAAATTCTGAATATATTGTTGGGTGTTGATATTTAATATTCTCAATAACTACCTCATTATCAATACCAAGGCCTATAAGATACTGAATAGATAAAATATCATCTAGTATTTCATCAATCTCTTTAGGTTGATTATAAACAAAGTCTACAAGAACACTTTGACGTGCAATAATCTCCTTACTATATGAATTGCTTTCCATACTTCCCTGTACAGGATAAAATTTTATAAGTAAACCATCTCCAAATTTAAAATTAACAGGATCTTCATGTTCCCAAATCAAATTCACACCATAATTTGAGGAATAGTCCCAGTTATATTTGCACAATCTAGACCAATTTATTATCTCCCCAAAGTCAACGGTAACATTTGAAAACATTACCTCATCTTCAGACTTTATTTCTAGCCCCCAGAAAGCAAAATCAGAGTAAATAATTTGTTGTGTATATGATAATAGATATGTGTGCTCTTTACCCGTTTCACATTTATATAACAAAACTTTTGCTCCAGAAAATAAAGTGCCACATATATATGGAATCTTTCCTTTATAAGGTGGTCTAGGCATTGGATTACTATCACTGGCTGGAATAATTAATTCAAGAGCAATAAAATTTTTATCCGAATCAATATGCAGTTCTCCTTGAAAAGTTTTCTCACTATCAAAAAATTTCCATGTTCCGCCATATTTTTGTATATTTCTCATCTAAGCCTCCTAAATATGATTCTCTGTATTAGAGCAAAAATAAGGTCCTAATTCTTCTTCATGCGTTTTTATATTTGTCCATGACCAATCGGAAGCGACAAGATATACCTCGTCATATCTATCGAGCATGTCTGCAGTAATTTCTTCAATGTTATTTTCAAAAACTTTATTTTCATCCCAAGGGAAAAAATAAATTGTACCTACTTTATTTACCTTGTCAAAAGTTTTTCTCGCTTCATTTCCGACCAAGTAACTTCCCTTATCAATTAAATCCAAAAAAGCATGCCATATAAAATCACCTGAATCTCTAACTCTAAAATCTAAATCTTTTTTAGAGACATCTTTTGTAAAATGTTTTATCCATTCTTTCTCAAAATTCATAGAGATACTCCGTAGCGTTTTCATCTTCAACTTACTAAAGATTATTATACCAGATAAAATCAAATTTCTCATTTAAAAAGGTGCCGTATTTCTACGACACCTCGGTTTATTTATTCGATTTTATCAATCAAAGTTTCATTATTTCTAACAAAACTTTGATTAAACTTGAATAGTCCCTCTAACATATTTTTCATATCTGAGTGATAAACTTTCTCAAAATTCTCGTAACGATCTTGTACTTCCTGGAAGGTATCTCTCATGGCGTCTAGTTCCTTAATAAAATCCTCAATGCCTCCTAAACCTAAACATAATTCTCTTTCTTTTTCCAATAATCCTTGTTCATTCATATAAATTTTCATTCTTTCTTACTCCTGATATTCTTGTATTTTTTGAATTCTTTTTAATAATAAGCTGTGAATATCCCAGATTTCTTTGGATAACTTGTCTACGTCTTGCCTGATAGCCTGTATGTCATTTTTGTAAATAACACCAGTCATATTAGTAGCTTTTGCAATCTGGTTTATATTATTTGTTACATTTGAAAGTAGCCATTGGAGATCTCTAAATGGTTCTAGGTCTACAATATAAATTTCTTTCTCTAATACACATTTTCTAAGAAAATGGGACATAGTTTTGCAATTAGCAAGTTTCATTTTCTTTTCAAAAATTTCTTTTTCTTCATCTGTTAAATATATTTTTAGTTGATTTTTTCTTTTTCTATTATCCATACGTTTCTCCTTTACACTTAACTTTTTGGGTCTTAGGGTTCTCCCTAACAAGGTAAAATTCATAAAATTAGATAGCCTTAAAAGCTATTGATTTTTTGA
>NZ_GG666044.1:192202-261427 GCF_000156575.1 Anaerococcus lactolyticus ATCC 51172
TTAACAAATCTAAAATTTATTTTTTAATATTTTTTCAAATAGACATTAATAAGTGTAACTGTAACTTACAAAATAAAAACTTCCAAAATTAGGCAAGCTTGTTTTAAGAGTCTGTTTCAACCCCTTATTATCAAGCCATTAATTTATGTAATCCTAATTTAAGAAGATTTATAACGGTGGGTTACAGGTTACAAAGTTACATCTGCATTTTTCACTTAATTTTCTGTATCTATTTCTAATTGATTTTCTTTTTGCCATTCTTCTGGCAAAAACTTCTTATCAACTTCTATAAAGTCAGTTTTGTATTCTTCTTTCTTTTCATAATATAGTTTTACTGGAATTGAGACTCCACTTGGTGATATTCTCTTGGTCTTTGATGACCTAACTGGAATCCATTCTTGGAAATAATTATCCATAATCTCTGAAAAAGATTTCGATTTTATTTGGAAGCCTTGCATGGTTAATTCTTTGAAACAAGTTATATTAGGATCTGCACTTTTTGGCTTATATTCTTCTAGTAAATACCTAATGTCTTCCACATCTGGGTTTAGATATTTGAATTTTTCTTGTTCCTTATACAAGTCTTTTAAGAGATTTTTTGGTATAGTCCATGCGTGGGTCTTGTTTTTGAAAATTTCATATCCTAAGGCCAATGCCTGATTAAAATCTTCTCTTATGCGTGACATATATTCTTTGTCTGAGATTTTTTCTTTATTATTTTTATCTGGATATATAGTCCTTATTCTTTGATTCGAATTACATTCAACAGGTAAATATCTTCTTTCTCCAGTATGGTCATTAAGAAAAGTTCTTTCGTTTAATGTCCCTATAAAGATGCAAGTTCTTGGCACGTCTGTTGCATATTTTTCGTAGGGTATCCTTATCCTATCGCTTAATTTTGATAAAAAAGATTTAGCTTCATTAGCCGATTTTGCATTTCTTAAAGCAACGAATTCTTCGATTTCAACAACAGTTTTACCGATAAGGTTCATGATAGCATCCTTGCCTTGAATGTTTTCTATTGTGCAAAACCAATCGTCTGTTATGGACAGGTATCTTGCAAAAGTCGATTTGCCTATACCTTGTCCACCAACTAAAACAATCATCTCATCAAGCTTAGATCCTGGATTAAAAATTCTTTTTATCATACCCAATATCATATGTTCCATTATCCAATTGTTAAGCTCTGTATCATTCGCTCCCAAATACCTTGGTAATAGTTTTCTAATTGCATTTTTATCTCCATTCCATTTTAAATTTTGAAGATATTGCTTTGGCGGACTCACTTCATATTGATGAGCTACAAAACGAATAGCCTCCCACATTTTATTGGCATTATAATTAATTCCAAAATGTTTTTCTATCTCTAAGCCTAGTCTATTGTTCAAAGAATCATCCCAAAGTCGTATTTGATTTTCCTTTATATTTCTTTCTCCGATAATTTTCCCCTGGAATTTTATTTCATTGGTAAATTTATCAAAGAATATTTGTCCATCAATGATTTTTTGGTTTTGACAATATTTTGGATTTAAAATAGCAGTTACAATATTCCCAGTAATTTGTCTAACCGTCCCCTTATCTGTAGTTTGTAAGTCTAAAAAGGCGTAAGTCTGATCTATTTCCGGGAATTTTAATTTAATATCTGTCATAAGCCTCACTCCTTTTCTTTTTACAACCATCTAATCTATTTATTGTTTTATATGTGTTTTCCATTTTATCCTCCTGTCTGGTATAAATAAGACTCCTGTGGTAAAATGAACTTGTCTAGAGAACACTTCTCACAGGAGTGTATGCCTTTACTCTTTGTAGTAGGGGCTTTTTTCTTTTTTGATTTCTTCATATATTTCTAAAATATAGATTAAAATATCAGCTTCATCGTCATTGAGTTTGCCGAACTTTTTAATAACTTTTGCTAGTTGAAATATTTCCTTGGCTATATTATCAGAAAGTCTGTAATCACTTACTAACTTAACTTCGTGATTTAATAGCATTTGAATAAAATAATCTTGCTTTTTAAGTCCACTTATTTCTATCTTTTTGTTTATTAGTTCATATTCTTCTTCAGATACCCTAAAATTTAAAATGCGATTTCTTTTTCTATTTTTCTCTTTATTTCTAGTTTTTTGTGAAATTTTATCTAATGAATGTCTTCTAAACATCTTTATCGTCCTCTTCTAATAAATCTTTCCAATCATTTGCCTTGTTATTTCTTACTTGCGTTAAAGACAAAGCCATTTCTTTTTGCTTGCTAGGGAAGAGATGAGCATATCTATAGGTGATGTCAATTGATTCATGTCCAACCCTATCAGCTATTGCAGTTGCAGAAAATCCAAGTTCAATCAAGAGTGAAACATGAGAATGCCTTAAATCATGTATTCGAATTCTTTTTACTTGAGATTTCTTAGAGCCCCTATCCATTTCATGGTGTAGGTAGCTCTTAGAAAAATTAAATATTAAGTCTTTGGGTTTTAACTTATAAAAACTTTCTATATATTCTTTGATCTCATCAGTTAAAAATTCAGGCATAACTATTGTCCTTATACTTTTTTTAGTCTTAGGAGCAGTTATTACATTTTTCCCATCTATCCTTTGTAAAGATTCATCAATTTTTAATGTATGCCTTTCAAAATCAAATTTCTCTTTTGTTAAGGCTAATAATTCTCCCATCCTAAGACCACACCAATACAAAAGTTCAAAAGCATAGAATGACTCAGGTTTATCTTTAATAGCTTCTATAAATCTTTCATATTCATCTTGAGTCCAAAATAGCATTTCATCAGCTTCTTTTTCTCCCATAGACCCAACATCACGAGCAACATTAGTTTTTAAATTGTAGTACCTACAGGCATGATTTAAGATACTTGATAATTGGGCATGAATAGTTCTCAAATAGGTAGGAGAGTACTTTTTCCCATTCTTATCCTTAATCTTCATAAGCTCATTTTGCCATTGAATGATGGTTACATTATTAATCTCATTAAGCATTAAATCACCTATATAGGGAAGTATTTTTTGATTTACAATTGCTTCTTTTGTCCTCCAAGTATTTTCTCTTATTCTTGGTTTTCTATCCCTCTTATAAAGTTCAAAAAACTCCCTAAAGCTCATCTCAATTGATTCAGAATGTTGATTTAAGAATTCTTGTTCCCATTTTAAAGCTTCTTTTTTTGTTAAAAATCCACGTTTTTTCTTAGTTAATTTTTCTCCTTTCCAGTTGGTGTAATTAAATTTACAAAACCAAGTCTTGTTCCCGCTTTCATCTCTAAATGCTGGCACTTTAAACCTCCTTTGCATTCGTTGGTTTATAGCAATACTTTTCCATAAAGTATTCTCTATTTACCTTTCCTCTTTGCACACGATACCCTAATTTAAGTAGGTCTTGATTCATATCGTTTATAATCTGATATGCTGTTGTCCTACTTACATCAAGAAAATCTTGTACATCTTTTGCATTCATAAAAATACCTTTCATAATGTCCTCCTTTTATAGTTTGTAAGGTTCTACATCCTCAAAAGGGCGAGCATTAATTTTTATATCTTACATTTTCCGTTCAATATCGAACGGTATGTATATATAATAACAGTTCATATTTGTTCTGTCAAGTTTTTTCTATTTATTTTTTTCTAAAATATTCAGATACTTGCAAATATTTACAACAGAACAGTTTTGTTGAGCTTTTGTTCATTTTGTGATAAAATATTTATAGTTATTGTGAAATAAGGAGGAGTTAGTTTGATTTCTGGAGAAAAATTAAAAAAGTTAAGACTTATGCGAAACTTAACTCAAAAAGAACTCGCTATTAAGTCTGGTTTGACAGATGCTGCCATAAGAAATTATGAACTTGGAAATAGATCTCCAAGTAAAGAACAATTACAAAAAATATCTGAAGCACTTGATTGTGATATATCAGCATTAATTAATCACGAACCTAATTCTATTTTTGAAATAATGCATATAATTTTTGATTATGAAAAAGATATGAAGTTTAGACCCTTAGCAGACGAAGGAGAAATTACTGGACTTTTGTCAAATGATGTAGATTTCAATAATTTTCTTATAGAATGGAATGAGATGAGAAAGAAGCATTATAACGATGAGATAACAGACGAAGAATTTGAAGATTGGAAGTTATCTTACCCTAAAAAATCAAGATTTTTAAAATAAAAATATGTACGCAAAAAGACCGCAGCTTGAAACTACGGTCTAATTTTTTGTCCGAATGTAAACCACTTGGAACTATTATTCAATTTATTCTTTTTAACAAATGTTCCCATTTTAATCTCATTTACAGTTTTTAATCTTCTGTAACTATTGATTTTACAAGTTTTTTTAGTTTTTTTGCTACTTCTTTTAAAATGTACTATACATCTAAAACCGTTCAAAATACAAGGTTCTTTTTTATAATTTCGTTAATCCGTATAAATATAATACGTTTTAAATTTTTTAATCCTGTCCTTGTCCCAAAGCCTTAATCTCAATCTATTTTCTAACCGTATTTGATACAATTAAACTATTTATCTTGGCCCTGAAACTCTTTACATTTGGGCATAAAAAAAGCACCTACTAAAGGTAAGTAGATGCTTAGCTATGATTATTGATATTTATTATTTAGATACTTTTCATTTGCCTTTAACAACTTTTTATAGTAATTATCATAGCTTTTGCTAAATTTTCTAATAAGTGGAATTGCTATTTCATAATATTGATTTTCCTTCATAAAGTTTTTAAGCTTATCCTGGATCTGTTTCATCATGCTATTTTGATACTCTTCACTATTTTTATAGGTTTCATATTGAGAAATTACATCCTCATTATCTTTCATCCACTTTTCAAAACTCTCTATAGCATCGAGTTTAGCCTGATTCACATCTCTTAAGGTTTTCATATCAAAGGATGAGCTAATATTCTCAATATATTTTTTCTCTTCTTCAGTTAATTCAAAAGTAGGAAGCCAATCAAGATAAGCTATATATTTGTAAAAGTAATCCTTACCATCATCTTCTAATGGTTCATTCAAAAATGGTTGATAGGCAGCAAATAACATTTGTCCAAAATATCCCGGAAAAGCAATTTCTAGTTTTTCATAGATATTTTCTTCCACCTCAAGTAGCGAAACTTTCTCATTGATTAGTTCATTACTTTCACCTTTAACAATCATTTCTAGTATTTTTTTTCTTTTTTCATCAAGGTCCAATTGATGTTGTTTTTCCCTTAAAACAGAAGACAGACTATTTCCACCTGACGATATACACTGATAAATATCTGAGATACTCATTCCCAATTTTCTAAATATAGATACCTTTTTTAGAATCTCTAAATCCTTTATACTATAGTCTCTATAACCATTCTCAGATTTCTGAGGATTGATAAGTCCTTTATCCTCATAATACTCTATTGCCTTCCTAGTTAGACCCGTTTCTTTTTGAATTTCACTTCTTAACATGGTTATATACCTCCTTTGATTAAAGGATAACACGGTCCCCAACGGTCAGGTCAAGCCCTATACATATATAAAATTCCCACTTATCTATAAACCAAAACAGTGTCTGACCATTTTTGCAAAGTGCTTATTTTCTTTTTGATAAATCTTATTCAAACAAACACTAAAATCGACATTTTATTGTCGCATAATTTACTTGTTTGCTATATAATCTAAATGTTCCATCAAGTATTCTGTCATAGTCTTAATAAATTTCACTATTTTATTTACCTTAATTAATGACCTAATTTATAACAACTTGCATAATTATATAAAATCAAGATTTTTAAAATGAAAATATGTAGGCAAAAAGACCGCAGCTTCAAACTACGGTCTAATTTTTTGTCCAAATTTAAACCACTTGGAACTATTATTTACATACCACCCGGTTGTTAGTTTTCTGCACCTTATACTTCATTGTAGCTATTACTATTAGTCAATATTGAATTAATTCTGTATCTAATCATATATAATGCTAACATGGTAACTTTAAAAGCAAATTTAAGCATATAACCTTCAAAATAATCTCTTCCATGAATACATTCATTTCTAATATTTAGAGAGTTACTATTATACATAAAGTGATATACGAATAATAAATCCGGAGCACTCTCTAAACCATCCAACTCCTCGTATACATCTTCTATTAGCTCTCTTAATATAGAACTTGGATCTTTAAATTTCATAAATTCACGTACATTTTCTTTAAATGGCACAATCCCAAATAACTTTCCAAGTTTTCTAATCTCAATTTCTAACAAAGGAAAAAGTTGAGTTAAGTGACCTAGAGAAATTTGTTCATTAAATGGAATTAATCTGACTCCAATAATTTTTTCTAACAATTCATATAACTCTTTTTCTTTATTAAATAAATTAATTACGAAATATACGTTATTTATATATGTATCATGCATAGCAGAAACATAAATATCTGCATCTAAAATATTTATAAATTTATATCCATATTTTTCTATAATTTTCTCAACCTGTTTTCTTAAGATATTGTCTGTTTCATGTCTATCAAAATTTATACCAGTGTCTTTAATTGGAAATATATTGTTTATTTCAATTCTATTAACCATATACATTAATGAATGATTAGAAGTTCTTTCAAGAACTGATATTAAATCATCAACTTTAGCTAGAACGGTACTATTAGCTACAATAATGGGATTCTCCAAAATACTTTTATTGTATTTTTCTACTTCTTCTGTGGAAATCTGGGTACAATATGTAAATTCCTGAAGATTCTTTACTTGTTCTTGGTATTTACTTTTTTCCCAATACTCTTGAAGATTTATCATATCTTGTTTCACAATTCTTTTATCAACAATTTGATTAGTTTGATTAACAGATATGAGAAATAACATCGCGTGGTAGAATATATTCGCAACCAAAGTATCATTAACATCTTTTATTAACTTCAAGAACCTATCCTTAGTTTCATCATAATAAATTTGATTAATATATCTTGCTATATCTATATTTTTTAAGTATTGCGTCAAATTTGGAATATCGTTGATATCCAAAATAGTCCTATATTCATTTTCTATGTAATCTTTTACGCTTTGAATTTGATCTCTATGTAGAGGAAAAGAGGAACGGAGTCTCATTAAGAGATTTACAGAAGTTATAGAGTGTAAACTTTTATAGAATTCTTTTATTACTTCTGTTTTATCTATCCTATCCATAGCTCCTTGATCAAATAGCATAGTCAATATTTCATAGGTTGAAGAAGTCAATATTTCATAGTCCTCACCTTTACTAATCAGTTCTAAAAACAAGTTACAATGATCCTCAATAGTCTCTATATTTGGAGCTTTTTGATTTAATAAGAAATCAACAGATTCTATTACAAAATCAGAAATCCTATTGTTAAAATAGTTTTTTAACTGTTTTAATAAATCCGGAGTCCAATCTTTATAGTTTGGAACTATAATATCTCCATTTGAATACATAGGGATTACTTCTCCATTCCTTATTGAAATCTGGATCATGTCTAATAAAGTATCTTCCTGCCAAGTTAAGTTAGTCCCTCTATCAAATGATTGAAAATTGAAACAGTTTTCTGAGAGTAATTTATCACCATACTTCTCAAAGAAATTTTCTGAAAGGCCATAAACTACACGATTTAGATTATCTTCTATGTTTCGTTTTATTCTTCCAAAGTCTTTTAATTTTATTTTTTCTAAATATAAAATTATCTCTTCTTTATCATAATCAAATTCTTGCATATTGAGTGCTTGATGAAAGTTTCGCTGATTCATGAATCGATTATCAATAATATACTTTGACTTATTTCCTGAATTTTGTAATTTAGTTAACCAAACTGATAAAAGTAGGACTTTAGAAAACTCGCTACTTACATTTTTCTCACAGTTCTCTCTTTCTGTTGCTCCTACATAATATTTTGATATTTCATAAATCTCTTGTAACAATATTGTTCTAAATTGAAAGTTAAAATCACATACCTCTAAAATGTTAGTAAAATTTCTTAAGATACGAATCAAAGAATTACTTCTATTTTGATACTCAATGTACGAGCCTACGTCTGACAAATTATAATTATCTTCAATATATTCAATAAACCATTGCCAGCTCTGACTTTGTTCCAATATCCCCTCAACAAATTTAACATGAATTTCATGATCTAAATAGTTTTTGTATTTTACTTCTGACAATTCTCTACCCCCCTTACTATTAAGTAATCCTTATATCTATTATTTTAATATAGATTATTACCATTACTTTTAGATAATTAATATTTGAATATAGAAATAGCCCCAGTACAAAGACCAGGGCTATCGCTTTTTTCTAAACCACTTGGAACTATTATTCAATTTATTCTTTTTTAATTCCAGTACCATTTGAGTACCAGTAGCCATTTTTTATTCTCTATATAGCTTGGAATTAAGCCATTTTAGAAAATTTTGCGATTACTCCCATTCAATAGCAACTAAGATATTAAACACTGTTGTTTTCAACACTTTAAGCATTGCTATTAGATTTTGGCAGGATTTTGGCAGGAATCACTACTATTATATTTAATAAACTGATTTCCATTGAACTCCACCATTGATTTTTTTGGATTATCAAACTTAATAATTCCACTCATTTTTTTAGCTAAGCTTCGGTCTCTATTAGGCCAAAGATGACTATAATGTTTTAATGTTATCTCTGGTCCTGAATGCCCCAATCTATTACTTACTGTTAAAATATCTGCATTAAAATGATTGATCAAATAGCTTACATGAGAGTGCCTCAACCCCTTAGCCTGAATCCTCTTAACATTAGCCAATTTAGCATGTCTATTAATAATTCTATGAATTGTATTCCTTCTAATAGGTTTGTCACAATAACTTATTATAAATTTGCTAACTCCGTATTTCTTCTGAGTGCTTTTCCATCTTTTTAATATGTTGATTGTTGAGTCATCTAATGATATAATTCTATTACCAGAATCTGTTTTGGTTCTGTTTTTTATCGTATAGGAGCTAGGACTACTTAAATCAATTGTAGAATTAATTGTAAGGGTCTTGTCTTTGAAATTTACTTTATTCCATGTTAAAGCCTGACCCTCTCCTACCCTTATACCTGTATTAAAATAGAGCCACAACATTACAAATCCCATGTGCTCATATAAATCGTCTAAACAAAAGGTAGAGATTACTTTTTGAAATTCATCTAAAGTCCAAAACGGCACATATATTTTTTCTTTGGGTATAGATTTGGTTTTCTTGCTTACATTCTCATGAACAAATTCTAAAGTTACAGCATAATCTAATATTTGTCTAAGGCATCCATATATCATTGAAGCATAAGTTTTACTATAATCACTATTATTGATAAGATCAGATTTAAATGCTTCACATTTTCTAACATTTATATCTTCAATCTTAGCATTAGCAAAGTATTTTTGAACTTTTCTTATTATATGAATCTTTGTTCTAAACGTAGAATCTTGCACCTTTGCTTTATAGTGTCCTATAAAATATTTTTCTATGAAATCTTCTAATTTTATTCCATTTGCAAATATCCCTTGAGACTCTACATATTTTCTCTTTAGATAAATAGAATAGTCATAGCATGATTTCGCTGTACTAAAATTTTTTCCATTATTATCCTTACGACCTTTTTTTTGAATTCTCTTGCCAGTTATATTATCTATTCCTAATTCTACCTGATAAAAAAATTTTCCGTTTTTATCCTTATAAACACAAGGATATTTAGTTTTACTCATTATGTTCCCCCTTATCGTCTAGGGAAACTCCAATTATTTTTTCAACGTAGGATTTAGGCACACAACCTATCCTTGTTCCATTATATAATGAATAACCGTCATTTACAAGCTCTTTCTTTGCTCTTTGTATAATAACCTTAGCTTGATGCTCTTTAAATCCAATATCTATCAAGTCGTCTTTAGTAACCATCATCTTCATTCACCATCCTTTCTCCATGGCGGGGCTTTGCCCAAATAATTTTTTTCGTGTTTCTTAAGCCAAATTAACACATCATCTTTTACCGTATATTTTTTATATTCATCTACTAGAAATATAATAAAATCATATAACTCATCAAATCCATATAGATATTGAATCTTATAGAATATAGAAAATAAGCCGCTATTGTTGATAATATATTCAATCGACCTATCAAGATCATTATCTCTAGGTGAAGGTAATGACAATGTGTAATTCATATCTTCTAACTCATCAATCATCAACTTAGTTATTTTATGAGGTTTATTTGATCTCGTATAAAAAAACATATATCTACTAAGAATTGAACATAAAAGTACTTCTTTTAATTCTTTATCGTTCTTGCACTCAAGTATCATATCTGTTATCTGATGAGCATATTCACTAGAAAATTCTGCTTCTAACCTCACCCAGTCATTTACATTTTTGGCAATATGTCTATAAGGTTTCATGATAACTGCTCCTTCTTTTTATCATAAATTCTCAACAAAACTTTTGAATTTCGTTTCCTTGAGCCAATATAGAGTGTCTCTGCATTAAAATTATTAGATACATCACTTATCTTAGAAGGATTTCTAGGATATCTTTTCTTTTTATTTTCATTAACAACTCTGTCATATAAATTCTTATATTTGGATTTTCCCATATCTCACCTCAGTTCTTCCACATTGAATTGATTTTGATAACTGACTTACTGATAGGCCTTCGTCTATAAAATCAACACAAATATCTAATCTTGAAAGCCTACACTTAAAATAGGTAGTTTTTATCATTTTTAAAAATCTCCTGATATTCATTGGTTTATTATAAGTATTGGTATAATTCTCACAATATATTTTCCAGGCTGTGGCACTAAAATATATGATTACACACATATTAGGCATAGCCTCATTATATGCTATCGAAAAATAGAACAGCGCATTTTTTACATAATATCCCTTAGTATAGCCTGCTGGTAATTTGAAATTAATATATTTACCAACATTTGCATCTACTAAGGATAATTTTCCTAATATACTTTCAATTTTTGTACAACTATTAAATATATTTATTATTTTTGGCGCTACTAACAATCTCCAACTTTCAAAATCAAACTTTTCATTCGGAATCAATATTAATGTAAATTGATCCACACCTAATTTCATCATTTTAAACCTCCAAATCTGTATATGCCAACAACTATAACCTATTATCTCCATATGTGGAGCGTGGCTATTAGAATACCCACGCTCTTAGTTACTGATACGCTACGCGTATCAGTAACTAAGTTTTTAGGAATCTACAGAAAGGGAATACAAATAGTTTAGGAGATTCTATCTTCGCAAGTTTCGGACAAGAGAAGAATCCCATTCCTGGTTTTAAATTTAAACTAGGTATATTTGCAGACTGTGAAAATAACGTTCTATACGTTAAATCATCTGATTCACTAAGAACTATCCTTATAACTAATTGTTCAGTTATTGCTCTAGGTACTGTTTCAGCCGAAAACCTTTGTAATACCAAAAACACAAAGAAACCTAATTGTCTACCCATAAACACTATATTAGATAACAATGATTCAATATAATCCCTATCTTTCTTTGCCAAAGTATTCCATGAAGCTCTTAATGCTCCAAACTCATCAATCACTAATATGCTAGCTGGTAGCCCCAAATCTCTATAATCAAAATTAGATTTTTTATCGAAAAATTCCTGTAAATCTTCCTTTCTCTGAACCATATCATTATAAAATTTTTCTATCATTGATATAGCACCCTCTTTATCAGCATAAAATCCTTGTTTTAAATTATGCTTTCCAAATGATAATAAATCGGCAGACTTTGGATCAATAAGATAAACTAAATGTTTAATTTCTTTATTTAAAATCTGAATAAGTAAAGACTGTAACATAAAGCTCTTTCCACCACCAGTTTGAGCAGCAATACCCATATGGTGAAATGGTAGAACATCATTATCTGATAATCTAAACGAATAATCATTTATACCAGTTTTAGACCAAGCTAAATAATCTTTAATACTATCAAATACTAATTGACTAAACATTTCTTTAGAGGATATCTCATAAATGTATGTGTTGCCATCATTACTTAAATACTGTTGTGTAACTATATAATCACTTAAAGCTCCATTAAGCCTTATATCTTCTAGTTTCTTATCAAACTTAATATTGTTTTCTATACTTATAATTCCTTGATTTAGATTACCGCCATCTATAAATTCCACCTTAACAAGTGGCAATATCAGAACATTAAAAACTTTGTTTTCAATATAATATTTACTATCTATAAGCTGTTTTCTTAACTTTTTACTTATCCTATAATGTATAAAAGCATACTTAAGACCACGATTTAAACTATTCCTATAAGACCATGACATTAACAAAATAACTAATATGCAAACTGCAATTATTAAAAATAGATTTACAAAAACATCGTTATTCACAATTTTATATTTTACTAATAAAGGACTTAGAATTTGTAATCCTAGAAATAGTATCAAGCATATAATTATGATTAACATAGCAAAAGTACCTCTAATATATCTTGGAGTCCTCATTTAGAGAACTCCACATCTTCAGCAGTTATAGAAAGATTATTTCTATACTCTCCATAAACATTACATTTAGGATTTATCATTTTAACTCTAGAAAACTTTTCATATGGTTTTGCTTTACCCTCAACTTTAATAATTATTTGTTCACCTTCGTTAAGTTTAGTAGCACCTTCACCATAATTTGTTTTATCAGAAACAATCATACATTTGTATTTGGTTCCTTTAGGTTCAGTAGGTTTAGCATTTTCGTAGTCAACCCAATCTTCATTTGCTATAACCATTATGTCTTTATCTTTAAAAAACGCACTGGCATTAAATGCCATAAATTTATTTAAACCTTTCATATTAAACCTCTTTTTTCTAAATCAATTAATATCCAAAACACTTCTCTAATACACTCATTTGAAGTAATGTCTCCATGATTAAAAAGTCTATTAAGCAATTTTTTAATATTTGAATACTCATTATTCAAAATGTTATATTTATTGATTATGTCATAGATTGCGTTATAATCATTTATTCTATAATCTCCATTAACATCTAGTCCAAAATATCCATGCGTATAACAGATTGCCTTTAATAAAGTTTCAGCTGCTTGATAGCTGTCATAATTTTCTTTTTTTAAACTTTCTGTTATTATGGATTTTATTATTACCATTTTAGACCTTAACTCTAAATATTTATTTAAACTTTCAATTAAATTTTTTGTATGCATTATTTGTCCTTTCAGTTCGGTAATTCTTATAAAATTAAGACATTAAACCATGTTCAATTTATAAACCTCCTTGTAAAACATGATTCACATCACCTGGTACTTATATTGTACGAGACAGATACATCACATCCCAAATAATTTGATTCTTTTGTTTATCAAAGTATATTACTTATATATCAACATTTATACAGGTTTTATAACCGTTTTATTTTTAAATTAACATCACATTTATCAAAAAAATACATCACACCACGAAAAAGTTACACCATGTATTTGAATTAAAGAAAGGTTATTATTATGAATGAATTAGAAATCAATAAATTTTACGACTCAGTAAGAAAGTTTTATGACATTAAAACAAACAATCAACATGCATTTAGAATATTATCTAGCAGAAGACTTAAAAAGTTTTATTCTGAATTGAAAAATATAAAACTAAAGGAATTAAAATATAAAAATGTAAATGATATATGGGTAGATTTAACAGAGAATGAACGAATGAGTTATATGATTTCAATCAAAGATCGTATATTTGATAGTTATCTTGATAAAAGTAAACATAAAAAAGCAAATGATAAAATTATTAAACACTATAGCGTAGTTTTAGATAACGCTATTTCTGCATATAATCATGATAAAAATAGAGAAGATGTTGCTTATAAGATTTACTATAATCCAAATAATCTAATAAATTCTTATAACGAACAAAAAATAGACGCAGAAAAATACTTTCCACACATCAATTTTCCATCTTTTGAAGAATGGTGTAAAATTAACAAAAATTTATATGAATCTTCAAATAAATATATAATAGAGTCTCATAAAGATTTTGATTCCTGGTATAAAGAAAATAAATTACTAGAAGATTGGGCTATTGAAAATAAAGATCTTTATGAACAAATAAAATCAAACTGTCCATATAGTTATAAGTCTGATAATATACCAAGTATAAGATTTAAAGATTGGTATAGAAATTTTTCCTATAGAAGTCTAAGACTTTATGATCTTGATATGCAATTTAAGGAGGAACTAAACCATACTTTGCAACTGGATGATAGCAATGATTACAAATTGGATCTTGATAATATAGATAATAATATCATATATTATGATAGTTATCTATTCAAAAGATATGTCAATGTGACTATAATGACTATAATAAAAGCATTAAAATATAAAGGAATTGAAATTCACACAGATGAAATTATTAAAAATCTTTATATTGTTAATGATACTTATAAAGATGATTATGAAGCTTGTATTCAAGAATTTTATAAAGCTAACGAAAAAATTAAAGCATTAGATTTTATAGAAATCAGCGAAAAAAAAGAGTTTGATCCATTTAATAATAAAAACAGGCGATAATATATTTATCCGCCTGTTTTACTTATTTTATCCCCAAAAGGTAAAGATTTTATATATTTTTCCATAAAATCCCAATCAGGTATATAACCATCAGAAGAATAAGTTCTATTTTTATCTATAATAGGATTGTCATCTGAATTCCTCTTGATTGGGAGTTCTAAAATTAAATCTGGTAAAGTTTTATTAGCTTGCCTACCATAATTATATTTATATTTATTTTTTTCTATAATAGTAGTCAAAAAAAGTTTCACTAAATCAGATAGTTCTTCTTTAGATTCAAGAGTATACAAATCTCGGCCACTATAAAATTCTTTATTCTGTAAAAAGGTAGATAATACACTACCACCGCCTGCTACTGTAAGTAAACCTGGTTTTTGTGGTATTACATCATCAATTAATTCTACAATTGCAGAAACGCCATTGTTCTCTGCTGTTCTTGAGACAAAATTAATACCATTATTTACTTCTATACATTTATTTAGCTCAAGATTAACACCATATTTTACATTAAATATGTCTTTAACTTTAAATTCCTTCCATAAATCAATATTAAGATTATACGATATATTATTATAATTTTTTGTTATTAAAGAATCTCTAATAGAGCTTTGACTCTCTCTCTCTCTCTGGTTTCAAGCCTTTCTATAAAATTTTCCATGTATTCCCAGTCAGGAATATATCCTTCCTTGTTAAATTGTTTATCTTTATCAATTACAAAACAATCATTTTTATCAACTTTTGCAGGTAATTTTATAACTTCGTCTTTTAATTTATTCAATACTCTAGCTCTACCATATGAATATTTGAAAATTTCTAAATTTAATACTGTGCATATAAATAGGGCACTTTTTTCGTTCATTTTAGGATTTCTTAACGTATAAACTTTGTTGCCTGTAGCAAAATCATATCTTTGGTAAAATGCTATAACCCCTTCTGCCCCTATTGTTATGCAATCTCCTTTCGTTATTCTATCATTTGACACATCAACATAACAATCAACACCATTATTAAGTCCAGTTCTTGAAATGAAAGGAACTTTTCCTTCTTCTAAATCATTTTTAATAGATAATTTAGTTGTTTGTGGATTTAATAGTTTTCCAACATTAAATTCTTTCCAATTATCAAGTTCAATCATCTTAAATTACCCCATCTTTTATAAGGAATGCATAATAGTTCCTAATAGTTTTTTCAAAATCTGCTTCTGTCAAAGTTGAGTAATCGGTTTTCATATATGCTTCTGCCAGCCATTCATCATTATGATCCACCTTTGCAGTTGCACTCAAGCCTTCAACTACTTTTTTATTTCTGTATAAGTCTAGCCATTTTTCTTCAATTTTTTTCCATAAAGATTCATCTTCTTTACTAAATTGTTCGACTCTTCCAAGATTTTTTCGCTTTATAAAACCATCATCTTTATAATAGCCAAAGAATGTCTCTCTTATACTACCATCAGCCGAAATATGTGGTCTTCCTAATGTAAAAACCATACAACAAGCAGATACTGATGCTCCAGGGTAAAATACTTCATTAGGTAAGGTAAAAACAGCTTCTAATGTATTGTCTTCTAACATTTTTTCTTTTGCTGATTTTAATATATTATTTGAACCAATGGCAGCTGATACAGGTAATAGTATAGCTAACTTTACTTCTTTCTTGGCCTTTCCATCATTTACCCTATTAATATTAATCTTCTTAACACAATCTGAAATAAATTCAGCAAACGAAAATCCTTTGCTAGGATCTTCTTTCCCATTTATTTGATTAGGTTTCCAGCCTATTTTGTATTTTCCTGGTATCGTTCTAGGCTTAGCATTGTAAGGAGGATTCATTAAAACAATATCTGGGTTTGCTTCAATAAAAAATTCCTCACTATCAAATAAAGAAGCTAATTTTATATTGGAGTTACCATCACCGTGAATTAACATGTTAGTAGTTGATAAACCAAACGCTGTTTCTTCAATTTCAACACCATATATATTGTTTTTCTTAATATTTTCTTTTAAAATTTGTTTTTCTGCATCTGTAATTCGTGCTTTATCACAGTCAGCTAACTCCTTAACCATTGCTTGTACTAAAAAAGACCCTGAACCACAAGCACCATCAAATACCCTTTTATACCTGTCCACTTCTGTTATTCTACACATAAACTCTGTAATATGATCGGGTGTGAATGCTTGATTCTTATCATCTTTCCCTGTGTATTTATTAAATGCTATGAAAAATAAATTAAGTATATCTTGACCTTCGTCTGAGTCTTCATCAATATAAGCATAAATATTTTCTAAGATATATGATAGTATTCCTACCCAATCCTTTATATCCAAGGCTTTAACTTTTTGATTATTCAATACGTTTTTTTGAAGCAACTCTATCTTCTTTGCTTTATTATCTGATCCATCCAATAAATTCTCAAGAGTTTCTTTAATTGAACCTATAATTCCAGACGGTTTATTGTAAGACCAATAATCCCTTAACTCTTCTACCGCTTTATCATCAATTGTTATGAAACCTCTTTGTTTTACCACATCTTTTATATATAACAAAGAAGAACCGACAAATTGACTTCTTAATTTTTCGGGTATGTCTTTTTTATGTAAAAGTTCGTTAAGTGCATAGGTGTTTTTTAAAACTTTTTCCCTGTCATTCTGTTTGCTTGCATTGAATAATGAAGTGTAATACTCCATAGTATCGATGACATTTTCATTATTAAGTAATGTTTCGTCAGATATTTTGTTTTTCCAAATCTTGAATTTATCATTATTTGTATTAGCCAAAATAGCAATTATTTTTTTAGTATTGAATAAAACTTTTTCTTCATCAACATATTGTCTGAGTTGTTCTTTATCAGATTCAACAAAATCAGCTTTTGTTTCTACTAGAACAACAACTCCTCTTTCTCTATTTTCAAATCTAATATCTAGTTTAAAATGATCAGGAGTATATCCTAGTAAATTTACTAGTTTGTCCCTAGAACCAGCTGCTTTAACATATGAGAATTCGCCGCCCTCAATATTAGATGTTTTATATTCATTGCCTATTCTATTAACTATATCGTGCCTTTGCATGCTTTCTCCACTCTAATTTATAATCCTGTGTCTATCTCTTATAATATACCAATTTTTAACATTTTTTACATACTGAACTTACGACGAAATTCAATTCAAATCATAGATTTTCGGTTGAAATTCGTCTAAGCGTACATTTTCTCGCATTCAAAATAAGCGTCCTTTAGCATTTGACATAGCAAGTCATTTTATTATACTTACTATATCAAATGCTAAAAGACGCAATGTAAAAAACTACGTTTTTCTCAATTTTATAAATCCTTGGCAGGATTTTGGCAGGGATCTATATATCAATTCATTTGATTTCATTGACTTTCATCATTTAAAAACGTTGAAATTTAGAGTTTCCCATTCAAATCATTTTATATATTTATTCCCATTCAATTGTTCCTGGTGGTTTGCTGGTTATGTCGTAGACTATTCTGCCTACTCCTTCTACCTCGTTTATCATTCTGTTTGATAGGGTTTGAAGGAGGTCGTATGGGAGGTTGGCGGCTTCTACTGTCATGGCGTCTGTGGAGGTGACGGCTCTGATGGCTACAACGTTGTCGTAGCTTCTGGCGTCGCCTTTTACTCCTACGGTTTTAATTGGGGTCCATACTGTGAAGTATTGCCATATGTCTTCATTTAAGCCGAAGTTTTTAACTTCTTCTCTTAGGATGGCGTCGGTTTCTCTGACTATCCTTAGTTTGTCTTCTGTGATGTCTCCCATGACTCTGATGCCGAGGCCTGGTCCTGGGAATGGTTGGCGCCATACCATGTCGTGTGGGATGCCTATGGCTTCTCCTACGGCTCTTACTTCGTCTTTAAAGAGCATTCTTAGTGGCTCTACTAGACCTTTGAAGTCCATGTCTTCTGGTAGACCACCTACATTGTGGTGGCTTTTGATGACACTTGCCTTATCTTTTCCAGATTCTATTACGTCTGGGTAGATGGTGCCTTGGACTAGGTAGCTTGCTCCACCAATTTTTTTGGCTTCTTCTTCGAATACTTCAACAAAGTGGTTGCCGATTATTTTTCTCTTGGTTTCTGGGTCTGATACTCCTTTTAGGAGGTCTAAAAATTCTTTAGACTTATCTACCATTTTGACGTTTAGGCCAAGATTTTTGTAGGTTTCCATTACAGATTTGGCTTCATCTTTTCTGAGTAGTCCATGGTCTACGAAGATACATTGGAGCTTATCTCCGATTGCTTTTGAGACTATGGTTGCTGCAACAGAGCTGTCTACCCCACCTGATAGGCCGCAGATCATTTTTTCGCCTGCGTATTTATTTTTGATTTCTTCTATAATTTCTGTGGCGAAGTCTGCCATTTTCCAAGTTTTTTCTGCCTGGCATATGTTTAATACGAAGTTTTCTAAGATTTCCCTGCCATATTCAGAATGAACTACTTCTGGGTGAAATTGCACAGAATAGATTTGCTTTTTATCATTTTCCATGGCTGCAATTTCTGTATTTGCTGTCTTTGCTGTTGCCTTAAAGCCATCAGCAATTTTTGCTACCCTATCTCTATGGTTCATCCAGATTATTGATTCTTCTGGAATATTTTTGAATAGTTCTGAATTTGTGTCTACTTGTAATTCTGTTTTTCCATATTCTGCGAGGTTTGGTGTTTCAACTTCCCCACCAAATACAAAGTTTATAAATTGGTGACCATAGCAGATACCCAATACTGGTACTCCTAGGTCAAAGATTTTCTCATCTGCCCTTGGGCTTTCTTCGTTGTTTACTGATTGTGGACCACCTGTTAGGATTATTCCTGCAAGATTGTTTAAATCAAGATCTTTAAGGTCGGTGTCGCATTCGTGTAGTTCTGCAAATACACCCATTTCCCTAACACGTCTTACAATTAGTTGGTCATACTGACCACCAAAATTTAATACTAGGATTTTTTCTTTTGACATAGTCTTCCCTTCTTGAGTCTTAGCTCTTTTCTTCCCTTTCCTCTGGGAATTTTTCAAAGTAATATTCGATAATTTCTGTAGCTGTTTGTTCGATTGTATTTTCTGTTACATCTATTACCTTGCAATCAAGGTCTTTGAAGACCTCCATGGCATAGTCAAGTTCGTATTTGATTCTTTCCTTGTCAAAATACTTACTTTCTCCCATTAGACCAAGTGTTTTTGTCCTTTGAGACCTGATGTTAGAAAGTTTATCTGGATCAATTACAAGACCTATTACCCTGTCAGGATCAACCTCGAATAGTTCTTGAGGGATTTCTGATTCTGGCAAGAGGGGTAGGTTTGATACCTTGAAATTTTTAGTGGCTAGGATCATGGTTGTGGGAGTTTTTGATGTTCTGGATACGCCAACTAAGACTATATCAGAGTCCAAAAATCCCCTTGGATCCTTTCCATCATCATATTTAATAGCAAATTCTATAGCATTTATCATATTGAAATAGCCGGTAGATAGGGTCCTTGTGAGACCCGGTTGCCTGATTGCCTTCATGCCTGTCAATTCTTCAAATTTATTTATACCATAGGAGAGGATGTCAAGCACAATTATATTTTCTTTTTTTGCCCTAGCTCTTAGGTGGAGGGCTAGGTCCTTATTCGCTATTGTCATTACAATTACAGATTCCTTATCTAGGCCATCCATAATTATATCTAGCTCAGCCTTACTACTTATATCCGGTTTTCTAATTACCCTTGTTTCTAGGTCTGGAAATTGGCTGGTAACGGATTTTATATAGTTGATTGCAGTCTCTCCTGTCGAATCACTTATAATTACAATCGTTAAAACATCTTCCATCACTATCTCCTATCTTACTATCTCAGAAATATCAAAAATTTTAGCCATTCTTCTCTTGAGTAAGTTTAGCATGGCTAGCCTATTATTTTTAACTTCTTCATTGTCTACATTTATCATTGTGTTGTCTAGATAGTCATTTCCTACTAAGCTTGTGGCTTGGATATTTTCTAATTCTTTCTTATAGTCAGCGCTGCTTACAAGACCAAAGTTTTCGAGTTTTGTTATTTCCTCGTAGAATTTTCTTTCAAGGTCTGTTTCAAGGAGGTCTTCTCTGATTTCTCTATCTTCACTTTCCTTGGTTAGGTTGTTTATCCTAATTAAATATGAAAGCGAATCATCATTTTCTCCTATGAAGTCGCTGACAGCCTTAACTTTTTCACTCATTTTCAAAATATTTGTGAAGTTTGTATTTATTACTGAATTTACGATATCATACCTGTAGCCATCATCTAATAGCTTGTTTTTAAGCCTATCTTTGATGAAGGTTAGGGTCTCATCCATGGTTTTATCGTAGTCAAAGGCTAGGGCGTTAATCTCTGTATAAACCAAAAGAGCCTCAGCTATTAACTTTTTGATATCAACGTCGATACCATTTTCTAAGATTATATTAATTATTCCAAGGGCTGCCCTTCTTAAACCGAATGGGTCACGACTACCTGTTACATAATTTTCTATAGCATAAAGACCAACTATGGAGTCCATCTTATCAGCTATGGCAAGTAGGATGCCTACTACAGATTTAGGTGTCTCTGAATTTTGGTTTTTAGGTAGGTATTGTTCCTTGATAGCTGTGGCTACTCTTTGGTTTTCGCCAGAATTTAGGGCGTAGATTGCACCCATAGTTCCCTGAAGCTCAGTAAATTCTACAACCATCCTTGTTACAAGGTCTGCCTTTGACAAGTAGGCTGCTCTTTTAGCATCTTCTGCTATATCGTCACCAAGACTTAGTTCTTTTTGATAGCTTGTCGCAAGCTCAACAAGTCTTTTTGTTTTCTGACCCATATTGCCAAGGCCTTCAAAAAATACAAGGTTATCAAGGTCTTTAACATAAGATTCTAATGTATTAGCTGCATCTAGGTCATAGAAGAATTTAGCATCTTCAAGCCTTGCAACTAAAACTTTTTTATTTCCTTCAATTACATTTTGACTTTCATAGTCATCCCCATTTCTGACTAGGCAGAAATAAGGAAGAAGTTTTTTCTTATCATCAAGGATAGGAAAATATCTTTGGTGGTCCTTCATAGGAGTAGTAATTACTTCCCTAGGTAGTTCTAGGTAGGAATGATCAATTTCACCAACTAGGACTGTAGGATATTCAACGATATTTACTACCTCATCTAGGAGGTCTTCGTCTTTCATATATTCACCACCAACTTGGCTAGATACAGAATTTAGCCCCTTAAGGATAATATCTCTTCTGTCCTTACCCCTTAGAATTACGTAATTTTCTTTTAGTTTTGCTTCATATTCTGAAATGTTTTCTATAACAATCTTATCAGAGCCAAGTGTCCTGTGACCCTTAGTAATGTTACCTACTTCAATGCCTTCAGCATCAAAATCGAGAACCTTATCATCCAATAATGAAACAAACCACCTGATTGGTCTGGCCCATCTGATTGACTTACCTCCCCACCTCATTGATCTTGGGAAAGAAATTGATTTTACAATTTCATAGACATTTTCTTTTAGGATTTCCTCTAAGGACTTGCTTTTTTCCTTCTTTTCAACAAAGACGTAGTCTTCGCCCTTTTGCTCTTTGATAATCACATCAGAAAGCTCTGCCTTTTGGCCCTTAAGGAAGCCAAGAAGAGCTCTTGATGGATTATTATCCTCATCATAGGCAATCTTTGCACTTGGTCCCCTAACAGAAATCACTTCTTGCTGGGCAGTTTCTGCCACGT
Organism: Anaerococcus lactolyticus ATCC 51172; assembly: GCF_000156575.1. Lineage (GTDB taxonomy): Bacteria > Bacillota > Clostridia > Tissierellales > Peptoniphilaceae > Anaerococcus > Anaerococcus lactolyticus. Next base: position 214,513 of record NZ_GG666044.1, read on the forward strand.
TTTTTAAAAGGACCATAAATCTTCTTGGGGTAGATTCGATTTCTACATCTTCGTAGGATAATTTATTTTCAGATAAAAGTTTTTCAAATTTTTCCTTTAATTGGATTTTGGTATTTTTGACATAATCTGAAGGTATTTCTTCTACTCCAATTTCTAATAGGTAATTATGCATGCTTTTCCTTTCTTAAGAGAGGGAAGCCAAGCTCTTCTCTTTTTTCAATGTATTTTTGGGCTACTAGACTTGATATGTCTCTAACTCTTTTGATATAGTGGTTTCTTTCTGAAACAGAAATTGCTCCCTTGGCATCAAGGGTATTAAAGGTGTGGCTGGTTTTTAGAACATTATCATAGGCTGGATAAATCAAACCAAGCTCAATTAACCTTTCTGCTTCTTTTTCATAAATATTAAATAAGGTTTCTAGGGTTTCATTATCCGCATCTTCGAAAGAATATTTTGAATTTTCATATTCTGGAAGTTTGAAAACATCACCGTAGGTTAGGTTTTCTGACCATTTAATGTCATAAACATTATCAACGTCTTGAAGGTACATACAAATTCTTTCAAGGCCAATGGTAATCTCCCCACTTTCAAGGGCACAGTTGATACCACCTACTTGTTGGAAATATGTAAATTGGGTAATTTCCATTCCATCAAGCCATACTTCCCAACCAAGTCCCCAAGCACCGAGGGTTGGAGATTCCCAGTTGTCTTCAACAAACCTAATATCGTGTTTTTTTGGATCTATGCCTATGGTTTCAAGACATTTTAGGTATAAATCTTGGATATTAGATGGAGTTGGTTTTAACAAAATTTGCATCTGGTGGTGTTGGTAAAGCCTGTTTGGGTTTTCCCCGTACCTACCATCTGCAGGTCTTCTGGATGGTTCAACATAGCAAACCTTCCATGGTTCAGGACCAAGAGCCCTTAAAAATGTGTGAGGGTTCATAGTTCCTGCACCCTTTTCGATGTCGTATGGAATCATGACCGAACAACCTTGTTCTTTCCAATACTCCTCTAGTTTTAATATTAAATCTTCAAAGTACATTTACATTCCTTTCGAGCGCCTTTTTGACCCATTCAAGCGACGGATAGGTCGCAAGGTCTAGGTTTTTTAGGCAATAGTCTATTATTATTTTGCCAATTTTTGGATAAGCTTCTACCAATTTTATATCTTCAAGTTCTTCAGATTTTGTATAAAGAAGCTTATTGAAATACACAAATTCTTCATAGGTCATAAAGACCCTATCAAAAATCTGATCTTTACACTCATCACAAATTGCTGATGACTCACTTGGTGAAAAATACAAGTATTTACCCCTTATATTTTTACCACATATGCCACAAGTTTTAAAGTTTGGTTTGAAACCTGAAAATGAAATATATTTTAGAAGAAAGCCTAAAAATATATTCACTTGGTTTTTTTTCGCCTCTTCGAAGGCATCAAAGCTATTTGTAAGGAGGGTAAAAACCGTTCCGATCTGGATATGATCAATAGTCCTAAGTAATAAATCGCAGATTGCAGATTTATATAATATTATATCAAAATTTTTATTTGATTTGTAGTAGGGATTTAAAACAATTCCCTCCCTCAAACCATAAAATTCCTTGCCGGACTTATATAGGTCAAAGGAAGCTAGGATAAACCTGGTTGTAAGGGCTAAGTTTTTAGAATTTTTCTTTAAAACACCCTGGCAAGATATGGAAATTTTGCCCATGGTTTCTGTGAAAACTTCGATAATTTTGGAAGATTCCTTGTAATTAAATTCCCTGAGGACTATGCCCCTTATATTCTTAAGGTCTGCCGTAGCCAAACCTATCCACCAACTTTTCTTTCTTGCGCCAATCTTTTTCTACCTTGACCCAAAGCTGGAGATTGACCTTGCTATCTAAAAAGGTCTCTATCTCGCTTCTTGCGTCAATGCCGATTTGCTTTATCATTTTACCGTTTTTGCCGATAACAATCTGCTTATGAGAATTTTTTTCCACAATGATTGTTGCCCTTATATCTATTAGAGGCTTGTCATCTCTCTGTTTAAAATCATCAATCCTAACTGCAAGACCATGAGGGACCTCTTCTGAAAGAAGTCTTAGGGCCTTTTCCCTGATGATTTCCGAAACCACAAACCTCTCGGTCTTGTCGGTGATCATGTCCCTGTCATAGTAGGCCGGGCCATCATCTAGGTAGGATTTTACCCCATCTATATAGGTGTGCACATTGGTATCGTCCAAGGCGGAAATGGCTATTATTTTATCAAAAAGTCCCACCTCTTCATAAAGATTTTTTATCTCTTCAATTTCCTCTTCATTTAAAAGGTCGATTTTATTTATAAGAAGAATTATAGGAACTCTGACTTTTCTAAGTTCGTCAATTATCATCTGATCAAGCTTGCCAATCTCCTTAGACTCATCAACCACATAGGTTACGACGTCTGATTCATTTAAGGAATCCTTAGAAAAACTTAAAAGTCTTTCTTGAAGAACATTTCTTGGCTTTTGGATGCCAGGCGTATCTATAAAAATAAGCTGGCTATCTTCGTCGTTATATATTATATTTATCTTATCTCTGGTAGTTTGAGGCTTATTTGAAATGATGGAAATCTTCTCTTTTAGAATTTTTTCCATAAGAGTCGATTTGCCAACATTTGCCCTACCAACTACTGATATAAATCCTGATTTCATTCTAAATCCTTTTTACTAAAACTTTCTGGCAAGAGGTCTTCGATGGTATAAGTCTTGTAGTTTTCAGAATCCTTTGCCACAACTATCCTCGTATCACCATCTGCAAATTCTCTTATAAATTGTCTGCAAACTCCACATGGATAGGTGTAGTCACTATCGCCAGTTATCACTATGTAGGCAAAATCTCTTTCCCCCTGGGTAATGGCTGTAGAAAGAGCATTTCTTTCAGCGCAAAGACTTGGAGAATAGGCAGCATTTTCTACATTTACACCCTCAAAAATCTTGCCTGACTTAGTCATTACGACACAAGCCACATGGAAATTTGAGTAGGGTGCATAGGCCCTTTCCTTAAGGTCTAAGGCTTTTTTTATTAAATCCTTAATCATGAAAATATCCCAAATATAGCCATAGCCATGGATGTACCAAGAATGGCTCCTCTCACAATTTCTCTTGCAGAGTGGATATCAGCCTCGTACCTAGACTCGGCAACTATTAAGGCAAGGACTACAAGAAGAAGCCTTACCAAGGGTTCTTTCACCATAAGAATCCCAACAGTTGCAAGGCAAAAGGCAACAGATGTGTGGCCTGAAACAAAGCCACCCTTAAAGGCTGTGCCGTGGCCCTCATAGAAAACTCCCTTAAGAAAAATTGTCAAAATTATTACCAGAGATATGGCAATTAAAGCCAAATGCGATGGTCGTCTTGCAATTTTTAGGATTACTGAATCATAAAAATTTAAAAACTTGTCAAAAAATATTAGATAGCCGACAAAGCCTGCATTCAAGGCTGCAACAAAGGTCGCAGCTGCTGACACATCCTTACCTGCCTTGGCAAGTTTTGAGAACTTACCCCCACTTGCCAAATCTACTACCTCTTCTAAGGCTGTATTTAAAAGCTCAAGGGCAATAACAAAGGCAATGGAGAATACTAAAAACATCATCTCAACCCTAGATAGGTTGAAAAATAAAGATGCGATTAGGACTAGGATTGATGCTAGGATGTGAAATTTCATATTTTTTTCGTGGTTAATAGCATAAACCAGCCCCTCATAGGCATAGTCAAAACCTTTCAAGAATTTTTGCCCGTGAGTTAATTTAAGGGGCTCAAAGTCTTCGCCCTCGCCTTTTTTCAACTCATCAAGAATCTCTTTTTTTAAATTTTCTTTAAGTTCGTCGTAGTTTTTATCCATTAATCTATTTAAAAACTCCTAGGTTTTTCATAACCTCTTTTTCTCTAGATCTCATCTCTAGCTTGTCATCTTCTTCTATGTGGTCATAGCCTAAAAGATGGAGGGTTGAGTGGCAAATAAGATACATCATCTCTCTTTCAAGTGAATGGCCAAAATCTTTTGCTTGATTCTCTGCCACATCCAGGCAAATAACTATGTCTCCCAGAAGGAAAATAGAATTTCCCTCATTATCATAGCCTTCTTCATCCATTGGAAATGATAAGACGTCAGTTGGTCTATCCACCTCCCTGTATTCCTTATTGAGCCTATGGATGGTTTCCATATCCACTATAGATAGAGAAACTTCAGCATTTTCTGTAAAATTTTCTACCCTTAGGACTTCTTCTATGGTTTTTTCTGCCCTTTCCCTAATAAGGTCAAGGTCCAAATCATTCTTTGTATCATTCGCTAACAGAAGATTCATTTTCTTTTTTCTTTCTTTCTTTCTTCTTCCCTCATCCTATCATCCTTTTCATAGGCATCGATTATCCTTTGGACGAGTGGGTGACGGACAACGTCAATTGAAGTAAAACTCATAAAATCAATTCCCGGAACATTTTTTAGGATTTGACTGGCTGAAACAAGACCAGACTTCCTGCCACGAGGGAGGTCAACCTGGGTCTTATCACCTGTAATTATCGCCTTTGAACCATAACCCAAACGGGTTAAAAACATCTTCATCTGCTCGTAGGTTGTATTTTGTGCCTCATCAAGAATTACAAAAGAATTATCCAAGGTCCTTCCCCTCATATAGGCAAGGGGAGCGACTTCTATAATGCCCTTTTCTACAAGGGCCTGGTAGGTTTCAAAACCCAAAATTTCAAAAAGCCCATCGTAAAGAGGTCTTAGGTATGGGTCAACCTTATCTTGCAAATCACCCGGCAAAAATCCTAGGCTCTCGCCCGCTTCTACTGCCGGACGGGTGAGGATAATCCTATTTACTTCGTTGTTTTTAAAGGCACGCACAGCCATGGCTACGGCAAGATAAGTCTTACCTGTACCTGCTGGACCGATACCAAAAACAATATCATTCGCCAAAATCTTTTCTATATATGATTTTTGTCCCAAGGTCTTTGGCTTAATTGGCTTGCCACCGGCTGTTGTGACAATCACATGGTCAAGGAGAGCCTTAACCACATCCTTGTTTTCCCTCTCGAGCATATCTGCATCGTATTTTAATCTTTGAAAGCTAAGCTCTCCATCTCTTTTAAGCTCGGATAAAAGCTGGATAATTAGCTTTTTGGCAAGGTCAACATGCCCTTCTTCGCCATTTATTTCTAAACTATTGTCCTTAAGCTTAAGTTTAACGTCAAACCTATCTTCTATATATTTTCTATTTGAATCAAAATTGCCAAAAAGCGAAATAATTCTTCCCGGCTCTTCTATTTCTAAAAATTCCTTAATATTTTTCTCCTAGCGTCTTTTAGAAACTGGCGGGCCTAGGATTTCTGCCATTATTATGGCATCCTTTAGCCTTTTTCTGTTTTTTTCTTTCGCCATTTCTTCTCTAATCTTATCTGTCTTTTCTTTTTGCTCTGCCTCTTTTAGTCTCTTTAGGGCAGCTGTGTCTCCCTCTTCAGGTTTTTTGAATTTTTCTGCGTGTTTTGTCCTAAGGTCTGATTTTAACCTTCTTTGGGCTTCTATATCTGGTTTTGATTGACTTTGGTATGATCCAAAATCACTTTCCATATTTTCTAGCAAATCATTTAGGTAGCCAATTAGGGATTTTTTCCTTGGACTTTTCTTAACTTCGGAAAAGGGGTTTTGTATTTTACCTTTCTTTTCGCTTTCTACTTGAATCTCTTCTGCGAGATTTTCCAAAAAAGATAAGAAAGACTTATTTTTATTTGCCATCTAGGTCAGCCTCATCGTTTGAGATTGACTGTCTCATCTTTGTGTCTGCCTTGATATTTTGAAGGTTGTAATAATCCATTACTCCAAGATTTCCTTCTTTGAAGGCTTGAGCTATGGCAAGTGGGATTTCACTTTCTGCTTCCACAACCTTGGCCCTATTTTCTTGTTCAAGGGCGATAGCTTGGGCACGTCTTTCTTCGGCCTTGGCTTGGGCGATATTCTTATCAGCTTCTGCCTGGTCTCTTTGAAGTTCAGCGCCGACGTTTCTTCCTACGTCCACATCTGCTATATCAATTGATAAAATCTCAAAGGCAGTACCAGAGTCAAGTCCCTTGTTTAATACAGTTTGAGAAATGTTGTCTGGATTTTCCAAAACTTCTGCGTGGGTTTCTGAAGAACCAACTGTGGTTACTATACCTTCGCCAACTCTAGCTATAATGGTCTCTTCACCTGCACCACCGACTAGCCTTTCGATGTTGGCCCTAACAGTAACCTTGGCAATTACCTTCACCTCTATACCATTTTTAGCAACAGCTGCTATGGTTGGAGTATTGATAACCTTTGGGGTTACAGACACTTGAACAGCCTCAAACACATTACGACCTGCAAGGTCAATAGCTGCGGCTTGTTCGAAAGAAAGATCGATATTTGCTCTTTCTGCTGCAATTAGGGCGTCAACAACTTGGTTGATATTACCACCTGCAAGGTAGTGGCTTTCAAGGTCATTTGTGGCAATGTGGATGCCTGCTTGGTGGGATTTAATCATGGCGTTTACGATTTTAGATGGAGAAACTCTCCTAAATCTCATCGCAACTAAGCTTGCCATAGAAATCTTAAGGCCTGAAAACCTCGCTGTGATCCAAAGACCAACTGGTACCATTGTAAAAAATACTACGACTAATACAAAAATTAGTCCCATCATTATAAATTCCATTACATCTCCTTTACTATTATGTGGCCATCTTTAACACCTATGACAGAAACCACCTTAGATTTTTCGATAAATTCTGCCCTGGCCATAGCATCATAAATTTCACCATCAATTTCAATCCTGCCTGTTGGTCTTAGGATTGACTTTGTATAGCCTATACTTCCAATAAGATTATTTAGATCCCTGTTAGGTCTAGGTCGTCTTTTATTTTTCTCAGACCCTTCCAAAACATAGGAATCAAATAAATTTGCCCTAAAGCCTAGCTTTACAAAGACTGTCATAGTAATGACAACTGCAAGGCCTGTGGCAAGGATGACAAATATTCCTGTGTGAGGATCTGTGAAGGAATCCATCACTGAATAAGTCGTAAGGGCAAGCCCTGCCACCCCAATTATTCCAAAGCTAGGAATAAAAAGCTCCAAACTTAAAAGGGAAATTCCCACGATAAAGGTGAGAACTGTGATGTTATCTGCTATGTTGTACTTGGCATTGGCATAGTAAAAATAAGCAAAAAGCACTACAGCTGCACCGGTGAAAAGAAGCTTTTTTTGGGTAAATAAGAGACATATCAAAGATATGACTGCGAGAATAAAACTTGTCGCAATAAAAAGGTCATTTCCTAGCATATTTTTCTCCATTCTTAAATGCGAATCCATGAATTTAAAAATAAAAATCTCTTCTTAAATTCAGGGATTATCTTTTATCTTCCTTATAACTATTATCTAGTAAATGAGGTTAAAAATCAACATAGAAGGGCTTTGTTCGCTACTAATAAATAAGACATTAGAGCTACAAGCGCAAATTTTTTTGCAAAAAAATAGTGTCTTTCTAAAGCAAGTAAGATAGGATTCTTGCTTTTAAAATCTCGCCTACTCATCCATTGTCTTAGCCTTAGCAAATCTATCTTGCTAGGAACCTGTTAGTTTATCCTAACGCTTTTGTTAGTCGCAACTTGGGATATAATCTAAATATTATTTATAATTGAAAATTAGCCATAAAAATATATAGTTTCTATATATTGGAGGCTATTATGAAAGAATTTTGGTCTTATGATAAAAAAGAAATCTTTAACCAACTAAAGACAAGTGAAAAGGGCTTGACCAGCCAAGAAGCAGAAACCAGGATAGAAGACTACGGAAAAAATACTCTCAAGGAAGTAAAATCTTCTTCAAAATTTATGGTTTTTATATCCCAATTTAAAAGTCCTATTACCCTAATCCTTATTTTCGCAGCAATTTTGTCAATTTTTACGAAAGATTATTCTGATGGATTCATTATTTTAATTATCATCATGATTTCATCTTTCCTAAGCTACCTAAACGAAAGCCATGCCCAAGATGCTGTGAAAAAACTCCTTTCAAGTGTGAGTGTAAAGTCTACAGTCCTAAGGGATGGAAAGTTCCAAGAGATTGACAACGCAGGCTTAACTTTGGGAGATATTATTAAGGTTGCTACTGGCGATATGATTCCAGCTGATTGCCTGCTTATTGATGTGAATGCACTTACAACAGACGAATCAAGCCTAACTGGAGAAACTTTTCCAGTAGAGAAAAATGTAAAAATTTTAGACGCCACTACCAGCCTTTCCCACAGGGAAAATTCCCTTTGGATGGGCACCCATGTCATCAGTGGGTCAGGCCTAGCTGTTGTAGTAAACTTAGCAAAAAACTCAGAATTCGGAAAGATTACCTCCTCCCTAGGCCAAAAAGATACCGACACTGATTTTGAAAGAGGAATAAAAGACTTTGGAAACCTGATTTTGCACGTAACAATCCTCTTGATTTGTCTAATATTTTTATTTAACATTATTTTGAACAAGTCATTTTTAGAATCCTTCATGTTTGCCCTAGCACTTTCTGTTGGTCTTACCCCACAAATGCTGCCAGCTATTATAAGTGTAAACTTATCCAAGGGTGCAAAAAGGATGTCCGATGAGGGAGTTATCGTTAAAAAACTCAATTCTATCGAAAATTTTGGATCAATGACCATTATGTGTTCTGACAAAACAGGTACCATCACCAAAGGCAAGGTCAAACTTGATTATGGTCTTGATTATAGGGAAGAAAAATCTGACGACTTAATTAGGCTTGCAAGCATAAATTCATATTTTCAAGAAGGCTACAAAAATCCGATTGACGAGGCGATTCTCCAGGGAAATACCACTGACTTTTCACCTTACAAAAAACTTTTTGAAATCCCTTATTCCTTTGAAAACAAGATTTTGTCTGTGGCTGTAAATGACTCTTCTAACTTAGCACAAAAAAACTTCATGGTAACCAAGGGCGCTTTTGAGAATATTGTTGGGGTTTGCAAGACCTATGAAAAAACAGACAAGAGCCAGGGGCCTATTGGTGAAATCAAAAATCAAATAACTGAACTTTTTAACAAATATTCTGCCCAAGGCTACAGGGTGTTGGGCCTTGCCTATAAATTTTTAGATGATGGGGAGAATATCAAAGAAGAAAAGGCAAGTGATATGATTTTTAAGGGCCTGCTCCTATTTATAGACCCCCTCAAAGATGACGTTAAGGATGTAATCTGTGAGATGGATAGGCTGGGCGTTTCTCTAAAAATGATTACTGGAGATAATAAAGAAATTGCAAAAAATATCGGCAGTCAAATCGGTCTTGACCCTACAAAGATTCTGTTGGGCGAAGATTTAAAGGACTATTCCCTAAGCCAACTTAATAAAAAAGTCCTAGATGTTGACATTTTTGCTGAGATAAGTCCAAACCAAAAGGAAAAAATTATCAGAGCCTACAAGGAGGCTGGCGAAATTGTTGGCTACATGGGTGATGGGATTAACGACGCACCTGCTATCAAACAAGCAGATGTGGGTATTTCTGTAAATACAGCCGCAGATACAGCCAAGGATGCGGCATCAATCGTGCTTTTGCAAAACAACCTAAATGTTTTGCTTTCCGGCATAAAAGAAGGCAGGAGAACTTTTATCAATACCTTAAAATATATTTTTATCGCCACTAGCGCAAATTTCGGCAATATGTTTTCAATGGCAGGTGCGAGCCTATTTTTGAAATTCTTGCCACTTTTGCCCAAGCAAATTCTCCTAACCAACCTATTTACAGACTTTCCATCCTTGCAGATTGCATCAGACTCTGTTGATAGTACTTGGTTAGAAAAACCAGTAAAGTGGGATATGTCCTTTATCAAAAAATTCATGATAATTTTTGGTATTACATCCTCAGTTTTTGACTACCTAACATTTTTCGTCTTGCTAGCAATCTTTAAAGCTGACGAACAACTTTTCCAAACAGGTTGGATGTTAGAATCAGTCATCTCTGCCATGGTTGTAATGCTCATTGTGAGGACTGCAAGACCAGTTCTTAGAAGTAAACCAAGCAAAAAATTGATCCTTGCAATAGTCCTTGTAAGTTTAGTTCTAATAGCCATAATCTATAGCCCTCTTAATACTTACCTAGGCTTGACATCCTTGCCGATAAAAGCGCTCATCTCTATGTTTGGCATATCCTTAGCCTACGCTTTAATAGCAGAAGTACTAAAGAAAAAATTTTACGAAAAAAATTCCTTTTCAAGGAAATAAAATTTGAGCAAAGAAAAAAACGGCAGGTTTCTGATAATCAGATTCCTGTCGTTTTTCATTTTCCTAGCCAACAAGCTCTTTAAGCCTGCCAGTTAACTTATAATCAACTTTTTTTAATTCTTCTATATTCTTCACTCCAAGTAGAGCCATGACTATTTTTAAACGCCTATTCATTTCCTTTAAGTAGTCGTAACAAGCCTCATAACTTCCTAAGAGTAAGTACCTAAGAGCTTCACCACTAATTGCTGTCATATCAGCCCCAAGTATTAGGGCCTTGGCAACATCTACTGCAGTTTTAATCCCACCTGAACCAATGATAAATACATCATCGGATAGGCTCCTCGCATCAATTATCGCCTTGGCTGTTGGCACTCCCCAATCATAGAATTCTTTATAGTCGGATTCAAAGTCCCTCATATCTTCAATTTCTATGAAATTTGTACCACCTTTGCCAGAAACGTCTAGGTATTTTACGCCTGCTTCTATAAGCTTTTGGCAAGTTGCCTTTGAAAGACCATTGCCAGTTTCTTTTACAATTATAGGCACGTCTAGGCTTTTGATTAATTTTTTTATGTTTTCGTAATAGCCCTTAAAGTTCTTATCGCCTTCTGGCATAAAAAGTTCTTGGGCCACATTTAAGTGGACTTGGATGGCGTGAGCACCTATCATACCAGCTGCATTTTTAAAATCCTCAAGACTTCTTTCAGCTCCAAGATTTCCTATCCTTACCATGTCCTTTTCCCTAATTAGGGTGAAACTTTCTTTAGCTTCATCATCTTCGAGACCGATTGTTTGACTGCCCACAGCCATTGGTATGTTAAGGCTCTTACAGATGGATGACAAATCTTCGTTTATATCAGCGCTTGATTCACCACCACCGGTCATAGCATTTATCATAATAGGCATAGAAATTTTCCTACCTAAAAACTCAATGGATGTATCAATTTCATCAAAATTTACGTCTGACAAACTATTGTGATCAAGGTAGACATCTTCAAAAAGTGGGTCGCTATAACCAGATGTCTTTAGGTAATTTTCAATATGTTCGTCTTTTCTTTCTCGTCTTCTACTTGTCATATTTTTTCCTAACTATTCCCCACCTTCTCCAGAGCCACTGTCTGATGGTTGGTCAACATTCAAGCCTGGTTCGTACTCAACAACGCCTGGGTCTGCTGGTGCCTCTTTTGGTGCTGGGCTTTCAGGAGCCTTTGGTGCTGGTTCATAAGTCTCGGTACTAGGCTCTTGTCTTCTCTCCCTGTGACCTTGGTTGGTCTTTGGAGTTGACTTGGCAGGCTCTTCCCATTTTGGTTCTTCTTGGTATTCATAGGAGTTATTATAATTATTTTCGTAAGTATTTTCGTAATTATTCTCGTAATTATAATTTGGCTCGTAGGTTTGATTATTTATATTATTATTTTTTGGGAAAATATTAACTGGTGCCTCTTGGTTAATGCTTGCATGGTTTGATTCAGGAAGACCAGAATCTTCTTCCTTCCACTTACTAAGCTTGAAGTCCGCAAATACATCATTAACTATATCCCAAGTTCCTCTTTCATCTGGTATATAATAACTAATGTTGTTTATATAGGCACCATTGCCCGGAACTATAAAGGTTTCAACCTTATCTGATGAGAAATTTGGAATACTTTTTACCAAATTAACTATGGCACTCATTGGTAGGTTGGTCTTTACATATTTGATGTAGGACGAAATCACTGTCATAAGGTTCATTTCATTTGATTTCTTAACAGCTTGGTCTACCATGGCCTTAACAAAATCTTGTTGGGCATGAACCCTTCCTATATCACCATTGTTATAGATATGTCTAGTCCTTAAATACCACATGGTATCTGTACCATTAAAGTGGTGCATACCTGGTTTGATATTAAGAGTCCACTTTTTAATGTTTACACCTTCTGGCACCTCATAGTCAACACCACCGATGGCATCGACAATATTTACAAGAGCCTGGTAATTAACTTGGACATAGTAGTCAATATCAAGGCCTAGGAAGTTCCTAAGACTTTGAAGAGTTAGCTCAATACCACCAAAGGCGTGGGCGTGGTTAACCTTATCATAGGTATTTCTCACAAGGACCCTGGAGTCCCTAGGGATTGACAAGAGTTTAATTGTGCCGTCCTTGGTATTGGCCTTCATCAACATAATAGTATCCGTACGGGTGAAATCTTCGTTATTCTCTTCACCTGCTGCCTTATCCACTCCAACTAGGAGGATTAAATATTCATCTTTACTTGTTTTAACAGCCTGGTCTTCAAATGTCCCTCCATTAGAATGATTAGCAGCATTCGACCTTTGATCAAGAAAATCAAAAGCAAATTTGCTAGCCACAAAAGATAGGGCAAAAACAAAGACTAGGGCAAAAAATCTTCTTATCTTCATAATTTTCCTTTACTCGTTACATTATACCCTAAGTCTATCCCTTCTTTAAACTATTTTTTAAAATAATATTATAAAAAATTTTTAAAAGTTCGCACTTGCTTGAATATTTCCCAAAATTCATTATAATTAGATTATTAATCATTAATTTAAAATTATTTTATTGGAGTTATTATGGAAAATAGAAATAAGTTTTCTTCCCTATGGGGATTTATAATGGCTTGTGTTGGCTCTGCTGTAGGCCTAGCCAATGTTTGGGCTTTTCCCTATCAATTAGGTTCTAATGGTGGATTGGCATTCTTATTGCCCTATCTCCTATTCGCCTTTATTTTTGGCAGGGTAGGTCTGGCCGCGGAAAACGCCATAGGCAGAAAATATAAATCAGGACCAATGGTTGTCTACAAAGAAGCCTACAAAAGTCGCAACATGGAAAAATTTGGCAAAATAATTAGGTGGCTACCAATGATAGGAGTAGGCCTCTTATCAATCGGCTATGCTGTAGTAATTACCTATGTCATCAAAGCCTTGTTTGATACCATCAGTGGAAGTATTTTCACTGTTGAAAGTGCCACTTGGTTTGATAGCATATCCACAAATGATTTTAAGGTAATTATTCCCCACCTCTTCTTGATGGTCCTAGTGTATTTTGCCCTAGCCTACGAAACCGAAGGAATTGAGAAAACAAACAAATTTATCATGCCCTTGTTTTTCGTACTCTTCCTTATCCTTGCAATCAGGGTATTCTTCCTTGACGGAGCCCTTGGAGGTTATAAATTTATCTTCAACATGGACTTTGGAAAACTTAAGGAAATCAAAACCTGGGTCGCAGCCATGGGCCAGGCCTTCTTTTCCCTATCCCTAGTAGGAACAGTAATGGTAGTCTATGGGTCTTACTTGCCAGATGATGAAGATGTAATAAAAGCATCAACCATCACAATGGGACTTGACACCCTCTCAGCTATGATCTCAGCCTTCGTAATGCTACCAGCATGTTTTGCCTACGGCTTTTCACCAGCAAGTGGACCAAAACTACTCTTTGTAGTCTTGCCCCAAGCCCTAAAAGAAATGCCCCTTGGCAAATTATATGGAATTATCTTGTTCCTAGCAGTAGTCTTTGCAGGCATATCGTCAATCCAATCAATGCTAGAAACCATAACCGAAGCCATAGTCTATAGCTTCCCAAAACTAAAAAGAAAAATGGTTCTAATCGCTTTAATCACAACAATTTACCTAATAGGTATCTTCATCGAACCAATCTCAAAATGGGGTCCATGGATGGACATAGTAACTATCTACATCCTCCCAATCAGCGGGATAATAGGAGCCATCACATGGTTCTGGATAATCAAAAAAGAAGACCTCCTAAGCGAAGTAAACAAAAGCGTAAAAAGCAAATACGGAAATACCTGGTATTATACAGGCAAATACATCTTCGTACCCCTAGCCATAATCCTATGCTTCATAGCCATAAGATACCACATATCTTTCTAGGAAACTTGGAAACTTGAAAATCAACAAATTCAAAAAGGCATGACCAAAAAACTGGCCATGCCTTTTACTTTACAAAAAATTTCCCAAACAGGTCTTAGCCTAAATTTAGCTAAGGTAAACTAATAACTAAAGCTATCATTTTTATTTTAGGATCTAACCTACTTTTAAAATTTTAATTGCTAAATTATATTTTCTAATCCTATTCATCATCAGGAGCATACCAAACAATATGCCTCCCCTCCTTCTTGGCCTTGGCACTTTCTTCCTGGTATCTCTTGATTCTTTCTTTTTCTTCTTCTGTGAGTATTATATCATAATCCTCTGCTTTTTCAGCACCAAGCGCTATACCTATAAGCAAATATTCCCTATTCATTTCAATCTCCCATATTTTGAACTCAAATAATCCTACTAAACAAAATACCTAATCCATATCAGGAGCATAAAAAACAATATGCTTGCCCTCTTTCTTAGCCTTCTCAGACTCCTTTTTGTACCACTCGATGGCCTCTTTATCCTCTTCTGTGAGTGTGATATTATTCGCCTCAGCAGTTGTATCTCCCAGTGCTATTCTCATTATTAAATATTCTCTATTCATAATTTTCTCCTTCTTCCAAAAAAACTTTATAAAATCCTAATTTTTATAAACTCATAAACTTAAAATCAAAACACAAACAAAGCTAGCTTTTAAAACAAAATGATATTTCGATTAAAAAAATTGATAAATTCAGAATTAAAAATGAAAATAAATAGAGAATTAATTTTTGAAAAAATAAATGATTAATAAAAAATTCGAAATGAAAAAGTATTAACACTTCCCTTAATATTATACCCTTTATGACCTGATTTAATCCCAAAAAATAAAAAATCGAACTCCCCCACTTGCAAGTCCTGTCCTTAAAATTAATTTCAGAGGAATATATTAAGAAAGGATCATCCCCGCGTCTGCGGGTACAACCTTTATAACCTTCCTCAAAAGCCTAGCAGCAAGGGATCATCCCCGCTTGTGCGGGTACAACCTAAATCAACAGTATCTAATTTTTGAATATCTAGGATCATCCCCGCTTGTGCGGGTACAACTTATTTAAAAGGCTTGAAAACTTCCAACCTGGAGGATCATCCCCGCTTGTGCGGGTACAACTGCTGCAAGGAAGGCTTTGGGATATGGGAAGAAGGATCATCCCCGCTTGTGCGGGTACAACGGAACGCAGAAACAGCAGATCCAATAGCAGATAGGATCATCCCCGCTTGTGCGGGTACAACGTTTTATGATTTTAATCGGGATTGTTGGTCTGAGGATCATCCCCGCTTGTGCGGGTACAACTGCCTATAAAGGCTTTTTCAAAGGCTCTAGCTGGGATCATCCCCGCTTGTGCGGGTACAACTTATATGGATAACCTTCTGGAGTGTTTGTTTCAGGATCATCCCCGCTTGTGCGGGTACAACATATTTTTTCTAATTCTGTTTATTAACATAGCAGGATCATCCCCGCTTGTGCGGGTACAACTGATAATGTGGATGATAATCATTTCTGGTAGAAGGATCATCCCCGCTTGTGCGGGTACAACTCAAAAGCTTCAACATCAAGAGTCATCTTTTAAGGATCATCCCCGCTTGTGCGGGTACAACTTAAATATGAATTTATCTTCTTAACTTTAACCGGGATCATCCCCGCTTGTGCGGGTACAACTAATATGTGGTATTCTATGAGAATGAAAATTGAGGATCATCCCCGCTTGTGCGGGTACAACTTGATTTACGATAATGATCATTTTAATAAATTAGGATCATCCCCGCTTGTGCGGGTACAACTTTTAGTGTAATTTCGGAGTTGCCTCCTTAAAAGGATCATCCCCGCTTGTGCGGGTACAACCAGTCTATGCCAAAATGTGGCACAGATGGAGGAGGATCATCCCCGCTTGTGCGGGTACAACTCATTAATATCTCTTTTTCTAGTCATCTTTTAAGGATCATCCCCGCTTGTGCGGGTACAACTCTTATAATCTATATAGGAAACATTTCTAATTAGGATCATCCCCGCTTGTGCGGGTACAACTTTCTACTGGTGGAAGCGTCCATATTGTCATCAGGATCATCCCCGCTTGTGCGGGTACAACTGTGTCTTGGGTAATTGTAATCATTTTTATTCCAGGATCATCCCCGCTTGTGCGGGTACAACTGGTACATACTGTCTTCTTTGTCGAAGGTGTTAGGATCATCCCCGCTTGTGCGGGTACAACCCAAGGAGATGCTGGAAGAAGTGAAGCAAGAGAGGATCATCCCCGCTTGTGCGGGTACAACTTTTAAAATTTGATAATAAATTAAATTATATTAGGATCATCCCCGCTTGTGCGGGTACAACAAACATTCCATACGTTATAATCACGCTTTTCCAGGATCATCCCCGCTTGTGCGGGTACAACTTACCTGGTTCGTTAAATTGATTTTTAAAATTAGGATCATCCCCGCTTGTGCGGGTACAACAGTAAAAAAAATACATTATTAAGCCAATCTGGATCCTTTTTTCAGGAATTTTGATTCACTTTAATTTTCTAATCTTTTGACAAGTTTATTTAGTTTAGCTATTAGTTTTTGAATTATTTTCACATCCTCCAGCGCTCTATGAGGTACATTTTTATTTATTCCATATTCTTTTATGACCGTTTCTAGCTTGTAATTTTTAAGAAATAACTTATCGTTTTTTACATATTGCATGACATCATAGGTCATATTTTTAATTTTTGGTTTTTCCTGCCTCTTTAGGGATTCATTTATAAATTTAATGTCAAAATTTATGTTATATCCTACGAGTGTATCTTCTCCTATGAAGTCTATAAATTCATTTATGGCGTTTTTTTCATCTTTGCCTTTTTTTATATCTTCATCGCTTATTCCGGTTATGTTGCTTATTTTTTCTGACAATTTTATATCCTGCCATATAATTGAGGAATATTCTTTGTTTTCCTTACCGATTTTTATCGCACCTATTTCAATTATCCTATCATTTATTGGGTCAAGTCCTGTTGTTTCAAGATCGATTATTATATAGGCTTTGGTATGTTCCTGAGATTTGAATGAGAAATATTTTTTCGCTTTTCTCATCTTTGCGGCTTTGCTAAAACCAAGTTTATTTTCTTTTTTATCTTCTTTGGGGTTTTGTGGTGTTAGTACTAAGGGGATTCCTTCAAAATCTATCATTATTTTATTTGAATTGTGAGTTTCAAATTTATATCCTATTTCATTTCTATAGGCATAGGTCATTGTAGCTTCGCCACTTCCTACGCTTTCTACCACTCGCTCCCATAGTTCTTGTCTTATTTTTGTATTGAAATTTCCTACATAGACTCCTGTCGCTATTTCCTGCATCCACTTTGTGAGGTCACCTCTTAATGATGGTGGGGAATTTTTTAAGGTTATTACTGTTAATGGCATTTTAAATCTCTCTGTAGCTTATGCCATGTTTAGCATTTCTTTCTTTATCGTCCCAAAGCTCGATTATTTCGGTGGATATTTTTTCTTCCTCAGATATATCCATTAAGAATTGTAAATCTTCTACGATTTTTTGCATTAATTTCCCATCAACCATCCTATCTCTGAGACTAAGTCTGCCTATTTTCCCAATGTCCTCTCCCTCTTGGTGTTTGTTTGCAAGGTCGAAGGCTAAAGGAATTGTTAATTCTGCCTTGTATAGGTCAGCTATGTCATAAACAAAAGACTTATCGTGGCCCGTATGGATAAAGCCAAGTCCAGGGCTCATGCCCAAGGCAACTATTACACTGTGGCATACTCCGTACAGGGAAACATTTAGGGCTGATAAGGCTTGATTTACTGGATCGCTATCTTCAAAATCATCAACCTTATACGCTCTTCTTTCCCACTTTACATTAAATTTTTTTGCGCAATCTCGGTAAACTTTTCTAATTCTTGATCCTTCCCTGCCACGAAGTTGCTGCATGGTTAAGTTTGAAACGTCCTCACCTTTAAAACGCATGGCATACATTTTTCTTGCAACAGTGAGTCTGGTCCTTTTATTTGAAACTAATTTAGCTTGCTTTTCTAAAAATCTAGTGGAATTAGCAAGACTCCTGCCATGGGCATAATATCTAACGCCCCTTTCACCTACCCAGATTACAGATGTTCCGACATCACCAAGAATTTCCATGGCCCTGTGGCTTATATCTGTGCCTGGTCCTAACAAGAGAACACCAATAAGTGATACGGGTATATTTACAAGGCCACGATAATCGCTAACTGTAATTGCACTGTCAACCCTATTTATTTTTGCGTGTTCAACATAGATAAAGCTTACCCTATCAGATATCCTTGGCAATTCAGTTAAGTCTGTCTTTTTTGCTCCTGCTATGTTTTTCATTTTTCTGGTATTATTGTCAAAAACCCACAACCGTAGGCTTTTTTCTTGCCAATGCCATTTACAAGAGCGACTTTAAATTTTTCAAGGTCAGTAATTGTGAGCATTCCTTCATAGGTGGCGCTTACAATATTTTTCCTCGATTTTTTCTTATCTTCTTTATCAAAGTTCATAAAATATTCTTTATCTATCTTGCTTATCCCAAATTCATCAGTCTTAACTTCAAAGCCATTTCTCTGGGCCTTATCAACTAAAAATCCATTTAATTTTTCATTAGGTACAGGCATAATACGACCACGTTTTGTTGAATTTTCTTTGTCTATTTTGGCTATAACTGTATTTAGTTTTATCCTAAATTTTGCCCTAATCCCTTCTTTTAAAGAAGCAAGAAATTCATCATAATCCTTGACTTCTGTTGTTGATTCAACGCCATATTTTTCCAGCTTTTCCTTATCTGGTATATACTCGCTTAGGATTATTAGGTAGTATTTATCACCAATATTGTCAATTCGCCACAATTTTCTTGTACGTATATCATTTTCTTGTGGAAAAGAATGTTCTACCCAACCATGGTAGCAGCCAAGATGGGTTAAGTCTTTCATCTTTCTTCTATTATTTATATCTATTTCTACTCTTGATAAATACATAACTGGCCCTCCAAGCTTTCAAAAACGTCAAATGGGTCTTTATCTGATTTTGCCATGACTAGGCTAGATCTAGCCTCAAATCTTGGTCCAAATTTACGTTCTTTTTGAGAAAATGAAACAACTCTGTCATTTCTAATTGTGTGAGAATTTTCTGGCAAGAGGTCCTTATCGGCATAGATATCTGCTCGGTAATTTTTGTTTTTCTTTTTAAACCAATCAGCAGCCTGCCAGTCAAGATTTTCTAAAGCCTCTATTGGTCCTTCCTCATTTGTGCCCAAGATGAACCTTGCAGGCAACGGACAGGAGCGTCTTCCCATAAAGGGTTGGAAATATGGATATTTTAGTCCTTGAAGGATTTCTTCCATCCACTTATCATCTTCATGAGAGATAGCTACAACAAAAACTGCGTCTTCCATATAATAACGGTTTGTTACATAAGTTCTTTCAAGTTCTCCATTTGGCTTTACTTTCCTAGCTATGTGGTAGTCTTTTTTAAGGACTCCCTCTTGGTCAACTCTGACAGCAAAGTCAAGATCATTTAGTTTTTGTATTTTCTCATCTTCATCACGTTCATAGCCAAAGCTTGCCGCTATTATCCCAATTACCCCTGATTTTGATGGATAATAGTCGCTTGTCCTCGTTTCAAAACGAGATGAAGTCCCCCATGACTGCATAGGTCCTGTTAATTTTAATAAGATAGTTTTCACTATTATCACCTAGGCTTCTATATTTTTTTCTATCTCTTTGCCCAAGTCTTCTAGGAGGTCATTTAGACTTGCTTCTGACTTTCCTATCTCATTTACTTCTGTATTGCCTAAAATTAAATAGGCTGTAAAGATTGGTTTATCAAGAATTTTGTCGTATTTTGTATATTCAGAAAAAAGTTTTTCTATTGATTTATCAACGTAGCCATTATCTGATTTAATTGGCTCTTCAAAGGCGCTTACCATGTTTAAAGGCCTATCAGACCTTAGACTTACAACTATTGCTTGAGGTAGGGTTTGGTTGGCAAAGGTATTTATTTTTCCAGTTGGCATGGATTCTACGAAAGATTTTACAAAAAGTTTAGTAGCCTTTATGGTTTCTTCCTTATCAGCAAGCTGCCTATAGAAATCATGAAGGGCAATATTTGCATAACGGTAGAGGGTTGAAGAATTGTATTCAACTGTACCAAGCATACCAGCTCCCGCATTATCTTCTGGAGCCAGGTCGTCAACAGCGGTAAAAAAGTCAAATTCACTTTGGATAGCATGGGTTGATATAGCGTGAGCTACCTGGCTAGATGCATCTTCATTTAGAGAAGCATCATCTGCAACCATTCTGCCAAATAATGCTACATCAATAGAAGTATCATTTTTCAAAATCTCTTGGAGAATTTTTTTATCGTTAACCTTATCGATACTAGCTTGAGCAAGTTCTTCTGCTTGCTTATCACTCATGAAAAATAAGGCTTTAGCTTTCTGATCTTTAGTTGAAATCTTAGCATTATTTATAGTTTTATCAGCCATCTCCATGGCTTCTTCTATGCTTATTGAACCATCTTTTTGGACGATTTTGTTAGCTACATATCTAACAATTTCAAGCGACCTTATTCCTACATTCTCCACATCACCATTTTCGTTAAAATATTTTCTGATAGCCCTCTTCCAAGATTGAGAGCTAACCCTAGCCCTAGTTACACCCCCGTATTGGGCGGTTTTTGGACTACCTGTATCGTCCCTGTTGATATTTGCTGGTGGTACGGTTTGGATAGCGTGGATGTCTAGAAATAGTCTGTTGTTAATTTTGTTTTGCATTTTTTTCGTCCCCTTCTTTTTTGTTGAATTTATAATATGATCTTGACCATTTAATTTTTAGCCCTTCTCTTTGATTTTTCAAAAACCAATATAGGTCATCGGCAAGGCTGGCATAGTCAACCTTAACGTCTGATTTAGCTTTTAAAAGTTTTATCATTTGCCTTAGGTGGTGGCTTAGTTCATCAAAATTGCTTGATGTTATCATGGCATTAAACCTTCTATCGAGTGCTTTGGTATCGTCTTCCTTATCTCTAGCAGTTTTTAAAGCATCTCCTAGGTTTTGCTTTTTCTCCCCTTCTTCATAATCAAGCTTTAAAACAGTGTCCACTTTAGCTTGTTGGTGGAGGGCGTACATTTGGACAGCTGTTAGGATTGCCTTCTCATAATCATTTAAATTTTTATTGGAGCCTAAAAATTCTTCTGGTATATTATGAAAAACAAAGGCCAAGGCATCCATATTAACAGATGAGTCCTTGTTAATCGAATTTCTAATATTAGCAAAGATGGCCTTGGTACTTGGCTTATCCCTATCATTGTCAAGAAGCCTTAGAATCTTTGCCGTTTCCTTATAAACATTTAATTTAGAATCTTCCATCTATACCTCCTTTATAATTCTTTATTTATTCTTGCCATAAAAAAGTTAAAAGCAGTTGCAATATTTCTTACAGAATCATTTTCAATTATGCCTGTGTAATCTCTTGGTCCAGAATCAGCTACAATCTTCTCTGCTTGTTTGATTGAAATTTTCTTTAATTCCTTGTACCAATCATCTATTTTTTTATCCTTATTGTCCGAATAATCAATACTTATCAACCAATCTCTGAAAGGTTTATCAAGCTCATAATATAGGCTTTCTGAGTATCTTGATACATATTCGTTTGATTCAATGTTTCTAATCTTTTTAGTATCATTAACAAATGATCTAAAAATTTTGTCTACAATATATTTAGTTTTATCTACAACTTTATTTATTCTAAATATCCAGCCTTTATCTTCCAAATCATTCACAAGATTTGCTTCGATGTATATACTATCTACAATTTCATTTGTTGGCACCCATGACATAGCATTTCCATCATCTTCCATGCTTATTGCGTTTATTTTTACAAACTCATCTCCAATATAATCATTAACGTCATTTAACCAATCAATAATACCAGGCTTTCTTTTTGCTGTATTCTCATTTCCTTCATTAGCATCTTCAGTCTCCGTAATCAAACCAAACGATCTCCGCAAAGACTTATTTAATTGGTGTTTTCTTGGAGTAAAATCACCTTTATTAGTCCCATCTTTGTTGTATCTCCATACAGTCATTGGCTCTAAAAAATTATTACTGTGCAAAACTTCAGGTAGTTTTACAATTCCCATTTTAAAAGGCTTTTCGGAATCAAAATCACTTATATATATGGCCCTAGAATAAGCTGTATAAAGTTCGGCTGTGTTATTAATCGGATTATCACTCATGTATTTTTTGACAACTTCGCTAGGCTTATATTCCCAAACAGGGTTTTGAATATTTGTATTATAGTCAGTGTTTGAGGTGTTGACTAAAACCAGATTTAAAACCATTGTTTTATATAAATTGTCAGAAGATAGAAAAACTCCACCCAAATCAAATAGCCATCCCTTAGAAGCTTTATAGCTTTTATTACTAAACCTAACCTTATCTGATAAACTCGCATAAGATTGAAAAGATATTAGCCATCTAACAACCTCATCATAGTCTAAAATTTCTTTATTGTCGTCAGAACTATATTTGGGTGAAAACAACGCTATCTTATTTCCACTCTCAGATACAAGCCTATTAATATTTTTTCCTAAGATTTCGCTTGGGTTGGTCTTGCTGATTTTAGATTCAGAAATTTCCTCTTTAGTCACCTGATAAAAAGGATAATTGTCATCAAAAAGATAAAACCTATCGTGCCAACATTCTAGGTAGTCTGTTACTATTTCAGGAAATTTCCCTGACTTCCATAGACTTTCCCATGTTTCCATGAGGGCATCTTCGTAGTCTTCCTCATACTCTTCGTCAACATTTTCAACTTGCTGCATTTTTTCATTTATTGTAACCATTTCATAAGGCTTTCCATTTGCATCATACCTTGAAAAAACCGTATGAAGGATGGCGAGTAAAAATCTCATCACTGCAAAATTTTGAGTTGGCATTTCGCCGGCCAGTTCTAAATAATTATGACAATTTTGAAAAAATTCTCTCAAACCTACAAGCTTCGTTGTCCCCTTATAGTCAGTTACTACCGATATCCAAGGTTCATCAATTAGGTTAAATTCACTCATCTTTATCCTCCTTTTTTACGCTCAAACCATACTTTTCATCATAAAGTAAAACCTTATCCCCTAGCCTAAATTCATTGTTTGAATCAAATATTATTGCCAAAGAATTTTTAAGCCAAGCTTGGTCATCCCAAGCTGATAAATTTTCTAGATAATATTTTTCCAATTCTTCTATCACCTTGTCAATTATATACCCATTTTCTTTATCAAAGTACACAGCATTCGGTAGTTTAATAGTTCTTTTTGCTATTTCCATGGCTGTCTTATTATCATATGGATCAAGAGTACCTACTTTGTCAAAAAATTCATAGCCACCCTGGCAAGCCTTAAGGGCAATTACTTCTATGGTATCTGAGCTATCCCTAACTTGGGCATTGGCCTTAACATCAGATGATTCTGCCATTTTATTTGAATTTTTTAGCCAAGCCGATAAATTTTTCTTATCTCCTATCTTTTTTAGAGGTTTATCAAGTCTGTAAACATTAGCTCTGAATTCTTTATCGTCTATTTGTTCATCACGATTATCCCTATATTTTTCGTATAACTTTTGTAAGTCCCCATCTAAATCCAAATCCCCATCTCCATAAACAAGCTGTACTAAGTGGGAAATGTCATTTGGCAAATTGATTCTTTCTGGCAAATAATACTCAGTCCTAAATAATATATATTCAGAATAAACAAAACTACTTCCCTTATCAAAATCATATCCACCACAATTTAAGACGTAAACCATTGGATTTTTGAGATTTTCAGGTCTTTTGGTTTCCTTGTGTCTGTGAAGTCTGCCCATTCTCTGGAGAATCAAGTCCATTGGGGCAAGGTCTGTAATTAGGATATCAAAATCTATATCCAAAGATTGCTCAATTACCTGAGTGCCTATTACTATTTTAAAATCAGGCCTATTGCCATTTTTACCAATAGTTTCTATCAAATTTTTTTCTTTTTTGTACCTATCGGTAGATATAAAAGACGAATGTAAAAGCTCGACCCTATCTTCCCCAAAGACTTCTATACATTTTCTGGCAAAATTCTGGGCCTTCCTAACTGTATTTACCATCACGCCCACAACCCCACCTTGGGCTGTATTTTCCTTAATTAAACTAACTAGGTCTTCACTTTCACCTTTAGATTTTTTTATTATTTTGTAAGATCTTCCAGCGTCTTTCTTAAAATCAGCAAATTGTTTTATGCTCGCCCCATCATTGTAGGTTAAAAGTGGGTAGGCTTCATTTATTTCAAAGCCCTCTGGTTTTGGAAGTCTATCATAACCGAGTTCTGCTCCAATCATATAAGCTTCTAAAAGAGCGTTTCTTTTTGAAATTGGAAGAGTCGCTGAAAGAATAACAACAGGAACTTTATAGGCTCCCAGCCACCTCAAAGCCCTATACAAGAATACAGACATATATGCATCATAGGCATGGACTTCATCTATAACAACAACCTTATTAGCCAAACCCAAATGCCTTAGCATCAAGTGTTTTTGTTTAAGAGCTACAAGGAGGATTTGATCAACAGTTCCCACTGTAAAATCATCGAGTATTGACACCTTCCTACCTGCAAACCATTCATTAACCCCTACTTCATCTCCTCCATGAATATTCCTACTTTTTGGAAGTTTTGAAAACTCATCATTAAGCTGGGCCTTGCCGTGTATTAGCCTAAGAGACTTTTCCCCTTCTATATGGTCGAGCCATTCTCTCACACGAGTGAAAATCCCATTTGACGTAGCCTGAGTTGGTAGTCCAAAAAACATACCAGTACGGTTAGTTTTCTTGGCAAGATCTTCAACTGCTATTAGGGCTGTTTCAGTCTTACCTATACCCATCGGAGCTTCAATAATAAATATTCCAGGTTCATCAGTATTAGAAATCGCTTTTGAAATTTTCTTTTGAGTATCTTTCGGTTTTTCTATAAAAGGAAATCTTTCATTATAAATTCCATCAAAATAATAATGAGGCGTCCAAGCATCAGCTCTATCATCAAGCCATTTTTTAAATCCAATTTCTACCCTATCAGGACTTACCTCAACTTCGTCTATGGCAATTAGAGGAAAATAATTTTCGTTGCTAGTAATCCAATCTGCCATAATCAAAAGACCAGCTAAGATAACTTGTCCAGGCTGAGAAATTAAGGGCAAATCCTCAGCACCAGAAAAACCACAACCAATAAGTGCCTTATCAAAAATACTTTTTTGTAGGTTTTGCCAAAAAAGCGCCCTTTCTGAGCTTGTTTTATCCTCTTGGCAAAGGCTTGAAGCAAAAGAATTACAAATATCTGCTTCCTTTTCAGAAATCGGTCTACCATGGTGGGCTCCAATTATATTTGCTACGCAAAAATTTACCCCAAATTTAGTTAATAAATATTGGCCACTAATATTATGGCGAATATTTTCTCTCTTAGTTAAGGAAAATTTATCAATGTCTTTAAAACCTGCATTTACAAGCTTTTCCAAAACCAAATTATCAAGTTCAAAATCCCCATTAAAAGATTTTTTAACCTGAAAAATTGGTGTAGCCTTGCCAAGATCATGCGTTGCTCCCAAAAACCTGCACAAATTTAAAAGAAGCTCATCTTTATCCTCCACATCAGTTACTACAGAATCCATCAACAAATCTCTAACCCCTTGAGATAGCCAATGATTATACAAATAACCACACACTTCCCTAGTATCTGCTAAATGCACTTGCAAAGGTAGCCACATCGGGATATTTTTCACCCTGTTTTTCTTTGCCCACAAAAATTTTTCCATAACTTCCACCTTTCTCCTCTAATTATATAATAAAACAACTTCATCTATGTAGTTTTTTAATTTGGTTTTTCATATTTCTCTTCCATTTCCCAAAATTTTATAAATTAAAAGACCCATTGAACTGGCCTTGTTTTTCTTGCCTTTGGCAAGTGGTTTTTGTTTAGCTCTTAGTTCTTTTCTACCACAATTATGTATGGTGGATTATTGGGTCTGGTTGGGTAGGCTATTTTTATTAGCCCATATTTTTTCTGGTCGATTCCTGCTAGGTATTTTTCAATTTTTTCGCTTTCTTCTTTGCCTGCTGGGTGGCCTGGATAAATTGTTATTATGGCTATGCCGTTCTTGTTTAAAAGGTCTAGGATTTTTTCTAGGCTTTTTATTGTGCTTTCATACTTGGTTGTGATTTCCTTGTTGCCTCCTGGCAGGTAGCCTAGGTTATATATGGCTAGATCAAGCCCTTCTTTTATATATTTTTCAATATTGGCATGGTTGTCTAGGTGGAAAATAAATCTTTGATCGTCGCCTATTAATTTTTTTGCTTCTTTTTCTGCCTCTTTTTGGATATCAAAGCCATAGAGCCTTGCTACTTCTGTGTTTTCTAGGATATACTTGCTGTCTTTGCCAGTTCCTACTGTTAAGTCAGCCGCAACTTTTATTTCTTTTTTTGAACCTATTATTATTTTTACTAGGTCAGTTACTCTTTTGCCCATCAGTAGGACCTCAAATTTTTAAGGTCTTTGCCGTCAATTTCCTTAAAAAAATCTGCCTGGCTTGGTCCTTCTTTTCTTATAGGCATACCCATCCTGTGCATTTCATTTAGTTTGAATATCATGAGGTTGACATTTACGTCGTGCATACTGGCTAGCTCGTTGTAAGTATAGCCTTCGATTATGTCGTCCATGAGCCTTTTTTCATCCAACAAAAGATGAGCTGCAAAGATGTTGGCTTCTATTTCCATTTCGCTTTTTATATCAAAAATTTCATATTCAACCAAGGTATCCTTTGCGTTGGCTTGGTGGTAGATGTCATGGCCCAACTCGTGAGCAAAGACCATGTTTAATATCCTGTAGTCTACATAGGGATTGTAGAAGACAAAACGACTGTCCATTATTATCTTATACATGCCCAAAAGCTTGGTGTTTTCCTTGAAGGGGATGATGTGGACCCCTCGTTCTTCAAGGATTTGCCTAGGGTCACGAGTCTTATGGGTTTTGATTAAGTCTAGCACGTCCTCATAGATTTGATCATATGAGTAGGCCATTATTTTTTGTTCCTAAATTTTTTGCTGTCTTGTCTAGCTATATAGTAGGCTTCGGAAATAGCGTCTAGGATTGCCCTTTTATCTTCTTCTGGGATTTCGCCCCCTGCCATAAGTCCAATCACACCATCAACTAGGTCTTCTGCTTCCTTGCCTGCCTTGATGCCGTATCTTTCACGAGTTGTAAGGATGAAGTCTTCTTCATCTGTGACTAGATAGTCATGGCTGGTATTTAAGGCGTCTGCCAAGAGGTCGTAGGTCTTTCTATACCTTGGCTTGGATATGCCTAGTTCATAACGGGATATGGTTTTTAGGGATACATTTACCTTCTCAGCTAGTTCTCCCTGGGTCAATTTTTTTTCTTCTCTTAAACTTTTTAATTTGCTTGCGAAACTCATAACTCTCCTCGTTTTTTATTTTCCTATTGCATAAAATGTCTTGACAAAAGACATTTAGTGTCTTATAATTAAGTCACAGTCACTTATTGTCTTAATTATACATTAAGAGTCTAGAATAATCAAGATGTTTTACAAAATCTTTTACCTCAAGGAGTACGAAATGAAGAGAATTATCCTACATTCAGATATGAATGCCTGCTACGCATCAATAGAGGCCAAGCTAAACCCAGACCTTAAGGGCAAGGCCATGGCTGTGGCTGGCAATCCTAAAAATAGAAATGGAATCATCCTTGCCAAAAGCCAGGAGGCTAAGGAGATGGGAGTGGCAACTGGCATGCCAATTTGGGAGGCTATGACCCATTGCAGAGACCTAATATTAGTTTCTCCCCACTATGACCAGTACCTTAAGCATTCAAAGATGGCTAAGAAAATCTACTACGATTACACCAACCAAGTCGAGTCTTTCGGACTCGATGAATGTTTTCTAGATGTGTCTGGTTCTACCAAACTTTTTGGGTCTGGTTTGGACATTGCCAAGGAA
Organism: Anaerococcus lactolyticus ATCC 51172; assembly: GCF_000156575.1. Lineage (GTDB taxonomy): Bacteria > Bacillota > Clostridia > Tissierellales > Peptoniphilaceae > Anaerococcus > Anaerococcus lactolyticus. The sequence continues at coordinate 242,703 of NZ_GG666044.1, forward strand.
ATTTCAAGGCGTATGAAGGAAGAAGTTGGGCTTACAGTGTCCATCGGTCTTTCCTTTTGCAAGGTTTTTGCCAAACTAGGCTCTGATATGAAAAAACCAGACGCCATCACTGTCATTGATGAGAAAAATTGGAAAGATAAAGTCTGGCCCCAAAATATTGAGGCTATGGTTGGCATAGGCAGGGCAACCAAGGCAAAACTAAACCACATCGGTATCTACACCCTAGGAGACCTTGCCAAAAGTCCAGTTAGCCTTATACAAAACCTCCTCGGTATAAACGGGGTCTATCTTTGGACCTATGCCAATGGTGAAGATATACGTCCAGTCGTTGATATAGGTCACGAGGACATAATAAAGACTATCGGCAACTCCTCCACTTGCAGGAAGGACCTTTTAAATAACGGCGAAGTCAAAAACGTCATCCAAGAATTGAGTTTTTCTGTATCAAGAAGACTTAGGGAATCTGGACTTGAAGCCAACGGTGTTGAAATTTTCGTAAGAGATTCTGATTTATTTTCTCAACATTTTACTGACGACTTAAAACTTGCCAGCCAATCTTCAATCACCCTAGCTGATGCTGGCTTCAAACTATTTTGCAAAAAATACGACTGGCCCCTTCCTGTCAGAGCTATCGGCATCAGGGCAACCAAACTCAGACCTCTAGGCTCTGGAAGCCAACTTGATATCTTCACCGAATGCGACAAGTATTTCAAAGAAGAATCTTGCGACAAGGCCCTTTATGAAATCAGAAAAAAATATGGCAAGGATGCTATTTCCTTTGCCGCCCTCAAAAGAGATATAAAGCTTCCAAAGGAGCTCAACGAAATCATAACACTTCCCAACAGGCACTATAATTCCTGATAAATTTATAAAGTTTTTGGGTATAAATACAGGTAGAAATGATATTGAATTTTTAAATTTAGGAGAAAATAATGACAGAAAAAATATTAACCTTGCTAAAAGAATTTTTAAAAAACAACAATATTGAAGACCTAGACATAGGTGAAATCATGAAATCTTTGTCAGTAGATGCTATAATGTCCATGATTTCAGGAAATGATGAGTATGTAGTCAAAAAAAATGGCAACCTCGAAAAATTCAACGCAGATAAGCTTTCTAGATCAATAAAAAACGCTGCAGACATGGCAGGTATGCAATTAAATAGCTCTGATATTGCAATCATCCTAAAAGATGTGGCAGACAAATTATTTCATGGCGACAAAAAAAGACTTACAAGAACTAATGAAGTCAGAAATATAGTCATAGACACTCTAGCAAACGAAGGCTTCTCAAAGATTCGCGACGCCTACGAAGCCTACGCCCAGAGTCAAAACTAATGTTAATTAAAATAATCTGCGTAGGAAAAATTAAGGAAAAATTCTACAAAGAAGCCTTGGCCGAATACGAAAAAAGGATGACCTCCTACAACAAGGTTGAAATCATAGAAGTCGCTGACGAGAAAGCTCCTGAAACCTTGTCAGAAAAAGAAATCGACCAAGTAAAAAACGCTGAAGGCGAAAGAATTTTGTCTAAAATCAAAGACGATTCCTTTGTAGTAACCTTGGAAATCGCCGGCAAAGCCCTAGACTCAATCAAATTTGCAAGGCTCATCCAAGATGAAATGCTAGACGGCTTTGGGAGAGACATGGTTTTTGTAATCGGAGGGTCAAACGGTCTTGGCGAAAATATCCTAAAAAGATCTAATTACAGGCTATCCTTTGGTAAAATGACCTACCCCCACCAACTGATGAGAGTCATCCTAATGGAACAAATATATAGGGCTTACAGGATAATAAACAAGGAACCTTACCATAAGTAGGAAAATTTGGAATAATCTTTATTATAAGATTATATAGAAGACTTCTTCGTTCATCAGTATCCCAAATCGATAAGATCCCTCGTCAGTTCGCTACGCTCACTGTGGTCTCCTCGAGCCGACGGGCTGTATTCCCATTAGGGACGGCGCTGAGTATTTCCCAACTCCCAAGTGCCGTCTCGAATCCTACCGCAGGTAGGTGAGAGACCTCCATCGTTCTCTATATCAAGGGTTCCGTTTATACATCGTTATTATTCCAAGCCTTTATAATTTACCCAAAAATTTCCGATGAAAAAGTGAACCTCATCTAGAGAAACCGATGGAGACCTCTCGTCGCTTTGCTCCTCGAGGTGGGTGTATCTTTACCCAAACTATTACTCTAAATATTATCATAAAATCTATACAATAAACAATATAACTTATCCGAATTCTTAGCAAACCCCGAAACAAAAACCCCAGCCTGCTCTTATTTTTCGAGCCTTGACTGGGGTTTGTCTTTTTTTATTAAATTTCTCGAGTGAAATCTTCTATTCTTACAAAAACTGGCATGCCTTTTTCATATACTTGCTTAACTTCACCTGCTATTAGTGGAAGGGCGTAGGCTTGAATTTTTTTCTCTAGAGTTTTCTTATCAACTAGCCAATCTTGAGGGATTTTCATTTCCCTGTTGGCAATTTCTTCTGGACTTACTTCTGTATAGTAAACTTCGTAAGCTTCGCCCTCTTTTCTCCTTAGGACTGGCACAAGGTTAGTCCTTGTTGTTCCAAGCTCTACTGCCTTATAGCCAAGCTTGTAGGCTTCCCTAGAGTCAGTTTCTGAAATCAAGGTATTTGATCTCTGGACAATATTTAATTCAACTGCCCTAGACTTGATTTTAAGCCTATCTCTAACAAGATCAGCGAGTCTTTGACCAACACCGGAAACAATTGGATGATTAAAGCCGTCCTTGGTATTGGTGAAAACTTCTTCAGACAAAATCCCGTCTACGTCCCTAAAGCCCTCAGCTATAGCCACAAGTAAATTTTTATCAGTCTTTAACGCCTCTTTGATATCTCCCAAAAGCTCATCTATACTAATTTTGTCCTCTGGTATATACAAAAGATTTACCAAGTCCTTGTGGTAGTTGTAGTTAGAAATCAAACTTGATGCAGCAAGCCAACCTGCGTGACGGCCCATGATTTCAACGAAAGTTACGCTCTCAAGGTCGTAAATATCCACATCACACCTTAAGCTCCTTAAGGTTGATGCTATATATTTAGCAGCAGACCCAAAACCTGGAGAGTGATCCATGCCCTCAAGGTCATTGTCGATAGTTTTTGGACAGCCGATTACGTTTATGCCCTCAATGTTTTTGTAAGCTATGTAAGCATTTAGCTTTTTAACTGTATCCATGGAATCATTGCCACCAATATAGACAAAAAGTCCAATGTCGTTTTTCTTAAGGACATTAAAAATCTTCTCATAAACCGGGCTATCAAGGTCATCATTAAGCTTAAACCTGCAAGAACCAAGTATAGAAGCAGGTCTTGCCTTAAGTTTTTTGGTCATATTTTCCTTTGTGAAAACCTCAGCGTCCACAAGTCTAATGTGCTCGTTTATAATTCCCTCGATACCATTCATTGAAACAAAAATTTTCTCAAAATCATTATCAATACCACTATCAATGACACCTGCCAAAGATGAGTTGATAACAGAAGTTGGCCCACCTGATTGAGCTACGATTAGATTCATTTATTCTCCTTATTCAATACAAATTTTTCTAGATAATAAGCAATTCCATCTTCGTTATTTGTCTTTGTCACAAAGTCAGCTACATTTTTGACCGGCTCTACTGCATTGCCCATGGCAACTCCTGTGCCAGCCACCTCAAACATAGACATATCGTTCATTTCATCGCCAAAAACTATAGTGTCTTTAATGTCGATGCCAAAAATTTTACAGGCTTCGATGATTGAAGAGCCCTTAGAAAGCCCCATAGGCATCACCTCATAATAAAACCTTGCAGACTTAACCTGCTCAGTCCTATCGCCAAACTTTTCCCTAATATTTGCACAAGGTGCATCAAGTTTGTCAGGATCCTGGGCAAAAAGAAGCTTGTTTGGAGCAAAATCTAGGCTATCCCTGATATCCCTAACTCCCCTAACTTCCATCTTAAGCATGCCACTCTCACGACTTGAATAAAAATTTTCCGCATCATCGGTAAAAATCACTTCTCCATGAGGAACCATGAGAATGAGGTCCAAAGACTTTGAAAATTCGAGAATCTCCTTGGCAAGGTCAAAGTCCATAGGATGATTGACAAGGATTGTATCAGCCTTAAAATCATAAAGCTGGCCCCCATTGTAGGAAGAAAGAATCCCGCCAAATTCATCGAAAGCCAAAGCTTTCGCCTGCTCCCTTAAGCCATAGGTAGGTCTGCCGGAAACAATCATCACCTCATGCCCTGCCTTACTAGCAGCAATCAAAGCTTCACGAGTCCTGGCTGTAATCACCCCCTCGCTATTAACCAAAGTTCCATCAACATCAACTGCAATTAGTTTTTTCATACAACTCCTAACTTATTCTTAAAATTAAGACCTTACTTAATCCTAAAAAGCTCGTCCCCAAAATTAACAAGGCCAGACCTAAGAACATCCACCTTCTTAATAACTGGATTAGTAATAACAACAGGAGATTGGATATTCTTGCCACAAGACTTAATCTTATCAAGGTCAAACTCAAGTAGCAAATCACCAACCTTAACCTCATCGCCAACTTTTTTGTAAGTCTTAAAACCTTCTCCATCCATATCCACAGTATCAATGCCAATATGGATTAAAACTTGAAGACCAGAAGGATTTTTTATAGCCATTCCATGCTTGCCATTAGCCACAATAGTAACCTTGCCAGAGCAAGGTGCGTAAACCTTAGAGTCCGAAGGAACCATCAAAACTCCAGCCCCAACTATAGACTTGGAAAAAATAGGGTCTACACACTCAGTAATATCCAAAACCTCGCCCGTCATAGGTGCAAAAAACAATTTATCATCAAAATCAACCATAAAATCCTCTTTCTAAGTCAAATATATAAAAGGGCAAAACCCTTATTCTTAATATGTAAAGTCTAGGATTAAACTCCTAGTCATACTATACCACAAAACGGCAAAATAGTTTTATCCAAGATATTTTTTTATCACTCGCTTTAACTTTTTTATCAATTCATTTCACCATATTTAATAATTAAAAATCAGTAATCAATAAATTCCCACAAAAAAATCCGGCCTTGTTGCCGGATTTTTATCTTTTATTTTAATTCTTCACCACTAAAGGCGTCAATCAAATCATCTTTTACTCTGTTTGCTTTTTCTTTGGCGTCTTTGACAGTTTCTTGGACTTCTTTTTTGTTTTTAACTACTAGATATGCACCAGCGCCTACCATGAAGGCTGCTTTAGCTAGTCTAGATATGATATTTGGTTTATTTTTATATTTATTATTAAACATTTTTCCTTCTTTCTTTCTCTAAAAGTGTCCAATAAATATATACCCAATTTTTAGTCTTCTCTAACAAGTGGCATTGACATACATCTTGGGCCACCTCTGCCTACTGTTAGGTTTGAAGAATCAAGTTTTAAAACTTCGTAGCCTTCTTTTTCCAAAACATCGTTTGTAACATTGTTTCTATCATATACTACTACCTTGCCCGGTGCAATGGCGAGTGTGTTAGACCCATCTGTCCACTGTTCACGAAGAGCTGCGATTGGATCTCCACCACCACATGGGATGAGTTTAACGTGATCAAGGCCAAGGGCATCCTTGAGTAGGTCTTGGAGACTCTTGTCTAATTGCTCAGATATTACTTCCCCGTCTCTTGCAGTGAAACTATAGGCGTGGAAGGTGCTCATGATGCCTGGATGATATGTAAAGGCATCGTGGTCGATTTGTGTAAATACAGTATCAAGGTGCATATAGGCTCTCTCAACCGGAATGTTTACAGCAAGTACTTGCTTAACTTCATTATCGTCAGCAAGAATTAGGTTTGTTGCAAGCTTTTTGATCGCATCAAGCTCAGTTCTTTGGCTAATACCAACCATAACAAGGTTTTTATTGATATTTAAAATATCCCCACCTTCGATAGAATGGCCAGAAGTTCTTCCATAGAAGTCTCTAGTACCACCAAATTCCTTGTGATATTTGAAAATATAGTCAGCATAAATTGTTTCCCTACGTCTGGTCCTGGTGTGCATACAATTGATAGAAACGCCATTGGCTATAGAAGAGAATGGGTCTCTGGTGAAATATAGGTTTGGCATTGGATAGATGGCAGTGTAAGCCTCGTTACTAACAATCTTGTCAATATTTTTGAAGCCACCAATTTCCTTAAGGGTGATGCCTGACATAGTTTTTTCAACAAAGGCCTTAGTATCCTTGATAGACTTAAGAAAGGCTTCACTCTCCTTGTACAGGTTTTCGTTTTTAATATTCGCTTCCTCTAAGTATTGGTTCAAAAATTTCTCACGAAGACCTTCATTGCTATCTAGGGTCTCGGTCATGAGGTCTTCAAGGTAAACAACCTCTGCCCCATTATCCCTAAGGATTTTTGCAAAGGCATCATGCTCTGACTGAGCCTTGGCAAGGTCTGGAATGTCATCAAACAAAAGTTCTTCAAGCAAGAAAGGTGTAAGGTTTAAAAGTTCCTCGCCCGGCCTATGAAGCATAACTTTTTTTAGTGTCTTGATTTCATTGTTAACGTTTACTTTTCCCATTTTAATCTCCTAAAGTAATTTTTTTAAAAAAAGGACCAGTGTTGGTATATCCACCAACAAAAGTCCTTATTATCAACCAGCCACCTGACCAGTATCTTTAGATTTCGTTTTCCTGATATAATTATAACACTAAGTCACAAACATTGCAACAAATATTATTAATAAAAGCAAAGTTTTACATAAAACACCTAACTTTCTCCCAAAATAATGGTAGCGAATTTTTCCTTAAAAATTTTACAAGCCCTAATATATGATTACAAAAAGAATTTTAACAAAATTATTTTCTTAATCCTCAATATTATGTTATAATATTGTATTATCAAGAAAGGATTTATATGGATTATTTTTTTAGGACTACACCTGACGCCGGGTTCACTTTTAATATGCACTTGGTCCGTTTAGGTTTGGTATTATTTTTATTTATCGTTTATCAATTTAGACAGAAGGCTTGGCTATTAAAAACCTTGCTAGTATCTAGTATTTGCTTGCAAGGCGTTTTGTATTGGTGGTACACCCTTGACCATAATATTTTGATTATGGAAGGCCTTCCTCTTTACCATTGCAGGATAGCAGGTATATGCTTGCCCCTATCTTTCTTTTTGAAAAGAGAAAAGGCAAGAACATTTTTTGCCGACCTTGCCTTGGTGGGCACCCTCGTCGCCTTTGCAGTGCCAGACCCATCTAACTATGCTTGGCCACATGTAACTAACGCAACCTACATCCTAAACCACTACGTCCTCATGGCGTGTGGTTTGCTAGTAACTGTAAATTATAAAAAATCTTTACCAGTTAAGGATATAGCCATTAATTGCTTTGTCATCAACCTTATAATTTTCATTGTGGATTTAACTTTAAATGCCAACTATGGCTACCTAACAAAGGTGCCAATAGAATTTTTCGCTGGCTTTCCAGCTATCATAGTATTCATAGCCATGACCCTGCTAATGATCCTATCCCTAAGCCTTGTAGAAAAATTAAAAACCAGGCTCGGGACAAAAAAGTAGGTCCTCCTATATATAACTAGCCGGCTAAAAAATATAGAAAGGAGAAAGAGGCTACTTTCTATTAGAAGATAATTTCACTTTAAAATCAAATAAAATTGCTCTAGCATCGGTCTAGAGCTTTTTTTATAGGAAAATTGAGATTAATAAAGGTCTGAGAAATTTTCTTCTACTTGCTCACTTTGATATTTGCTAGCGATAAAGAAAAGTCAGTAAGTTTTGCCTCAAAATGACATATGGATATTGTAGAATTAATATCACAACTCGGTTTCCCTATCGTAATGAACCTTATCTTGATTGTTCAAATCAACGGTAAGCTTGATGAGATATTGAGGGAAATCAAAAAATAGGAGGAATATGACACAAGAAAAAATGATTGATTTTGCCCTCTCCAAAGTGGGGAGGGTGGCCTATTCCATGGCCTACCCTCAAAGACTAGGACCAGTCTTTTATGACTGCTCATCCTTCGTCTACTATTCGTTAATAGCTGGAGCCTACCTTCCAAAAGGCACAGCAATCGGCAACACCGAAAGTCTCTACAGACTAAAAGGCAAGGCCTTAATCGAAATATACACCTACGAAGAGGTAAGACGAGGAGACATCTTCATCAGAGGTATCCAAGGAAAGTCACAAGGAGCAGGAGGACACACAGGGATTTTCCTCGCCAAAGACAGGATTATCCATTGTTCCTACAAGGCAAACGGAGTAACCATCACCACCATGCAAAATGGACTAAGATCTGTCCTCGACCTAAAAAGGTCACCAAGGGAAAGATACTTTAGACCAGTCACAAAGCCACATCAAAGAGCCCAGCAAATCATAGATAAAATTGGTATGGCAATCATAAAAGTTGCCACAAACGTACGAACAGCCCCAACCACTCAAGCCCCCATAGTAGCCTGCTACTACCCCGGTGAAAAAGTCTACTACGATAAATTAATCGAAAACGAAAACCACACCTGGGCATCCTATATAGGAAGAGCAAGTGGGGAAAGAAGGTATGTGGCAATAGCAAAAGGAGCCAACTAGGCTCCTTTTTTTATGTCCAAAAACAGAAAAATAACAAAGATTTTAAAATAAATCAGACAAACAAAAATAACTTAGCTATATATTGATAAATAAAAAATAAGCGGGATGTAAATCTTATCTTAAGATTCCATTCCGCTTATTTTTTTATAAGTTACTCAACCTTTTAAGTTATAGGCTTATTTTATTTTATGCTTTTTCCTAAAATCCTAGATAAAACCTAGCAAATAAGGCAGCTGCAATAGCTCCTACATATGGAGCAAGGCCAGGAATTGTTAGACCATATTGCCAGTCATTATCTGTTTTATTTTTGATTGGTAGGAGGCTATAAGCAAGTCTTGGACCTAGGTCTCTGGCAGGATTCATAGCAAATCCTGTAGGACCACCCAAGGCCATACCTATTGCCCACACTAACAAACCGACACCTATTGGCACAAAGTTTGGTTGATTTTTAACAAGACCTAATATTGATGATAAGAAAATAAAGGTTGCAAAAAACTCTACAAAGAAGTTTCTAGGAAGGTTTCTAAATATAGGGTTTGTTGAAAATATATTTCTTACCTTTACTGGGTCAACATCTAGGGATGAATCAAATTGATCTTTGTATAGAACATAGCAAATCAAGGCTCCGACACACGCTCCCAAACATTCAGCTATAACATATGGTACAAAGTAGGCCCAAGGTATAAGGCCAAGAATCGCTTGACAAAATGCCATGGCTGGGTTAATACATACATCCCCAAATACTACCAAAACTATAGTAATACCAAAACCCCATGTTGTAATGGCGAACAAGTGGCCTGAGCCTTGGTATTTAGCCTTGTTAAGCACCTCATCACAGTGAACACCAACACCAAATATAATCATAAGTGCAGTTCCTAAGAACTCTGCTATTAATTTTGAAATCATATACTCTCCTTAGCTCTTATTCTTCAACAACTACGCCCAAACCATCAGGAATAACAACTACCTTAGCATCTTTTCCCATTATGTCAAAAGCTAATTTTAAAGCGTCATCCATAGTTCTAGCAAGTTGCATGTGCAAGTCAGTAACAAGTTTTTCATCTACTTGGTCAGATACCAATATTACATGATAGTGAGAAAGGATACGGGCAAAAATTTGAGAAGTCCATTGGTCTGGCACAGTCTCTAATCTTGGAGTGTTAATAGCCATATCTTCAAATTCTTTTGCTTCTTTTACATCAGCAATATTGTGATAGAAGCCTTCACCACCATGACCATCACCACAAGCACAACAGCTTATGATAACTCCACCTTCTTTAACAGTTGCTTCAGCAGCTGTCATGCCCTTTACAGCTTGGTAAATATTTTGATCAAGTGGAGCTCCACCATTTGTAGTAATAGCTATATCGCAGTCAATCTTTTTAACACTAGCAAGTTCTCTTACAAAATCACAACCAACCTTGTGAGCTTCTTCCATATCACCTGCAAAAGAACCGATAATTTCATGGTTGCCATTTAAAACAACATTAATAATGAAGGCAAGATTTGCTGTTCTTGCTGCATAAACCATATCTTCATGGATTAAATTATGATTTAGATTTCCAGTTCTTGAATGTTTATCATCTATAAATTCACCACTGTGGTTAGCCATGATTGTTTTATAAGAAGCAACCCCTGGTAAAACTGACTTTCTACCACCAGAGAATCCTGCGAAAAAGTGAGCTTCAATAAAGCCTTCAGCAATTAACAAATCACATTCTGCAGCGATTTTATTAATTATGCAAGCTCCACCACTTGGAAGGGTGCCGATTTCTTTCATTGAACTGTCATCTGTGGATACGTGCATTACAATTTCTTCGTTGTCTACAATCTCTTGACCATATTTATTTATTAATTCTTCCCTAGTTGATGGACGGTGGAAACCTGTTGCCACTAGAATACGGATGCGAGCATCAGGGTTAGCACTGCGAATCCTTCTTAGCAAAATAGGTGTAATAATTTTTGAAGGGACAGGACGAGTATGGTCTGAACTAATAATTACTATATCCTTTTTACCTACTACAAGTTCCTCAAGACTCTTTTGTCCGATTGGATTATCTAGAGAATCTTCAACCAAATCTTCTTGAGACTTACTAGCCACATAGTGAGTTTGTTTTCCTTCTAGTTTTCCTGCAAAGTTTTTATCTTCTAATACGACCTCCATACTTGTATGATCGTAAGGTACATTGATTTTAAACATTATAACATCTCCTATCATATTAATAATTATTCAACGGATAGATTATAACTTATTTTTTTACCAATATCAAGCTAATTTTTATTATTATTTGTAAGTAAAAGTGAATAAATTTCTAGACCCCTATGAATTTCAAAGTGTAAAACGTTTTTTGTAAATAAGGGATTTATGACTCATTCCATAATAAATATGTTTTATATCCATTTGATTATATATACAAAATTGAGACTGTGCATTAATATACAAAAATCCATCGAAATTTAGATGCAATGATTCATAAACCAGCATCAATAAAAAATCTCCAAAAAAATATATAGATTAAGAAATGACTATAATAAGAGTGAAAACGAAAAATATTTAGCTATAGCTTAAAAAATCACCGAGGAGAGTTTTAGGTAAAAATATTTTCCTAGCTTATGTTAGGTATAATTATAAATTTTGAGATTGATTTCTATCACCTACACAGCAGGTAGATTTTCCCCTTCCTTGATTTGCTCAACTTACTAAAGAGGACAAAAAAACTCAAGGCATCACACCTTGAGTTTTTTCTTGGAAATATGATAGAGTTAAACTATTTTTCTTCTTCGTCTTCTTTTTTTCTTGTCACAAATAGGCCTGCAATCGCAGTTCCTACCACTCCGAATAGGCCACCAACTTCACTCACGCCAGTCTTTACATTTCTAGCGCCTTTGTTGCCTTTCCTATTTCTCAATGGAGCTTCTCCCTCTGACTTAGATTTGTGAGGAACCATTACCGCACCTTTTTGAACCTTAGTAACTAGGTTCCTGTATGGAAGACTTGTCATCAAGCCATTGTCAAATGTTAAAACTATATTACCCTTATCGTCAAATTCAACTTTGATAGCATTTGGGTTTGCCTTCTTAACCTTATCCAATAGGCTCTTCTTTTCAGCCTCGGTCAACTTATCCAAATCCTTAACCTTGACCTTATCCTTAGGTATAACTACCTTAACATCCTCTGCTTCGCTTACGACATCCTTAGCTGAAATCTTAGTTTTAGAACCGTCTGGGTTAGTAATCTCAACATTACCCTTATCATCGACCTTAACATCTTTGACAGTCGGGTTATTCTTCTTAATCTTATCAGCAATAGCATCCTTCTCAGCATCAGTAAGCTTGTTAGGATCCTTCACATCAACCTTGTCAATAGGTTGGATTGGATTTTTACTTGCTGCTTCTTTTAGGACATCTCCTGCAGGAACATTGGTCTTGGTGCCGTCTTTTTTGGTAACTGTTACATTACCCTTATCATCAACTTCGACATCTTTGATGCCTGGATTCTTTTCTTTGATCCTATCGGCAATTTCCTTTTTCTCAGCGTCAGTAAGCTTATCTTTATCCTTTACTTCTACCTTGTCAATAGGTTTAAGAGAACTATCCTCATCAGCATCGCCACTATCATCAGAACCAGAACCATCGCTAATAGGTGGGAATACAGAACCAGTAGAGCCACCAGTGGAACCACCGATTTTAGCTTTCTTAACTGTTTGTGCTGGTGTTAATGTTCCAATTACTTGTCCATCTTTTTTAACTGTAACTGTGCCGTCATTGCCTACTTCAATTGTTGCATCTGCTGGTAATGTTGAATTTGCATCTTTAACAGCTTTCTTAACAGCTTCTTTTTCTTCGTCTGTTAACTCAGATGGATTTTTTACTTCAACTGGGTTAGCTGGGGCTACTACTGCTCCTGCTTTCTTAACAGTTTGCGCTGGGGTTAATGTTCCAATTACTTGTCCATCTTTTTTAACTGTAACTGTGCCGTCATTGCCTACTTCAATTGTTGCATCTGCTGGTAATGTTGAATTTGCATCTTTAACTGCTTTTTCTACAGCTTTCTTTTCTTCGTCTGTTAACTTAGATGGGTCTTTTACTTCAACTGGTGTTGGAGCGTTTAGTGTTTCATCTTTTTCGATTGTATCTTCTGGACCCAGTTTAGCTGTTTTTGTTACTTCTTGATTATCAACAGTTTCTTTTACAGTTACTGTCACATTACCCTTATCATCGACTGTGATTTGATCATCTGTCAAGCCTGGGTTAACGTCTTTGACTGCTTTTTTGATTTTTGCTTGTTCCTCAGTAGTAACATTTTGTGGGTCTTTAACCTTAACTGGTCTTGGTTTATTTAATGTTAATTTTGTAGTATCGTCCACTACTGTATCTTTTTGAGATAGGGTTCCTGTTTTGTCTCCGTCAGTAACTACTACCGATCCGTCTTCAGCAACTTGAATATTTGCAGTATCTGATAATGTTTGATTTGCATCTTTAACAGCCTTCTTAACTTTTTCTTTTTCTTCTGCTGTTAATTGATCAAGATTTTGTACCGGTGTTTTTGCTGGTGCTACTAATTTTATGATTTTATCATCTTGTGTTGCTTGTTCAATTGTTTGCTCAGGTGTGAAAGTTCCCTGACCTTGTCCCATAGGGAAGCTTACTGCACCGTTATTATCAACCTGGATTTCTTCATCTTTAAGATATAGGTGTGGGTTAGCTGCCTTAACTGCTTCTCTTACAGCTTGTTTTTCTGCATCTGTAAGATTATCAGTGTTAGCTACCTTAGTTTTTGCTGGAGCTTTTATTTCTTTTCCTGTTCTGTCGAATTTCTTAACTGTGTCTTTGCCTTCCAAGGTACCATTCTTAGTACCATCTTTAACTGTTACATTACCCTTATCGTCAACTGTAACTTTTGCATCAGCACTTAATTTGCCTTCATTAGCCTTTTTAACTGCTGCAGCTACCTTATCTCTTTCTTCTTGAGTTAAATTAGTTGTATCTCTTACTTCAGTTTTTTCTGGAGCGGTCAAATCAAGTATTGTATCTTTTTGGACAACAGTCTTATCAGCAGAAATTGTTCCAACCTTACCACCTTGGTTGATTTTTACAGTACCATCAGCCTCTACAGTAATGTCTTCATCTTTGAAGTTTCTATCAGGATTAGCATCTTTTACTGCTTTCTTAATTTCTGCAATTTCTTCAGGCTTTAACTCACCAATCTTATCAACTTTAACTGGTTCCTTTGGTGGGTTGAATTCGTTTTGAACTTCTTTTTGCTTAACAGTTTTCTCTGGTGCTAATGTTCCAGTCTTGCCATCTTTTGTAACTGTTACTGTACCGTCTTCAGCTACTGTGATGTCAGCTTCTGTAATGCCTTTGTCTTTATTTGCTTCAGCTACTGCCTTCTTAACCTTGTCAATTTCATCTGATGATAAGGATTTAGTATCTTTTACTTCAACAGGTGTTGGATCATTTAATTGTAATGGCTCTTTGTCTTTCTTTTCCCAAACTGCATATACAGTCTTAGGTGCAGTTATATTATTTAAAATATTGGCATCTGCTTCTGTAGCATTTTTATCTGCTGCCCATCCCTTGAAAGTAAATCCATCTCTTGTTGGTGTAGGTGCTGTTACGCTTCCATTGTTAACTTTGACATTGCTTGTGTCCTTGCCGTCAGTAAATCTACCTTGGTTTGCATCAAAGGTAACTGTTAATTCATCTGAATAAACAGCATAAACAACTAAGTGTTTTGTTATTGGTGTTTCATTAGTAAAGATTTGATCTTTTGATAATGCATTGAATTTATCAGCTGTAACAACTGCCTTGCCGCCTAGTGCTTTTTTACCTGCCTCAGTAACCCAACCTAAGAAGTTCTTTCCGTCTAGTTTTGGATTTTCTGGGAATTTATCCCCAGTATTAGCTTCTACATTAGCACCCTCAAAACCATTTGCCACATAGCCTTCTTCGCCATAGAATTTTACGTTATCTGGAACAATTTTTACAGATTTTTTGTTGCTATCAGCAAATTGTCCGTCTGTTGCATCAAATAATACCCTTGTCCTTACTCTTGTCTCATAGAGGTCGGAAGGAAGAGATGATCCGTCTGATGCTGTTGAGACAAATTTCATATCTTTTAAAAGTTTAAGCTCATGTTCTTTTTTGTCATCATCAGAATGGTAGGCAAGCATCTTAGCAAGGTCCACCCTGTATTGGTAAGCCTTATAGATCTTATTATTACCATCAAAATGAGGATCAAATATATTATCCTTTTTAATTGTTATATCTTTTCTTACATCAGGTTCCTTTAGGTTGCCCTTGTCATCATATTCATTGGCTTCGGCTTCTACCTTGGCAATAAAATTGCCAGTTTTGCCCCCCTCAAAAAGAGTCCTTACCTTACCACCATCATATTTGGTATAGCCGACAATTTGTTTAGTATCTGTATTGAAAGCAGCTTCATCAGCTGGCAATGCCTTTGGATTCTCATAAACATTACCTCCAGCATAATCATTGGTGAATATTTGTTGGTATGGGGTGTAGAGGGACTTGTTGATTGACAAGACTGATTTCTTATCCGAATGGTCTGTCCATGTTAAAAGTTTTACATTGTCCTTTGATTTCTCAAGAGGTTTATATTTAAACCATGAAGTTTCAGAATCAATTTTATTTCCCTTAGCGTCATAGGATTCAACAAAAATATCTGCACCAGTTTTTAATTTTGTTGTATCAATGTAGAAGGTACCACCACTTGGTAGAAGAGCTCTATTTGGAGTTCCTGTCATGACACCGTCTTTATCCTTAAACATCCATGTTATGCCCTTTTTAAATTCTATGCTGCCTTCAGTTTCATCTTTTAAGGTGTATTTTAACTTGTAATATCCAGCATTTTGCTTATATAGGTGCATCTTGATATTTCTATTTGTTTGTAATGTTAGTGTCGCTCCACCTTCATTTAATTTTGTTCCATTGTGGATTTCAAGGAAGTTTACTTGCTTATCGTGAGATGATGTATAAGGCATATAAAGTTTTAATTTTTTACCCTGTAGAATTGTAGCACCTTCACGGAGTTTTATCTCATAAACACCATTTGCATATTTTTCTATGGCATCATTTGCTCCACTGCCTGAAACGTATCCATTATAGTAACCTTGTGGTTTTCTTAAAATAGCTTGTTCGCCACCAATTTGTAGCATAATTTGTCCACCAGTTGGATCCTCGCCTGTGTCGATTAGGTAAGAATCTCCTTCTGGAACTACATAATCGTCGTCATAGTCCTTTTCATAAATTGTCCAACCATCATTATTAGGGTTTGTCCAGCCAGACATCATAGAATAATTAAGCTTTCTAGTTTTATCGATACCTTGAGTTCTACCTGCAAAGGTATCTTCAAATTTGCCCTTATCTACAACGTAGTCGATAGCTGTGATATAGAAACCTGAAAGCATAACGTGTTGGTCTAGTTTAGGTACGGTAACTACCTGTACACCATCTTTTTTGAATGCTTCTGTGCCGATAACTATATAAGCTAATTTACGATCTTTAGAATAATTTATTTTATCTAATGGAATTCCTACATTTTTTGTAACTGGAGATAACACTCTTCCATTAGTCAAAACATTAACATAGGCAACATTTCCAGCCTTATCAGCCTTCAAGTAATTTACTAGGTTGGCATCAAAAACTTGGGTGAAGGCAATTGGCTGGCCCCCAACTGTTTCTCTTACTATGGTATTTGTTTGACCCATATATTGAGTTCTAATTATACCAAGATTTAACTTGTCATCATATTGATCTGGGTTAGCAATAAATTCAGACATAAAGAATTCTTGGTTAGTTGCATTATTAAGGTCAGACTGTTTTCCGCCCTTGATAAATAAAGTCCCAAGCTTATCTGCTAGATCAACTGCTGTGGTCTTTGTATAAGTAGAATAGTCCATAGATGTCTTGCCAGGAGCATAAGCATAAACTCTATTATAATTACCATCAGTTATTCTCATTTGAACAATGTAATTTTCATTGCCAAGAGTCTTTAAATCTATGCCCTCTTTTAAAACTAAATTTATAGGTAGGTTTGCTCTATTAGTAGTTCTATCACCGGCAGCTCTTCCTAAATCAAAGCCCTTGCCAACAACATTTTGAACATCTTCAAATTTGTATTGGGTCTTACCATCCTTACCCAAAACATAAGAAAGGTCATAATCAATATATTTATCCAAATCTCCAAAATTGATTAAAGCCCTATACCAAACACCAGATAATGCTTGAGATTTTTCCTTGTATACAAGTCTTATAACATATCTACCATTTCCATCAATAAACATTCCATCATAATCAATGTCGTTCATTTGGAGTGGATCTCCTCCACCTACTCTAACAAGGTTTTGCGCATCTTCCACCTTCCAACGGGACTTATCTTTTATTTTATTTTCCCAGTTGGCTTTTTTGTAATAGGTCGCACTACTAGAGGCATCTACAGCGTCTCGGTCTTCGCTACTTGGTGAACCCACCCTATCATTAACAACTGGGTCAGAAATTCCAAGACCAGCATTTTCTTTTTCTGCTATCTTATCCTTAACAAACTTATCAAGGTCAAAGTCTTGGCCTAATGCTGCCTTTTCTTCCCTTGCCTTCTTATCAAGTGCAATAATTTCCTCTGGACTATAACCAGCAGACGATAATTTGATTTGTTGGTCAATAGTAAAAATCAAATCAGTGTCAGCAGATTTCCCACTACTATCTGTTTCACTTACATATCCTGCTTGGCCAGCCTGATCTTCAACTGCGAGTACGCTCTGAGTGCTCAACACAAATGACAAAGACAAAGCTGCCACAAGTATAGTGGATTTTTTGTTATTCATATTACTCTCCTTCGTTTCTGCTCCATTAGTTTTTGATAAATATTATCAGATTTGCAATTTTTTTGCATAATTCATTAATAATACTATATGTTTTTTACAAAATCAATCAAGGTAGTCTTTATAACTAGCACTAAGCAAAAGACGATAAAAAATCCACCCCCAATCTCGGCTAAGGATGCCTTGTCTGTTTGTAATATGTTTGTCAGCTCGCATATCCTACTCCTTTCTTCATAAGCTCCCTCGTTAATCGCAAGCTCTCTGTCGGGATGGGGCTATGAGAGTCCCCCCAACATTACATACTCAAATCCTCAAAACTCCCACAAAAAAAGACCCAAGTTTTCACTTGAGTCCCAGAATGTCGACAAAGTATATGAACATACGTCATTCCGACAGAGAATCCACCGGATAGTTTACCCCGAGCGGAAAAGTTTACCTCGAGCAAGGTCGAGAGGAGTGGACGAGGAATCCCATAAATTGCAGGATTCTTCCTCACTTCGTTCGTCTGAATGACATCAGAAAAAGACCCAAGTTTTCACTTGAGTCTTTAGCTTATTAGAAAAGATTTTCGTCTTTCATTTTTTTGTTAGTAACAAAGAGGCCTGTAGCCGCTGTTACGAGTGTTGCAACAACACCACCGAGTGATGAAATATCAGTCTTAGGGTTTCTAGCACCCCTCTTCATCCTAAATGGTCCTGATGCATCTTCCTTGCTCACCTTCCTTGCTAGCTTGTAAATAAGCTTCTTAGCAGGGATAAAGTTTGTAGAGCCGTCAGCATAGATTAAAGTGGCATTGCCCTTATCATCAACCTTCACATCGACAGCCTTAGGATTAACCTTCTTAATCTTTTCAATTATCTTTTTCTTCTCACCATCATCCAAATGTTCTGGATCCTTAACACCTGTTTTATCCTTTGGTATAACTGGTGGATTTTCATCAGCTATAGTTGGTTTGCCCTTATCATCCTCCCCACTTGGTTCTGGTTGAGGAGTAGGAGTTGGCTCTGGAGTTGGTTCCGGAGTTGGTTCCGGAGTAGGCTCTGGAGTTGGAGTTGGAGTTGGATCTGGAGTTGGAGTTGGATCTGGAGTTGGAGTTGGATCTGGAGTTGGAGTTGGATCTGGTGTAGGAACTGGTGGTGTTGGTGGTTGAGGTGTTGGTTCCCCTCCACCTTGCTTTTTGAACTTAGCTGTGTATATGTTGCCATTTGCAGCTACGCCTAATGCTGGATCCCATTCCACAAATTTATAATCACCTGTTCCTGTTGCGGTAGCTTTACCTGCTAGGTTTGTGCCC
>NZ_GG666044.1:261814-322437 GCF_000156575.1 Anaerococcus lactolyticus ATCC 51172
TTGGCATATACAACTGCCCCAGTTTTTCCTTTAACAGTTACTGTACCAGCAGCAGTACCATCTTTTACTTCTGCCTTAAAGGTTACAGTGATGTAAGTAGCTGGAATATCTTTGTTATCTGAACCCTTAGTTGGAACATCCTCAGTTGGCAAGTATGGGATTACATCATCACCTGTATTGTTGTCTTCTGGTGGTTGTGGTTGAGCTTTCTTTGCTGCCTTGGCTGTAAACTTAGTATCAGCTTTGATTGTTTCAGTCCATGGGTTAGCTGTTTCTGTTGTTTCAGTATTTTTATACCATTTTGCAACGTCATATTTTTCGGTTGCTGTATCAGCTACTGCTTCTGGTGTTATTTTTGTTACACCTGCTGCTTGTAATGTTGAGTTTTTGAATACTGCGTGAGTCTTGCCATAGCCGTCATTAGCTTTTACATTCTCACCCTTTATTATCTCAACCTTAAATACTAGAGGATTGCCATCTCCGTCTTTTGGTAATTCAGGGTCGCCTGGATTGATTTCTTGGCCATTTTTAATGAAATGGGCTGTGTAAACTTGTCCATTTGATACTACTGCAGTATCTTCGACTTTTGTCTTTGGTGAACCTTTTTCGTCCCAATACCATAACTTGTAATCAGTTTTTTCTATTACACTAGGTTTTGCAACTCCAAATTTTGTATTGGAATTTTTCTTAACCATGACAGAAATAACATCTTTGTCAGTTTCTTTGCCCTTTGACAAAGTTCCCTTTTCTGTTGATTCAGTCTTGAAAGCTACGATGTCATATTGTGACTTATCGATTGTTTTTCCGTCACCATCAGTAGTTGGTATATTGGGGTCATTAGGGTCGGTTGGGTTGGTCTTATCATTTGGGACGTATGGGATTACATCCTTGTCTGATTTCTTCGGATTAACAGTGATTTTCCCTTGTGTTTCTGCTGTTAATGGTCTTCCATTCTTATCATTTACAGATGCTGTGAATGGTTTATTGTTGTGGTCATTTTGAGTTAGTGGTGTACTCTCACTTGGTGTAACAGTTACGCCGTAAGTTCCTAAATCTTTCTTCTCAATCTCAACACTATTACCATTCTTGTCTGTGAGCTTAACCTTGATACCATCATGCTTAGGCTTATCACCTTCGGTGTAGGTCATCTGTGCTGGGTCTTGGATTATTTCAATGCAGGTTATATTATCCTTATCAAAGTTTGCACTTATTGCGCTTGCTGTAAAATCTGTATTCTTAGTTATAGTTTGATCCCAAGGATTATTTACATTCCATTTTGGATCTTTGAAGTTATTATTTAATACAGCAGGTGTTGGGAATTTTTCTTTTGCTAATTTGCTATTTTTAAATACTGCATAAGATTTTCCGTAAAGAGCATTATCTGCTATGCTATTCTCATCACGAAGGACTTTTACTTCAAAAGTTCCTTCTGGTAATTTTGTGCCTGGTGTGATTTCTTGGCCATCTGTGATGAATTGAGCAGTGTAGACCTTGCCATTTACTACGGCTTCTGTATTAGCAGGAATTGTTGGGTTATAGCCATTTGCCTTAGTTGTAGTTGCATCATTTACATTTATTGTTGGTGCACTTACCTTTGCCCAAGTACTTCCTTTTTTAACTAGGACTGAGATAACTTGTTGGTTTGTCTTGTCATCAAGTGTTAAGCTTCCCTTTGTTTTGTCATCGTCTGCAACCTTGAAGGCTATGATGTCATATTGGGTCTTGTCGATTGTATGTCCGTCACCATCTTTTTTCGGAACATTATCATCATCAGGATTGGTTGGATTTTCCTTATCCTTTGGAACGTATGGGATTACATCCTTGTCTGATTTCTTTGGATTAACGGTGATATTTGTTCTTGTATTCGCTGTTAATTCTTTATCTTGACCTTGGTCATCCTTGCCACTTACCTTTGCTGTGAATGGGTGACCGTTGTGGTTTGCAATTGTTAAAGGTGTATCTTCGCTTGGTGTAACAGTAACGCCGTACTCATTTAGCTTATCTTTACCAATCTCAACAGTATTTCCATTCTTATCTGTAAGCTTAACCTTGATACCGTCATGTTTAGGCTTATCCCCTTCTGTGTAGGTCATTGTATCAGGGTCTTTAGTTATTTCAATCTTTGCAATATTTGTTTTATCAAATTTCGCATTTGTTGCAGTCGCAGTGTAGGTTGTTTCTGCTGTGATTTTCTTATTCTCTGGCGACCATGTTACTGGTTGTTTATATCCTTCATCTGGTTCAGCTTGAGGATAATCTCTGGCAACATCTAATGTCTCATCTTTCTTAACTAGGATTGTCTTTACTGTTACTGGAGTTGCTTTATTTCCCTTTGTGTCTCCTAGTTTTGTACCCTCACCAAGTTTGAAGATAACATTAAAACCTGTTGGATTTCCATCTTCGTCTTTTGGAACTGGGAAATCTTTGTTATCGTCATTGATTTCTTCTTTATTTTTTCTTACATAAAGGTTTTGGTTTTCAACTTCAATTACAGATGGATTTTCTGTTGTATCATCTGCAAATTTTACCTTTAATGTACCTGTTTGTTTGCCTAAGGTTGTATTAGACCTTGCTGGTGTGGTAGCGTCTGTTACTGTCGCATTTTTCAATAAATTTTCTAATTCAGTCTTTTGATCTTGTGTGAAAGTCTTTGTCTGGTCATAATTAATAGCCACACCCTTTGACCAAGTGATTGTATCACCACTCCAGATAGAAATGTCTACTGGTTTTAGACCACCTGCATCTTCAATTAATTGCTTAGCATTTTTCTTTGTAGCGCTTGCTTTGAAGGTGAAGGTCTTGGTTGCTTCTTTGTAAGCTTGGTTTGTTGTGCTTAATACAGTATCTTTTGCTGGTGTCCAGGTTACTGTTTGATAGCCTGTTTCTGGTTTAGCTTTTGGGAATTTCTCACTATCCACTGTATCGCCAGCAGCGTACATTAGAGGTTTCAGGTTTTCAAAACCATCTTTTTTGATTGATGTTTCATCTCTTTTAAATTCTACAAAGATTGTTCCTTCTGGGACTGGAGTTTCTCCTCCACCTGGTTGTGGATCGGGTTTCTTGTCACCTTTATCATAGACATGGAGGGTTTGAGCGATGTTTGTCTTTTCAGCTTCTGTTGCTCCATTTTCTTTTACAACATAAACCGAACCGTCCTTGAAGGTTACCTTTAGGGTTCCCTTTTTCTCCCCTTTTTCAGTTGTTGTTCTTGCTGGGTTTGTTGTGTCTTCAACTTTAGCACCTGCTAAAGCATCATCAATTTTTGCTTTATTTTCAGCAACAGTTGTGTTTGCAGCAACACCCTTCTTCCAGAAGTCGCCTTCTGTGCTTGTGCCTTTCCAAACACCAAAGTCCACACCCTTAAGACCACCAAGTTCTTTGATCAAATCTGCTGTGGTTTTATATTTTGCGTTGTATTCTTTAGTTCCTATACCCTCTGTATCTGCAGGGATTTCTGGATTCCATTTTAAGAATGGTTTTGCATCGTTTTTATTATCTTTATCATCTAGGGCGTATGGTTTTAGTTTGTCTATTTCTGCTTTTAATTTAGCATTACCGTATTTAAGCCCTTGCTTTACGTCGATATATTTTTTCTTTGTTCCTTCGCTGTCAAAACGACCTAAGGTTTGTGTTTTGCCTTCTTCTACTTTTTCGTCTGCGTTAAATGTCAAACGATAGTAGCCATCTGGAACATCTACAGGCTGAGTTGGATCATCGTCTTTCATTGGTGGGATTGCTACATCTGCTTGGTAGGTAAGACTTACAACAGGTTGGTAATCATGCGCTTGTCCATTTTTTTCATGTTTTACGTGGTGAATCTTATATTTATAGTTTTTAGCTGATGCTCCACCACCAAAAGTGTAATCGCCTGATATCGCATCATTTATTGTAAAGCTTAATTTTTCTACAGCATTTAGGTTATCAGTTGTTAAAGCCTCAGATAAATTATCAGCTGTATCAGAATCTATATCTTCCTCAACCTTATCTAAATCTCTTAAATTTATTACTTTATCAGCCTTTGGAAGGTCAAACTCAACTCCATCACCAAGGTTTAATTTTAGTTTTGGTGCTGTGTCAGTAGCTACTGGTAAATCTTTTGCTAATTTCTTTCCATAGATATCAAGATATTCAACCTTTAAATCTGTGTTTGGAAGTTCATAAACTGTTAGATTAAGTTCAAGTACATTATTATTTGGTTTTGTACTTGGTGATACATATGTCGCCCTAACATCGTAATTTCCATTAAAGTCTGTCTTTAATTGAAATCCTTTTGCATTTGCAGCATACAAAGGCCAATCACTATAATTTGTAATTTTAGTTTGTCCTTCGCTAAAGGTCATCTCTCCAACTTCTACAAATTTGTTACTATTATCGGTATAACCAAGAGTTACCTTAAATTCACTATTATTAAATACTTTCCAATCAAAATTTCCATTATTTAAACCTTTAGTTGTAAGATTGACGATTGTATTTGCATCCTGTGTGCTAGGCGCCCTATCTGAAAATAGCGAACGGCGTGAGCGTCTCAAAGTTTTCTTTGCTTGAGTATTAATGGCAATATTTTCAATTTTTTCTTTATCGATAGTAAATACTTTTTGGCTTCCTCTTACTTCACCCTTTAGGTCTTCTGATGATGCTAGGGCAGGTTTTGCTGTTGCTAGCAAAGCACCGAACACTGGGAAGAACATTAGGAAAGCAAGTAGGAATGACAAAAGCCTATTACTTTTTATTTTCATAATTTCTCCTTCATTATTTCGCCAAAGGCTCAAAGAGCCTTGGCATTAAATAATTATTCTACAAATATATCAAAGGTATTTGATGTATATTTTCCTTCAGGTGCATCCTTTTCAGAATTTACTCTGATGATGTCGCCTTTCTTTAGTCTGTAGTTTTTAGTTGAATCAGCTTTCTGTTTTAAATCAAGTGGAACATATTGTTCTTTTGTTTGAACTGTAGCCTGACCTGTTGCTACTTCTTCCATACCTTTATAAACTACGACTTTTACTGTCACTCCGTCCATATCAGAAGTTGCTGACAATCTCCTACTTCTTACATAGAAGTCTTTTACATAGGCATTGCAGACAAGAGTTGGTTTGTAGTTCACCTTGTATCTCTTTGTATTACCAAATTCATCTTCTGCAACAATTGTGATGTCAGGTGTATCGCCCTTACGAACTATTGTGCTTAAGAAGTCTTTTAGTTTTACCTCATCATTTACAACTTTTACTTCTGGTGTGAATGTTTCTGTTGTGCCATCTTTGTAATTAACTTCAAGTGTTATCTTCCTGCCCTTGGTTACTTCGTCAAGAGTACCTGTAACGTCAATATATCTTCTAAACTTTTCGTCCTCTGTTTTCACAGTTGGAGCCGGTGCTCTTAAGTCGATAATCACATAGCGTCTATTTTTATCTATTGGTTTATTGTTTAATTCGTCTGTGAATTTTCCTGTGATTGCTCCCAAAGTATCCATAGTTTGAGTTGAAGCACTTGTGTGTAGTCCTGCTTGTCTAGAGACAATTCTCACTATGTCCCCGTCTTCAACACCGTTTGGATTAGTGTCAGATTTTGGTTCAAGGACTATGGTCTTGGCGTCTCCAAGCTTATCCTTTCCTTGCATAGTGTACTTAGATGTGTCTGCTATGTTAACCCATGCGCTACCATTCCACTTTTGAGCAATATATTCGGAACCGTTCCAATCCTCTGTGTAGTCTCCTGCTTGAGTATCAGTTTTCTTTTGTGTGAATTTTGACTCAACCTTGTCCCATTCTTCGTCAGTCCAGAATCTTTCAGCCCAATCATATTTTTCAGTCTTATTACCAACTGCTGGTTTGTTAAGAGCTGGGTTTGGTATATCAAATTTAATTACAGGTTTGATAATTTTGTTTTCGCCTGTGCCTTCTTCTACATTGTCAACTTGGCTAATACCATAGACTGGTGCAGCTGTACCTCTCTTGTTGATGTCGATTTCGCCTTCGTCACCGTCTTTTTCAAGAGTGGCTTTCTTTACAGCATATTTTGCAATAATTTTCTCGCCTGCCTTATCGCTTAAAGTGTTACCATCTTTAAACTCACCTACAATTAGTCTGTCGGCATACTTGCCTTCGCCTACTTTTGCAGTTAAGCCGCCGCCAGTGTATGTTCCATCATCTTGTTTTACAAGGACTATTTCTGAGCCACCTGCTATAGCAAGCTTAATCTTTTCGATTCCTGCTGTTTTTTCGGCTTCGCTCCATTTAAGTTTGATAGTCTTATCTGTGTCAAAGACGTTATCAATAGCTGGTTTTGGTATGTCAATAGGTGTTGATGTATTCCAAATTGTATAACCTACTACTTCTCTTCCAGAGCTTCTTCTTACGGTTTCTGCATTTCTTGATGTTGCAGAGCTGTAGGCATCAACTCCTATATTGAAGGCCTGGCTCTTTGCTACTGGGTCGCCATAAGGGTTGCCCGCATCATGGTGGAGGTTCTTAGGTGCCTTATCGTCAACATATACTGATCCGTCAGCATTATTTAATCTAAGGAAGGTCTTTAAACCTAGGGTTCCCCAGTTAGGAACTGAAAAGTCTTTGTATTTATCTTTTAGGTCGTCTGTAACTACTACTGATACATAAGACTTTCTTTGACCCAATTCATCAAAGCCTGGTAGGCTCCATTTAAAATCTTGGTCTGTTCCGTCCCATGCCTTTAGTCCTCCCTTGAATGGGTAGTAGTTGGCGTTTTGGTGAACTGTTGGCTTGCCGTAAGGTGTAACTGCAGTTCTGGTTAATAGACCAATATTAGCCGGTTTTTTCTTGTTAGCATCGGCAAGGGCTTTGTACTCACCAAACTTCTTTTGTGCTTCGTCATAACCTGTGAGGTCAATGTCTTTGTAGGATGCCTTAACTGTTATGTCATAGTATGGTCTGTAGTTTGCATATAGGTGGACATCTTTTCCTTTTTCAAATGCTTCTTTGATTAGGGTTTTAGTATTATCCACATCGTTACCATCTAAAACATCTTCAGGAGCTATTGCAAGGTTGAAGCCATTTGGTACATAGTATGCTGTTGTATTCTTCTTTAGGCCATCAATCCACTCAGTTTTTAGTGGAATTCTTTTTGTGCCATTTGCTACTAAGCCGGCTTCTAACTCGCCTACTCTTTCGTTTGCAGAACCTGCAATAAAGTTATTAGTATCAGGTCTTGTTAAAGATCCATTTTGATATGAACCAAAGGTCCAGCCTATAAAGGTGTATTGCTTATCTGGATCTTGGTCAGTGCCTTTCTTAAAGAATTTCTTTAGCTTGCTATCAGTAATTTTATTTACATCATCAGCTTCACTTGTGTAAGGCACTTTTGGTAGTTGTTTAATAACCAACTTACCTTTTTTGTCCTTATATGTTGCAGCTGTAGTTGCATCTAAGATATTGTTTGTCCTATCAAGGTCATCTACTGTTACAGGAACCTTATAGATAACTTCATCCTTAGGGTCAGCTGTGTTGTTTGAGTGAAGGATAATATTGATTCCGTCGCCATAAACTGCATAAACAGTTCTATTTTTATCTATTGGTGATTTTTCATCAAAGACAAATGTTTCAGTATTATTGTCTACCTTTTCCCAATCTTTCACATCTTTTAAGATTTTACCATCTTCTTGAAGTTTGTAGAATTGGTCAGCTGCTGTTATTGTTTCGCCATTTTCTTCTTTGTCTTCAAGCTTAACTGTAGTCCAGCCTAATAACCTCTTGCCTTGTGGTACATCTATATCATATTTATCAGGCATTTGTCTTAGTTTGAGGGCTGCTAATTCTTTTTTAGCAATCTCAGGATCAGCATTTCCTCTGTCATAAGTTTTACCATCGTGGTTAAGGACGTTAACAAACTCTCTGTCTACATTTTTGCCGTCAATATTTTCGGTCACCTTAACTATTGGGGTCTTTTGATCTTTTTTAACATTGTCATCGTTAAAACCACTTGGTTTGTAGTTTTTATTTTCTGCCCCACTAGCTTGTTCTACAGTCTTTTTGTCAGCCGCTAGCTTGTCAATAACATAATTTGTATATTCTTTACTTAGTGGAGCGATTTTTTCGATTACATCTTTATTTTCTTTTGATTTTACTCCATTAAGGTCAAAGTTTACCTTGGCTTGTACTTGTTCAACTACAGCCGGTCTTGAACTTTCTGCCAATACTTCCACGTTTGTATTTGTAAATAGGATTGGCATGTCCCTCTTTAATTCTGGCATAGTAAATGTTCTTGCTGTTTTGCCATCTTTTTCAAGTCCTGGGAGCTTTGTATCAAATTCATAACCCTTTGTCTTTACCTTATTAACTACAACATCAATTCTTGTATCGCCATTACTGTTGTTTTTTCCTGGTTTGGCTATGATTGTTTGAACAGAATCGCCAGCTTTTATAGCAATTTCTGCATTCTTATAAGCAGTTCTACCACTAATGTTTTTATCCTCCAAGAAGATCTCATCAACATCTGGTTTGTGGAAGGTGGTTGCTACAGCACCTGCAGAAAATGTTGCTTGCCAGTCAAAGGTGATTGGGCTCTTATCTAATGTATAAGAAGCCTTGTATGAGTTAGCTTTATTCTTGTTAAAGTAAATTGTTGCGTCGCCACCATCTGGATAGTTTGTGTAGAGGGTTAGTTTTGTGCCTGCCTTTAGCTTCATATCCATACCATTTTGGACGGTGTATTCATAAAACTTTCCGCTACCATTATGTCTAAAGTTAGAAGCGAGGAATAAATCTGTATCATCACCTTTAACTGTGATACGCATTTCTCTATTTCTTGGTCTGGCTCCGTCTTGTAAGATACCCCCACCATATGGAGTTTTAAAATCTATATAAATTTTATCTCCACTATTCAAAGTGACATCATGATCTAATTCATATTCATATTTGTATTGACCTGCCTCGTTGTCTGAGATTATGGCTGAATAGAATGGGAAGTACTGTAGTCCATCGTCTTCTTTAAATAACTTATCTACTTTTTTAGGGTCTACATAGTAACGAACTGTAGTTCCTTGACCGTTATTTAAAAGAGATTCTACACCATCCATCCATGAATCAAGAGGTTGTAATTTTGTTTTATTTGTTTTTATACCTTGTTGATCTTGGAAGGATGTATCAAAACCTGGACCTGCGATTTGTATAAATTTAAGGTTAGTACCAGGAATCTCGTTAACATTCTTTTCAAATACAGGAACAGCACCTGTAACTGTTGGATTGCCGTTTGCGTCTAGTCTTCCTGCAGTTGGTAGTCCATTATTAGATGTTGAAAATACGTGGGCTATGACATCTTCACCATTTATTTTTCTTGGTTTTAATATGTCAAAAAATCTTCCATCAACTGTCTGCCTATAACCTAAGTGTCTACCATATAGGTCGTTACTTGTGATAGCTACCTTGTTATATCTGTGTCTAACTTCTATGTAGCCCTTTTCTTTATTAAATTCTACTGTTGAACCTGAAGCTCTGAAGGCCCTATCGGTAGTAGCAGAATTACGGATTTCTTTTAATAAATGTTGCTCATAGTCATGTTTGATAGGAATAACATTTGAGAAGGTGTATGAAGAATAGTTTCCCTTTCCTGTTCCAGCGTCTGTATAACAAGCAACTTGGGTCTCGCTCCTATCTAACATCCTTATTTGAACAAGGGGTTCATCACCTATTGATTTAATAGTCTCGTCTTGTTTTAAAACCAAGTTGATTGGTACTTCGTTGGTTGCGGCAGTTGCTCCTGTATTGCCATTATCAGCAATATTTACCATCTTAACGTTGGTTGTACCTACATCAGTAATGCTCTTATCTTGAAATTTTGTTATTGTCTTGTAGTTAAGGTCGTCATTGTACCAACCTGTTGAAGATCCGGCTGATACTCCCTTATAAATACCTGTAGAAGGATCAGACCAATCAACCTTGTTGTTGAAACTATCTTCTAGTTTCATATGCATGACATGCCATACACCAGTACCGACTTTATCAAACTTTCTCATAGCAAGTCTGATTACAGTTCTTCCGTCTGGTCTTACAAAATAACCACCGTAGGATATCATTGGGTTTTTCATTGGCTCGGCTAAAGTAGATACTTCTGTTAACCATTGGGCTCTAGCTAAAGGCCAAAAGTTCTTGTCTTTAAAATTTGGCTCTTTTAATTGCCAATCTGTTGTAAGAATTTCATCTTTACCTGGAGCCTTATAGGTTTCAGCAAGTACATTCCCCGTACTTGGTGCTAGCATGGCGACTGCTAGTAGGGATCCTAGTAGGCGCCTTTTCATTTTTTTATTTTTCATAATCACTCCTGTATTATTCATACATTTATCAATGCACATTATTCCTCCATAATTATATCACAATGCCTTTAGATTCTCAAATTTTCGGGCTTGTTTTTTCAATTAAAGCAGTAAATATTCAAGTTGATTTTACAGCTCGGGTTTTTTGGTTAATTTTTCTAAAAACTTGGTGAATTATTGTCCTTTTTTTGCCCTAAAAATTTTTTTGAGACTTACAAACTTTGTAATGGTATTAATTTTTTTTGCTTGCTATAATTAGTTTGTAATTAAGTTAACTTAAAAAAATACACAAAGGAGATAATATGAAAAATTTTAATATTTTTGCTAAGGCTGCCCTTATTTTTGGTCTTGCCTTGGCTATGAGTGCATGTGGCAAGTCTAAGGCTGATGTCGAGGTTGGATCTGATAATTTGGTTAGTTTTGAGGAGACCGAGAAAGACTTTGTTGGTTCTTGCAAAAAATTAGCTTGGCCAGAGGGCTATGAGGTGCCTGAGCATTTGGATGATGTTAAGGATGCGAATTTTGAGGCTGGTTATGGTAATACTAGGGCTAGCCAATATTGGGAAGCTGCTTGGCAAGAGGAGTGGCTAAATAATTATAAGACAAATCCAGAGAAGGCTAAGAAGGCTCTAAAGGAACTTGAAAAAGCTACCAGCATGCCTTACCTTGGCCCTGACAAGTGCGATGATAATACCAGAAAGGCTTTTAAGGATAGTCTAGAAAAGGCCAAGGCCGGTGACCCTTCTGGTTTTGAAGAAAATTTAAAATTAAACGACCCTAGATAAGGGCATGAAAATAGACGAGGTCATCCTCGTCTATTTTAGATTATAAAAGCTCCTTTTTTGTCGATAGCTAAGGCTTTTAGCTGGTAGGAGTTGGATAAGATTTCTAATTTTTCTCTTATTGCTTTTTCTGAAATATCATCGTCTGCTTTTAAGACTAGCATTATTGTAGACCCTGCTCCACTTAGGTAGGAAGCAAGTACATCCGATTCTTTTATTATTTGCTCGATTTTTTCTATTTCTGGGATTAGCTTATACCTATATGGTTGGTGGATTTTATCTTGAAGGGCAATTTTTAAATTGTTTTCATCTCCCGATTGCAAAGCTAAAACCAACATAGCTACTCTCGAAATATTGAAAACTGCATCAGCCTTTGGGTAAAATTCTGGCAAAACTTCTCTTGCTTCTTTGGTTGATAATTTAAAATCTGGTATTAGGGCCAAAAACTTAAATTTGTCTGAAATTCCCATTTTTTCAAGAAAGACTTCCTCATCTTCTAAAATAGAAACTATCGTCCCACCAAAGATGGCTGGGGCCACGTTGTCTGGATGGCCTTCGATGGCTGTAGCGATTTTTAGGATTTCTTTTTTGTCAATGTCCCTTCCCATGACTAAAAAGGCTGCCATGATGCCCATGACTATGCAGGCTGCAGATGAACCGAGGCCTCTTGATATAGGGATGTCTGCGTCTAGGTCAAAGGATATTGGCTTTGGGGTTTCCTTATAAGTATCAAAGGTCTTTTTGTAGGCCTGGTAGATGAGGTTTTCTTTTAAATTTTGTCGAAAGCCTTCATCGTCATTTGTAAGTTTAAATTCGCAAGTATTATATAGACCTACTGCCACTCCTAGGGCATCAAACCCAGGGCCTAGGTTAGCTGATGTGGCTGGGACTGATATCCTCTTGCCACGACCTGCAAATTTTAAAACTTCGTCTGCGATTTCATCTTTTTTGATTTTTGTCTTGTGGATGATTTTTTTGCCCTTTAATTTTCCAATTTCTCTTGGAATTTTTACACGAGTTTTCTCATAAAGGGTCTTTATATTTTCAAATTCATCAGCTACTGGATTTTCGCCAAGGGCTTTTAGGACAGAGGAGGCAAACTTGTAAGGACTTGCAGTTGATAAGATCGCTACTTTAGATAATCCCAGCTTGTCTACAACAGCCTTGGCCACACTTGTGTGAGGATCAATCAGGTAGCCCTCGTCTTGGTAGACTTTTTTTATGGTTTGTTCGGTGTCTTCCTTGGTGGCGTAGCCTGATAAAAATTCGGAAAAATCACAAGCAAAGGTGAAGGTTCCCTTTTCTTTCAAATCTCTCATCTTTGCTCTAACAACTTCTGCCGAGGACTTGTGATAGATGAGTCTTTCGAGGTTTGATGAAACTAGGATGTCCATAGATGGAGAGATGGTCTTGATGAGCTCTCTGTTAGCGTCATAGGTGCCTGTTGTGAAGAAGTCTGTCAATACATTGTTGTCATTTGAGGCAATTATTAGCTTGTCAACAGGTAGGCCCATTTGTTTGGCATAAAAGCCTGCCAAGATGTCGCCAAAATTACCTGTTGGTACGCAAAATGAAAGTTTATCTCCCACTGATATTTTCTTATTATTTACCAAATTCGCATAGGAGTAAAAATAATAAACTATCTGTGGGAGGAGCCTGCCGATATTTATAGAGTTGGCTGATGAAAGGTAGGTGTTTTTCTTTTTTAACTCTTTTTTTATCGCCTCATCATTAAAGATTTTTTTGACTGCTGTTTGGGCATCGTCAAAGTTTCCATCAATAGCTATGACTTTTGAATTTAGGGAAGCAGTCGAGTCCATCTGGGTCTTTTGGATGTCGCTAACTCCTTCTGTTGGGTAGAGGACTAGGATATCGATGGCTTCTGTGTTATAAAAACCTTCTAGGGCTGCCTTGCCGGTATCTCCAGATGTGGCAGTTAAGATTAGGGTCTTATCCTTGATGCCAAGGGATTTTTTGGCATAGGCCAAAAGATTTGGCAAAAGACAGAGGGCAAAATCCTTAAAGGCTGAAGTCCTGCCATGGTAGAGCTCTAGGTAGTAGTCTTTTTGACATGCTACTTTTACAATCTCATCTTCAAAGGTCTGGTAGGATTTTTCTATCAAGTAGAGAAGCTCGTCGCTATCAAAATCTGTTAGGTAAAGTGAGAGGACCTTGTGGGCCATCTCGGTATAAGTTAGGTTTAAATTTTCGCTGATGTCAAAGGTTGGAAAATATTCTGGTACAAAAAGTCCCCCATCGTCGGAAATGCCCTTTACGATGGCTTCTCTGGCTGAAATTCTCAAGAGAGAATCTCTTGTCGATAAAAATTTCATAGCTCCTCCTCAATTTCTGCGACAAACACATCACTTAAAGCCGAAAGGATTGGTCTTAGGGTCTCAAAGTCGGTTTTTTTGGTGATTATTTGATGGTCATCTCCTATTACTTTTTCATCCTCAATCAAGTCTTTTAAGGCTTTTGGGACAAGACTAGTCCTAAGGTAAAATTTATTTGACCTTGTGGCTTCTAGCTTATAGGAATTTGCCCCGTCATAAAAGGCAGGGATTTCTCTTTTTGATAAAATCCTCAAAAGGTCACGAATTACTGCATCGGCGGTTTCAAGTTTGCCTGCTCCTGGCCCCTTAAATTCATAGGCAGAAAAATTTTCGCCCCAAACCTTGATTGCGTTGGTTGCTTCAAAGGTCTTGGCAAAAAAATCATCCTTTAAAAAACTAGGGATGACTGAGATATTGATCTTTCCATCTCTAAGCTCAGACTTTGCCAAGAGCCTAATTGTGTAACCCATGGCCTTGGCAAAGTCTAGGTCGGTTTTTTTGATATTTCCTATCCCAAAGGTAGGGATGGCATCTTCATTGATTTTTGAGTTGTAGATGAGGGATGATAGGATTCTTAGCTTTCTCATAGCATCAAAACCACCCACATCTGCTGTTGGATCTGCCTCTGCAAATCCTAGGTCTTGGGCCTTTTTCAAAACTTTTTCGTAGGATGCTCCCTCTTCTTCCATTTTTGAAAGGATATAATTAGAAGTCCCGTTCAAAATCCCATAGACCTTGGTCATTTCATTAAAAAGTGCCTCTTCCATCAGAGGGTGGATTAGGGGAATAGCTCCGGCTACTGCAGCCTCATAGGCGAAGTAAACCCCATTTTCTCTTGCAAGATCATTTAGGTTTTCGAAATATTTTGAGACTACAGCCTTGTTGGCAGTTACAATATTTTTTCCTGCCTTCATTAGCTTTATTATTCGCTCATAAGTTTCATCAAAGCTTGATGTCACGTCAATTACTGTGTCCACGTCTGATGATAATATTTTTTCAAAATCATCTGTAAATATAAGGTCTTTTTTGAAAGGCGACCTTTTTTTGTCCTTGTTCTTTATAAGGGCGTAGGCAAGGTCTAGGTCAAAATTATTTTGCCTAAGCCTCGCTCTTTTTTTGTATAAAATCTCTTCGACACCTGTACCAACTGTGCCAAAGCCCATTAAGGCAATTTTCAAATCAATCCTCCAGCAATTTTTTTGCAATTTGTACTGCGTTGGTTGCGGCTCCCTTTCTGATATTGTCAGCACAAGACCATAGATTTAAGCCATTTGCCACAGTGAAATCACGCCTAATCCTGCCAACAAAGACTTCATTCTTGCCAGCTGCCATCAGTGGCATTGGATATATTGCGTTTGCCAAATCATCTTGTAGGACCATGCCAGGGTAGGTTCCTATGATTTTCTTCACATCTTCAACTTCGAAAGGCTTTTCCACTTCAACATTGATGGAAATGGAGTGGGAAAATTTTACTGGCACACGAACTGTAGTGGCAGTGACAAGGATGGAATCATCGTGAAGAATTTTTTTGGTTTCATTAATCATTTTCATTTCTTCCTTGGTGTAGCCATTTTCCAAAAATGAATCAATTTGAGGGATGCAGTTGTTTTGGATTGGGTACTTGTAGGCGAGCTTTGTGCCATTTTCCAAATCTGAAATTCCCTTTAGACCAGAGCCGGAAACAGATTGGTAGGTAGAATAGATTACCCTTTTGATCTTGTATTTATCATGGATTGGCTTTAGGGGAAGGACTGATTGGATAGTAGAACAATTTGGGTTTGCGATGATGCCCTTGTTGGTTTTGATGTCATCGGGATTTATTTCTGGCACAACTAGGGGCACTTCTGGGTCCATCCTGAAGGCAGAAGAATTGTCAACAACTGTGACACCAGCCTTGGCTGCAAGGGGTGCAAATTTTTCGCTAACAGAAGCTCCTGCAGAAAAAAGTGCGATTTTAATATTCCTTCCCTCAAAAGAGTCTTCTTTTAATTCTTCGACTGTGTACTCTTTGCCAGCGTACTCAATTTTTTTGCCGGCAGATTTCTTTGAACTGAATAAGTAAAGCTTATCGATTGGAAAATTTTCTTCACTTAAGACTTTTAACATCATTGACCCTACGAGTCCTGTTGCTCCTACTACTGCTAGGTTTACCTTCATCCTAGACCTCCTTATAGAATTCATCATAAATTGATTGGATTGCTTTTTCAAAATCCTTAGTTTCGACACCGATTATAATATTTATTTCGCTAGAGCCCTGGCTTATCATCTTGATATTTACGCCTTCTCTCGCAAGGGCCGTAAAAGTCCTAGAAGACACACCTTTTTCCTTGATCATGCCCCTGCCCACAACTGCGATGAGGGAGATGTCTCTTTCCCAAGAGATGCTATCAACATTTAAGTAAATTTTAAGTTCCTCAAGGACCTTGTTTAGCTTTGGTGTGATGTAGGAATCTGCCACGAGGACAGAAACCGAGTCAATGCTTGAAGGCATGTGCTCAATAGAAATATCATTTGACTCAAAAACTGTGGTTAGCTTTCTAAAAAAGTCCTTTTCACTGTTCATATTCACTTTTTCTAGGTTGATAACTGTGAAATCTTTTTTGCCAGTTATACCTGTTAGGATATTTTTATTTTTGATGTCACACTTGGATAAGATAAGGGTGCCTGGCTTGTCTGGTTTGTTGGTATTTTTAATATTTATCGGGATATTTTTATCCCTAAGTGGGAAGATTGCCTCTTCGTGGAGGACGTTGGCTCCCATGTAGGAGAGCTCTCTGAGTTCCTTGTAGGTAATAGTGCCGATTGGGGCAGGATTTTTTACAATCCTAGGATCGGCAACCAAAAATCCTGATACATCTGTGAAATTTTCGTACATATCAGCGCCAAGAGCTGCTGCAATAACAGAGCCTGTCACATCAGATCCACCTCGTGAGAAGGTCTTGACCTTGCCATCTTCCATTCCATAAAATCCTGGAATAACTGCCTTTTCATGGTTGGCTAAGACTTTTTCAATCGCATCTTGCGACCTTTTTAGGTCCAAAACCCCGTCAGTAAAGACAATCAAATCCTTGGCATCAACAAAGTCATAACCAATAAAAGAAGCAAGGACTTGGGCACTCATATATTCCCCACGACTTATGACAAAGTCGTAGCTAGCCCCCTTGCTTATCTCTTCCTTGACTTCGGCAAGGATTTTGTCAATGTCTATAAGCAAAGAAAGATCATCAACAATATTTTTATAAACATCCTCGATGATCTTGTAAACTTCATTAAAATTTAGGTCATGGTTACTTAGCTGGTGGCACATGGCAAGCAGGTCTGTGACCTTGTGGTTATTATTAACACCCTTTCCAGGCGCAGAAACAACGATATACCTACGAGCATCGTCTGCAAAAATAATATCCCTAACTTTTTTTAGTTGGACAGCATCAGCTAGTGAACTTCCTCCAAATTTAGCAACTTTCATCTTCTTCCCCTTTTGAATTAATATTAAATCGCCTGTGGCGAATATTTTTTAAAGATTGCCATATGCTGGCAGAAATCTTATGAGCAATTTTAAAAACTATACGTTAATTTAGCACTGTTGTCAATTAAATGAAAACTACATTAAATAGATAAGAACGTATGGGGTGTTGGAAAATAAATAAAAATTACGAAAAAAATTCTGTTATCTCAATTAAAATTATAAAAAAATTTCTGTGGTCTCAATTATAATTATAAGCGAAAAATTATTAAACATAAAAAGGCCTTTAACCCAGCCCCCATCCTTGCTGGATGTCGGAGCCGAGTCAAAGGTCCTTTCTTTATTTTTTCTTTCTTTTCCTTGTGAAAAAGGATGCAGCCGAATAATTTAAAATGTGTTTTTTGTAGACCTTGGATGCTAGGATGTAGGAAATATAAAGACTTGCCACTAAAATTATTATGGAAATCCCACCTTCTATTATGCCACAATTTCCCTTTATCAACCTCAAAGGCATGAAAAATACAGAAATGTATGGCACATAGGAAGCGATTTTTACAAAAATATTTACAGGTCTATTCATAAAAATCATGGCAACCATGAAGGCAGCAACAATTGTGATCATTAAAGGACTGGCGACCTTAGAGGCATCTTCTTGTTTGCTTGCAAGAGAGCCTAGCATGGCGGCTATTATCATGTATGCCAAGAGGCTTAGGATTATAAAAATAAAAATTTCTGCGATTAGCATTAGACTTCTTTGGTCAAGACTTATGTTGATTTTTATCATATCCAATAAGCCCTTGGATTTGGCAATAAAATAGGAAATAGCTCCTAAAATTATATAGATAAGCGAATGGACGATGATGGCGAAGAAATTGCCCAAAATCTTCCCTGCGAAGTAGTCCTTAGCTGATACTGACGAAAAGATAAATTCAATCATCTTTGATCCTTTTTCTGTGGCTATATCCACAACAAGGACGTTTGAATACATGATTAGCATAAAGTACATGAACATCAAGAGAATGAAGTATGAAGCATAGACCATTATGCTCTTGCCCTTATCAAGCTGGTTTATTTTCACATCTGCCTTTGTCGAAAAAATCCCTACTTGCTTGTCATTTAGACCTGCATTTTTGATGTTGATGGCATTTTGGATTTCATTGGCAAGAAGGGGCAATTTTGAAAGGGCATTTCCGCCCATGGTTTTAGTCTCGATAGTAAGTTTTACCTGACCTTTTGATTCTATAATTTCTCCGTAAGACTCGATTTTTTCTGCTTTTAAGGCCTTTTCTGCCACTTCTTTTGAAACTATTTTATATTCATTTTCCATTCCCTTAAAGAAGGGGCTAATATTTTCATCTGCTACTATTTGGTATTTATGACCGTCACTGCCAAGCTTGGCATCATCTGACTTTGCTAGAAAATATGATATGCCAGCAGGAATTAGCATTACAAGGATTGGGATAAAAATCATGGCCCAAAAGGCAGGTGATTTTATTTGTTTTTTGAAGGAGTCTAGGGCGACTATTAATTTTCTATTCATTTTCTTCCACCTTTCTAGCAAAGATTTCATTTAGGCTTGGGGGTTCTTGGCTAAACATTTCAAGGTAGCCAAGTTTTTCTACAAGTTTCTCAAAAATTTTCCTTCCATCTTCTTCCTTTGCTAACCTTATTGTCCAAAGATTACTTTCTCTTTTTAGATCATAATCTGGGAAAATCTCTGATAAATTCTCTTCTGTCCTTACTTTGACTAGGTCCTTTTCATAGGAATTTCTAATCTCATTTGGAGAACCATTTAGGACAATTTTTCCATTTTTTAGCATGATAATCCTGTCGCAAAGGTATTCGACATTTTCCATGTTGTGGGAAGAGAAAATTATAGTTGTGCCTTGTGCGTTGATTTCTTTGATTATTCCCATCAAGAGATTGGCATTGTAAGGATCAAGACCTGAAAAAGGCTCGTCTAGGATAAGAAATTCTGGCTTATAGATAAGGCTTGCCAAAAGCTGGACTTTTTGCTGGTTGCCCTTAGATAGGGATTTTATTTTATCATCCAGACTTCCTTTTATTTCAAAACGGTCAAAGTAGGATTGTAGAGTCTTCTCATCGAGATTTTTCATTTGGTTGAGCCTTGCGAAAAATTTTACCTCTTCCCTGATGGTTTTCTTTGGTGAAAGCGAGCGTTCTTCTGGGAGAAAGCCAATTTTTTCTAGGGGAACTTTACTCATTTTCTCCCCTTCATAGAGGATTTCTCCGTCAAAGTGGTCGTAGAAGTTCATCATAGAACGGAAAAGTGTAGACTTGCCCGCCCCATTTTGACCGATAACTCCAAAAAGTTCGCCTTTTTGGACTTCAAAAGTCACGTCATCAAGAGCCTTGAGCTCTCCAAAGTTTTTAGATAAGTTTTTTATTTCAATCATGATTTCTCTCCTGCAAATCCGTTAGTTAAAATCCCAATCAATGTTGGTATTAGGACAATTAGGGCTATTATAGGACTTATTTCTTCATACAAAGCTGAGCAAAATAGGATTATAATAATCACTAATTGGCAAATTATCATTCTCTTAAAAGCAAGGTAGCCTTTTTTGTAGTATTTAAGCTTATCTCTCTCGTCAGATTCGGCCATGAATTTTTTATCAAAGAAAATATCAAAGGCTTCAGTCTTTCTTTCTGGCTCGATTTTTTTTGTAAGTTTGTAGGTCAAATAAAACAAAAATACATTTATAAAAGTGAAGATAAGCAAAACACTGGTTAAAATTATGCTGTCTTTAAGAGGATTATGACTAAATTTGACTTTGTTATATAGAATAATTATGAAAGATAAGAGAGTGAAAAGTCCCGCATCCCTCATAGAGTGTGTGTAGTCTATATATTTTGTCTCTATAAAATCATCTTTTGCGAGTCCTAGCTCTACTTCTTTTTTTGCCCTCATATAAAAATATATGGCAAGAATTGCCCATAGGGTGTTGATAACTATTGATAAAAGTAGGGCATTTTCACTTAGAAATGTATTTATTATTTCTGTAAGACCTCCTATATTTAGTTTGTTAAAAATAAAACCTATGCCAAAACCAGCTACTAATCCCAAAAAAGCCAATATAAACAGTTTGCTTATGCCGATTTTCCTATTATTTTTCATCTGTCTCCTCCAATCTAAAAATCTCATTAATATCCACACCAAGGACCTTGGCTATTGTTAGAGCCACAGTCACAGATGGGTTGTAATCTCCTCTTTCTATTAGGCTTATGGTTTGGCGGCTGACTCCGACGAGCCCTCCAAGCTCCGCTTGGTTATATCCCGCTTTTTTTCTAAAGTCCGCCAAGTTATTTCTTAGTTCCATCCGCCCTCCTTTCAAAATAATTGACAACTATTCTTGTCATTATTATAACTCTGACAACTTTCCTTGTCAAATCTTTTTAATTTTAATAAGTTTTTAAAAAATTTAATGAAAATGCAAAAGCATTTTTCTTCGTCAAGATTTTAGCTTATTATAAAAGCAATTTTAAATATTTTTTGCATAAAGTATGAATATACCGAAAATTTCCCTGGTTTTCTATGCATTTTTTCATTTTTGTCGTATAATACCTAAAATACATAAAAAAGGAGAAAGTCATGTTAGGTGCTTCTGTTAACGCTCTTGCTGTTTTTATCTCAGGTCTTTTCGGCCTTAAACTTGCAAATTATATAAAACCTTCCTATAAGGATGCAATCATGAAATTTTTGGCCCTCACCATTGTTGCCATAGGCATAGAGTCTTCCCTCAAAGGTGATATGCTCATTATCCTTATTTCAATAATCTTGGGCGTTATTATCGGAGAATTTTTTGACCTCGAAGGAAAATTAACCCGTTTTGCCAACATGCTTAAGGATAAGTTTATAAAAAACGAAGAAAATGATTTTGCAACAGGTTTTGTTTCTGGCACCCTTATTTTTTGTGTGGGTTCTCTTGGAATTTTGGGAGCTATCGAGGCAGGAGTTAATGGAAATAATTCGATTTTATTTACCAAGGCTATTATCGACAGCCTTTCGTCAATCTTTTTATCAACTACACTTGGCATCGGCGTTGCCTGTTCGGCTGGGATGATTTTCGCCTACGAAGGCTTAATAGCCTTGCTTTCAGGGTTTTTAGCGCCCATCCTCAGTCCTGAAATTTTGGCAAATATTTCTGGAGTTGGTGGGATCACAATCATAGCAGTGGGCCTTTCCATGCTTGACCTTGTAAAATTCAAATTGGTAAACTCCCTACCTGCCATTGCCATACCGGTAATTATTGGTCTGATCATGAATTTAATATAAAAAAATCCTCAACCTTAGAGGAGAGGATTTAGATAGTAAAATTATTATTAATAATGTCACTGTTGCCTTATTAATGCGATTCTTCCTCACTTCATTCGTCAGAATGACGTAGAAAGAATCATCCTCCAACCAGTTGGGGATTTATATTTTATATAAGATATAAGTGTCGAGGTTTTCAAAACCATTTGCTAGAGCTATTTTTAGCTCTATTTTTTTGTCTACTTCTACAAAATATTTTATGGTAGAAATTTTGCCAAATTCATCAATTAGAGAATTTGTCATAGCCTTTAAAAGTTCGTCGCAAATCTTAGACTTATCTTGATTTTCACCTACAAAAATCCCAAAGATTTCGCTCTTGCAAGGATTTTCTCCGTAGATTTTTACCAAAAGACTTCCTACAAGCTCACCTTTATCTTCTTTCACAAAGACCCTAAACCTGTCGAAGTCTCTTAAAAGATTTTTGCTGTTGTAATACATTTCTTTTGCAAATTTGTCGTGGAATGCTTGATATTTTTGGAAATCTTCTTTGCTTAAGACTCTTATCCCTTTAATTTCCTCAGTCTTTTGGCTAATATTTTTTGCTTCTAAGACATGGGAATAGTCGATGATTTGAGCCTTATCTTTGAAATATTCTTCATCGTTTAACCAGCAAGTGTGAGATAAGCCTAGGTCTAGACGATAATCCTTACAATCATTTTTTATATGGGAAATAAGCTTTTCAAATACTACTATGTCCTTATTTTTAATAACAAGAAGGGTTGTTTGGATATATTTTTCGTCATCATCCCAAAAATAGGTCGCAAGAGCTTCTAATTTACCATTTTCTTCTGCTACAAGCGTTTGTGTCGCCATAAATTCAATTGAATATTCTAGCTCCCTAAAAATATCATTGATTTTATAAAAACGAGGATAAGAAAAATGAGTCTTATCCCCTACAGCTAGGTCTAGCAAAGACCTAACTTTTGCCAAGTCAGGTCTTTGTAGAGGACGTATTTGCATTAAATTCTACCCCTTAATTTGAGGGATTTTTCTATCCTTGAAAGACTTAAGATGAAGGATGCTTCTCTAAAGTTAACCTTGTATTTTTCAGCAGTTGCAAAGACTTCTCCGATTGCCTTTGACATATCTTTTTCTTGTTTTGTCCTAACTTCATCATCGTCCCAATAAGAACCTGTCATATTTTGGATCCATTCATAGTGGCTTACCAAAACTCCACCAGAATTTGCGAGGATATCTGGGATTATAGGTATATTTTTCTCATTTAAAATCTCTTCACCTGCTTCTGTCACAGGGCCATTTGCTGCTTCTACTATGAGGCTTGCTTTGATGTCGCCGGCATTGGTCTCATCAATGACATTTTCCATGGCTGCTGGGATTAGGATATCACAAGGAAGGGCAAAAAATTCTTCGTTTGTAATCTTTTTTGCCTCTATATTTAGGGCAGAACCTGTCTCTTCTCTTGCCTTTTCTAATTTCTTAACATCTAGGCCTTCTGGATCATAGATGGCAGATGAACCTGATTTTTGGCTCTTATCTTTAGAGTTGAGGGCGATAAGCTTGGCTCCATCTTCGGTTAGGAATTTGGCAGCAAAGGAGCCAACATTACCAAAGCCTTGGAGGGCAAAAGTAGCCCCATCAAGGCTCTTGCCGATTTTTTCGTAGTATTTTTTAATGGTGAGATATACACCAAAACCTGTCGCTTCGCTTCTTCCTAGGGATCCACCCATGTCAGTGCCCTTGCCTGTGAAAGTTGCAATATCGTGGCGATTTCCATTTAGGGCGATGTATTCGTCAGTGAAATATCCCATAATCTTGGCGTTGGTATTTACATCTGGTGCAGGTACGTCAATCCTTGGGCCGATGTAGTTGTTGATTGCCCTTACAAAGCCACGAGAAAGAGCTTCCAGTTCTCTTTCAGAAAGTTTTTTAGGGTCAACTACGATTCCACCCTTGCCACCACCAAGAGGAAGTCCAAGAAGGGCTACCTTTAGGCTCATGAGGGTTGAAAGAACTTTGACTTCTTCGTAGGTTACTGACTCATCGTAACGCACCCCACCCTTAGAAGGACCTAGGGCTGATGAATGAGCAGACCTGAAGGCTCTGAAAGTCTTTGTAGTGCCATCATCCATTTTAACTGGAATATTAACTTCGATAATCCTTTCAGGTTCTCTGATAATATTGTAAAAAGATTCAGAAAAACCTGCTAGGTCCGAAACTTCTTTTAACTTCTTTTGTAGGTTTATAAATTGTTCGTAGGCTGTTGTCATAATGCCCTCCTGCATTAATTAAAATTCATTTTCATAACTTATTATACAAGCAAAAATTCGACTTGAAAGCCGGACTTTTAAAAAAATTTGCAATTTTTTATAATACAAATCGCACTTCTTTTTGGCATCCGAAAATTTCCCACGTAAAAAGCCCTTCTTGTTGGAATGACAAGAAAGGCTAAGATTAATATAAGCTTTGTAAGCTACTTTATCCCACAAGCATCCTTGGCGAGCCTGTCGGCTAG
The DNA here is from genome assembly GCF_000156575.1 of Anaerococcus lactolyticus ATCC 51172. GTDB lineage: Bacteria > Bacillota > Clostridia > Tissierellales > Peptoniphilaceae > Anaerococcus > Anaerococcus lactolyticus. The sequence continues at coordinate 285,478 of NZ_GG666044.1, forward strand.
GTCGTTGTATTTGTCATTTGAGTGGCCCTTGACTTTGACAAAGGCAATTTCAATGTGTTTTTTTCTGTCATTTATAAAGGCCTTGTATGACTGGGTTAAGTCGTTGTTGGCCTTCCAGTCGCCTTCTGCCCAGGCTTGGATGCCTTGGTAATCGTGGTGGATGATTATTTTTTTATAGGATTTTTCTATGGCGATGTCTATGGCAAGTTCGCTCGCTTTGACTTCTCCAGCCACATTCCTGTGGGTGTAGTAGGAGTCGGTGTAGGATTTTTTGAAATGTTCCTCGCCACCATCCTTGATTAGGACTACACCTGCCCCGTAGGTTTTTTCTGGCAAGTTATAAGACCCATCCACATAGGCGACAACAGTATCTGCATCAATTTCGATTTCCTTTTCGGCACCTTCCATAAAAGCGATAGCCTCATCCTTACTTTTAAAAGACTTATAGATAGCGCCCGAAAATCCCTTCACTTCCTTAAGACAAGAATCCCAGGATGTGTAAATCCCAGGATTTCTGCCCTTTCTTACTGCGTAATATTTCATTTATTTAAACTTTCTTTATTGGCCCAGTAGGTAACTTGACCAGGTCCTACTGTAAAGACTCCGTTGCCGTTTTCGTCGATAGTGATTTCTTCATTTTTTCCAGAAAGGTCAACATAGGTCGCCCCTGCCTCAGCTTCGCCAACAAACATTTGTTTTTCTGCCATATCCTTGATAGAAATTAGGACAGCTAGTGGTTTGTGAGCCTCGTCACCTCTTTTAACCCAGCCTATCACAGATGGGTGGTCGAAGTAGTCGTCCTCTTCCCCGTAGTTGTAGGCCTTTCTAACAGCCATCATCCTATCGAGCATATCTTTTTGTGCTTCTTTTTTTACAGGTCCGATTAGGCCGTAATAATCGCCCGCAAAGATACATGGGTAGCCGTCTTTTCTTAGCAAGATCAAAGCATAGGCTATTTCTTTAAACCAGTCTTCTACCCAAGATTCCAGAGCCTGACCCGGTTGGGAGTCGTGGTTGTCGACAAAGGTTACTGCTTGGGCTGGAAATTCCTTGACAACTGTACCGTCAAAAATTTTTCTCATATCATATTCGCCCATAGACTTGCTTGCCTCTGCCATATGAAAATGCAAAGGTACATCAAATAAATCAATGTTATAATCTGAGTTTTGGAGGTAGGATTCAATGGCACCTGTGTTGTATTGCCAAAATTCTCCAAACAAGTAAAACTTGTCTTTGCCCATCATATCATAAATATGTTTGGAAAGGTCGTAGATAAAGTCACCTGAGATGTGTTTTAGGGCATCATACCTAAAGCCGTCAACCTTGGTTTCCTTGATAAACCAATCAACCCATTTGAAAATCTCGTCACGAACTTCTGGGTGGTTGTGGTCAATATCACAGTTCATGAGGTAGTCAAAGTTGCCTTTTTCATTTGACACATCTTTGTCCCAATACTTTCCATCGCCCAAAATCCTGTAAATCGCAGAAGTTTCACTCTTAGCATCGTAGTCTATGCCGGTAAAATGGTAGTAGTGCCATTTCATGTCAGAATACTTATTATTTCTGCCTTCAAAATCAAAACCTGTCCAACCTTCGATTTCTAATTCTCCTGAGACGTCTTTTTCTCGGTCGTTTTGATCGACCATCACAGCCTTGAATTTCTCTTTGTAATCAGCACTACCCTTGTGGTTTAAAACCACATCTGCATAGGACTTTATCCCTGCTTGGTGGAGGTCGGCTATGGCTTTTATTAGTTCATCCTTGGTGCCGTACTTGGTTCTTATTGTGCCTTTTTGGTCAAATTCTCCCAAGTCCCAAAGGTCATAGATACCATAACCTACGTCATTATCTCCCCCACCCTTACAGGCTGGTGGAAGCCAGAGGGCATCTATCCCTGCTTTTTTTAAATCCTTAGCATCTCTTGAAAGATTTTTATAAAAATTTCCAGACCCGTCTGTGTCCCATTCAAAAGCTTGCATCATTACTTCATTTGCCATGGCTACTCCTTACAAATTTCTATAGACTTAGATGCACCAATCCTTGATGCTCCAGCTTCAATCATGGCTAGGGCCTCATCTCTTGTGTGAATGCCACCACTTGCCTTGACCCTTGCCCTATCACCAACAGTTTCTGCCATTAATTTCACATCGGCCACAGTCGCCCCACCGGTAGAAAAACCTGTAGAAGTCTTTACAAAATCAGCTCCTGCATTTACAGACAATTCGCAGGCCTTGATTTTTTCTTCATCTGTTAAAAGACAAGTTTCTATAATTACCTTTAGGACCTTGTTGCCAATAGCTTTTTTTATCTCTCGGATTTCATCTTCTACATAGGCATAGTCCTTGTCCTTAAGCCTAGCAACATTAATTACCATGTCAATTTCGCTAGCTCCATCTTCGATGGCTTTTTTCGCTTCAAAAACCTTGGCTTCCTTGGCCATAGCTCCTAGGGGAAAACCGACAACTGCAGCAATTTTCACGTCTTTATTATAGGCTTTAATCATTGCTACATTAGCTGAATTTACACAAACTGAATAAAAATCATTTGCGACAGCCTCATCTACAAGAGTCCTTATATCATCTTTCTTGGCATCAGCCTTTAGGTTGGTGTGGTCTATATATTGGTTAAGCTTCATTTTCTTCCTTCTTTTCGTATTCTATTAGGGCAAGTGTCAAGTCATCATCCATAGCCTGCCAGTTGTAGGATGTGACCTTCTCATGTACATATGCTAAATTGCAAGATTCTGAGAAAGTATCCTTGAGCCTCTCAAGGCCAAACTCATTGCCCTCTTCATTTTTCGCCTCAATCGCCCCATCTGTATAAAATAAAATCTTATCTCCTGGGTGCAAGTTTAATTTTTTTTCTATATATTCATCAGGTTCGATTATATTTGAAATCATCCTCCCAGTCACGAGTAGGTATTCAGCTTCGTTTTTTTCCTTAGAAAAAATTAAGGGTGGACAATTGTGGCCTGCATTTGAAAAGGCAAGACTATTATCCCTAAAGTCAAAAATCCCCAACCAAGCTGTAAAATATTGACTCGAATCTATGTGGAGTCTGGTAAATTTTTTTCTTAAGTTTAGGAAGACCTGACTTGGGGTAAAGTCTGGGTGCTTATCGAAAATCGCACTCATGGTCACTTTCAAAAACATAGTCATAATCGAAGCCTTGACACCATGGCCCATCACATCTGCTATATAAAAAGCTGTCCTATTTTCATCAATCCTTATCAAATCATAAATGTCACCAGACACATCATCGGCAGGGTTATATATACCGGAAAGATTTATTTTGCCATAGGTTCCATTTTTGGGAAGGATTGAAGATTGGATACGCCTTACAAAGCGTATATCATCAAGCATGGCCTTGTTGGCGTTATAAAGGTCGATTTTAAGGATAGATTCGCTTGTAATATCCCTATAAACCTCGATAGTGCCTGTGAAGGTGTCACCCAAATATATTGGGCTTGACTTAATCGAATAATACTTGCCATCGATAAGTTTTTCCTCAATCATGGTAGTGTCTGTAGCGATAGAATTAGAATTGGAAATTATGAGGTCGATATTTTCATCAAGATAGACTTTAAGTTTAGGACTTTTCTTAAGGGCGTCTTTAAGGGCATCATTAATAAAGGCAACTTCGCCCCTCTCATCAATAATCCTTACCCAATCGTCCATGGAATTTAGGATGAAAAAATTGATATTTCGATTTTCATTTTCTAGTAAATTTTTATCCATGGCTGCCCCTTTCCTGTACTATTATAACTATATTCTATTAGATATATTCTGCAATTAAGTTTATTGCAGAGAAAAAGGCTAGCAACCGGTGAAATCCACCAGCAACTAGTCCTCATTCTTATAGGTTTGATCCCAATTCATTCAAATTTTTTTCTATAAGACTTATATTTGTTTTTAATTCTTTTATTAATTTTACAAGTTCAAATTTTTCTTTTTCGCCCATATTATGATTTTTTTGCAAAAATTCTGCTAAGGCTATGATTTTTTTAATTCTATTTATCTCAAATTGCAATTTTTGGTAAGAATTTGCACCTATTTTTTCTAATTTAAGACTTGAAAGTTTTTCAAGATAGACCCTGGCTATAGACAAGGTTTTATTGGACCTGATTAGGGCTGTTTTAAATTCTTCATAAGAATTTTTTTGGTTGATGTTATCATATATCCTATCAAACTCAGTCCTTAATAGATCAATCACGCTCTCTTCTGACCTGTCTGTATCTTCTCCATGAGTGTAATTATTTGTTTGCTTGCTCACCTTTGGATTTTCTAAGTCTTGGATTTTTCCTTTAATTTCTTTTATCCTTTGTTCAAGCTTCCTTATTTCATCTTCGATTTTTTTGACCTTTGACAACTCAGCAGATTCATCCAATTCTTTTATTTGCTCATTTATCTTCTCAATTTCTTGCTTATCTTTTTCAATCTGAGCTTTTGCTTTTTCTAAATCAGCTAGGTCTATGTCCCCGAGCTTATCTTTCTTTGCCTTCAGTTCCTTGTCTTTTTCAGCCAAGTCTTCAATGATAGCTAGCTTTTTATCTAAGAAGTCTTTAGCCTCATTCATTTTGTTTTCTAACTCTTTTTTAACCTTGTCTTCCTGGTTAGAGCTTTTTTTATTTTCTATAAATTGTTTCAATTCCCTAGCAATTTCCAAAGAATTTTGCTTCTTTTCATAATCTTCTTGTTCATTAGACTGTTCTTTATAAAGCTTATCAAGCTCGGCAGCCTTCTTGCCTAGGTCATCTTGCACTAATTTTAGTAAATTTTCAGCTTCTTTTGCAATATCATCGTATGTCGCTTTTTCTTTTGCAATAAAATCTTCATTAGCCCTTACAAAGGCATCAGTTTTTTCGGTCAATTTTTCTTCTAAGAATTTTGCGGCAGCCTTTGCCTTAGCTATAACTCTTTTCTTTTCTGTTTCTTGAAGAAGTAGGTGCTGGTAGTCTGCAAGACCTTCTTCTGTTTTTTTCTTAGCCTCGCCAAGCTTTTTTGCTGCTTCTTCGATTTCTGCTCTTTTTTGTTCAGCAAAATCATCCAAATTACCTATATTTTTTTCTTCATAATCTTTTTGGATATTAAGGGCTTGCTTGTGTTTTTCATAGGCTTTAAACTTTTCATCCCTGACTTTTTGTTCATTTTTAATATTATCACCAATATTTTTTAGGGAATTATTATAGCCATCAACCTCTCCTTTAAGGTTTTTAAGCTCATTATCAATTTTTTCGTAAGTTTTTTCCTGATTTTTCTTAAAATCTTGGTAGTCCTGACTTTTTATCTTTTCTGCATTGCTCTTATCTTTTTCATAGCTATCAAAGAAGTCTTTAATACCATCTTTTTTGTTTGTAAGCTCATTTTGCTTTTCTATCTTCTCTTTCAAACCATTTTGGAGTTGAGCTTCTGTCTTTTTATTTTGAGTAAGGAGGTCATCAGCTACCTCATATTGCTTCTTAAGTGCCTCACCCTCATCTTCTTTCACAAATTTTTTATCTTCTGACTTGTTTTGTGCATTCTCGAAAGCTTTTTTTGCTTGATCATATTTTTCTTTGGCAAGGTCTGCCTCATTTTCCGCAGCCTTCATTTTTTGACCCAAGCTCTCAATTTCTTTATCGACCTTTTTAAGCTCACCTTCCTTATCAAGGATTTTTTGGTTTTCCTTAATATTATCTTCTGCTTTTTTAAGCTTATTATTTAAGGCTTCCTTCTCTTCCGCTTTTTCTTCGCCATCTTTTTTCGCTTGACCTAAATCCTCTTCTAGCTTTGCCTTTTCATCTTGGGCAGTTTTTAAACTTTCCTTAGCTTGGTCTAAGTCTGACTTTGCTTTTTCGTCAAGATTTTTAACCTCATCTGCCCTTACTGTTTCAATCCCACCTAAAAACGGCAGGACTGATGCCATTACTAAACTTGTAAATATTATTCTTTTCTTCATTTTTATCTCCTAAAATTTTATATTCCTATAATAAAATATTGCTTGTTAAATATATGTTAAGGAGATAATATTTTTTATTTATTTCTATAGCCATTGATACAAAGACATTTCCAACAAATAAATCGCAACCCTTATGGTTGTGGTAAAATAAAATAAAGCTAAAAATTTCCAAAGAAAAAACACCCCATAAGGGGTGTCCTTTATTTAAATTATAATCTAAATAAATCTATAAGCCCACAGCCGCGAATTTTGGGCTTTTATTTATTATACTAGTTCGATGATTGCGCGTTCTGATCCGTCGCCTCTTCTTGGTCCTAGTTTTAATACTCTTGTGTATCCACCGTTTCTGTCTTCGTATTCTGGTGCGATTTCAGAAAATAGCTTTTGTACAAGTTTTGGCTCATATAGATAGCTTGCTGCTTGTCTTCTTGTGTGAAGTGTGTTTCTCTTTCCTAGAGTGATCATTTTATCTGCCATTTTTTGTGTTTCTTTAGCTCTTGTTAGGGTAGTTTCAATTCTACCATGTTCAAGTAGTGAACCCACTAGGTTTCTAAGCATAGCATTTCTATGGTCTGTTCTTCTACCAAGTTTTCTTTTGCCTGCCATATTTCCTCCTATTCATCTTTTAGAGTAAATCCAAGGTCATGGATTTTGTCTATTACTTCTGTTAGTGATTTTTTACCGAAGTTTTTGATTATCTTTAGTTCTGCTTCTGGAACTTTTATAATGTCTGCCACTGTGTTGAAGCCAGCTCTTTTTAGACAGTTAAATGATCTTAATGATAGGTCTAGCTCTTCGATTGTTCTTTCTAGATCTTCATTCACATCATCAGCTGCTAATTCTTCTGTAGTTTCGATTTCTTCTGGTGGGAATTTCTTATCTGGAAGTTCCTTGAAGAAAGCAAATTTGTTCATTAGGATTGATAATCCTTCTGCTAGGGCTTCTTGTGGAGTTACTGTTCCATTTGTCCATACTTCTATAATTAGCTTATCAAAGTCTGTTGATTCTCCTACCCTAGTATTTTCTACTGTGTAGTTTACTTTTTCTACTGGGGTGAAGGATGAATCTATAGCGATAGTTCCTATAGGATCTTTGTCATCTTTATTGTCATCAGATATCCTATAACCATTTCCATTTGTAACGTCCATTGCAATTAGTAATTTGCTTTTGTCATTTACTGTTGCTATATAATGGTCTGGATTGGCTATTTCAACTAAGGCATCTTCTTTTATGTCTTTCGCTGTTACTATCTTTGGTCCTTCTATTTCTAGAAATAAGGTTACATCTTCGTCTGAATGTTTTTTTACATTTAGGCCTTTGATATTTAAGATTATTTCTGGAACGTCTTCAACTACTCCATCAATTATTGAAAATTCATGAAGTACTCCATCGATTAGTATTTTTGAGACGCTAGAACCAGGTAAGGATGATAAGAGCACCCTTCTCATGCTGTTTCCAATGGTTGTACCATATCCTCGCTCAAGTGGATATAGGGCGAATTTGCCGTAATGGTCTTCTTCGTTTATATCCAAGATTTCTATATTAGTTTCTATTTTATCGATCATGGTAGCTCCTTAGTTCTAACTATTTTTTAATCCTACTTAGAGTAGAACTCTACTATCATACGTTCTTCAACTGGAATGTCGATTTCTTCTCTTGTTGGGAACTTTTCTACTTTTACTTTTAGGTTTTCTATATCACTATTTAACCATTCAACTACACCAAATGCTGCATTTACTTCTTTGATTGTTTTAAATAGTGTGCTTGATTTAGATTTTTCTCTAACTTCGATTACATCGCCTTCTTCTATTAGGTATGATGGGATGTCTACTTGCTTACCATTTACTAATAAGTGACCGTGAGTTACGATTTGTCTTGCTTCTCTTCTTGTTCTTGCAAGGCCTGATCTAAAAGCTACGTTATCTAGTCTTCTTTCACAAAGGATGATAAGTTGTTCACCTGTTTGACCCTTCATTCTGCTGGCTTTGTCGTAGTAACCTCTAAATTGTTTTTCACTTACTCCGTAGATGAATTTTGCTTTTTGTTTTTCTCTTTGTTGCATACCATATTCAGATAGTTTGCTTCTTCTTTTTGGAAGAGCTCTATTTGAAGAACCTGCATATCCTAGGTAGGCTGGAGAAATTCCTAAAGCTCTCGCTCTTTTGTATACTGGATCTTTGCTTACTGCCATAATATCTCCTTATTAAACTCTTCTTCTCTTTGGTGGTCTACAACCGTTGTGTGGAATTGGTGTTACGTCTTTAATCATTGTAACTTCAAGTCCAGCTGCTTGTAGACTTCTGATTGCTGCTTCTCTTCCTGAACCAGGTCCTTTTACATAAACTTCTACAGTTTTTAGGCCTTGGTCTATAGCAATTTTAGCTGCTGTTTCTGCTGCTTCACCTGCTGCGAATGGAGTAGATTTTCTACTTCCTCTAAAGCCTAGTTGTCCTGCGCTTGCCCAAGAGAGTGCGTTACCTTGCATATCAGTAAGTGTTACCATTGTATTATTGAATGTTGATGAAATGTGAGCTTGGCCACGTTCAACATTCTTTTTAACTCTTCTTCTACCTTTAGTAGATTTTTTTCCTTTTGGAGCCATCTATTAACCCTTTCTGCTTTTTCTTGTTCTTGCGTTGTTCTTTGTGTTTTGACCTCTTACAGGTAGACCATTTTTGTGTCTTAGTCCTCTATAAGAACCATTTTCCCTAAGTGCCTTGATGTTAAGACTTGTTTCTCTTCTTAGGTCACCTTCGATTGTGTAGTGATCTAATTGTTCACGAATCTTACCAAGTTCATCTTCTGTAAGGTCTTTCATCTTTGTGTCAGGATTGATTCCTGTATTTTTCAAAATTTCGTTAGCAGTTGCTCTTCCTACGCCATAAATATATGTTAGTCCAATTTCTGCTCTTTTTTCTCTAGGTAAATCTATACCAGCTATTCTTGGCATTAAAACCTCCTAACCTTGTCTTTGTTTGTGTTTTGGATTTTCGCAGATTACCATAACTTTACCGTTTCTTTTGATAATCTTGCACTTATCACACATTTTTTTAACTGATGCTCTAACTTTCATGTTTGCTCCTAACTTAATTTATATCTTATCTTTAGATTTAACTTTTTTTATTAAAGTTAATGTCCTGTGCCGTAGGTATTACTTCTTTCTCCAAGTAATTCTACCTTGGCTAAGATCGTAAGGAGATAACTCTACAGTTACTGTATCTCCTTCTAATATTCTAATGCTGTTCATACGAAGCTTGCCTGATATGTGAGCTTGTACTTCATGTCCGTTGTCTAGCCTTACCATAAATATTGCATTTGGCATAGCTTCTACAACTTCTCCTGTAACTTCTATAGCATCTTTCTTTGACATTGATAGAACCTCCTTTATAAATTTTCTAAAATGTCTATTGAACGCTTTTACTTAATCAACGACTTTGATCTAGAAATCTTTGTAAGATTCTATCACATCTAATTTTTTCTTAGCATAAATTAGTTTACTTTCCTAATTTATCGTTAAATTCGTTAAAAACTTCTTCTGGAGTTTTAGCGCCATCTATTTTAATTAACTTGCCCGCCTTTTTATAGTAGTCTATAAGTGGGCTTGTGAAGTCATTATATACTGAAATACGATTTTTAACTGTCTCTTCGTTGTCGTCATTTCTTTGGATAAGTTCTCCCCCACACTTGTCACAAACACCTTCTTTGGAAGGTTTGCTGTTTGTTATGTGGTAGGTTGCTCCACAGTCTGGACAAACTCTTCTGCCAGTTATTCTTTCAATAAGGATGTTATCTGCTACATCAAAATAAACTACCTTACCTACTTCAGTGTTTCTTTCAGCCATTCCCTTATCTAGAGCCTTGGCTTGGTCGAGGTTTCTTGGGAATCCATCGAATAATACTATTCTTTCTTCCCTATCTTCGACCTTATCAAAGGCATCCCATACTAAATCAATTGTTAATTCATCTGGTACAAGATCTCCTCTGTCCATATAAGATTTTGCTTTCATTCCCAGTTCAGTTTTATTTGAGATATTGTATCTGAATATGTCACCTGTTGCTATCTGAACTGCGCCTAATCTGTCTATTATTTTACTTGATAGCGTACCCTTACCAGCTCCTGGAGGGCCTAACAAAATTATATTCATCTCTTACCTGTTTAAAAATCCTTTATATTGCTTCATAGTCATCATTGCTTCGATTTGTTTTACAGTTTCTATAATTACACCTACAACGATGATCACTGATGATCCACCGAATGATATTTCAAGTCCTAAAAGCCTGCTTGCTATAGCTGGTACTATTGTTAGTAGGGCTAAGCAAATTGAGCCTATAAAGGTAATTCTTGTTGATACGGTTGCTAGGAAATCACTGGTTGGTTTGCCTGGTCTGATGCCTGGTACAAAACCACCATTTTGTTGTAATTGTTTTGCATATTCAACAGTGTTAAATTGAATTTGATTGTAGAAGTATGCAAATATTAATATTAGCGCACTTTGTATAGTTAAGTATACTGCAAATCCAAATGCTGTTTTGTTGAAAAATGCTGTCAATCCACTTTGACCACCACCACCGAAGAATAGTGATACGGTAGATGGGATGGCAAGTACTGCAGAAGCGAAGATGATTGGCATTACGTTACCCATGTTTACCTTTACAGGTATGTGAGTTGATTGACCACCGTACATCTTGCGTCCTACTACTCTTTTCGCATATTGGATTGGTATTCTTCTTTCACCTTCAGATATCAATACTACTGCTATGACTATAAAGACAATTAATATTACCATGATAGCTATAGCAAGAACGCTTGTAGTATTATAGTGAAGGCCTTCTTTCCATCTAGATATAGTTCTTGGGAAGGATGCGATAATACCCATGAAGATTAGTAAGCTTGTACCGTTGCCAAGCCCCTTTTCTGTCATAGTTTCGCCCATCCATGTTACAAACATTGTGCCACCGATTAGGACAACATTCATTACTATCTTTTGGAATCCTGTTGCACTTGATAGGGCAGCTCCATATAAACCATTTGTGATTGCTATAGCTTGGAATATCGCAAGTGCTATAGTTACATATCTGGTATATTTTTGGATGGTTTTTCTTCCCTGCTCACCCTCACGGGTTAATTCTTCAAGCCTTGGTATTACAACGGTTAAAAGCTGCATTACAATTGACGCTGTAATGTAAGGTTGAACACCTAGGGCAAATATTGAAAGAGTTGATAGTCCACCACCTGTTAACATGTTTAGATAGTCAACTAGGGTTCCTTCAATATTAGAATAAGCATTTGCTAAGGCCTTTGTATCGATAAAAGGTATTGGAATATTATTTCCAAGCCTATATATTACAAGCATCATAAGGGTGAAATAGAATTTTTTTCTGATTTCTTCTTCCTTCGCTGCTCTTTTTATTATATCTAACATAGCTACTTCTTTCTATTAAGCTTTTTTAGATGGTTTTACCCACTTTTTAACTTCGATAGTTTCTACACTTCCACCTGCTTTTTCAATTTTTTCTACAGCAGATTTTGTGAATTTATGAGCTTTTATTGTTAGTTTCTTTTCTAGTTCGCCGTCGCCTAGGATCTTAACTCCAGCTTTAGCTTTGTTTTTATTTAGAAGTTTTGTTTCAAATAATAATTCTGGTGTAACTTCTGTACCATCTTCAAAGACGTTTAGGCTTTCAACATTGATTGTTTCGTAAATCTTTCTGTTGATGTTTTTGAAACCTCTTTTTGGTAGAAGTCTGAATAGAGGCATTTGACCACCTTCGAAACCTGGTCTTACTCCACCACCACTTCTTGAGTTTTGTCCGTCTTGTCCACGACCAGATCTTTTTCCTAGTCCTGAACCAGCTCCTCTTCCTTTACGTTTCTTATCTTTTAATTTAACGTTTGGTTGTAAATCATGTAATTTCATTTTACACCTCAGTCTATTTTCTTAACTTCAACCATGTGTCTGATTTTGTGAACCATACCCTTGGTTGCGTCATTATTTTCTTTAACAACTGATTGACCGATTTTTCTAAGGCCAAGCGCTTTTGCTGTTGCGATCTGTCCATCTTTTTTACCGATAAAAGATCTTTTAAGTGTGATTTGAATTTTTTCCATCATGCTCTCCTTAATAGTCGAATTCTTCTACCGATATACCACGAAGTCTTGCAACTTCTTCTACAGTCTTCATGTTGTAAAATGCATTGATACATGCGTTTATGATATTTCTTGGGTTTGATGTGCCAAGGTTCTTTGCTTTGATATCTTTGTATCCAGCAAGTTCGCAAATAGCACGTACTGGACCACCTGCGATGATTCCTGTACCTTCTACTGCTGGCATTAATAATACCCTACCTGCACCTTCAGCTCCTTGAATTCTGTGTGGAATTGTTGTTCCTACTAATGGAACTTGTATCATATGCTTTTTAGCATTTTCTGTAGCTTTTCTGATTGCTTCTGGTACTTCTGTAGCCTTACCTGTTCCAACACCTACAACACCATTTGAGTTTCCAACAACTACTAGGGCTGTAAATCTAATGTTACGTCCACCTTTAACAGTTTTAGCAACTCTGTTGATACTTACTACTCTATCTTCGAGGTTTAGTTTTTCTACTTCACTTTTTAATAAATATTTCATTTTACCAACCTCCTAAAACTTAAGACCAGCTTCTCTTGCTGCTTCTGCTAGTGCTTTGACTTTTCCGTGATATAAATAACCATTTCTATCAAATACAACTTCTTTTATGCCAGCTTCTAGAGCGCGTTTTCCGATTGCAGCACCAACTTTTTTAGCTGTTTCAACGTTAGCGTGTTCACTTTCTGCTACATCTTTTTGTAGGCTGTTAGCACTTGCTAGTGTTACGCCGTTTACATCATCAATTAGTTGTGCATAGATGTTTGTGTTTGATTTATATACTGAAAGTCTTGGTCTTTGAGGAGTTCCTGATATCTTCGCTCTAACTCTTTTTTTACGAGTTATAAGTCTATCGTTTTTATTCTTTTTAGCCATTTATATCTCCTACTTACCTGTCTTACCAACTTTACGTCTTACATGCTCATCAGCGTATCTAACACCCTTGCCCTTGTATGGTTCAGGTTTTCTCTTAGCCCTAATGTTTGCTGCATGTTGACCTACTAGTTGTTTATTGAATCCCTTAACAATAATAGTTCTATCATTTGGTACTTCAGTTTCGATTCCTTCAGGATCTGGCATTGTAATTTGGTGAGAATATCCTAAGTTTAATACTAGGTTGTTACCTTGTTTAGCTGCTCTGTATCCTGTTCCTTCGATTTGAAGTGTCTTTGCGTATCCTTCTGATACACCAACTACCATGTTGTGTAGTAAAGATCTATATAGACCATGGTCGATATTTTCTTGTTTTGTATAGTTTTCAGGAATTGTTAAATGAAGTTCGTTTTCTATTTGCTCTAGTTTAACTCTATCGCTAATTGTTAAGCTATCTTCACCTAACTTTCCTTTTACTGTTATATTTAGACCATTTATAGTAACTTCTACTCCAGAAGGTATTACGATTGGTTGTTTACCTATTCTTGACATATATTACTCCTTACCATACGTAACAAATAACTTCGCCGCCTACGTTTTCTTTTCTAGCAGCACGGTCAGTCATAAGTCCTTTTGATGTCGAAATAATTGCTGTTCCAAGACCATCTAGTACCTTTGGAACCTCATTTGCTTTTACATAAACTCTAAGACCTGGTTTAGAAATTCTTCTTAGGCCTGAGATTACTCTTTCGCCATTTTCTGTATATTTTAAATCTATTGTAAGAATACCTTGTTTGTTGTCTTCTTCTACGTTAAACCCTGTTATAAAGCCTTCATCAAGCAGTATTTGGGCAATAGCTTTTTTCTCATTAGAAGATGGTAATGTAATCTTTTTATGATTAGCTTTGTTACCATTTCTGATTCTTGTTAGCATATCCGCTATTGGATCTGTCATCATAATTATCTTTCCCCCTTAATTACCAGCTTGCTTTTCTTACTCCTGGTATTTGTCCATTATTTGCAAGTTCTCTAAAGCAAATACGGCAAATTCCATATTTTCTTAAGTAGCCGTGTGGTCTTCCACAAAGTTTACATCTTGTATATTCTCTTGTAGAGAATCTTTGTTTTCTTTGTTGTTTAGCTATAAGTGACTTTTTAGCCATTTTTGCTCCTTCTATTTCTTAAATGGCATTCCCATTAAATCTAAGAATGCTTTTGCTTCTTCATCAGTTTTAGCAGTAGTTACGATTGTAATATCCATTCCGTGAATGAAATCTACATCATCATACTTTATTTCAGGGAAGATCAATTGTTCTTTGATACCTAGTGAATAGTTTCCACGGCCATCAAAAGAATTTGAGTTGATACCTCTAAAGTCTCTAACTCTTGGAAGGGAGATTGAGATTAACTTATCTAGGAAGTCATACATCTTATCTCTTCTAAGTGTTACTTTTGTACCAACTGCTTGACCAGCTCTTAATTTAAAGTTTGCTACTGATTTTTTAGCTTTGATTTCGATTGGTTGTTGACCTGTAATTAGGCTAAGTTCTCTCTTAGCTGTGTTTAGTAGGTTTTGGTTGTCTTTTGCTTCTCCAAGTCCGATGTTTATTACTATTTTGTCAAGTCTTGGAACTTGCATAACATTTTTATAACCGAACTGTTCGATAAGTTTGCCAACAACTTCGTTTTGATATTTTTCTTTAAGTCTCTGTGTCATAGTATCTCCTATCAACTAGTCGAATTTTTCGTCAGTCTTTTTTGATTTACGAACTTTTTTACCATTTTCGTAAACAATACCTGTACGAACACCTTTTTTAAGTTCTTCTGAATATAGAAGTACATTTGAGGCATCAATTGGACCGTTTTGTTCAAGTCTTCCACTTTCGCCGCCCATTGTTGTTGCCTTTTGGTGTTTTATTTGCACGTTGGCACCTTCAACTATTACTCTATTTGTCTTTGGGAAAGCTTTTAATACTTCTCCTACATGTCCTTTATATTCACCTGATATTATTTGGACTTTATCGCCTTTTTTTATATGCATTTTATCCCCCTATAATACTTCCGGTGCTAGTGAGATAATTCTCATGAAACCTTCAGATCTAAGCTCTCTTGTTACTGGACCAAAGATTCTTGTTCCTACTGGTGTTTGGTCGTCTTTGATGATTACTGCTGCGTTATCGTCAAATCTAATAACTGAACCATCAAGTCTCTTTAGGCCTCTTTTTGTTCTAACAATAACAGCCTTTACTACTTGACCTTTTTTTACCGCTCCGCCGGGTGTTGCACTTTTTACTGAACAAACAACTACATCACCAATATTGGCATATCTTCTTCTAGTTCCTCCAAGAACTTTGATTACTAAAAGTTCTCTTGCGCCGGAGTTATCTGCTACTCTCATACGAGTTTCTTGTTGTATCATAATAATCTCCTTATTAATTAAACAATTTCTGCCGCTTGGCTAATGCGTACTAGTCTCCATCTTTTTGTCTTAGATAGGGCTCTTGTTTCCATTATTACTACTTTATCGCCAACTTTAGCTTCATTTTTCTCATCATGAGCTTTGTATTTTTTACTTCTTACTATTTTCTTTTTGTACACTGGGTGGCTTATAATGTCTTCGCAAAGAACTGTTATAGTCTTATCCATTGCGTCAGATACTACCACTCCTTGGCGCACGTTTCTTCTATTTCTTTCCATTGAGATTAAGCCTCCTTGCCCGCTTCAATCTTTCTTTCTGTTTGGATAGTCTTAACTCTAGCTATATCTTTCTTAACAGTTCCTATAGCTGCTGGGTTTTCTAACTGACCTGTGGCAAGCCTAAAACGTAGATTGAAAAGCTCATTTTGTAAATCAAATAGTTGTTTATCTAGATCTTTGTCTGATAAATTTCTAATTTCTGCTATTTTCATCCTTATTCCTCCGAACCTGTTACTTCAAGTCTTTGGATGAATTTTGTCTTGATTGGAAGTTTTTGTGCAGCAAGTCTCATTGCTTCTTTTGCTACCTCTTCACTAACACCACTCATCTCAAATAGTACTCTACCTGGTTTGATTACGGCTACCCAGTATTCTGGTGCACCTTTACCAGAACCCATTCTTACCTCTGCAGGCTTCTTAGATACTGGTTTATCTGGAAATACTTTTATCCAAATATTTCCGCCTCTTTTTATATATCTTGTCATCGCACGACGGGCAGCCTCGATTTGGTTTGCTGTCATCCAGCAAGCTTCTAGAGCTTGTAAACCAAACTCACCATATGCAAGTTGGTTACCTCTATTAGCATTACCCTTCATTCTGCCTCTATGTTGTCTACGATATTTTACTCTTTTAGGCATTAACATAAATAATACTCTCCTGATTCTTTAAGACTAATTTTGTCCCTTATTATTTCTGTTTGGACGTCTATTATTTCTCTTTTTTCTTCTGTTGTTTTGAACAGGTGCAAGTTTTGGTTCTCTTTCAGCTTTTTCTCCTGGAAGAACTTCGCCTTTGTAGATCCAAACTTTACAACCGATTTTACCATATTCTGTGTCTGCTTCAGCAAAACCGTAGTCAATATTTGCTCTTAGTGTTTGAAGTGGAATTGTACCTTCTGAGTAACCTTCACTTCTTGCCATATCTGCTCCACCAAGTCTGCCTGAAACCATAGTTTTAATACCTTTAGCTCCAGCTCTCATTGTTCTTTGGATTGATTGTTTCATGGCACGTCTAAATGCGATTCTGTTTTCTAGTTGGTTAGCTATATTTTCAGCTACTAATTGAGCAGATAGGTCTTGGTATTTGATTTCTTCAACATTGATGATAACTCTTTTGCCTGGAGCAAGTCTCTCGATTTTTGCTTTAAGTTCTTCAACTCCAGCGCCACCTCTACCAATTACCATTCCTGGTTTGCCAGTAAAGACTGTTACCTTAAGGTTGTTTACTGCTCTTTCAATTTCTATATCTGCTATTCCTGCTTCAAAAGCATATTTTTTGATAAATTCTCTTATCTTTACGTCTTCTACAAGAAGGTCAGAAAAGTCTTTTTTATCAGCGAACCATTTGGAATCCCAATCTTTGATTACGCCTACTCTATATCCTTTAGGGTTTACTTTTTGTCCCATATTAATCCTACCTTTCCTCTATATCCGCTAACTCTACGCCGATATGACTTGATCTTTTTAATATAGGGTATGCAGCACCCTTAGCTTTAGGTCTGTATCTTTTCATAGTTGGTGCATCATTTGCATATGCTTTTTCTACGTATAGATTTTCTCTATCAAGTCCGTTGTTGTTTTCAGCGTTGGCAATGGCACTTTTTAGTACTTCTTCAAGAAGTCTTGCACCTTTTTTGTTAGTAAATTTCAAAATGTTTAGTGCTTCATCTACTTGTTTGCCACGAATTTCTCTTGCTATATAGTTAACTTTTAGAGGAGATATTCTTTGATATTTAGCTATTGCTTGTACTTTCATTTATCTCTCCTAACGCATTTTGCTTTTCATTTCAGTTGCCTTTTTAGCGTGGCCTCTGAATGTTCTTGTTGGCACAAATTCGCCAAGTTTATGACCTACCATATCTTCTGTGATATAGATTGGAACGTGTTTTCTTCCGTCATGAACTGCTATTGTGTGTTCTACAAATTCAGGGAATATTGTAGAACGTCTTGACCATGTTCTAATTACTTTCTTTTCATTTTTTTCATTTAATTCGTCTATTTTTTTCATTAAATGATCATCGACAAATGGTCCCTTTTTAAGTGATCTAGCCATTATATCCCCCTATTTTTCGTTTCTTCTTCTTACGATGTATGCAGAAGATTGTTTCTTCTTATTTCTTGTCTTAACACCGATAGCTTTTTTGCCCCATGGTGTCATTGGTGCTGGTCTACCGATTGGTGTTCTACCTTCACCACCACCATGTGGATGGTCTACTGGGTTCATTACAGATCCTCTTACGTGAGGTCTTCTGCCTTTATATCTTGACTTACCTGCTTTACCTACTCTTAGTAGTTCGTGTTCAGAGTTTCCTACGATACCTACTGTAGCTTTGCAGTTTAAGTGTACCATTCTCATTTCGCCACTTGGTAGTCTTAGTGTTGCAAATCCACCTTCTTTAGCCATAAGTTGTGCGCCAACGCCTGCGCTTCTTACAAGGATTGCTCCTCTTTTTGCCTTAAGTTCGATTGCGTGTACTGTTGTACCTACTGGGATGTCTTTTAGTTCAAGTGTGTTACCTGGTTTGATATCAGCGTGTTCACCTGATTCGATTACGTCTCCTACTTTTAGTCCTTTTGGAGCTAGGATATATCTTTTTTCACCGTCAGCATATGCTACTAATGCGATATATGCGCTTCTGTTTGGATCGTATTCGATTGTTTGTACTCTTGCTGGGATATTGTCCTTATCTCTTTTAAAGTCGATAATTCTATATCTTCTCTTAACTCCGCCGCCACGGAATCTTACTGTTGTTCTACCTGTATTGTTTCTACCAGCCTTGCTTTTAAGGTCTGTAGTTAGTGCCTTGTATGGCTTTGCTGTAGTAACTTCTTCAAAGGTACTTACTGACATATTTCTATGTCCGTTTGATGTTGGTTTTAATTTTCTAATAGCCATCTAAGTCCTCCTTATAGTCCGTCGAAGTATTCAATAGCTTGGCTATCTTCTGTTAGTTCAACGATAGCTTTTTTCCAGTCAGCTCTTTTACCATAACCATATCTAGTTCTTACTTTTTTACCTTTATAGTTCATGGTTCTTACTGATTTAACTTTTACGCCCTCAAAAATTGCTTCTACAGCTTTTTTGATTTCTGGCTTGTTTGCGTTTTTGTCTACTTCAAAAGTATATTTGTGTTCATCAAGCATTTCCATGCTTTTTTCTGTTATTATTGGTCTTTTGATTATTTGATAAGGTGCTTTCATTAGATAAATACCTCCTGAAGTTTAGCAATAGCATCTTTTGTTATTACTAACTTGTCATGTCTTACTAAGTCATAAACATTGATTAATCTAGCTTCAGCTACTTCAACACCTTCGATGTTTCTAAATGATCTATATACTAATTCGTCTTTTTCAGCTGTTACTACATATGCTTTTCTGTCAGCATTTAGTGCAACTAGAGCAGCCTTTGCTTCTTTTGTCTTAGCATTTTCTAGAGCTAGGCTATCTACTACTATTAATTCATTGTCATTAAGTTTAGATGTAAGTACTGAATAAAGTGCTTTTCTTCTTAATTTCTTAGCTAGTCTGTAGCTGTAGTCTCTTGGCTTTGGTGCAAATACAACACCACCACCTGTGTAGTGTGGAGCTCTTATAGAACCTTGACGAGCACGTCCTGTTCCTTTTTGTCTGAATGGCTTTCTTCCACCACCACGTACTTCAGCACGAGTTTTAGCTGATTGTGTACCTTGTCTTTTATTTGCTAGTTGGTTTTTGATAACTTCGTAAACTGCGTGTTCGCTTACTTTTGTAGCGAAGATTGTTTCGTTTAGTTCAAGTTCGCCAACATTTTCTCCCTTAATATTTAAAATATTTACTTTAGGCATTTTATCCTCCTTAAGCTAGGCTTTTAACAGCTTGTTTAACTTCAACAAGTCCACCCTTAGGTCCTGGTACTCCGCCTTTTACTAAGATGTAGCTATCTTCTGCGTTAACTTTAACAACCTTAACGTTTTGGATAGTTACACGTTCGTGTCCCATTTTTCCTGAACCTTTTCTACCCTTGAATACTCTAGATGGGTCAGAACCTGCTGCTCTAGCACCTGCTACTCTGTGAGATTTAGAACCGTGGCTTGCTGGACCTCTTCCGTAGTTCCATCTTTTGATAGCACCTTGAGTTCCCTTACCCTTTGAAATAGCAACTACATCTACTAGTTCGCCTTCTTCAAAGACGTCAACTGTGATCTTATCTCCAGCTTTTAATTCTGTTACTTCTTCACCAAGATTGATTTCTTTTAGGTATCTCTTGTATGAAGCGCCTGCCTTGTCATAATGACCTCTGATTGGCTTTTTAACGTTCTTTTCCTTCTTGTCAACTGTTCCTACTTGGATAGCATTGTATCCATCAACGTCTGTAGTTTTAACTTGTACTACTACGTTCTCGTCAGCTTTTAGAACAGTAACAGGAGTAATAACTCCGTCTTCGTCGATGACTTGAGTCATGCCTACTTTTGTTGTAAATATACTCTTCATGAGTCCTCCTTAATTACAGCGGATTGATCAATCTAGTTAATTCTTATTAACTTTTAATAGTCAATCATCCTAATTACAGTTATAGTTTAATCTCTATATCAACACCAGCTGGAAGATTTAACTTCTTTAGCGCGTCTAATGTCTTAGCATTAGGACCGATGATGTCGATAAGTCTTTTGTGAGTTCTTTGTTCAAACTGTTCTCTGGAATCTTTGTACTTGTGAACCGCTCTAAGAATAGTAATTCTTTCGATTTCTGTTGGTAATGGAATTGGTCCACTTACTTCTGCTCCGCTTCTTTTTACCGCTTCTACGATTTTCTCTGCTGAGCTATCGATAACTTCGTGATCGTAAGCTCTAAGTCTGATTCTTATCTTTTGTTGATTAGCCATTTTCCTCTCTCTTTCTTTTACGCCCGTCCGGGCGTTTGATTATTTTTGGAAATCGCTTAGGATCATTCCTAAGCTCGCTCGGTCAGAGTTTCCTTATGCATTGGCCTATACATAAGCAACATCTAACTTCAAAGCACTTATATATAATACGACAATTAAGCGTATTTCGCAAGTTTTTTTCTAGATTTTACTCTTCTTTTTATTTTTTAATAAAAATTTATAAGCCTAGTAAAAAACTCTGCTAGTAAATATACCAGCTAGGTTTTACTTTTCAAGTTTATATAAAAATATTTTAATTTTTTATTCCCTTCTTTATATATTGGCTTAATACGCTTGTATTGTAAATGTCTTAATATTGCCAATACATTTTTTCTATGTTAAGATTTAATTAACTTACATAAGGAGGTAATCATGCAAAACAAATTATTGCTACTACTTTTGAGTGCTTCTATTTTAACCGCTTGTCAAAATGACAATGCCCGTAAAAAAGAAGAAGTTAAAAGCGAAGAAAAGTCAAAAGATACTTCCGAACAAAAAGAGAAGACAACTGACATCGCCTATAAAGAAGGCCAATATAAAGCTGTTGCCCAAGGTGTTGACGGTGATGTTGAAGTCATAGTTAAGCTTGGCAAGGACAAGATAGAATCCGTTGAAATTGGCGAAGAAAATGAAACAAGTGGTATTTGCGAAGCTGTTTATAATACCATCCCTCAAGCTATAGTTGATAACCAATCTTTAGCAATCGATAATGTTTCTGGTGCGACAATCACATCTGCTGCTGTAAAAGCTGCCGCAGCCAAGGCCATCGAAGAAGGATCGTCAAAGGAAGTTGTTGATGCACTTAAGAAAACCCTCGTTCCTGTCGATGTAAAAGATGAAGAATTTAACTACGATGTGGTGGTAGCAGGTGGTGGTTTTAGTGGAATTGTATCTGCTTACAGGGCTGCTAGCAATGGTGCAAAAGTTGCCCTAATTGAAAAGAACGGCCTCCTAGGAGGTACATCTATCACAGCAAGTGGTAACATGCTTGCCGCTCCAACAGAAGCTGACAAGGAAACAATGAAAACAGGCTGGCTAAACAGGTCTTGGGCCCAAGATCTAAACCCAATTGATATGGAAATGCTAGATGCCCTTATCGATGTTTCACCAAAATTAATGCAAGTTTATGATGAAATCGGCGTTGATTACAGAACTGAACCAAGCGAAAAAGATGGGTCTATCACTGTAAAAATTAACCCAAATGTAAAATCTAAGAAAAACGCTGAAGCAATCACCATCCCATCTAAAAAAGCAAATGCCAAAGGTGCGCCAAGCCTAATCGCAACCTTTGTTAAAAAATTAGAGGATTTGGGAGTTGATATTTACCTAAATACTCCAGCAACAGAATTGATAAATGATGACGAAATAATAATAGGAGTAATTTCAGATTCTAAGACTGGCAAGAAAACCTTCCACGCTGGTGCAGTAGTCCTTGCTACAGGAGACTATGCTAGAAATCGTGATATGGATAAGGAATACAACAAGAGGGGTGCTGGAGAATATTCTGCATCTGCTATAGGCAACACTGGAGATGGCCACAAGCTCGCCCTAAAAGCTGGTGGTGTGATGAATCCATTCCAAGAATCTATGTCAGGTGTATTTAACGCCAACCCACACGACTACCCAATGGTAGGTGACCCTACAAATGGTTATCCATTTGAAGCTATCCTTCTAAATATGGAAGGAAAAAGGGTATTTAAAGAAGACGGTGGATCCCACCCACAAAAATTTAAATTCGTAAGAGAAGACGGGCTAAATACTGCTTGGGCAATCATGGATAAGGAAATTGCTCCAAATCTTCCTCACTTAGAAGAATATCTTGAAAAGACTGCCAACAAGGATAAGATTATCAGAGTTTATAGGGCAGATACTATAGAAGAATTAGCCAAGTTTATGGAACTTGACCCTGAAGTAGTCAAGAAAGAAGTAGATAGGTATAACGAGCTTGCTAGGGCTGGCGAAGATACAGACTTCGGCAAAGACCCTAAATTCCTCAAGGAATTTAAGGCAGAAGGCCCTTACTACGCAGCCTTGATGTATGATGCAACCCGTGGTGTCTACGGCGGGATCAAAACCTCTCCAAGGGCAGAAGTTGTTGACAAAGATGGCCATGCGATCCCTGGCCTTTATGCATCAGGAATAATCTCATCAGGTCAATTCTTTGGAGACTTCTACCCAGGTAGACAAGCTATAGGTGTAGCTGGCTACATGGGTTATATAGCAGGTGAAAACGCAAGCGCCTTTGCAGATGAAAGTGTAGCAAATGACTATGCTGATAAAAACGATAAAAAATAAATAAAACTCTAAAATAAAATGTAAATACCCTCTTTGCTATAAAGACAAAGAGGGTATTTTTTTAAAATCCAAGTAAAACTATACTACAAGGTCATTCCGACAAAAAATCTCTCAGATAGTTTACCCCGAGCGGAAAAGTTTACCTCGAGCAAGGTCGATAGGAGGGGATAAGTAATCTCATAAATTATAATCAATATATTACCTTAAGCATATTTTTATCAAAATTTCCTAGATTTTCTAATCTTAAGCCAAAGACTTGCAACAAAGGGCACTAGAAGAGAACTTACAATTACGACCGTTCCTAATTGTGCTGCAGCGAGATTTTCGTAAGCTTGCCAAGAAGGATCAAAGTCACATACTAGGAAGGGTACAATAACTGAGTTTCCAGCTGCTGTATAAATTGAAATCGCAGCCCAACCCGGTCTCTTATTAATAAATATATCTGCAGGTAGGGTTATAATAAAGGCTGATGCTATTGTTAGCACCGCTAGGACCACGCCTGCTGCTCCACCTTTAAAAATTGCAGATAGGTTTATGCCAGATCCTATAGCATAGCCCAAGAAGGGCATCATGTATGTTTGAGTTCCTGCCAGGAAGTCACAAAATGATTTATCTAAATTTCCAAAAAATATACCGATTATAATTGGAAGGGCTAGGTCTAAAATAGAGTTTGGTGTAATGTCTGCAACTCCTAACATAGAGAGGGTCAAAAAGGTAAAGATAGGAACAGATATTACTGCTGTTATAGCTGCACTAGCCATATCGTACTCATCTCCATACTCCCCTATAAGACCTATAAAAAGTGAATTATTGTGGTTTGATATTGCTGCTATGAAGGCAAGCGCGGATATACCCAAAAAGCCTTCTCTGCCAAAAAGTTTAAAGAATATATAGCCCAATACAACAGCTGTAAGCCACTTAGATAAAAATAAAACCAGTCCTCTATGAAGGGCAAGCCTTAACCTTTTGAAGGTAAGCTGACTACCTACAGCAACAAGCGTTATGTCAATTATTACATTAAGGCCTTCCTTGCTATTCATTGCGGCTGTCATAGGTCCCACGACAAATAAATTTGGTGCAAAGGTATGTATAATAGCAGCAAAAATCATTGGCACCACAATGGTTGCTGCCGGAACTTTTTTAAAAAATCTAGCTAGCATAAAATCCTCCATTATGAAAAATCTTACGCTTTCTTATTGTAATTGTAAACTACCTATCTTGATTTTCTCATTCATTAACAAGCTTATTTTAGTCTTGATTCAATATATTCCCTTTTCGTGAAATTTTTCATAACAAAAGGGCGTCCCCTTCCCATAGTGGCGCCCTTTTAATTTGTTTTTAATTGATTTTTATTCTCGTAGATCTAATTTCAATCCACCTTAGTCAACAAGTCCTTCTAGCTTAGTCAAAACTTTTTCAGATTTTTCTATGATGCCCTTAGCGTTATTTACAAGCATGGTTAACTTGTCTTTTACAGGAGCTATTTGTTTTGGAGCCTTTTCTAATAAAAACTCCCCGGCTTTGACCGATATTTTATTTTCTGCTACAGCTTCTTTAAGTCTATTTATATGCTTTTTAATCTCTTTCTTTTTTGCCTCATCTATTTTTTTATTTTTGCCTTCAGATGATTTTTCTGCATCCCTGTCCTTCCTTCTAGGAATGACAATACCCTTGGCCCTATATAATTTTGTTTGAATTTCTGTAGTTTTTAGTTTTTGAGCTTCTAGGTCTTTTTTAAGATTCTCTACAATGGATTTTTTCTCATCAATAGCACCTTGGTTAGACTTAATATCTTTTTGCGCTTGGTCTATTTTCTTTTGAAGGTCTGCCTTTTTACCAGTTAATTCTTCTAATTTTTTGGCATTTTCCTTATTTGCGCTTATTTTATTTTTTACATCTTTAATATTATCTTCAGATTCAGCTAAAAGTTTTTGGCCATTTGCTACTTGTTTTTTGTTTTGCTCAAGTTTTCCTTCAAGCTCGTTAATTTTATCCATAACCTGAGGGGCAATCTTTTGTTTTCTTATTTTTTCTTCAAGTTCTTCTTTGTCTTTTTGGAGTTGGCCAGCCTGTATTTTTTTTTGTGTTCTTGCTGCATCTTCACTATTTTTCTCTTTGTCTAAGTTAGTTAGTTCTTGGTTTATAAACTCTTTTTGCTTAGCTTCACGCGCCTTTTTAGCCTCTAGGTCTTTAATCTCGTTATCAAGCCTGTTTTCTTTTTCTATATTAGCTGCTTTTTCTCGCTCTATTTCAGCTATCATATTATTAAATCGATCCAAGATTTTTGGGTCAGCTTTTTCCCCTGATTTCAAAGATTCTTCATAACTTTGTTGAGCCTTTCTTGTTAAAGTGAATTTCTCAGCCAAATATTTTATCTGCGCTCTAACTCCTTCTAGCTCCGCCCTTTTATCATCAATGCTATTAGATGTGGATTTTTCGTTACTTTCAGCAGCATTTAGTTGGTCTCGACTTGTTTTTATCTTTTCCTCTATTTGGGAAATTTTTTTGTCGTGTTCACCTATACTTTTTTCTAAAGCCTTATACTCTTCTTCTTTTTTATCAAGGTCGGTTTTTAAGTTAGGGTTATAATTTTTAATTCCCTTTGTTAATTCCTTAAGGGCAGAAGCGTTCTTTTCTTGATCAGATTTTGCAACTTCTAAAGCTTTTTTTAATGTAAGCTTTTGATCTTCTTCTTTCCTTAGTCTATCATCTAGCTCGCTATATTCTTTTTCAAGCTTCTCCTTGCTACCGATTTTACTTATATCTTCATCTATAGTTTTTTCTAGTTCTTTATAAGCCTTTAAGTCTTTCTCAGCCTTATCCTTATCTTTTTTATACCTATCAAGAAGCCCCTTTTCTTTTGTATAATTCGCTTCTTTTTTTCTAAGGTTTTCTTTTTCAGTAGCCAATTCTTTTTCTAGTTTTTCAATTTCTGTCTTCTTATCTTTTGTTTCTACCTTCTGGGTCGCTTTGCCCCTTTCATCAGCTCTTGAAATCTCCATGTGCGAGACTAACAATGATGTTGATAAAGCCATAGCGAGACCTAGGCATGCAATATTATTTTTTTTCATAAATCCCCCTTAAAATTCATTATATATATTTTATATGCTTTTTTATTTTTTATTATAAAAAAACTGATGTTAAATTTGTGTTAAATTTATAAAAAAAATTAACCTAAAAGAAAGAAAATTTTACAACAAAAAAGAGACCTCTTAAGTCTCTCTAAAATCGCAAGCGCAACAACTAACCAACCTTTTAAAATTTCCAACCTAATGGTGATGGTGGTGGTGGTTAGACATCGCCCATTTATCATGTTCTGTAAATATTATTCCCTGGGTTTTATTGTAAATAATCAAACCGTAGGCCCTATATTTTTCATCATGATCATCGTCATCATCTTCATGGTCGTGGTGAATATCTTCATTATCGTGGTCACCTTCCTCATGATGATGATCATCTTCCTCACTATTTTCTATCTGGTCTTTCTTAAATTGGTTATTTCCCAATAAATAATCATCAAGTAAAGCGCCCTTTAAATAAAGAATATATTCATCATCCTCACTCAAGCCCCTGGCAAAATCCACCCACGATTGGTATTTGATTTCCTTATCCGGGCCCTTTTCATTATTTATAGAAAAATCCTCAAGTTTTAATTTATAAACACCCTTAGAAATACTCTCTCCAACCTTAAATTTTCCAGAAAAAACTGACTTATGAATTTCTGACCTATTATAGGTTTTCTCGCTTATGCCCTTAAGCCCAAAATCTTTACCATCAATATCAGAATTCGACAAAAAATCCCCATCAAATTCACCGTCTTCGTAAAAATTAAGAGAACTATATGAGTGAGGATCATCAAACGAATCCTTAAGCACCTTCCCCACCAAAAAATCAGAAACCTGACCCGATTTAGCCTTAGGCCTAGCCACTTCACTCTTTAAAACCTTTGCATTATCGCCCTGCCTAGAACAAGCAAGCAAGATCATACACAACAAAATTAAAAATATTTTTTTCATATCTACCCTCTGTGGTTTATCAATAAGATATTCTACCACTTTTTTAAAACTTTTTTACTAAGCTTAATTGAAATTATACATTTCTAATTTTTATTAATATAAAAATAAAAGAGACCTTATAGGTCTCCAAAATATATTTTTTATCAAAATAAGTATGCAAACTCAAGATTGAACCATAAAATTCAACCTTGAGAGGGAATTAAGTTATGCATACAATCTTATTAAATTTATTTTATTTAGAGGGTACATCAAAATAAATTTAAACATCAAATTTAAAATATTTTCAAAAATTTTATCTAGCTTTCTTAATAAAGGCCTCTAACTCTTCATGAGTAGGCAATCCTTCATTATCGCTTATGTGTGTAACCTGAATGGCGCCTATAGCATTGCCTCTTTCCACGCTTTCAAACATATTTTTGCCTTCAATTATTCCGCTTAATACGCCAACAGCAAAGCCATCTCCAGCCCCAACAGTGTCTACAACTTTTTCTACCTTAAATCCAAGTACTTGTTCTGATTTCTTTCCATCATTATAATACGCTCCATCAGAACCATTTTTAACAACAACTGTTTTTACCCCCAATTTGTGGTAAAAATCAGAAATCTCATCATTATCAGAAGTTTTAGCTAGAATTTTTCCTTCTTCGTTACCTGGCAAAATTAAATCTGCATATTTGGCAATTTCATTTAAAACTTCAACCATCGTTTCTTTATCTTCCCACAAGGCAGGACGCAAATTAGGATCGAAAGTTAGGAATATATTATTTACTTTCGCTCTTTCTGCTAGTCTAAATGTCGCCTGCCTAGCGCTTAGTGAGATAGCTGGAGGAATACCTGTTATATGGATTAAATCAACTCCTTCAAGGTCAATTTTATCAATATCTTCCTTGCTCATGTGTGAAGCTGCAGAACCTTTCCTATAATAAGGTGCATGTGGATCACTTCCATCTGTAACCCTATTTTTTAGCTGAATACCAGTCCTAAATACCGAGTCATACGAAATAAAACTTGTTCCTATTTGGTTTTTCTTTAAAGTTTTTTCTATATAATGACCAAATGGATCATCTCCAAGCTTGGTTAAATATTCAACATCATGACCTAGCCTTGTCAATCCAATTGCCACATTAACCTCCGCCCCAGACATTGCTCTAGTAAAATGTTCAACATCTTCAAGTGGGCCAACCGTATCAGCAATTAATAACGCCATAGGTTCACCAAATAAAATTACTTTAGCCATAAAACCTCCTTATGTTAAATCTATTTTCTCCTAACCAAGTGTACGGCAAATTCACCTATTTCATCCTTAGTATAAACAGTTTGAAGAATACCTTCACTTGTATAATTTAATGTATCCGCATTAAAACTAATACCTTTTCTTTCTAGGTAAGCTTTTGCCCTGTCTACCGAGTTTGTACTAATGGCTATATGACCCTTTTTGCCTAAAAACGGCATCTTTAAGACCTCTATATAAGATGCATTAAAAATAGATCCTGGGTTTTCATTTTGTTCAAATCCAAAGATTTTTTCAAACGAATTTGCAACTTTTTTTGATTGCTCTAAATTTTCACAGTTTATACCTACATGAGCTAATCTAAAATCGCACATTGATAACAAATTTTTATCTATTCTTTCTGATATTTCTTTATATTGTTTATTTTTAACATAATCATTTGGAACAACCCATGTTCCACTTACTGCAAGAACATCCTTGCACTTACTATAAAAACTTAAGTTGTCTTTGGGATTTTCATCAATAACAATAAATTTCACATCAGAAAACAAATATCTTAATGAATCAATATATGTTTTCTTATTTGATTTTCCTTCTAAATTTATTATCAATGTCTTTAAACCATATTCTTTAAGTTTAGAAATATCACTCTCATCACAACACAAAGGATAAACATCTATTTCTTCATCTATTGCCGAATTTAGGAGATTGTCATCAAGTGATGATAGCATAATAAAATCAGAATTATATTTCTTAGCCTTATGAACTTGTTCTTTATCAAAAATGCCGACTATACCTACTGTTAAATTAGGATATTTTTCTTTAATCTTTGCCACGCTTTCAAATGATTGTTCATTTTGAAATCTTATAGCAAGACATCCTAGCCCACCATCCATTATGGCTTCTGCAATTTTTAACGCTTCACATTCGTCGTCAATATTAACAATCGGTAATAGACCATTCTCGTATAATTTTTCTATATTTTTCATACGATTTACCTTATTTTATTTATCGGATAATGTATATCTTCACCCTTAGCGAATCTAACAGCCTCTTCAGCAACTTTTCTCTTTAACTCTTGCGCAGATTCTTCAGAGTACCATGCTATATGAGGACTTACTATAACATTTTCGTATTTAAATAACAAATTACTTTTATCAACAGGCTCATTAGTCATGCAATCTAGGCAGGCACCTGCAATAATTTCGTTACTTAAAGCCCATTCTAATGCTTCTTCATTTATTATTCCGCCCCTAGCTGTATTGATTATAAATGATGTCTTCTTCATTTTTGAAAAAGCATCCTTATCAAATAAATCAATATTATTATCAGCAGGGCAATGAATTGATATAAAATCAGATTCTTTTAACAAGCCTTCAAAGTCAACCATTTTTACAAAATCAAGTTCTTTAATATTTTTCTTGTATTGGTCATATCCAATAACTTTAAAACCTAGGGCCGACATTTTTTTTGCAAAGTTAGATCCTATTCTACCCAAACCAACAACTCCTGCTGTTAGAGTTGAAAACCTATGGATAGGAATCGCTTCAGTATAATCCCACTTATCGTTCTTTGTGAAATTGTTCATAATGTTAATTTTTCTTAAAAAACATAAAGCTAAAGATATAGCATGATCTGCAACCTCATTCATTCCATAATCCGGAACATTTCCTACTTGTATGCCAAGTTCAGTTGCCGCTTCTACATCAACAGTATCAACACCAACACCGTAACGAACAATGCATTTCAAATCAGGACAATTTTCCATTACTTTTCTAGTAATTTTTGCATACTGCACTATAAAAATTTCCCCATCTTTGCATTGTTCTATTACTTCATCTTCACTTACTGCTTTTTTTAATATTAAATCAATACCCGCTTTTTTTAAAACTTCTTTTTCGATATTGATATTGTCACGATCACAATCAGTTATATAAACTTTCATATTTTACCTCTATTACCTGGCCAAAAACCCACATCAACAGGTTTATAATTTACATAATATGAAGAAGCACAATCCCCCCCAAGTAACGAACTTTTTGCATCTTCTGATTCGCCCCATTTTTTATTCGAAATCCTATTTGTTATTATGGCATTTATAGAATTATATATGTCTAATAATATTATATTTACCTCAGATTTATGCAACCCTATAACGTAAAACTTTAAAACAATTAAATTTGTAGTGTTATGTCATAAAAATATTAACATTAAAATTCAACAATTTATTTCATATACTCTTGGATTATAATCCGAACTTAGAAAATATAAGCAAACAGAAACCATCTCTAGTATACATTAATATCTCTAAAAAATCTGCAACTACTTCTAAAAATCAGATAGTCACAGATTTTATTAAGATTACTATACATATTCATATAAACTATCAGAATAATTATATAAGCTAATTCTTACTTTTATTTCTCCTATAATTATTAATATATGGTAATAGCAAAGATATGACTGCAATTATTATAAAAACTAAGGATATTGGTCTAGTGAAAAATATTGAATACGATCCTCCTGATAAGATTAGGGACCTTCTCATTTCACTTTCAGCCATTGGTCCAAGAATCATTGCAAGTACAATTGGAGAGGCTGGGAATTTATATTTCTTCATTAGATATCCTAAAATTCCGAATGATAGCATAGTATAGACATCAAAGAAATTGTTGTTTATAGCAAAAGCACCTACAGATGACAACATTAATATTACTGGTGCCAACACAACCTTCGGAACATTTAATATCATTGAAAATAAAGGTATTCCAATAACACCTAAAATAGCCATAACAACATTAGCGATAAACATTCCTGAAAATAATGTGAAAATAATATCAGCATTATTTGTAAAAATTTCAGGACCTGGTTGGATTCCTTGAACAATCAAAGCTCCCAACATTATAGCAGCTACTGCATCTCCAGGTATACCTAGAGTTAAAAGAGGAACCATAGCGCCACCAGTAACTCCATTATTTGCTGCTTCTGAACAAGCTACACCCTTAGGATTTCCTTCACCAAATTTAACTTCATCTTTTTTTCTTAGTCTTTGACCAACGTTGTAGGATACAAAAGAAGCAATATCTGCCCCAGCCCCTGGAATAATTCCTATAAAAGTACCTATTATTCCAGATCTAATCATTGTAGGAAATAGTGTAAATATTTCTTTTAAACTTGGAAATTTCACCTTTTCATTTTCAGCTTTTTTACCATGTATATTTCTAATTTCTTCTTCAAATATTACTATAGCCTCAGATACAGCAAAGAGTCCTATCATAATTGGAATAAAAGATAAACCATTCAATAAAGATACGAAACCAAATGTAAATCTTGGAAATGATGTAATCGAATCCATGCCTATAGTAGATATTAACAAACCAAATATACCTGCTATCAGACCTTTCAATGGTGTATCACCTGAAATACTTGCGATTATACTAATACCAAATAAGGCTAAGCCAAATCTTTCTGGAGAGGAAAAATCAAGAGCTATTTTTGCAAGTTGAGGTGATATAAATGCAAGCATCACAACACTTATTAATCCACCTACTCCTGAGGCAACTGCTGCAGTTGTTAATGCATGACCAGCTTTTCCTTGTTTTACAAGTTTGTTTCCATCAAAAGCTGTTGCAGCTGATGCAGGTGTTCCTGGTGTATTTAATAATATTGCTGATATAGATCCACCATAAATGGAACCAAAATATATACCTATGAGTAATAATAACCCCGTAATTGCATCCATACCAAAGGTGATAGGAAGGAACAAAGCTACACCCATTGTAGCAGTCAATCCAGGCAATGCACCGATAACCATACCTGCTCCCACACCTAAAAATATAATTAAAATTAATAATGGATTTTGAAAAATATTAATAAAACCGTCTATTAATTGCATAATTCCTCCTAATATATCATTCCATGCGGAATAACAACTCCTAATAATTTTTCAAATACCAAAGAAATCGCTATTGAACATAATATTGGAACAATGTATTTTCTTATATCCTTATTTCCCATCAAATAAATCCACACTATAGAATAAATTACAGAAGATACAACAAAGCCTAAAATATTAATTGCGATTATATAAACTATTAGCGAAATAGCTCCCATGACAAACGTCTTAATTTGGGCACTAGAAAGTTCAAATATTTTTGATTCATCTTTCTCTTTTGCAAAAAATAAACTTACTGAGAGAACAATCAATAAAATTGCCAATATCTTAGGAAAGAACGCATGTCCGACTTCATTACCTACTGACTCAGGAAATTGTGTAGAAAAATAATAGAAAAACCCAGATAAAATTATTAATATAATTGAAATTATCTTATTTGCTTTTTTCATAAAAACTCCTTTTAAAATATAAAGATTATCAAACAAATGATAATCTTTATATTTTATACTTCATTATACAAATTATTTGTTTATATCAATTGATTTAGATAGTTCTTCAAATTGAGTGTTTTGTTGCTCCATGAACTTGCTAAATTCTTCTGATTTCATGCTTGCATATCCTAAGTTAAGTTTTTCTAATGTTGACTTATATGCATCTGTTTCTGATGCCTTAATGAATGCACCCTCTAATTTTGAACAAATATCATCTGGGGTTTCTTTTGGAACACAAATTCCTCTCCAAGTACCAATAGATAAATCTATTCCTTTTTCTTTTAAAGTTGGTACATCAGGTAATTGTTTTACTCTTTCATCAGACATAACAGCTAACACTTTAAAATCTCCTGATTGAACTTGAGTGTAAACTTCACCTGGAGAAACTGTAACAGCATCTACGTGACCACCTAATAAAGCAGTAACAGCAGGTGCAGCTCCATCATAAGGAGTATGAACGAATTTAGCTCCTGTTTCATTTTGGAAAGCTATAGCGGCCATGTGCCAAATAGCACCTACACCAGAATTACCAACTTTAACATCATTCTTTTTTGCATATTCAATAAAGTCTTCTATTGTATCCCAAGGTGCGTCTGCCCTAACGGTAATTGCTGCAGGGTCTTTATTTAATAAGGCAATTGGTCTAAAGTCTGTATATTTAAAATTAGATACTCCTAGTTGAGGTAGGGTTAAAAGCTCAACTGTTGTCATAGTTAATGTATATCCATCAGCTTTTGAATTTATACCTTGTTGGAAACCTACTGCACCAGATCCACCTGTAACATTTTGAACAGCTACTGATTGACCTAATTCGTTTTGAACTTCGTTGCCTATAGCTCTTGCAACAGTATCTGTACCACCACCAGCTGCATAAGGAACTATTAATTGAATAGGTTTTTTTGGATAATCGCTATCAGCGCTCTCTCCACCATTACCTTCTTTTTTTGCATTGTTGTTAGCACAACCAACAGAAATGCACGCTGCAACTGCCAATACCATAAAGCTTAATATTTTCTTTTTCATAAATCCTCCTATTTTTTATAAAAAAATTATTAAATGAGCCACTTTAATTTTTATTACTTATAACTAACTCAATTTGCGAATTCTTGATAATCTTCTTTGAATTTTCTAGCAATAATACCTACATCTACAGAATAAGATATATAGTCTATTCCTAATCCTCTATAATACCTAGCTGATTCAATATCATCAGCAAAGGTGCCTACCATCTTGTTTTTAGCTTTAGCCTTTTTTACTATATAACTTAACTCTTTTTGCACCTTCTCATTTCTTACATCACCGATTAATCCCATTGACGCAGATAAATCATAAGGTCCGATAAAGATTATATCTATACCTTCAACATCAAGTATTTCATCAATATTAGAAATCCCTTCCAATCCCTCTATATGAATTATTACTAATTTTTCATCATTAGCTTTTTTGAAATACTCACTAGCCTCCATAAAAGTATAATCTGCAGCCCTAACGTATTTGCACACTCCTCTTTCACCCATATCGCTATATTTCGAGTATCTAACGGCCGCCTCTGCATCTTTTTTATTTAAGATTTGTGGTATTTGCACACCATCTGCCCCTATATCAAGAGCACGAGATACGCTCAAAGGATCATTAGATCCTACCCTTACTATTGCATCCATTCCCCTTAATTTAGCAGCCCTAATTAAATTTTGAGCACTAAGCATATCTAGTGGGCCATGTTCACAATCTAAAATCACATAATCAAAACCAGATAAGGCAATAATTTCCATCAACTCTGGTGATGGCATCTTAATAAACGGACCAATAACACTATTACCATTTTTCATTTTTTCTTTAATAGACATCAATACCTCCGTATTCATCTAAAGATTTTTCAAATCCTTCTACAAGCTCTTCATTTTTTCCATTCACAACCACGCCTCCTGAACTCATTTGTTATTCTATGATTTTAAGATACCATGAAACCGATTTTATGTCAAGTTTTTCTCTTTTAATCCTGTATTTATGCTTCAAACCAACAATCTTGCATAATAAAAAAATAAATCCGTTTTGATTTACTTTCTTTGATTTTTGATTTTCTTTACAGTACAATATACTATAACCAGTATATTTAGACAATAAAATCGGTTTCAAAGAGGCAATAATGACCAATAAAACAAATAAAGTAACTATTGATACAGTTGCAAAACAAGCTGATGTATCAAAATCAACAGTATCAAGATATTTAAATGGCAAATCAAACGTAATTTCTGAAGATAAAAGAAATAGGATAAAGTCTGCGATTGAAGAACTTAATTATAAACCTAACAAATTAGCCCAAGGTCTAAAGTCTAAGACGAGTGGAGTAATAGGCTGCATTGTAAGTAATATTGGATCTCCTTTCTCATCAATATTAGTAAAAGGTATCAACCAAGAATGTTTGAAGCAAGGATATCAGTTAATTTTAACTGACAGTGAAGATAACAAAGAAAACGAAAAGAAGGCAATTAATAATTTGATAGAAAGAAGTGTTGATGGATTAATAATAAATTCAACCGGCGAAAATGACGAATTCATTCTCAAACTATCAAATCAAGGTTTCCCAATTGTGCTTGCTGATAGACCTCTATCAATTCCTGGAAAGATTGATACCGTTGTTACAGATAATGAAGAGAGCATAGAAAAAGCACTTCTCTACCTAAAAAAAGTCGGCTATACAAAAGTAGGCCTATTCGGTATTGCAATGAAAGAAAATGAAGTTAGAAGAATAAGATACTATTCTTTTTGTAAATATGAAAAAAAAATTTTTAATTCTGGAGAAACTGATTCCGTTTACTTTTACAATGACTTAGACGACTGTCGAAAAAAAGTAAACCATTTTGTTTCTAATAACATTACAGAAAGAGTCGCTATATTAACCATAAATGGTGGCGCCTTGCTTGATGTATTAAAAGTAATTATAAATTCTACAGGAATTAAAATAGGTAAAGAACTGGGAATATGTAGTTTCGATAATTGGGGTTGGGCAGATCTTGTAGGCCCTGGTATCACCACTATAACACAAAACACCTGGGGAGTCGGATTAGAGTCTGCTAGAATTTTATTCAGA
The DNA here is from genome assembly GCF_000156575.1 of Anaerococcus lactolyticus ATCC 51172. Classification (GTDB taxonomy): domain Bacteria; phylum Bacillota; class Clostridia; order Tissierellales; family Peptoniphilaceae; genus Anaerococcus; species Anaerococcus lactolyticus. The sequence continues at coordinate 321,027 of NZ_GG666044.1, forward strand.
AAAATACATTCCGATAATAATCAAGAACCTACAACAAAAGTTCTAAATAATATATTAGAAATTAGAGAATCAACCATTTCTTTATAATTATCTTAAAAATCAAATAGTATGTAAACTATTGATGTGAATTTTAATATATAAATTTATGGTTCATGTTAGATGTTACTATGCTATATACTATAAAAGGCTCAATTCTCTTAATTTTAGAGAAACCGGGCCTTTTTTGTTAAAATTAATAATATTAGATTTTCGTACACCTATTATTGATATTATTTGTCAATAATTATTTTCTAATCTCAGCAATTTTTTCTAGATATTGTTTTGCCTTTTTGGTAATTTCTTCACGACTACCTTTTACTAGATTTGAACCAGCTCCTACAGCTACTACTCCTGCATCAAACCAGTCTTTGAGATTTTCAAGACTTACTCCACCTGTTGGCATGATTTGGAAATGTGGGTATGGACCATGAATGGCCTTTACATATGAAGGTCCTGGTAGGGAACCTGGGAATAGTTTGATGATGTCTACTCCATATTTATATGCTTCCAACATTTCTGCCGGTGTTATGCATCCAGGCATATATGGGATGTTGTAGATGTTGCACATTTTTGCAACTTCTTTGTCAAATGATGGCGAAACTATAAATTTAGCTCCGTTCATTATTGCAAGTCTGGCTGTTGTTGAGTCTAAAACTGTTCCAGCACCTAACAAAGTGTCTTCTGGTAATTCCTTTTGAATTCTTTGGAATACTTCTATGGCATTTGGAATTGTAAATGTTACCTCTAGGGTATTTATGCCACCATCTATAAGCCCTTTACAAAATTCAATTGCTTGGTCTGCTGATTCTGCCCTTACAACAGGTACTATTCCTAATTCTAGAACTTTACTGATTGTTGTTACTTTGCTCATATTTACTCCTTACTATACGAGATATATTCGATACAAATACTTTTCTTAATTCATCTCTTTATGTTACCATTGTGCAACAATTTTTATCAATTTCAAGTTACGAAAAATTTTATCTAATTACAAAAAGCCCTAACAGTTTATCTAAGGCTCAATTTTTTTAATTTAAAATACATAAACCACATTTTAATTTAAATAATAATATTTTTAGAAATCAGACTCCTTAAGGTTCTTTTATCCACTCAGACCACAGCTCCCAAAATCAAATACACAGCCCCACTAGCCAGCATCACTTTTATTGGGTCATAGTCTTTTTTTTGCATTATTATGAAGGCTCCTAGGAATAGGCCTAGCATTTTTACATTCAAGTTTTCAAATGCTATTGGGTTTATATCAAATAGGGATGTTTTTAGGATGTCCAGGCCTGCTATTAGGATCATTACTACAATGGCTGGTCTTAAAAATTTTAGGACATCTGCCATTATGTCTATATCCTTGTATTTT
>NZ_GG666044.1:322579-382225 GCF_000156575.1 Anaerococcus lactolyticus ATCC 51172
TAAAAATATGATAGGGCGCCTACTATAATGGCTGATGGTAGGATGCAGCCTATTGTTGCGGCTAGGCTTCCAGGGAAGCCTGCCACTCTTTGGCCTACGAAGGTGGCTGAGTTTAGGGCGATTGGTCCTGGGGTCATTTGACTGATTGTGATTAGGTCGTTGAATTCTCCTACAGCTAGCCAGCTATTTTCGACTACTACTTCCTGTTGGATTAGGGCGAGGGCTGCGTAGCCTCCACCAAAGGAGAAGAGTCCAATTTTAAAAAAGCTTATGAATAATTTAATTAACATGGCTCCTCCTTTTTGCTAGAGAGTTTATTAGTCCCAATAGGATGAGACTGCCAATTATATAGACTATACTTACCTTGAGAAAATATCCTAATATGAAGGCTGTGACCATTATTGCCGGAACTATTTTGGATTTTTCTTTTAAGAGGTCACGCCCCATATCAAAACTGACTTTGAATATTAGGGCGGCTATGGCTGCTTGCATGCCTTTTAGAAAGCTTGCTATATAATAATTTGCTATGAAGGCTTCATAAAACATTGATATGACTGAAATTATTATGAGGGGTGGGATGGCTGTGCCTAGAATAGCTACTGCCATGCCAGGAAGGCCTGATATTTCATAGCCTACTACTATCGAGGCATTTATTGCCACTGCCCCAGGTGCCGACTGGGCTATGGCTGTCATGTCTAGCATTTGATCTTTGTCTATCCATTTTAATTTATCTACAAAGGTATCTTTCATCAAAGTTAGTATGACATAGCCCCCACCGAAGGTGAAGGCTGATAGGTATAGGGTTGATTTAAAAATTTTCCATAATTTATTTTCCATAAGTCTTTCTTTCTAAGTATATCTTACAATTTTTCTAAGTATAAATATATTTTACTATCTTTCTGGGTATAAGTAAGGTGAGGTGGATATGAAATTAATACTTGCAGTTGATAAAAATTGGGCTATCGGTAGGGATAATAAGATGCTTTATGACCTAAAAAAAGATCTTAACCACTTTAAGGAAATAACTACTGGTGGCCTTGTAATAATGGGAAGAAAGACCTTCGATTCTATTGGCTTTGCCCTTCCTAAGAGGGAAAATATAATTTTGACAAGGGATGAATCTTTGAAACGAAATGGAGCTTTGGTTTTTAATAATGTTTCTGATGTGATAAATTATGTGAATAAATCTCCCAAAGAAGCCTTTGTCATTGGTGGAGCGGAAATTTGCGAGCTTTTCCTAGCCTATATTGATGAAGCAATCATAACAAAAATTGATTCTTATAGTGTGGCCGACACCTTCCTCCACAATTTTGATGAGGATTCTGATTTTGAATTGGTCGAAGAAAGTGAACCCATAGATGATGAAGGAAAAAAGATAAAATTTGTAAGATACAAAAGAAAGGAAAATAAATGAAAGATAAAATATTATTTGTAAGTGACCTATGCCCAGATTGCGCAGGAATTTTACAAAAAATTAAAGAAGGCTCAGAAAAATACAATGAATATGATGTTGTAAATATCACATCTTCCATGCCAAGCTTAAAACTATTTCTAAAATACAGGGATACCCTTCCTGGCTACGAAGAAGTAAGAAAAACCCACAGGGCAGGCGTACCTTCTGTGGTAATCGGAGAAAGTGATGTTGAATTTCTATAAACTTTGCAATAAGAAAAGATGTAGCGAATTTATTGCTACATCTTTTTTCTTTAAATATAATCCAACCAAGTTTTTTTGCTTGAATCTAATTTGGAAAAATCATTCTTGAATGCGCTAATAGCGCTATCTATATTCTTATCATCAATTAGTTTGAAAATTACATCTGATGAACAAGTTGACGCCCCAATTCCAATCTCAGCCAATCTAATTAATTGGTTGCTATTTTTGAAACTAGCGGCTAGGATTTCAGTTTCGTATTTATTTTCAATTAGTATCTTCTGGATGTTTTTTGCTATGTTAATACCATCATAACCAAGATTATCTATTCTGTTAATGTATGGAGCTAAATAATTTGCCCCTGCTTGGGCTGCTAGATATGCCTGGTTTATTGAATATATGGCTGTAGCTGTGATTTTAAAACCTTTTTTAGAAAGGATTTTAATAGCTTTTAGACCTTCCGGATTTACAGGAATCTTAACATAGGTATTGGCACCTAGTTTTTTATTTAGAAACTCTGCTTCCTTAATTATCCTTTCAGCGCTATCCTCTAGTACTTGTACATGAAGTTCATCTTCACCAATGACTTGTCTAATCTTTATCAAATGTTCAAGTGGATTTCCACCAGCTTTAGCTAGGATGGACGGATTGGTAGTAACGCCCGATACAGGGTAATAATCGTATATTTTTCTTATATTTTCAATATTTGCATCATCTATTATTAATTTCATTTTCGCCTACTTTTATGATTTCAATCTCTTAATGATTTCTTCATATGATTCATCTTTGCCAAATAGAGCAGATGTTCCTAATATAAACCCATCTACCCCCTTAGTTTTTAGGTAGTTTACCTTTTCTTCAGATATGGCTCCGTCTACAAATATTTCAAAATTATATTTAGACTTTAGGTCTGCGAGTTTAAATATTTTTTCATCTACATAATCCAAATACTTTTGGCCCGCAAATCCTGGATTTACTGTCATAACCAGAACTATATCTACTAAATTTAATAGCTCTTTAATAGAATAGATACTTGTGCCTGGACTAACTGCCAAACCAACTTTCATTCCATTTTCTTTTATTTTTGCTAGAGTTGTTGATATTAATGAATCCCCTTCTGAATGGACATAAACTATATCTACTCCAGCTTTTTTAAAAAGCCCTATATGGTCAGAAGCATTTATTGACATTAAATGAACATCAATTTCCTTATTAGTGTTTCTCCTAACAGTATCAATATCTTGTAAACCCATACCAAAATTTGGCACAAAGTTTCCATCCATAATATCTATGTGAAATATATCTGCTCCAGCCTTATCTAGGCTAACTACTTCTTTTTTTAAATTGTCAAAATTTGCACACATCAATGATGGGCATATTTTAATATTACTCAAATCGTCTCCTTATAAAAAATATAAATTTGGTGTTGCAATCACCACTTCATCTGCTGGTTTATCAATATTAACACTTTCTCCAGGTAAAATCAAAACACTCTGACCCTGAATAAGATCATGGCCATCTATAACAGCACTTCCATTTGTAATTGTAATTGCTTGGGCTACATTGTTATTATTTATATATTCACCACTAATTTTTGTTCTTAATAAATCAAAAGGTTTATATTTTAATTCACAATCATTTTCAAAGTTTTTTATAGAAACTTTGTTGCTAGATACAATTGTATTGATTCCGTCTTCTAAGTGTAACTGTCTAGGATTGCCGTCTTTATCTAACCTATCGTAATCGTAAAGTCTATAGGTAATATCTGAAGATTGTTGAATTTCATATACTAATGACCCTTCTGTTAGGGCGTGAATAGTTCCAGCCTCTACAAAAACCATATCATCTTCATCAACTTTTACTTTATTTACAACTGACTCATAGTCTTTATTCAAAATTTTCTCTTTGATTATTTTTTTATCATCAATGTCAGTTTCTGCATATATCCAACCTTTGTTTGGTTTTTCTATGAAATACCAAGCCTCACTTTTGCCAATCATTTTCTTTTCATGCTCTTTCGCATAATCATCAGTTGGGTGAACTTGTATGCTTAGGTCCTTATCAGCAGATGTAAATGAAATTATAAGTGGAAAATCAACACCATTAGCTAAGCCAAATTTTTCTGGATTGGCCTTAACAGCTGAATAAAGGTCTTTATTCTCATCTCCATATATAATTTCGCAAGAAATTTCTTTAATTCCACTTACCGTATATACTGAACCGATTTTTTCAATGCCGGGATCCCCAAAATAATCATGCAATCTGCTTGTTCCCCAAACTTTTTCATTTGAAACTGTATTTAATATTATCACCTAAGATCCTCCTATAAAAAATAAACTGTTGCAGAGTGCTCCCTGCAACAGTCTTATACTTAAAATACTCCCAATACTACACCAACAGATACTAAAGCAACTTGGATTAAAATTACTTTTGTAGCTGATACCTTCTTATGTTTTAGTAACCAATAAGATAGCATTACAACTGCAAATGGTAGTAATTTTGGAAAAATACCATCTAGTAGTGCTTGTAATTGTTGTACTTCTGTTCCCATTGGAATCTCAATCTTAGTAGTTAGGTTTATATTTGCAGCCGCTAAAGCCCCTACTACAATAACTCCTATTACGTTAAATGCACTAGTTATTCTTTGAGCATTTTCACCAACAATTGTATCTATAGCATTTACACCGAGTTTATAACCGTAGTTAAAAGAAATGTAAGTTATAAATGTTCCTATGATTGCATAAGAGATGATATAAAACAATGGACCTAAGGCACTTCCTGATGCTGCAAGTCCCATACCAATTGATAATAGTGTAGGAACTATAATTCCTTGGATGATTGAATCACCAATACCAGCAAGAGGTCCCATAAGTGTTGTTTTGATATTAACTGGCATATCTTCAGAAATATCTTCACCTAGAGCAATTTGTTCTTCTAGTGATGTTACAATACCAGTAACAAGCTGACCTGTCTGAGGCTCGGTGTTATAGAACATCGAATGTCTTTCCATCAATCTTTTTGCCGCTTCTGGATCATCGCTATAATATTTTTTTGCAAAAGGTGTAAATGTGTATGCCCAAGCATGACCTTGTAATTTTTCATAGCTCATTGAAGCTAAGTGAGAGCATCCCCATCTTTTCCAAATTTGTCTTCTTTCATTTGGAGTTAATTTTTCTTTATTATTAGTATTAGTCATCATTACCCCCGTTAATTAAAATAAATCATCATCTTCATAGAAATCTGAATCTTCTGCTACACTTGCAGCCTGAACAACTGTTTTATTTCCTGAAGCAAGATAAACTATATAAGCAATTAGAGCAGATAGTATAACAACTGGAATCATAGGAAGTCCTGCGAAGGTTGTTAATGCAAATCCAACTAGGAAGAATATAAAATGAACCTTTTGTTTAATTACAATATTCATCAACATAGCAATACCTAGTGCAGGAAGAACACCACCTAAAATAGTAATAATATCAGTTACTTTTTCAGGAATGCTGTGTAATAACCAGTCTACAATAGGTTGTCCAAAATATACAGCTAAGAAAACAGGGACTGCTCTTAGTAAGAATGTTGTGATTGCTGGACCGATTATATGATTAAATCTAATTCCATTATAATCTAATTCTTCTGCCGCTTTTTGTGCACGGGTATTCCAGAATGAATATCCTGCCCTACCTGTATTATAGAAAATAAGTCCAAATGTTTGTCCAATCAAAATAGATAAGGTAACTGCTACAGCAGGATTTCCTCCGGTAGCCATTGCTAGACCAATACCACCATAACCTGCGTATGTGATTTCACTGTTAGTAGTACCACCTGTTGATAGGTTAGCTATAAACACACCTTGAACTGCAACACCACACAAAACACCTGCCTTAACATCGCCAAATGCCAAGCCCATAATAAGTCCTGCTACTAGAGGTCTACCTAAGATATAGAATCCTCCGGTCATACCAAATGCGAACGGAGTTTCAATGGCACCTAGAAAACAAAATATGCCCGCAATAAGAGCTGGTAAAAATAAATTATCCATAACTTCTCCTTATATAATATTTTTAGGTTTTAAAAAGGCACCTAAGACCTTAATAAATAAATTATTCTGCAGCATCGTACAATTTTTTAATTTGTTCCCATGTTCTTATAGAATCTTCAGGGATTATTTGAAATTGAAGTTCAATGTCATGGTTGTGCATATACTCAAAAGCATCATAATCAGCTTGGTCAATTGCTGTTGTCTTTCCTAATACTTTTGCACCTGGTCTTGTATTCATTGGTCCAATATTTAATACCTTTCCAAAATCTCCACCCATTTTTAAAATCTCAGCAAAGTTTTGTGGAGAGTCAGAAATAACAAAGAAATCTTTATTTGATTCACTCGCCATCTTTATTTTTTCTACAGATGTTTTATTATCATATATACCTAGTTTATGAGGATTAGCAGCTGATTTTAAAACTTTTTTTCTTAATTCATCACCTGCAACCTTATCACTTGCGATTACAAATGCATCTAATTTTCTTGATGCTGCCCATCTTGTCATTGTTTGTCCGTGAATAACTCTGTCATCAACTCTTGCTAGTGTAATTGTCATATATTCCTCCTTATAAATTAAAACTCTAAATCGTCATCATCGTCGTCTGAATCATCTATTTCACATTTTACAATAGAATCTTTACCGACATTTAATCCAATATTTACCAATTCTTCAATAGAAGAGCCTATATCAAGGCTTGTACCACACTCTATTAGCATAGGTAGGTTCATACCTGTTAAAATTTCTACTTTATCAGGATTTTCTAGCTTAAACCTATAAGCTTCATTATATGGAGTTCCGCCCTGGATATCAGAAAGAACTAAGACCTCGTCATTCTCAATTAATTCAGTAAGTTTACTTCTTAATTTTTCAGAGAAGACGCCTATTCCATCATCGCCTAAGCTTATTGAAATAATATTATCATTTTTACCTGCTATCATTTCATAGCTTTCTTTTATCCCGTGGCAAAAATTACCATGAGATACTAATAGTAGCTTCATAATACCTCCTAAAAAATGTATGTAAATACATATATATTCTTAGTTATTATGATAACCTTTACAAATCTAATTGTCAAGTGGTTTTTCAAATATTTCTTGCTATTTATTCAGAATATGGTAATATATACTATGTAATAACATATACGTGGAGGTTTTAAAAAATGACAAAACAGTATACACTCAAGGAACTAAGAAGATTTGTTGATCACACAAACTTACATGCTGATGCAAGCAGAGAAGACATGAAGAAATTATGCCAAGAAGCTATGGACTATAATTTTAAAATGGTTGCAATCAACTCTGTTCAAAGCAAGGCATGCGCAGAATTCTTAAAAGACTCAGATGTTCATGTTGGTGCTGCTATAGGATTCCCTCTAGGCCAACAAACAATAGCTACAAAAGTTTTTGAAACAGAAGATGCAATTAAAAATGGCGCTGATGAAATTGATTATGTTATCAATTTGACAGAAGTTGTTGATGGAAATTTTGACTATATTAAAGATGAAATGGAACAAATTGTAAAAATTTGTAGAGATAATGACGTAATTTCTAAAGTTATATTTGAAAACTGCTACCTAAACAAAGATCAAATAAGAAAACTTGCTGAAATATCAAAAGAAGTTAAACCTGACTTTATTAAAACATCAACTGGATTTGGTCCTTCAGGTGCAACTGTGGAAGATGTGAAACTTATGAAAGAAGTAGTTGGTGATACTGTTAAAGTTAAGGCTGCTGGTGGAATTAGAGATGTAGATACATTTATAGCTATGATTAAAAATGGGGCCGAAAGAATTGGTACTAGTTCAGGTATAAAAATTAGCGAAGAATTAGAAAAACTAGTATCTGATCAAGGCACCATCGAAATTTAAATAAAATTTGAAAAAAAAACTTTATGAAATCATTAGAGACGATTTATTAGAAAGGATCAAAGAATCTACTTATAAAATAGATGAAATGATACCTAAAGAAACCGATTTAGCTCTTGAATATGGGGTAAGTCGACCTACTGTTAGGCAAGCCATACAATCCCTAGTAGATGAAGGCTACCTTGATAGGGTAAAAGGTAAGGGTACTTTTGTAAAAAATAATAAAATAACCCAGGATTTTACAAATATAATAAAGAGTTTCGATGATGATATGAAGGCCAAAGGTATTAGACCTAAAACTAAATTAATATCTTCTGACCTTGTCGAATGTCCAGAACGTGTCGCTAATGCACTACATCTAAAATCCAAAAGCAAAGTAATTAAAATATGTAGACTTAGATACGCTGATAGTATACCAGCAGTATTGGTAAACACCTATCTTCCTTATGATGGGTTAGAAGATTTAATGGGAATAGACTATTCTTCAGTTAGTTTATACACTTGCCTAGACCAGCTAGGTTACAAAATAAATAAAGTTAGCAGAATACTAGAGATGAAAATATCTGATGAACTTTCAGCATCACTATTAAATATAGCTTGTGGAGACCCACTATTTTTCTTTAAAACAATAGGTTATCACAATGATTTACCTCTAGAATACTCTGAAGCTTGGTATAACGGAAATGTAAATTCCTTTAAATTTGATATTACAATTAGTTAATATCTAAGTTATCAAATACCTTAAAAGCACCTCCAGTTAGCTAGACTAATTGAAGATGCTTTTTTAATTTAAGCTAACTTAGCAAATTTTAGAAATAATATATAAGTTATATTAAAAACCACATCATGAAATATCAATACTAAGCAAAAATGTCGTTTTTATCACATGTTCTAAATCCTGATTAGGGATTTAGTTTTTATTATAAAACGTCTGAATATCTTATAATCCTTGTAAAATATTAGGATTAATTGCTTATCTCTTGTAAAATATTAGGATTAATTCCTTATCTACAGAATTTTATTTATTTTTTCCTTCAATTTTCTTGTGTCTTCTTCTACATTTGGGCTATCCATAATGGCCCTTACTACGCAGATGCCGTCTACTTCTGTGCCTTTTAGGATGTCTACATTATCAATATTTAGGCCACCTATGGCGTAGACTTCTATGCCTACATTTTTCTTGATTTCCTTTAGGGTTTCGACACTTGTTCTTTTGGTTTTAACGTGGGTTTTGGTTTCAAATATAGCTCCCACTCCAAGGTAGTCAGCACCTTCCTTTTCAGCTTTTTGAGCAGCTTCAACGGACTTAGCAGTGGCTCCTATGAGGGCCTTTTCTCCCAATAATTTCCTACCAAGAGCGATTGGCATATCATCTGCGCCGAGGTGAACTCCAAGGCCTAGCGCCCAAGCTATATGTGGTTTATCATCGATAAGCATTGGCACCTTGTATGAATCGCAAAGGGCCTTAACTTTTTTTCCAAGATTAAGAATTTCAAGGTCAGACTTGTCTTTTTCCCTCAATTGAAGAATGTCAACCCCTCCTTTTAAGGCAGCCTCTACTCTTTCCAAAAATTCTTCTTCGCTATACTTATCCGAATTTGTTACAAGGTATAATTTTTTCAAAATTTTATCTCCCTTACTTTTGCTTTTTTACTTATTTCTTCATTGCTAATTAGGCTTATCTCGTCCATGAGATTTACAAAAAATGTGTAAAGTCTATCCGTATCTATTTTTTCTGCGGCAATTTCCATCACAAGTAGACCACAAATAGCAGCAGAAACTGGGTCAGTAACTGCCATAAAACTTGAAATCATTGCAGTTAGCATACATCCTGTACCTGTAATTTTGCTTAGGTTTTCTACACCATTATCAATGGTGAAATAAGAATTTTCTCCTACAACTAAGTCTGTTTTTCCTGTGACTAGGACTATTGTATGGTATTTCTTAGCAAGTTCACATGCTTTCATAGAAATTTTTTCTATGTTAGCACCTTTAAGCTCATCAGCTTTGCCAACATCAATTCCTTTGGCGTTTGATGCCCCACTTGCAAGGGCCCTTATCTCCGAAGCATTGCCCTTGATGAGGTCAAATTTATACTTACTTAAAAGTTTATTTGCAAACTTATAGCGAAGAGTCGATGCCCCAACACCAACCATATCAATAGTTAGGGGGATATTTTTTCCATTTGCTGCATGACAAGCCTCATCAATGGCAACCATTCTCTCGCTTGTAATATTGCCCAGACTTACACTTAAGCAATCAGACATCCCTACAATTTCAGCCACTTCTTCGGGATGGGCTGCACAAATCGCCTTGGCTCCCATAAATAAAATGACATTAGCAACCATATTTATAGCGATTGGATGGGTGATGGCGTGGACTAGGGGCGATTTTTCCCTTAACCTATCCCTAGCCTCAATTATCTCTTCTAGATTTATCATAAACATTTACTCCTATATTTCTTTGGATTGGGTATAAGACTTTTGCCCTTTGCAAAGTTTTTAGGAAAATATAGGCAACTGATCCTCCCATTATGGTAGCTATCAAAAAACTTGGTAGGTAGAAGTACCAGGTAATATCTCCCTTGCCCCAAAGAAGGGTCATTACTGGATAGGATGCGATAGAACCTATTATTCCTGTACCGATTATCTCTCCTATAACGCAAGCAAGGATAGACCCCTTGCTTTTCCTATAAAGAAATCCTGATAAAAAGGCACCAAATACCTGACCAGTGATTGCAAGTGGTGGTATATTCAAAAGACTCATTCTTATTATCGCTGTTATTATTGCATTTGCCAAGCTATACCAAGGACCTAATACTACAGAGCAAACTATATTTACAAAGTGGGCTGTGGGTGCAAAACCTTCAAATCTCAGTATCGGTGATATAACTACCCCTATGGAAACAAACATAGATAGGGTTACTAAAATTAATATTTTTTGTCTATTTTTCATTTCTAACTCCTCTAAAATAATACACAAGACTCTTATAGGATAAGAGTCTAATTAAAATTGTTGCTAAGCACTTGTTTAATCATAATTTTTTCTATAAGATCCAATAATTTTCTCTTCAAAATGTGCTATGTACTTTGTTCGACCCGATTGTTTCTAGCTAATATAATATTATTCTCTCGCCTCCCTCAAAAAAAAGGCACAAAAAGGACAACCATACCCGAGGTGGTATGCCCCTTTAGTGCCTAGACTCTCTTTTTTTTATTTTTTTATAAGCCTTTCCCATTAAAAAAAGACCCTTCTAGGGGCCTTTAAACTCTTCTTTCTAGCTTTCTTACGCAGGTTCTAACCTAACAAGTTTAAAGGGTTGATGAATCATCTCTCAGCTAAAAGCACCCCTAGCTAATATCATTATAAGGCATATTCAAAATAATTTCAATTTTATTTTTGCCTCTTTTTAATTATTTTTACTTTTTTCAAGCTTTCTGTATTTCACATAGGCATTGGCAGTCATTAGGATGGCGGCAATTAGGATTAGCCACCAACTATCCTTACCCTTCCTATATTGGAGGAAGGCTAATATATAGACCAAACCTGCACTTGCAAATGATGTATAAAACTCTAACTTGTCTAAGTTATTTTTTCTCATCTATAACAGCCCTTAGGGTGTTCCAAGAAAGTAGGGCACAATTTACCCTTTGTGGCATGTTTTGGATATTTTTGAAGGCCACAGCATCTTCGAGCTCTTCAAGTTCTTCATCTGTCACATCTTCTCTTTTGATCATCCTTTGGTAGATGTCAGCCATTTTGTCTGCCTCTGCCATGGTTTTTCCAACCAACATATCGCACATTACTGATGTGGCAGCTTGACTTATGGCGCAACCATCACCTGTGAAGGCTGCGTCCACAATTTTGTCTCCATCTAATTTTAATTGTAAAACTATTTCATCGCCACAAGATGGATTGTGGCCGTCTTCTTTTATGTCAGGGTCTTCTAGGTCATGCTTGTTGGCTTGGTTCCTTGAATGATCTAGGATAATCTGACTGTAAATTTCTTGCATATCCATTATAGTCCCATCACCTTTCTAACTTCTCTTAAACTTTTTGCAAAGATTTCAACTTCTTCTTTTGTGTTATAGATTGCAAAAGATGCCCTGGCTGTAGATGAGATTCCTAAATAAGTGTGTAAAGGCATGGCACAGTGGTGGCCACTTCTTACAGCTACATTTTTAGAATCTAGGATAGATGCTATGTCGTGTGGGTGGATATCTTCAAAGGCAAAGGCAATTAGGGCCCCTTCTTCACAACTTGTTGGATGGATAATTTTTATATTTTCTATGTCCTTGATTAAATCGTAGGCATAGTGGGTTAGTTCCATCTCGTGGGCGTGGATATGATCCATGCCAATTTCTTCCACATATTTTATAGCTTCTATTAGACCAATAACCCCACCAACATTTGGTGTTCCAGCCTCAAATTTTAGAGGAGCCTTGGCAAAGGTTGAATAATCTTCATAGACATATTCTATCATATCTCCGCCCAAGTTAAAAGGTTTCATCTTATCAAGAAGGTCGTATTTTCCATAAAGAACTCCAATTCCCATTGGAGAATAAATCTTATGACCAGAAAACACTAAAAAATCACAATCAAGATCCGTAACATCAATCTTTTTGTGGGCAATTAACTGAGCTGCATCTACAATGGTTGTTGCTCCCACTTCTTTTGCCCAACCGATAATTCTCTTTAGGTCTGTGATTTCTCCAGTCACATTTGATGCACCTGTAACTGAAACTATCTTGGTTTTACTATTTATCTTCGCCTTTAAGTCCTCATAGTCAAGCGAATGATCGTCATTAAGGTAGGCAAAAACAAGCTTAGCGCCAGTTGCCTTTGCCACCATCTGCCATGGAACAAGGTTGGCGTGGTGTTCTAAAATAGTAATTAGAATCTCATCGCCTGCCTTTAAATTATCAAGTCCATAAGAATAGGCAAGGAGGTTCATAGCCTCTGTTGCAGTCTTTGTATAGACTATTTCATTACGAGATTTAGCATTTATAAATTTTTTTATTACTTCCCTACCATTTTCATAGGCTTCTGTGGCTACCCAAGAAAGGAAGTGTGCTCCCCTGTGGGGGTTAGCGTTTTTATATTTATAATAGGTGTCAACCGCTTCGATGACTTGCCTTGGCTTTTGGCTGGTGGCAGCTGTATCTAAGTAAATTACATCCTTTCCAACCTTGGCCCCATCAAGATAGGGGAAATCTTTTCTAATTTCTTCGATATTCATACTAATTCCTTGAATTTAGTGCATGAACTTCGTCTGCTATTTTTTTGCGAAGAGTTTCATCTTCAATCTTATCAAGGGCTGGAGCAAAATTTGCCTCAAGCATCATAGATTCTGCTTGTTTTTTGCTAAAACCACGGCTCATGATATAAAATAACATTTCCTTATTCATCCTGCCCACACTTGCTGCGTGCTTACCAGTTACTTCCTTTTCTTCATTTAAAAGCACTGGTGCAGATTTATTAACCACCTCATCTGAAAGCATCATTGAGTAATCACCAATCTTGCCATCAGCCTTAGTGCATCCACGTCTAAGATCAACAATTCCCTTGAAATTTTTAACAGCCTTATCTTTTAAAGCGCCATTAAATAGGGTATTTGAATCTGTATTTATGCCATAGTGTTTATTTACAGTTAAAATGTCTAAGTATTCTTCCTTAGATTTGAAGTAAACACCATTTTCTACAACCTTAGCTTCTTCACCCCTTAGGATGTTTCTAATGTTAACCATGGACTTAGTTGCTCCAATTTCAATATAAGTCACATCAAGCTCTGCCCTATCGGCAAGTCTGGTTGCAATTGAATTTAGGTTAGTAGATTCGTTTTTAAGGTCAACTACAACTACAAGTTTCACCTTAGCTTCTTTTTCTAAGTTAACTAAAATTTGTGAATTTATAAAAATCTTTCCCTCAGCAAGGTCTGAGAAGTTTACTAAAAACGAAGAAGAAGTATTGGTCCTTGCATTTATTTCTATATTTGATACAAGGATATTATTTTCGTCATTCATCTCTAAGTTTATAAATTCAGTTTCTCTGTTTTTGTCTATATCAAAACTTAAGAAGTGATTTCTAAAGTCTTCATTTTCTTTATTTATTTCCGCAGAAAGGCCATAGGTTTCGCACTCAAAAGCTTTTTTAACTTCGCATTGTTCCTCGCTAAGAGATTTTCCATAAAAAGGCTGGTTTTTTATTTCAACTAGGTTGTAATCAGCATTGTTAAGACCTAAGTAGGCCCAAGTATGGGCCCTCATTTCATTTATCTTTGCCATCAGCCGTTTGCTCCTTCCAATTCCATATCAATCAAATTATTCATTTCAACTGCATATTCTAGAGGTAGAAGTTTTGAGATTGGCTCTGCAAAACCTCTTACAATCATTGACTTAGCCTCTTCTTCGGGAATACCCCTGCTCATTAGGTAGAATACTTGGCCTTGGTCAATTGAACCAATTTTTGCCTCGTGGCCACAGTCTACATCGTCATTTCTAATGTCTAAAACTGGGATGGTATCTGATTGACTTTCTTCTGAAATCATGAGGTTTTCGCAATCAACAGTCGATTTTGATCCTTGGGAATTTTTCCTCATGGCAACTAAGGAACGGGTCATGGACTTGCCATTTCCTGCTGTAATTGACTTGGTTAGGGCTGTTGAGAAGGTATTTGGGGCAAGGTGAATCATAGAGCAACCGTTGTCTATATATTGACCGTCACCTGCAAAGGTAATACCTGTATATTCCGCTCTAGCCCCTTCACCAGCAAGGATGCTTGTTGGGTAAAGCATGGAAACTTTTGAACCAAAAGATCCTGATACCCAAATCATCTTTCCACCTTCTTGTATAATGGAACGCTTAGTGTTGAGGTTGTACATATTTCTAGACCAGTTTTCTATGGTAGAAAATCTTACTTCGGCGTTTTTTCCAACGAAAATTTCTACAGAACCTGCGTGAAGATTTACAACATTATATCTTGGCGCAGAACATCCCTCTATAAAGTGAACCCTAGAATTATCCTCAGCGATAATCATTGTATGCTCAAATTGGCCAGCACCTGGAGCATTAAGCCTGTAGTAAGATTGAAGTGGTATATCAACCTTCACTCCTTCTGGCACGTAAATAAGGGATCCGCCTGACCAAACAGCGCCATGAAGGGCTGCATACTTGTGGAGTGTAGGTGGAATTGCCTTTTGGAAATATTTTTTAACTATGTCTTCGTGTTCCCTAACAGCTGTTGAAAAATCAATGAAAATTACGCCTTGATCTGATAAGTGTTTTTGGATAGAGTGGTAAACTTCCTCACTATCGTATTGGGCACCAACACCAGCAAGACTTTCTTGCTCAGCTTGTGGAATACCAAGCCTGTCAAAGGTATCTTTGATGTCTTCTGGAAGGGCTTCCCAAGTAGATTTTTTATCTGTAGGTGGTTTTACATAGGTTGTAATATCAGCCATATTGAGTTCTGAAAGATCTGGTCCCCAAGATGGATTAGGAGTTTTTTCAAAAATTTCTAGAGATTTTAACCTTCTCTTTCTCATCCATTCTGGTTCATTTTTCTTATCGGATATTTCATTTACAATTTTAGCATTTAAGCCCTTTTCTGTAATATCTGAATATATAAATTCATTAAAGAAATCATAGTAACCGCGGTCTATGTCCTTTAATTGTTCTTCAATATTAATTTCTTTCATATTACACCCATTCGTAGCCACAGGCCTCAATCTTATCCATTAAGCTATCGTCTCCAGTTTCCTGAATAACGCCGTCTTTTAGGATATGAACATAATCAGCCTTAATATTAGACAAAATTTCCCTGTGGTGGGTAATAAGAATTACAGATTTTTCACCATCTAGGAAGTTTTTGATGCCATCAGATACAATCCTAACCGCATCTACGTCTAGACCAGAATCGGTTTCATCCAATAAAGCAAGTTTTGGACTTAGCATTTGCATTTGTAAGATTTCTGATTTCTTTCTCTCACCACCAGAAAAACCTACATTTACATACCTATTAGCATAGGAAGAATCTAATTTTAAATTTTCCATTTGCTTAGTAAGTTCTTTGTTAAAGGCCAAAATTTTTGGTTTTTTGCCAGTGATTTGTTCTTCTGAAATTCTTAGAAAATCTGAAAGCTTAACTCCTGGAATCTCATCTGGGTATTGGAAGCTCATGAAAATACCAAGTCTAGCCCTCTTATCAACGCTATAATCTGTGATATCTTCACCTTCAAAGAAAATTTTTCCTTCATTTACTGTGTAGGCAGGATTTGCCATAATTGTATTCATAAGGGTGGACTTGCCAGAACCATTGGCGCCCATAACAACATGGACTTCGCCCTTGCCAACTGTCAAATTTATTCCCTTAAGTATATCCTTATCTCCAGCCGAAACATGGAGATTTTCAATCTTTAATAAATCGCTCATCATTTACCTCTTTTATCTATTATTAACTCTTTTTAAATCATACCTTTTTGCTAGGGATTATCAATATTCCGCATTAACCAACATACCATAAAAAATAAAAAAAACGAGCCAAAGCCCGTTAATTATAAGTTCTAAAATTCATTCAATTTATTTTCAACTAAATCGATAAGACTATTTACAGCTTCTTCTTCCGCATCACCATCTGCTCTTATAATTATCTCGTCGCCTTTAGAAGCACTCATGCTCAGAACTGACATGATAGACTTAGCATTATAACTCCTTCCAGCTTTCTCAACAGTTATATCACAAGGAAACTGCACAGCTTGTCTTATGAAAATAGATGCTGGTCTAGCATGCAAACCAATTTCGTTAGAAAGTGTTACTTTTTGTTCGTACATAGGGCCTCCTTTGTCAAATATTTATCATCCTACAATAGATATTACTATCATTTAGAAAATTTGCAAACGATTTTTTGTTTAAATATCCAAGATATTTATGATTAGCTATTTATTAATGTATATTTTTTTATTTTTATTTATACTATTTTAGTTTCCCCCTGTGGGAATGAGTTGGAGGAATGTTTTTTTAATAAATCTGTGTAAGATTTTTTATTTATAATTGTTTCTTTAATATTTTTATTTACTTAGATTCTCAAAATTCTTATTCCTATAATTTATTTTCATCGACAATTACATTGCCAAAAAATTTAGGAAAATCTAAAATATCGTTTAAGGATTCCAGTTCTATTTCTACTGTCCACTTATCATTCCAAGGTGGAGCCTTATAGACATCTACCATTAACTTTGCTAATTCTTCTAAATCTGATTTTGATATTTTTCTAATTTCCAAATTTCTCTCTTCGTGATTTTTACTTAAATTTATTTTTCTTATTATTATCGTATATCAGTCACATTTTTTAAAGATATTTTTCTTGTGATTCTTATGTGTCACAAATTAATCATATCTTTCAAATTATATTTTATAATCCAAGTAATACCACTAGCCAAGCTTGGACTATAGATACGATTGGAATTATCAAAAATGGCATTAAGATAAAATGTTCCTTAATGGCCAAATGTTTCATCCAATTTCCAAATTTGTAATCCTCATGCCCTTCTGTGCCTGGTATGACTATCCTATCCTTGTACTTGCCTTGGAACAAAAGTAGATCCAACAAGAGGAAATCTCCCAAGTTTAATATTATCCACTGAATATAACTCATACAGAAAAGATCTCTAAGTCCTTTTATTCCTGTATGTAAAAGAGAGGTCACTCCATATATAAATACGATTCCTGAAATTATAATCGTAAGTATAAAATTTATTCTTTTTTCTTCTTTTGTCATCTTTTCTGGAGCCGAATTTTGTATTTCTTTTGGATAGGAATCGAAGAAAAATCTCGGGTCAATCAGTACAAAAGCCGCTACTGAACCGTTAAAGATAGCAACCATTGCAATTCCATCTAATATTGCTCGTCTTATATCCATAATATTCTCCTTATTTATTTTCCAAAAATATCTTTAATTTCTCAGCATATTCTTTGGGATGTTCATGGAGAAATTGTCCGTGACCCATTACTTCAAATACTTCTGTTTTCATTTGCGGAAGATAGTCTCTTAATATCTTTTCACTTTTTGCAGGGATTGGCTCTTCACTTCCCCTCCAAAACATTATTGGATTTGAAAACTTTCTTAAATTCTTTGGAGGCTTGTAATGATAGATAAACTTACAGGCATTTTTTATCGTATTTTTCGAAATTTGCGGATAGGTCATTTCTATTACGCTTAGATTATCCTTGCCCATAAGCTTATCTAATAAAAATTTAGGTATTACTCTTTATCTCCCACGATGAAGTAATCACAGTAATCTCCTCCCTTGGCGATAGTTTCTTTTCTGTGTAAAACTCCATGTTGAAAGCTTATCATAAGCTCATCAAGTTCACAGAATAGTGGCATTAATTCATCTACACTCAACTTCTTTGTATAAGCACAAATGGGACAACGTGTAATCCTATAGTAACAAGCACCCTCATAGGGTTGACCTTCAAAGTCAACCTTAAAAGAAGTTGGATAGAGTTTTTCTTTTTCCTCTGTATACCACTTGTAATACTTAAGAATATTTTTCTTATTGGCCTCTTTTCCCCTTTTAGTATTGAGATTAATCAAGGAAAAAAACCATTTGAAAGTATAAAGAGAGCAACGCATCATTTCCTGGACGGTCTCCGGCGGAATTTTTTTCTCACTTGCTATATATGGAGCAACAAAGACAAGGGCGAACATCTCATTGTATGCCATGGGATTATCCTCGCCTATATCGTCCATATTTTTTACAAGTTCTCGATAAACTTTTTTGCTCTTTTTAATAATTTCTGAAGCATATGCTTTATTATATTTTTCTATAAGAACTTTCTTCATTGGACCTTTAAATAATAAGAAATAAAAACCCTTGTATTTCATCTTACATACCCCATCAATTTTCTAAAATTTTTTATTTTGATTTAAATACAATTTTATTTTCTCCCAATTAGAAGAGTTGATCCAGAAAGCCCTAACAATAAAGCTTCTTTGTGGCCCATAAAAAGACCCTTTGTTGTATCAATTAATTGCACATCTTGGTAGCCATCCTTTTTCAGCTTTTCCATAAATTTATTCATATCTCCATAGCTTGACTTATTCATCAAATCGTGGATAACAAAGACTCCACCTTTTTTAAGTACACGAAAAGTTTCTAGTAAAAGTTTTTGTTTGTTTTGCCCTGCAATATTGTGATAAACATAGTTGCTTGTCACTGCATCAAAACTTTCATCTTCAAAAGGGAGATTCACTGCATTTCCTTCTTCAAATTTCACATTTTCTACTCCCTCTAATTTTGCATTGTCTTCACAGAGTTTTTTAGAAAATTCACTTTTATATGTCCCACTCCATATGTCGCAGCCCACCATGGTCGCTTTTGGATTTTTCTTTGCGCAAGCAATTGTAAGTGCACCGCTACCACATCCTACATCTAAACCCACGCCACCATCTGGGATCTTTACATAGTCGGCAGTCCCCTCTATTATGACTTTGGCAAGCTTTCTTTTCCCGTTGTAATCAAAAGCCCTATATAAAAATCTCATCCAGCTTGCAAAGAAAATAAGTATCAACGTTGCAAGCCCAAGAATAAGGGCACATATTAGACGAGTTCTTCCACTAAATACAAAATCACTGACACCAAAGGCTATAAATAGGATGAAAGCTGCAAGGCTTGCAAATATTAAATTCTTTAACAAGCTTTTGGGAACCCAATTTTTGTAGTCAGCCTTTGTTTTATCGTCATCCATAAAATTTACTTGTTTCATAAAATTTCCTCCTGTAAATAATAAATTATATAAAATTTTCCTTTAACAACTAAAACAATAATTTTAATCCTTTACTTTATAATCTTATAAATTGATATTAGTATAATTTATCAATAAAGATAAGTAGTAAACAAAATATATTAAGTTAAACCAGCCTCCGAGAATAATCATATGCAGTCCCTTTGGTAACCTGTCAGCAAGGGAAATAAGGATTAAAAGAAATATAGGTGTGAATAGGGCTTGCCATCTTGGAAATACTGTGTATTCAAATAGAATTACCAAAGTTAATCCTATGTTGCTAAAGCCGCAATCACAAAAACATCAAGAACGAACCCAAAAGATCTATCCATATAGTCTTGTACAAAGTCACAATTAAAGACCCTCTCTCATTATATGATATCGATTATTAGTTTCATTGTACCCCTAGTTTATCACATATTTTCTAATTTTACCAACAAAAAATCACCCCGTTTAAAAACAGGGTGGTTTTAATTTTTCTCTTAAATTCTTTCTAATAATTCTATTAAGAATTCAAAGTTATTTGCTATTGATTTTATGTTTACTCTTTCTTCTGGGCTGTGGGCGCCTTGGATTTCTGGGCCAAAGGAGATCATTTCGGTGTCTTTTAGGGTTTTCTTGAAGAGTCCGCATTCAAGACCACCGTGGGTGGTGGCTATTTGCATTTCATCTCCGTGAACGTCTTTCCAAACCTCTTTTGCAAGGTCAATTATTGGACTGTCTTCCCTTTGCCAACCTGAATATTCACTTGTGATTTCTGCCCTTGCCCCAAAACTTTCTACTATTTTCTTTGAGATAGCTGCCTTGTAGAATTTTTGAGAGTCAATTTCTGATCTAAACATTGATGATATCCAGATTACACCTTCCCTATCTTCGATTAGGCCAAGGTTTGAGCTTGTTACTATTGAATCTCCTACTTTTTTGTAAAGGCCATCTGGGATTACAAAAAGTAAATCTATTATATTTTTAGAAAGCTCTTTTGTGAGTACTTCCCCATCAAAACTAGCTTCTTTTACCCAGATTTCTCCCTTTGGGTCCACGTCTTTATATTCGTTTTTAATTTCTGCAATTCTTTCTTTGATAAGGCTAATTGCTTTATCTTTATTAGGAACTGTAACAAGAGCGTTTGCTTTAGATGCGATGGCGTTTCTCTTTACACCACCTGAAATTGTAGCGATTTGAACGCCGTCAATGCCTTCTAATAGTCTACCTAGAGTTTTGTTGGCATTTAGCCTAAATTCGTCAATTTCCATACCTGAATGGCCACCTGCAAAGCCCTTTAGGCCTACTTCTATGAAGTCTCCATCTGCTTTTTCAAATTTTTTGTCAAATTCGATTTCAAGGTCAAGACCACCTGCGCAACCTACTGTAAGAATGCCTTCTTCTTCGGAGTCGATGTTTATTAGGTATTTAGCAGTAATTTGTGATAGGTCAAGCCTTCCTGCACCTCCCATAGAAGTTTCTTCTTCTGTGGTAATTATCGCTTCGATTGGACCATGTTTTAGGCTATCGTCATCTAAAACTGCTAAGATAAAGGCAACACCAATTCCATCATCAGCGCCTAAAGTTGTGCCATCAGCTGTAATCCAACCGTCTTCTTCTAATAATTTGATTGGGTCTTTTTCAAAGTCATGGTCAGATCCTTCAACCTTGACACAAACCATATCCATGTGGCCTTGGAGGGCAACAATAGCATGGTCTTCGTAGCCTGCGCTTGCTGGTTTTCTAATAATTACATTTAGCGCCTCATCTTGAGTTACTTCTAAATTTCTTTCCTTGGCAAAGTTTACCAAAAAATCTGAAACTTCTTTTTCGTTGCCTGATTCCCTAGGAATTTTAGCGAGTTGTTTAAAATATTTTAAAACTTGGTCAGAGTAATTCATTTTTTATCTCCTTAATTCTTCTATCATTTCATTCTTGGCTAAGAGATTTTTTTCAAAATCCTGGTAGTAGTCCCTAAGATTTCTCGGATTTCTAAACTTTTTGCCAGTTAACAATTTTGAATTGGCATTCATCCCAAGCCCAAGAATTGATCCGATTTCTTCATTTATGATTACATTATACCTCTGGGCAGTATTATTTCTTTGGTAGCCTACATTTTCTAAGTTCGAAATAATATTTTTTTGTCTGTAGAGGTAATAGGGCTCGTAGGCATTTTCCCTTGTAAAATCACCTATCTTTTCAGCAATTTTTAAGGAATCCTCCCTCTCACCTGTTGACCCTTTTTCATTGTATTTTGAGCCAGACTTTATGGCGAGGGCGTGGAAGGTAATATTATCCGGAAGGAGGTCTTGGAGGATAGGGAAATTTTTAGAAAAATCATCCACGCTTTCACCTTCAAGACCCACAATAAAGTCCATATTGACAATAAATCCTAGGTCCTTAGCAGCCTTATAAATCTTAAGGAAATGATCCATATCTATATCCCTATTTAATTTTTGCAAAATTTCCCTATTAAAGGTTTGAGGATTCAAAGAAATCCTTAACACTCCCCCTGCTTTTAGGATTTCAAGCTTTTTAATATCCAGGGTATCCTCCCTGCCAGCCTCGAATGTAAGCTCCTTGTAGGTGAATTTTTTATTTATACTTGTTAGGATTTTTTCAATTTCATCTGCAGTTAGGTAGGAAGGAGTCCCACCACCAATATAGATGGAATCAAGGTTTGAAGGCAAATTAATTTCCTCAATCTCTCTTATGAGATAGGCCACATAGGTTCCCTTGTCGTGGTGGGATCCGATTAGGGTTGGGTAGGAACAATAATCACACCTAGTCGGACAGAAGGGGATGTTGATATAGAGGCTAAAATCATCTTGGCAGACACTAAGCCTACCTTGATTTTCCTTAACTTTTTCTAAAAGCTTAAGTTTTTCATCTGAAAGTTTGTAGGTATTTTTGATTTCTCCTAGACTTTTATTTTTCAAAAGCTTTGATGGTTTAGACCCTGTGAGCGTCCCCCAAGACGACTTGTAGCCTGTTTTTTTTGCCAGATAATCATATAAAATAATTTTCAATTCTTGGTTTGTTTTAAAAAAGAAATTTAGGCCGGTAATATCAACCAAACCATCCCCAATTTTGATTTCTGCATCACTTTCATCGTCAGTAAAATCCATCTCTTCATGGTCTAGGAAAATATTTAAAATATCATAGGCTATTTTTCTTTTATTATTGTCTTTAAGGTATATTTTCATTTTTATCTCTCAAAATAATAAAGTAAAAAAGGGCATAAGCCCTCTTTAATTTGTCTTTAAAAAATTTTCTGCCCAGGTCCTATCAACTAAAAAACTCCTATCCTTTTTGGTAAATTCCCCGTAGTTAGTTAAGATTGTCTCATAAAGAATGTCAGAAAAATCTAGTTTAAGTCCCACATTCAAAACAGTTTCTAAGTAAAACTCCTTATTTTCTGTAAAAATAAAATCCTTAATCTGATTAGGTTTGTAGGCAAAGTCTTCGCTATTGATAATAAAATACTTCATAAGCTCAATTACCCTATCATCAAGACCAGCTTCAAAAATATAAATCTTCTCCTTCAAAGCTTGATAATCATAAGTAATCCTTAAATTATGCTTGATAAGTTCGTCTTTTCTTTCTGCACCAATAAGGCCTAGGCCTGTCGAAAAAGCGAGCCTTGCCTTCTTATCCACAAAGGCAGGGTCGTTTACAATCATGAAGAGGTTTATTTCATCTGTGTAGGCAAAACGATAATTTAAAATAAATTCATTTGCACATGACGGACAGGTGATGTCAGCAAATTTTCCTTGGAAAATCTCATCTCTTTGTTCACCCAAAGAAAAAATCGCTGTTGGTAAACTCTTTTCAAATTTATTGCTACACTTAGGACAAGTTATTTCAAATACTTTTTCTCTCTTTTCCATATCAAACCTTTCTCTTTCTTAAGCTTAACTTATACTTACCCAAAAAAGAGGACTATTATTCAAATTTTACAGCCTTAAGGAGAGGGATAGCAACAATTGTAGCTACAATTACAGATATAACTGCATTTACCATTGAAACTGAACCTTTTTGGATGACTTCTGCCATGGTTGCTTCCATAGTTAAACCTAAAATTAGTCTGTTTTTAATAAAGGTCTTGCCTAAATATAAAATTACGTAGGTGATTTGACCTAGGGCGCCAGCGATAACTAGCTTTTGAGTATTGACAAGCCTATCCCTGTTCTTATAAATCATTCCTGCCACAAAAGCCATGGCGAATTTTGTTATGAAGGTGATTGGAGCACTTGTAAAATATACCGGATCAAATAAATCAAAAAGTGCAGAGCCAACTCCAGCTGAAATGCCACCATATATAGGCCCTAATAAGAGACCACCAAGTAGGCAAAATACGTTTCCTAAGTGGAACCTTGTTTGACCAAGAGGGGTTACTATTGGTATTTGGAAAAATCGTGAAAATATGTATACAAGAGCTGCAAAAAGTGCCATATATACCAATTTCTGTGTGCTTAATTTTTTCATTCTAACTCCTTTTTTTATTTTTGACACCACGTCCCATACATTATACCATAAGAATAAATCTGTTAAAATTTTATCTAAACTAATTTCCTTTAAAAAAA
Source organism: Anaerococcus lactolyticus ATCC 51172 (assembly GCF_000156575.1). Classification (GTDB taxonomy): domain Bacteria; phylum Bacillota; class Clostridia; order Tissierellales; family Peptoniphilaceae; genus Anaerococcus; species Anaerococcus lactolyticus. The sequence goes on from NZ_GG666044.1 coordinate 346,485, forward strand.
TCCAAAGAAATATTAAATCAATTTTAATCTCTATTTTTTTCTTAGCTTTGAAATCAAAAAGAAGCTAGACTCCTAGCTTCTAAAATCTATGAAAAAATATTTTATCTTAAGCACCAACCTTCTCAGCTTTTTGGTTAGCGTCTATTGCTTTTAGCCTATTTTCCTTGATTTCCTTTTTCCTATTATATTCGTGAAGGATTAATGAAATTGTAACTATGGCATAGGATATAAAGGTCCTTAGGAATTCACCGACCATGGCATCCCCTGTAACTTCCTTGCCAGCAAGAGGCATGATTATGAACATCAAGTGGAAGAGGGCTGTACCGATTATAGCATTTACAATAGAAGCCTTAAGGATTGATGCACCTCCAACCAGGAGGGCTGCGGCTGCATATAAGGCTGCCTGATCTAGGCCTGCGTAGGTAGCAAGTGTACCTATATTTTGCAAATAAATTAACTGTCCAAATGCAGCAAGAACTGTAGAGTAAATAATTGATTTTACCCTTATCTTATCGGCATTAAGACCTGAGTTGTTAGCTACATCTTGGTCAAGACCTACAGCTCTCATGTTTTGACCAAGCTTGGTCTTTTTAAAATATGTGATAAAGACACATAGAAGACCAATAATAAAAATAGTTAAAACTGGTACATCAAATTTAATCTGATCTTTGCCTAGGGGAATTTGAATCCTGTATTTTAAGGCATTATCAATAGCACCTGCAGTTGCAAGGCTAATTGAATTTTTAATTCCCACTCCAGATGAAAGAAGCATTGACTTATCTCTGATAGGAATGATGGTGCCTGTAAAAAACATGATTACAAGCATGTAAACACCTAACATGAAAAATGAAAGCATCATAGATGTAATCATCTCACGACCCTTGGCCCTATTTAAAACATTGCCCGAAAAAATACCGAGAACAATGGCAATAGGAAAGGCGATTACAGCAGCCACTGCTATGCCCAGGAGACCTGTAAAACCTAAATCTTGGGAGAAAATTAGGCCTACCTGAGCAGCCATGGCTCCAAGTGGGATACCGAAGTTTATGCCCATTCCTGCTATAATTGGGATAATCAAGCTTAGAACTAAGAAGGTATTACGAACAAGCCTATTTGCAAGCTCACTTGTAATAAATCCTAGCTGGGCCCCACTTAGGATATAACCCACCACGCATATCACCATAAACATTATAGGTACAAGGTGTCTGGTTGAAATTTTATTTTTAATCATTGTCAATCCTCCTTGTGAGGGCATAAACTATCATTCCGTTTGTTATGATAAGTCTCATAACCTCTGAGACGTCTATAGACAAAAGTCCGTTGATAACTGTAGGTGTTAGGGTAATTACTCCTTGAAATAAGAGGGTACCAATAATAACGTGGCTAATTTTTGCCTTATTCAAGGTCGCCCCACCTATTAAAATTGATGCAACAGTCTGGAAAGTGAAGGATGCTGGTGCTTGGTAAAGCTGGATGAAACCGTAAGATTGTTGATATACAACTATACCCACAGCAGCTATAGCTGTTGAAAGCACTATGGCTTCAAGCCTTACTTTTTTTATATTAATACCACTTGCCTTGGCATATTCGTAGTTAGATCCTACTACAGACATGGCTGTTCCAGTTTTTGTCCTAAAAAGTCCCCAAACTAGGATGGCTGCTAGAGCAAAAAACAAAAGCATCCCTATAGGAATCCTCACCCCAAAAAGGTCAAAGGATAGAAAATCTGATAGTAGCCCCACAGAATTGACTCCACCGGTGGAATTTTGAATATTTTTCATCCAATAGTCCCCAACAGGAATTTGCTGGCGAAGACCAGTTCCCCCGTAAGAAAGGACTGAAACAGGATTTTTAAATGGTAAGAATACATAGGCTATACACATAAAGGCTGTGAAAGAAAATCCAACATAAGTTGAAATCAGCATCTCATCGCCGATAATTTTGTTAAGTAAAAGTCCATAAACAAAACCAAAAACCACTCCAATTGTAGCGCCGATAAGCATGGCAAGGAAGATGCCTCCAAAGCCTGCGATATTAAATTCTAGGGAAATAACTGCACCTAAAATTCCTGCCACTATACCGATTGGGATGCCGAAGTTAAGACCACAACCTGATTCTATCATTGGAATTAATGATAGGACAAGGATGGCAAACATACCAAATCTCGCGATTACATTTTCTAAAGAACTTTTTACGCTAATACCTGCGGCAGGAGCAGCTATGAATAAGCTCAACAAAAATAGGGCGATGATAAATCTTGCTATCCCAACTTTTGCGACAAAGTTTTTAATTTTATTCATTTACTAACTCCTCTCCACTCATCAACAGACCGAAGTCTTCAGCACTTGCTGTAGGATCTAGGACGCCAACGATTTTACCCTCGCAGACAACTCCTATCCTGTCACAAACTGATTGAAGTTCCTCAAGTTCTGAAGAAATCATAATTATGGTTGTCTTATCTTCCCTATTAGCTTTTTTTAGGGAATCTAGGACAAGTCTTTTTGCCCCGATGTCAATTCCCCTAGTTGGCTCTGATACAAATAGGAGGTCCGGGTTCATTGTGAAAGCTTTGGCGAGGCATACTTTTTGCTGGTTGCCTCCAGAAAGCCTGCCTACAAGTTCAAAAGGCCCTTGAGTCTTTATGGCGAGGCTGTCTATATATTTGTTGGCATTGGCAATAATGGCCTCGTCATCCCTAAATTTGAAAGTGAAAATTTTCTTAATAAACTTATCAAAAACCTCCATAGCGTTAAAGGCAATATTTAGGGCTATATCTTCGCCTAGCAAGAGTCCTACTCCACGCCTGTCCTCGGATACAAAGGCGATTTTCTTTTTCAAAATTGAACTGGTATCAGAAAGTTTCAACTCTTCACCATTAAAGATTGCCCTACCCTTAACTGGATAGGTGCCCAAGATGCCATTGGCTATACCAAGTTTGCCTTGGCCAGCAAGACCTGCTAGGCCAAAGATTTCTCCACGTCTAACCTTGAAGTTAGCATCATAAACCATCTCGCCCGGCATTTCTACGTAGAGGTTTTGGACTTCGAAAATAATATCATCCTCGTCAATTTCTCTTTGATCATCATCAACATAGGCTTGCCTATTGGATTTTCCCATCATCCATCCTGCAATTTGCTTAATCTTAAGACCCTTAGCCTCTCTATCTTCGACTATTTCTCCATCTCTTAAGACAATCACCTTATCGCAAAGATCTAAGATTTCCCTTAGCCTGTGGGAAATGAAAATAACAGCTATACCTTTTTCTGCAAGTTTTTTTAGAGATGAAATTAGGATATCTGCTTCACTTTCAGTCAAAACTGCTGTTGGCTCGTCCATAATTAAAAGCTTGATATTTTCTCTTTTTATTTCTCTTGCTATTTCTATGAATTGTTTGTGGCCAACTGGTAATTCACTTACATATTCTTTTGGATTTAAATCTAAGCCTAGTTTATCTAGAGTTTTTTCTGTATCTTCTATATTGGCCTTGGCATCTATTAGTTCATAGCCCCTGCCAAAGACTTTTGAAATTGGACTTTGTTTGGTTTTTTCCATATTTAAAGTCACATTTTCAGCCACAGTAAAACCTGGTATGAGAGAAAACTCTTGATGGACCATCCCAATACCTGCTTTTAGAGCATCGGTCGGATTTTTGAAGTCGATTTTTTCTCCATCAAGGATTATCTCTCCCTCATAGCCACCAGTATCTTTTATAAATTCCATACCAAAGATTATATTCATAAGGGTTGACTTGCCGGCCCCGTTTTCTCCAACAAGGCCAACAACTTCTCCCTCATCTATAGTAAAATTTACATTTTTTAAAACATTATTTTGACCAAAGCTCTTACTAAGGCCCCTAATTTCCATTAACATCTATAACCCACTTCTCTTTTACTTAGCAAAGCCTAAGCAGAGGAAAATTTTCCATCGCTTAGGCTAAAAAATTATTCGAATTTACCTTCGGATTCTTTTTGCTTTTCAACCATATCTTCTACGTTAACGTTAATTTTTCTATACTTTTCGTCAACTTTTTCTTCTGTCATTCCTAGGTATCCCTTACCAAATACATAAGTATCTTGGGCAACTAGGGCGTAGTTAGGAAGTTCCTTACCATTTGCCATATTAATCATCTTAGAAACAACCCACTTAGCTCCAGGAGTTTCACCTTCAAAAGCCTTCTTAATATCATCTTGATTTGTAATATCTGCTTTTCCCTTTAAAACATCAATAACTAGGTCAACAGCAGAAACTGTACTGGTATATCCAAGTGAATATGCCCATGTACCCATCCTGTCCTTACCACCTTTTTCGATTACAACTTGTTCTACTCTCTTTAGGATTGCTGGCCAATCGCCTGCTATATCATCAAGACCTATAGAGAAAGCTGATGGATAACCCATGATTGGGCTTGGAAGGTCTGGCTCAACAAAGATTGCTCCACCAGCAGCAACACCTCTTAGGAGTGGTTCTGTAAGTGCATCGTTTGTTGTAAAAAATGCTGTGTCTTTGCCGTATTTTTCAATCCATGGTCCTATGTTTTCAGCCAAGTATTGTTGGGCACCTGGTGTACCGATATCTGTTGTAGGATCTGGTGCGTTTAGGGAAATAAATTCCATACCAAGGTCCTTACAAGCTTCTTCCATGATAGCACGTCTTATAGCAAGAGTTTCAATTGCCATGTGCCTTGGGAAGGTGATGTGAGCAAATTTCTTAGCACCCATCTTTTGTGCTGCCTTAACCATCCTATAACCTCTTGAAATATTATCAGCATCTACTACTAGGTCTGATACACCTGAAGTCATTAGGATGTCTTCTTGAGGTGTAAGGTTAACAAGGATAATGTCAGGTCTAGACTTTCTAATTTCTGTAAAGGCTGCTGTTGTACCTGGCACTGATTGGTTTACGATAATTGCCTTCATTTCTGGATCATCAGCCATAGCCTTAATCTTAGAAATTGTTGTTTCCATTTCAGTCTCAATCTTGTCTGGGTATGTATCATGTACGATTATTCCACCTTCAGACGCTTTTCCATACTTGTCCATAACAGCTTGGGCACCACGGAACTCGTCCTCACTTTGAGATACAGTTGAAGTGACAAGACCTATGTGGAATTTTTCGCCCTCTTTAAGCTTTTCAAATTTCGCCTTGTTGTTTACGGCTACTTCACTAGCATCTTTATCAGCTGTATCCTTTGTTTCAGTTGATTCTTGCTTTGAAGCAGCATCTTCAGCTTTATCATCTACTTTTTGACATCCAACTAGGCCCATAAATACAAAAGCCAATAAAAATAGTGATGTCATTTTCTTCATCATCGGTTTCATTTATTACTCCTTTATTATGTTATAGTGATGATTATATACTTACTTTACCACATTGTCAAATAAATTTAGCAAATTCTTTCGCAAGTATTTTTTACAATTCCCAACATCCTAACCTTGTTATCATTTTCCTCAAAGAAAAAATCTCCAAAATTTAGTTCAAAATTTTAGAGATTCTTTTAATCTAAAGTCTATATAATTTACAAGAAAGGCTACGATTACACCGATGAGGGTATCTATCACCCTGTTTAGGGCAAAATTAAAGGGAACTAGGTCTCCTGCGTGGTTTATTGTTACCGATAAAAACACAATACCTGCTATGGATACAGCATCCTTTTTATTTATCATGGACATGACCCAGATAATTATCGTAACAAGGATGGCAATTACAAAAAGACCCACAATATCTGGAATTTTTTTACTTGGAAAAGTCAAAAGATAGGTAAGGCCTATAGTGCCGCCAAAAAGAGTACCGATTATCCTGCCTAGTCCCTTATGAAAAGTTTGGTGGACATTTTGCTGCATACAGATAATGGCCGCTATGGCCGAATAAAAGGCGAGGCCTTCTCCAGGTCTGTAGTGGGAAATTATCATTGATATTAATACAGCAAGACCTGTTTTTCTTATCCTTGGTCCTGGAAATTTTACTTGCATAGGATAGCTCTTAAATAATCGTAAAAACTTTCTTCGTTGACCTTATTTACCATATAGATCTTAGGTCTTGCTTCTGAACTTTCTAGAGATTTTTCATCAAAATTGACTTTAAGACCTGCCTCCTCAAAAATAAAAGCTTCTGGTCTTTGGGATAAGTAAAGAAGAAGGGCACCTGTGAGGGCTTCTTGGTCGTAAGTTTTTAAAAGTTTTTCCATTTGTGGATGATTTTTTAAAATATTTTCCAAATCTTTTTCTTCTAAGATAAAATTATCGGCAAATTTTTTGTCAATAACAAAGATGTTTATACCTGAAGATAAAATCAAATCTAGGTCTGTTAATTCTTCTTTTGTTAGACTTTTTAAGTCTGGGATAGACAAGAAAATGTGGTCAATAAAGTCGGTGAAATCTTCAAATTCACGACAAGCCTTGGCTATATTTGCTAAATCTCCAGATGCGATTATATCTAGCCTGCCACAGTCAGATGCCAAGTCATAAAGATTTTCATAGGCGTCCATATCCTCGAGATAATCAGCTTCTGGAATAAAAATTTCTTCATCAAGCTTTGATTTTTTATCATCAAAGTTTTTTGCCACTGACAAAAATAAGTCTTCGCTATTAACCAGACCCAAAATATTTTCCCCGGCAGCTGCACTTGACATATAGGACCTGTTTGCAGATAAGCCTACAAGTTCAAAATCAAAGGAATCTAGCGCCATTTTTATAAAAAGTCCGTCAGCCGGACTGAAATTTGTATCTATATAAATAAAGGGTTTTTGATATTCCATAATTCTTCCTTTCTGATAAATTACTATACTAAAAAACCCAGCTTTTTAAAGCTGGATTTTTTTTAAATTAAACGTCCATAAAGCCCTTTGTATATTTTTTAAGAGTAGCCCTATAAACTAGAAATACTATTATTAAAACTACAAGAAGACCTGTGCCTGCACCGATAAGGATATTGTCAGTAAGTTCTGTGATAGCAAATACAGTAAGTCCTAGTAGACCCATAACTAGCAAAGAGCCTAAGTAAATCCCAACCGCCTTTAGTCCTCCACTTTGCTGGATTTCCTGAGGTTTCTTCCACTGGGTGTAGACCATAAAAGTTCCAAAGTAAAGGCTAACCATAGTGGCAAAGGCACATGTTAGAGAAAGTCCTACAAATATTACCAAGCCTCCTAAAATCGTAAGTTTGAGTAAAAATGTGTATGCTAGAGCAAGAATTAGGTTTATCCCACAGGCAACCACGTAAGCTGCAGCAAATCTCGCCCTCATATGGCTTTTTGGGTCAATTGGCAGGGTCTGGATGAGATAAAAACTCTTGCCTTCCCTTGATAGGGCGGTATTGGCAAGGCCACCGTTTAGCCAGATGAAAAGCCCAACTCCAAGGGAGATCAAAAAGGCAAATAGGAGAAGCTCTGGACTAGCTGGGTCAACTCCCGATTCTTCCATAGCAGTTCTCGCTTGGACAAAGCCCATAACTAAGATAACCATGACCATACCAAGAGGTCCTGACAAAAAGACTATATTTGAAAAAAGTGTTTTTAAGTCTTTTTTGAAGATAGCCTTAAATTGGCTGCCCGCTTCGATTTTTATATCCTTGCTTGGAGTCGCTTCTTTCTTTGATGTATCAAGGTGTTCATCAAAGACAGCTTCATAGTAGAATTTATTGGCTATCTTATAGGAAATAAATGCCAAAAGTAAGCACAAAGCAAAAATAAGACCTGTAAAAATAAGCCTTTGGCTCATTGTTCCTGCCACAGCAAGGCCGTATATTTTTGCATTGAAAAACACATTTGAGACCATGCTTAAAGTTTGGGTAATTTGATTTATGTCTACATTCATCTTTCCCATTCCACTTGAATTTGATGCCGAAAAGGAGAAGTAATAAATCACTCCCATAATTCCAAACATGATTAAATAGCCGATTGTCTTAAAGAGTTTTGCATGCCTATTTACATTGGTAAACTTTTTTATTACAAGTAAGAACAGTGACAAAATCCCATAAGGTAGGTAGACCATTGGCAAATACAATAATATCCCCATGACTAAAACCCAAGGATCAAAACCAGCTTCCCCGAAATAAATTACAAGACCAATTACTAAATATAGTAAAAAGTCAACAAAGCTTAAAACTCCACCAAAAGCTTTACCCACAAAGAGCTCTCCCTCGCTAATAGGCATAGTTTGGTAATTGGCTATTGCCGACTTAGTGTAGAGGTTTGAAAAAATTTGTGGCAGGTAAAATAGAAAGACCATGAGAGTCATGGACATGCCAAAGCTTGTAAAATACATAAAGTCCATGTCGTTTGCCACATAAAGGTAGGCACTCGCCTTGAAAACACCTGTGAAAACTGCTCCAAAAAATATATAGGTCCAGATTAAAAGTAAAATCCTACCTAAAAATGATTTTGGCATATTTGGGACAGTTTTCCTTGGCATATAAGGGAAAAATGACTCCTTGAGGCTGTATTTGGCAAGTGTTAGGATATTAGACTTATTCATCTGTAAGCTCCAAGAAGATTGATTCAAGAGACCCGTCATTGTTGGCTATGTGTTTGATTTCATCAAGAGTCCCGATAGCTATAAGCTTACCCTTAGAAATTATGCCAATCCTGTCGCAAAGCTCTTGGGCAACTTCCATGACGTGGGTTGAAAACATGACGCACTTGCCCTCATTTGCCCTTTGTCTTAAAATCTGTTTGAGATTAAAGGCAGACTTGGCATCAAGGCCAACCATTGGCTCATCAAGAATTAAAACCTGTGGGTCGTGGATTAGGGCACCAATTATGGCAAGTCTTTGGGCCATACCATGAGAATAGGTTGAAATTTGGTCTTTCATAGCCTCTCTGATGTCAAAAAAGTTTAGGTAATAATCAAGCCTTTCCTTCCTAGTCTCAGTGTCAATCCCATAGATATCTGCGATGAAGTTTATATATTCATTTCCCGAATAATTTTCAAATAATTCTGGATTGTCTGGAACATAGGAAAACTGGCTCTTGTATGCCATTGGGTCGTCTTCTAAGCGAATGCCATTGATAAAAATCTCGCCCTTGGTCTTTGAATTTATCCCTACAATGGACTTGATGGTAGTAGATTTGCCAGCCCCATTAGGGCCTAAAAATCCAAAGATTTCCCCATCCTTAGCCTCAAAAGAAATATCATCAACAGCCTTTTTCTCGACTGTGTATTCCTTGGTAAAGTTCTTTACTTCTATCATATTTATCTCTCCTTATGAGTTTTATTTCCTATCGCTCATTTTATCTTGTCCTAACCATCAATAAAAATATTTTTCATAATTCAGCAGAAATATTAGTAGGTTTTATTAGCCTTAACCACTTATATATTCTCTTGGTAACTTTCCAAAACCCTAATCCTACAGAAGTTAATATTGCTTCAACAATTAACGAAATAATTAATTCACTGAAAGCTCCTAGATTGAAGGCAGTGTTCCCTAGCCAAGCAGTATCTAAGCCCAATACTCTTGTAAGAAATTTTATGATTGATAAGACTATAGCAAGTGATCCACTAACCATAAAAGCCCAAGCGCATATTCCAGTTATTGGAAATATAAATATCCATACACAGGTTGCAATAAAATACCACTTTGCTTTTTCCACAACATTCTCCCTGTAAAAAATTTTAAAAATACCCGACTATCACTAGAAAATAGCGGGTCGGGTATTTATTATTTTATTTTGTTCTTATTTTTTATCCAATTGAATCTGAATAATCTTTTAATTTGCCTAAGGCCTGGTTTTCTATTTGACGGATTCTCTCACGAGATAGGTCGTAGATTGCTCCGATTTGCTCTAGGGTCTTTGGTTTTTCGTTATCTAGGCCGTACCTGTAGATTATAATTTGCTTTTCCCTGTCTGTTAGCTGGTCAAGGGCTTGCATGAGGAAATTTTCCATATCCTTTTCAAGAATTAGCATATCTACTGGGGTTGACTCGTCGCCTACCATGTCCATTAGCTCATCACCTGTGGAGTCTTCACTATCGAGGTTGATGTTTAGGGATGTTGAGTTTACTTGGTTTCTATTAATTAAGAATAAATCATCTGCTTGTTTTTTATTTATTCCTTCGTTTTCTAGGATTCTGTAAATCTCTTCATCGCTTGCTTCTGGGTTGGCTTTTAGAATTTGTTTTAATTTATTTAATTTTAAGTACTTACCTGCTGGTATTCTGATTGTATGTCCTTCTTTGTTGATGGCCTTTCTGATTGCCTTGTCTATCCATTTGTAGGCGTAGGTTGTAAATTTGTATCCTAGGGTTAGGTCAAATTTTTCTGCAGCCCTTATCATGCCAAGCATGCCAGATTGGACCAAATCTTCTAGGTCTAAATCATTGCCATGAGACCTAAAGAAATATGAGGCTCTGCTCCTTACAAGTCCTTGGTTTTTTTCAACAAGGGCTGCTAGAGCGTTTTGGTTGCCTAGTTGGAATTGCTCCACTATTTCTTCGTTGTTTAGGTCAGATAATTTCATCATATCCTTGCGTCTGATAGGGGCAAGGGAAGTATTCACTCCCTTTTTGGCAGAACCAATTAGGTCGTCGTCATCATCAAAGTCTTCATCGTCTTCTTCAGAAATGATGTCTAGAATTTCTTCTCTTTGCTCATCGGTCATCGCTTCTACAATTTCAGTGAGCTCTTCATCACTCAAATCACTTGTATCAAGATAATCTCTAAGCTTTTCTAAAGTTTCCTTATCTTTTAAATTTATTTTATCCATCTTATCACCCGTTTGAATTTATTTACCTACCTAGTCATCTAGGTCTATTTTAAGCTCATCTAGCTTAGCTTTTAAGGTTTTAGAAATGGGATAGGCATCGTAGTTTTGGTTAAAACTTGCCTTCTTAGTTTTTTTAATCTTGGACCTTAATATATCAAGATCAGTTTTAAGTTCAAGGGCTGTCATCCTGCTTGCCCCCTTCACAAGGGCCATGTTTTGGACTTGCCCATCGTCTGTAACTACCTTGACGTTGTGCCTTCTGGCAATCCTAGATAGTTCCGCCTCGATATAGGTATCAGCCGTTTGAAACCTCTTGGTAAAAACTATCTTCATCCCATATTTTTCGATGCTCGTTTCCTTGAGCCTATCAAGGTTGTAGGCATCAAAAACTATCACCAATTTTTCCCCAGTAAGAAAGCTATACTCAGCCAAATCTTCTATGAGATTATCCCTTGCTGTTGCTAAGCTTTCTCTAGTGGCTTCCCTTAGTTTTGGCCACTTATTTATTACATTGTAGCCATCGACATAGGTTATATTTTTCTTAACTAAAACCATTTTGTCTTAAAACCTCATACATGGCAATGGCTGAGGCTACAGATGCATTTAAGCTATTTACAAAACCCTTCATTGGTATATTTATAAGTATATCACAATTTTCCCTTACAAGTCTAGATAGGCCCTTGCCTTCGTTACCAACTATCAAACAAACCTTACCCTTAAGGTCCACTTGATCGATTGGCGAAGAGGCCTCACCAGCTAGTCCATAGACCCAAAATCCTGCTTCTTTGATTTCTTCTATGGCCCTGTTGGTGTTTTTAACCATGATAATATTTATATTGTTGATAGCTCCAGCACTGGTTTTATAAACTATTGGACTTACGGATGCACTCCTTCTTTCAGGAATAATCACCCCGTCAAAGCCAAAGCTTTCTGCGCTCCTGATGATTGCACCAAGATTGTGAGGGTCCTCGATTTGATCAAGGATAATGAGTCTTTGGTATTTATCCAAATCTCTTAAGTCCTTGTACTCAAATGATTCTGCCTCGACCATAACACCCTGGTGGTTCAATTCTATTTTATCAAAAAATCTCTTATCTACAAAATTTATCTCAACATTCGCCTTATTGAGCTTTGCAATAATTTCTTCGACAATCTTAGAATTCTGTTTGATAACAAAGGCCTTATAGATTTTTACACCTGAATCAATGGCGTCAATTACAGGTTTTCTGCCGTAAATCTTATCCATCAGCCTATCTCCCACTTGGTGCCTTCTCTGGTATCCTTAAGGATGATGCCCATTTCCTTAAGGTCATCCCTAATTTTATCAGCTTTAGCAAAATCTTTTGCCTTTTTAGCAGAGTTTCTCTCTGCAATTTTTTCTTCTATAAAGGCTTCGTCTACTTCGCTTTCCTTCTTCTTGGCAAGAAGTCCAAGGACATCATAGAGTCTAGAGTATGTTTCAAAAGTTTTTTCCACAAAATCTTTTGAAGAATCACCCTCTAAATTTGTATTGATGAATTTTGCTAAATCAAATAAAACTGTGATGGCATCTGCAGTGTTTAGGTCATCTTCCATTACACTTACAAATTCATTTTCCTTATCAACTAGGATTTGAAGTAAATCTTTTTCCACACTTGAAATTTCTTTTTCGCTTGTCTTTGCGAGTAATTCTTCCGCCTTGAAATAAGCATTGTTTAGCCTATCTAAAGATGCTTGAGCCTGGTCGATTATTTCCTTAGTAAAATTTATTGGCTGCCTATAGGATGTTGTAAGAAGCCAAAACCTAATGGTCATCAAGTCGTATTCCTTCTTGATATCATCAAGGGTAAAGAAATTTCCGACAGACTTACTCATCTTTGATCCATTTACCTGAATCATCCCGTTGTGCATCCAATAGTTAGCAAATTTTACATCATTTAGGGCTTCAGATTGGGCAATTTCATTTTCGTGGTGAGGAAATTCCAAATCTTCGCCACCGGCATGGATGTCAATTGTATCTCCCAAAATTTTCTTATTCATGGTAGAACATTCTATGTGCCAACCTGGCCTACCCTTACCCCATGGGCTATCCCAAGCGACTTCGCCGGAAAGCTTAGTAGCCTTCCAAAGGGTGAAATCTGCAGGATTTTTCTTTTTTCCTGCGTCATTGTCATCTAGCCTTTGGCTGGCACCATGAACTAGGTCGTCAAGATTTTTTCTTGATAATTTGCCGTAGTCAGTTTTTTTGCTTACATCAAAGTAAACATCGCCGTCTGAAACATAGGCCATGCCCTTATCAATAAGACCCTTAACGAAGTTTATGATATCATCCATAACCTCGGTTGCCCTTGGGTGGATAGTATCTTCTTCGTCTAGGTTTAGGGCTTTGGCATCTATCATGTATTGAGCAATGTAACGGTCTGTGACTTCCTTGGTTGTGATGCCCTCTACAATAGATTTTTTTATAATCTTATCGTCAACATCGGTGAAATTTACCACATAGGTCACATCATAACCCCTATAGGTCATAAAACGCCTAAAGGTGTCAAAAATCACCAAGGGTCTGGCGTTTCCTATGTGCATATAATCATAAACTGTAGGTCCGCAGACGTACATTTTTATTTTATTTTCTTCAATTGGTTTAAATACTTCCTTAGTTCTGCTAAGAGTATTGTAAATCTTCATTAAAAATTATCCCTTACGTATTCTAGCCTATCCTTAACTAGGTCCTTACCCATTATTAAAAAGGCATTTGATAGGTCTGGTCCATGAACTGAACCTGTAACTGCCGCCCTTACTGGGAACCATAGGTCCTTACCCTTGATACCTGTTTCTTTTTGGATAGTTTTCATAACTGATTTAGCAAAATCAGCGTCAATTTCGTCTACTTGGTCAAGTTGGTTTAAAAATGCAGCAAAGAGAGTTTTAGCATTTTCTGTTGAAATTGCTTCTTTTGCGTCATCATCATATTCTATTTCATCGCTCTTGATATAATAATTTTTAGCAAGCTCTGGTGCGTCTGAAAACTTATCGATGGCTGATTGCCATGTTTCTGCAAGGAGAACTAACTTATCTTCTGGATAAGATTCATCAATTAATCCTGCTTTAATCATGTATGGCTTGATGTCTTTGGCAAGTTCTTCTGGACTTAATTCTCTTACATAGTGACCGTTAACCCAGTCAAGTTTTTTCTTGTCAAAAACAGCACCAGTTTTATTTACCCTGTCAAAATCAAATTGTTTTGCTAATTCTTCCATGGTGAAGATTTCTTCTTCACTGTCTGGTGACCAACCTAGGAGTGAAAGGAAGTTTATAAGACCTTCTGGTGTATAGCCTTCTTCGATGAAGTCTTCTACCATGCCGTCGCCGTTTCTCTTTGAATATTTTTTGTGGTCCTTGTTTAAAACTGTAGGTAGGTGGATATATTCTGGAGCTTGCCAACCAAAGGCTTCGTAAAGATAAACGTGCTTTGGTGTTGATGAAATCCACTCATCGCCACGTACAACGTGGGTAATACCCATCAAATGATCGTCTACAACTACAGCAAAGTGGTAGGTTGGGTAACCATCTCTTTTTATAAGGACTTGGTCGTCTTGGTCGTCAGTATTAAAGGTAATCTTGCCCTTAATCCTGTCATTAAAGGAAATATCATAGTCCTTAGGTAGTTTTAGTCTAACTGTGTGCTCTTCCCCATTAGCAACCCTTTGTTTGGCTTCTTCTAGTGGGATAGAACGGCAAAGACCATCATATTTTGGTGTAAGACCGTCGGCTCTCATTTGGTCCCTGACCTTGTCGACTCTTTCTTGGGAGCAGAAGCAATAGTAAGCCTTACCTTCTTCGATTAATTGGTCGATGTATTTGTCATAGATGCCTGCCTTTACCCTTTCTGATTGAATATATGGACCACAGTCACCTTTTTCTGTAACATGACCATTTTCATCAAGCATAACACCTTCGTCAATTTCTACTCCAGACCATTTTAGAGCCTTTAGAAGGTTCTCTAAAGCGCCTTCAACAAACCTAGTCCTGTCTGTGTCTTCTATTCTCAAAAGCATCTTTCCACCAGTATGCCTTGCGTATAGGTAATTAAATAGGGCTGTCCTAAGACCACCTATATGCAAATATCCTGTTGGGGATGGTGCAAATCTTACTCTAACTTCGCTCATTAATAACTCCTTTTTCTTTCTATTTTTCATCAAATTCGTCTTTTAGATAGATAAGTAAATAAGGGAAGTAAAACTTCCCCTCCTAACTTAACCTTAACTCATCTAATTATAACATCTATTACTACAAAAATCAACCATGTCAAGGTTGATTTTTATTTTTTTGATAATTTTTTGCCTTTTATTAAATTATTTTTTCTTCATCGTCAAAAACCGAAGTCCTAATAAAAATTTTTGCTCCCTGATTTTTGATTTTATCGAAGATTCTCAAATCATTTTCGTCCACAGCTACAAGCTCTGTGAGAGATTTTTTACCTATTGACAAATGAATTATGCCAACATTCACTTCTTTGATTGAAACGCCAGCATCCAAAATTTTTTCTAAGTCGCAAGTTGTTTCTACAAGCAAAAAATACGCTCCCTCATTTTTGTATAGAAAATCTTTTACACCTGCCACCTTCAAATAAGTTGATTCTATTTCTTCCGGAATTGTAAGGTCCATCACCTCAATTCTAATTGAATCTTCAGCAGTCCTATCATTGGCAATTATTACCTTTTTTAGGCCATATTTCTCACACCAGTCCTTCACAACCTGACCACTTGCCAGCCTAGAATCGATTCTCGCTAAAAAAATTTCTCCCATTAGGCTCTCCTAATGACCATCTGGCTTGGATCATCAATTATAAGATCTGGATTGGCATCTTCAAGAACCTTCCTATCTCTGAACCCCCAAGATACACCAACAGTGAAAATCCCAGCATTTTTTCCACACTTCATATCTACTTCGCTATCACCAAAATAAATAATATCTGAAAAATCAACCCCAAACTTTTCCTTTAAAATAATTATGCCTGCAGGTGATGGTTTCCTTTCATAATCTCCCCTATAACCAAGGATAGCATCAAAAAAACCTTCCCCAAAAACAACAGGAATGACCTTCTTACAAGTTTCGTCAGGTTTGTTTGAGAAACAAACAAGAGGCTTTCCTGTTTTCTTAAGTTCATCAAGCGCCTCTTTCACTCCGTCATAGGCCTTAGTAAGGTAGGCTGGGTCATCATCGTAGGCCTTGTTATAAGAATCTAGGAAATTTTTCCTAAAAGCTTGATCCTTGCTTGCATCAACATAGTCGAGCGTTTTTTCACATAGGACAACCGGTCCATTTCCCACAAAAGCCTCAACCTTATCTTTTGGGCAAGACGACAAATCAAATTTCTTTAAAGTTTCATTTATAAAATAAGTTATGGTATCTATTGTGTATAACAAGGTACCGTCTATATCAAATATATACATCTAATCCTCGCTTTTTTTATTATTGTACTTTTCTTTAAAAATTTGTGTACGATAAATATTTAAAGAAAGTTTTTAACTTTTAGGGTATAAATATAGGTAGGATAATATTTGCAATAAAATATTAAATTAGAAAATATTTAAGAAGGAGTTTATGAAAGAAATTAGAAACCTAACCATGCTTAGTGATTTTTATGAGTTCACTATGGCTAATGGTTATTACGAAAACGGTATGAAAGACACCGTCGCAGTTTTCGATGCCTTTTACAGAAAAAATCCAGATGGGGGTGGCTATGCAATTTTTGCAGGCCTAAACGATATAATTTCCTATATAAAAAACCTCCACTTCACCGATGAAGACATAGAATATTTCAGGGCCCAGGGTTGTTTTTCTGACGGATTTTTGGAATATTTAAAAAATTTTAAATTTACTGGTGATGTTTACGCCTTTCCTGAAGGATCAGTTATGTTTCCAGGGGAACCAATTGTCACTGTCAAGGCGCCAATCATAGAGTGTTCTATAATTGAAACCTATTTGCTCTTGTCAATGAATTTTAATTCACTTATAGCGACCAAGACCAACAGGATTGTATCTTCTGCAGGGGACAGACTTGTTATGGAATTTGGGGCAAGACGTGCCCAAGGTGCTGACGCTTCTATTACAGGTGCGAGGGCTGCCTACATAGCTGGTGCCCCTATCACATCCAACACCTATTCGGCCAAAAAATATGACTTTAAGGCCTCAGGCACCATGGCCCACTCTTGGATTCAGGCCTTTGATTCAGAGTATGAAGCCTTTAAAACCTACGCAAAAATGTACCCAACTAATTGTATCCTTTTAATTGATACCTACGACACACTTGAATCTGGCCTTGTAAATGCCATGAAGGTCTTTAAGGAAGAACTCGTGCCAAGGGGACTTACAGGTGGAGTTAGGATTGACTCAGGAGATTTGGCCTACCTTTCTAAGGAAGTTAGAAAAAGACTTGATGAAAATGGTTTTAAGGACTTTAAGATTGTCGCTTCAAATTCACTTGATGAATTTAAAATTGAATCCCTCCTTGCCCAAGGAGCAAAAATCGACTCCTTTGGTATAGGTGAAAGACTAATTACTGCCAAGTCTGACCCTGTTTTTGGTGGGGTTTATAAGCTTGTTGCAATCGAAAAAGAAGGTGAGCTTGAAGCTAAAATCAAAGTCTCTGAAAATGTAGAAAAAATTACAACTCCAGGCTTCAAGAAAGTCTACAGGCTTTATGATAAAGAAACCGGCAAGGCAGAGGCAGATTATATAGCCCTTAGGGACGAAGAAGTTGACGATTCCGAACCTCTTGTAATCTTTGACCCACTTTTCACTTGGAAGATGAAAAAAATGAAAAATTACAAGGCAAGACAAATGCAAGTTAAAATCTTCGAAAAAGGTAAGCTAGTCTACGAGGAACCTTCCCTAGAAAAAATCGCCGCCTATAGAAAAGAAGAAGTCGCAAGCCTTTGGGATGAAGTTAAGAGGTATGATGCCCCACACAATTATTACGTAGACCTTTCCCAAAAACTTTGGAATTTGAAACAAAAATTAATTATAGAAGCAAAATCTAAATAAAAAGAGGCAGCTTAGGCTGCCTTTTTTGTGCTTAATTTTTTTGGTAAATTTCTTCCAGGACTTCGCTGGTTTTTACGTTGACTTCTTCTAAACCTTCGTCTCCCAAGACTTGGATTTTAATATTTTTAGATTCTTTATATAGGTTTTCTGCCTCGTTTATATTTCCATCAAACTTTGCTAAAATAGCTTTCGAAAGATTTTGTAAGCTTACTACAAAGGGTTTTATTTCCCTATATAGGTCTTCATTTGCGTGATTTTTTTGGTAATATTCTGCGGCCTTTATTTTTTCTCCCAAAAGATAGTTTAGAGTTTTTAAATCTTTTTGATCAAAGGCTCTTTTAATCTCCCTATCTTCACTAAATTTCTTTCCCTCTGTCCTCTCATAGACCAAGGACCCACAAAAACTAGAAGCAAGTTCAAATAAATCCCCACTCGCCTTTGGCTCTAAAAAATTTATTGCCTTTATAAAGGCATCTTCCGGCTCGTATGCTAGAGGATTTTTCAAATATTCGCCCACTTGGTAGATTGCTATTTTTGACGCTTCTGCCTCATTCATTGGATTTAAGTAAAAGCCGTCAAAATTTATTTCCCTAGAATCATAAAATTCAAAACTTTCTAGAAAAATTTTATCTGGCCTATAATCATTTACTGGCCAATTAAACCAAATATACGGCTTTTTGCCGGTTCTTTTTCTGAAGTCTTCGTTTGACTTATGAGAAATCGGTGCGACAACCTGGTTGCCGGTCCACATGACGTTAAGATTTTTAATATCCCTCAAGAGGGCTTCGTATTCATAACCCTGCTCGTTAATCCAAGCGTCATTGTACCAAGGGTGGACAAAGTAAAGCCCATTTCCCGTTTCCTTTTCCACAAAATCTGCCAAGTCCCTTATGAGATTCATGTGGGCCTTTCTTTTTTCATAGGCGACTGCTTTGTCAATATCATCCATGCAAAGCCCAAAAGACCTAACACCAGCATCCATCAATTGCCTGTACTTGGCAAAAATCTTAGAAATTTCTTCATCATAAAGATCAAAGTCAAAGGGATTTTGCCCTGGATGGATAGCCCAGGTAAATTCTATACCTTCTTCCCTGCTAAGCTCTGCTAGGGCCTTAATCTTTCCAATCTCTTCTTCTGGATAAGGCTTGCGCCACTCTTTGTTGTGGTAGGGATCGTCTTTTGGTGCATAGATATATTGGTCCATGTCGATCTCTGCGAGAAATTTTATCATCGACATTTTTTCTTCAAAGGTCCAGGGAATACCATAAAATCCCTCTATAATACCTTTTTTCATCTTAGACCTCCATAGGATTCGCTTCTATGATTGTAAGTTTTCCTGTAATTTTATAATCCTTAGCAAAATTTGTAATTATAAAGAAATCTCCTTTTTTAAGAGGATAAACTTCTCCGTCTATTTCAATTTCTCCTGCCCCTTCAATTACAGATTCTAGGAGGTAAGGCTTTGCTCTTTTAAAAACACCTTCGGATTTAAACTTAAATTCTCTAACTTCAAAGTATTCATTTTCCGTTAGGATTCTCTCCTCATAACCTTGTTGGGATATTTTTTGGATTTGTCCTTCTTCCTTGATTATTTTTATGACTTCTTTGGATTTTTCTAAGTGAAGCTGTCTTAAATTTCCATCAGCATCCTTCCTATCATAGTCATATAGCCTATAGGTGATGTCTGAAGCTTGTTGTATTTCAAGGATTAGGGAGTCTTTTTTTATGGCGTGGACTGTGCCAGCCCTGACAAAGAAAAAATCACCTTTTTGGGTAGGCACTTCCCTTAATAGGTCAGTCCATTTTCTTTCATCAATTAATTTTATAGCTTCTTCTTTGCTTTTAACCTTTAGGCCAAAAACAATTGACGCATCTTCCTCATTTAGGATATACCAACACTCAGTCTTGCCCTTTGAATTTTCAAGGCGAGCTGCCATTTCATCATCCGGGTGGACTTGAATTGAAAGGTCGTCTGCTGCATCAATTATTTTTACCAAGAGTGGAAAATTTTCTTCTTTAGAATTTCCAAATAAATCCTTGTGGTTTCTGTAAATATCTCTTAGGCTTTCTCCCTTAAAGTCACCATTTGTGACGACAGACGAAGCACCTTCCATGCCAGAAATCGCCCAATACTCTCCTGTCTTATCTGATGGAATAGGGTAAGCATATTCGGTTTTAAGCCTAGCTCCTCCCCAAATTTTCTCTGAAAACTTCCCTTCTAAAAATAAAATTTTTTCCATTTTAGTCTCCTATACTCTCGTAAATCCTCAAAGTTTCTTCTATGTGACCATCGTTTAGGTTGTTGATGTCATCATAGGGCACGCCCATTACAACCAGGATGTATTCCTTGTTGTTTTTCACAGCAAGAGTTGCCCAGCAAAGTCCAGCGTCATCAGTTGTTCCAGACTTGCCTCCAATTATTTCAAAGCCATTTTGCTGGTATTTTTTTAGGTGGTAAAAAATTGTTGATTCTAGGTAAACCCCGTCTGGGTGATTGACTGTTGGACTTGTCTTGAAGTCTTTTTTTGTAAAAATCGCCCTAAAATTTCCATCCTTAAGACTATCTTTTATAAGCATGGCACAATCTTTGGCAGATTGGTAGTTTGAAGGATTATCCATGCCGTCGGCATTGGCATATGAGGTGTTTTTCAATTTCAAATCTTTTGCTTCCTGGTTCATGAGGTCTACAAACTTATCCATAGACCCAGATATATTTATGGCAAGACTGTCTGCAGCTTCACCAGCTGACCTTAGCATGGTTGCATATAACAAATCCCTATAAGTTGTGGTTTCCCCTCCGTTAAAGCCTGCCATTGATGCATTCATTTCAACCGCTCTGTAATAAGCATCTGTATCTACAGGAGCTATCTGGCCAAGATCTCTTATATGCTTTAAGGCTACCCTTACAGTCATAATTTTTGTAAGTGAAGCCATTGGCAACCTTTCATTTTCGTTTTTAGCAAGGACTTCCTTATCATCAGTTAGGTCGTAAAGGTAGACTGCCTTTGATATAAAATTTTGATCCTCAGCCTGTTTTTTGACCCTAGTGCTAATAAAAACAGCTATAATCAAAAGTAAGGCAATTATAAATAAATTTCTAATCTTTCTCATACTTCTATTGTACACTAAATTTCATTTTAAATAATTAATTTTTTTGTAAGTTTTAAAGATTACTCTTAAAAATTTCTAAGCTTAAAAAGAATCTGTTAAACCTTATCTGCTTTAAATCGCCCCGGAAAAATTTAGAAAAGCAAGCCTAAAATCTCTTATAAATACTTGCAATTGATTATTTCTATCAGATAGTAATATCGAGGTGAAAAATATGAAAGATATAATTATAATTGGAGCAGGCCCTGCCGGTGTAAGTGCAGCCTTATATGCAAAGGCTCGTGGCAAGGACCTACTTTTACTAGAAAAAGATAGGGTAGGTGGTCTAATTAGCCATGTTTCCAAAGTTAGTCATTATGCTAGTCTTGCCGATAATGAATCAGGTGAGGAATTTTCACAAAAACTAAAAGACCAACTCGCCTTTTCTAAGATTGACGTAACTTATGAAGAGTGTTTGTCTATAGAGAAAAAAGACGACTTTTTCCTTGTAAAAACAAATAAAAATACCTATGAATGCAAAAAACTTATCTATGCGGCAGGTTCTCACTTAAAAGAACTGGACATAGACTACAAGGGCTTTGAGGTTAAACATTGGCCATATGGCAATGAAGAAAGCCTAAAGGGAAAAACTGTAATTGTAAACGGTGGATCTGATGGAGCCAGCAAGGAAGCCTTATATATATCCAAATTCGCCAAAGAAGTCCACATAGTTCAAAATCAAGATGCTCTTATGTGCATTGACGAATTTAAAAAGCAAATCGAAGCTTCAGATAAGATAAAAGTCCACACATCTACAAGCCTTAAAGATATAGAAGTAAGAGATGATAAGTGTGTTAAGGCCATCTTAGATGATTGTGTAATTGAAGATAAAGAAGGCATAGAAATCTATGTACAAATCGGTCAAAACGGCAATACCGACCTAGTCAAAGACCTAGCCGAAATAAAAAATACCTTCCTTACTGAAGACATAAGCTCAAAAGTTGACGGCTTATTTTTCGCAGGAGATGTTAGGATTAAAGATGTAAAACAAATAGCCACAGCTGTTGCCGATGGCACCCTTGCCGGTATAAAAGCAAGCAAGTAAAACGACAAAAATAGGGCTCCCCTTTCCAAGTGGATAAGGGGTGCCCTTTTTAAATTTTTATTTAATTTTTATTTTTTAAATAGTCGCTAATTGTTCTACCAGCTTCATAACCTGATGTTACTGCCCAACCAAAGTCTGCTCCTGGTATAGAGTCATCTCCACGAGCACCACCGGCTACATCACCTGAAGCGAAGAGACCTTCAATAGCCTTACCTTCTTTGTTGATTACCCTTAGTTGGTTGTGGATTTTTAATCCACCCAAGGTTGTTGCATATCTTGGCAATTGTTCAACAACATAATAAGGACCATTTTCGCTAATCTTAGCCTTCATATAGTTAGGATCTCTGCCGAAATCTTCATCTTTTTTATTTGCTACAAAACCATTGTATCTCTCAACAGTTTTCTTCAATCCTTCTGGATCAATTTTTACCTTTTTAGCTAGTTCTTCTAGGCTATCAGCTTTTGCAAAATAAGGAATTTTTGCTCCATCTGTTGCTATCCAATCATCAAGCATTTTCTTTGTAATACCATAGCCTGCAACATTATCTTCAAAAGCCTTGTAGGTAGCAGCATCCATTATCAAGAATAGTCTTCCATCTTCTTGTTTTTCCATTTCCTTAACAATGTTAATACCAGCAGATCTTTCATTTACAACCCTGTTTCCTGCCCTGTCAACCAAGATTCCTGATACATCCCAAGTTGCCATAGAGCCATTATAGGTTGATTTTGCTATGCCTGGTTTCCATTCAACACCATTTTCAAAAAGTTCAACATAGCTTTGATTTACAACATCTGCACCAATGTCTTGAGCCATCTTTTGACCTTCACCTTGGGCAAGTTGAGCACCATAAAATACAAATTTATCCAAGCTTTCAGGAAGCATTTCTTTATTGGCACCATAAGAACCTGTCGCAAGAAGAACTGCCTTAGCATTTACTTCTACAGGTGTACCGTCAGACATTGTAGCCTTAGCACCAACAACCTTGCCATCTTCATAAATTAGTTCAGTAACTTTAGTATTTGTTCTTAAATCTATCTTAGTATCTTTTATTTTATCCAACAATGATTGAACAAAGCCAGCACCTGCTCCTTCATAGATCATAGCCCTATCTACGCTATTTTCACCAAGTGGAGTTAATTTTTCAGGGATTTTTGAACCAATATAATCAACAGTCCAATCTGTTGCTTCTCCCATCTTCTCAGCATAAAGCTTCAAATCTTCTGGTATAGACTTTCCACCACCATTTTTCATATTATCTTCATATACAGACTCTACGCTATCATTTTTAACACCATAGACATCTTTTTGAGTTTTGGAAGCAGTAATCAAAGCAAAACCACCAGATAAGGCAGTATGGCCACCTGGCATAGCATTTTTCTCTAAAACTGTAACCTTATTACCTTCTTGGTCTGCTGACAAAGCTGCACTAAGTCCAGCTCCACCACCACCTACAACTAATAAGTCAGTATCTATATTGATTGCTTCTTTTGGTTCTTCTTTTACTTCTTTTTTGAAGTCTTCACTACCATGAGCTTCATCTATTGCCTTAGATACTACTTGTTTAACAGCATCAGATGTGACAGTTGCTCCGGTAATATTATCAACCTTACAGGTTTTGATGTTCTAAAATTCTATTAATTATTTCTTTGAATCCTGTATCTGCAATTGTTGGTGTTTCAGAAGATTCAACTACATCTATTTTTTCAATCTTATTATCTTTAAAGGTCACAGATAATTTGATATCACAATTATGTCCTGTAGCTACTTCTTCAAAGCTACCATCATCAATGCTCTTTTCGGCTTTTGCAGGTTGTTCTTTTTCTTTGGTGTCCTCACTTGCCTTCTCATCTTTGCTACAAGCAGAAAGAGGAAGAAGGCAAGTGCGCCTACTAAGAATATATTTTTTCATATTCCTTAAAATATTCTGTTTGTGTAATATTTACTTATAAAGTACACCTTCTATTTACCTAAAAATCAAGGATAATCCCCTTGATTTACACTTTGAAGACGTTTGTAATAACCTCTTTTATATTTGCTAACTGAATAATTTTTATTGCTTTAAAATCCTTTTGCTCTAGGCTATTTTTTGCTAAATAGACTTTTTCATAGCCAAGTCTTTCTAATTCCTTAACTCTTTGCTTGGCCTGAGGCACTTTTTTAAGTTCGCCAGTAAGACCTACTTCTGCTATAAAAACCACCTTATCTGAAACTGGTTTTTTAAGGTAGGAAGATGCTATCGACATAATTATAGCGAGGTTTACAGATGGTTCGGATAATTTAAGCCCACCTGTAGTTTTTATTATGACATTCATGTCAAATAAGTTAAGTCCTGCTCTTTCCTGAAGGATAGAAATTAGGGTGTTTAGGTCATCTCGCCTTAGGGAATCGCCAATTCTTTGGGGATATGGCATGAAGGACTTTGACACAAGCGACTCTATTTCCACTTCTAAAAGCCTTGAGCCTTCCTTGGTCACAGAGATAGCTGAGCCTTCGATTTCGCTATCCCTTTGTGTGATGAAATATTCACTCGGATTTGTAATTTCTATTAAGCCTTCCTCATCCATCGAAAACAATCCAATCTCCCCTGTCCTTCCAAACCTATTTTTGCTTGAAGTTAAGACTCTTAGGTCTTCATCAGGACTTCCATCTAGGATTAGGACTGTATCTACCAGATGCTCGAGGGTTCTTAGACCTGCCATTTCACCAGTCTTTGTCATGTGGCCCACCATGATGAAGGCACGTTTTTTCTCTGGATTTTTTGCCATTTCCACAGCCTTACCTGCGACTTCTATGGTCTGGGTAGGAGATCCTTGCTTGTTGTCAAATTCTTGGAGGGAAAAAGTCTGGATGGAGTCTAGGACTACTATGTCAGCACCAGTTGCCTTTATTTCCTTAATGGCAAGGTCCATAGAATTTGTCGAAAGGATCCAAAGATTTTTTGGTTCATCTTTCATTATCCTTTGCGACCTTGATTTTATCTGACTTTCACTTTCTTCTCCTGATACGTAGAGTACTTTGAGCCCCTCGTCAGCATAAGATTTTGATAATTGTAATAAAAGTGTAGACTTACCTGCACCCGGTCTAGCTGTAAGGATAGAAACCGAATCACGAACAAGTCCTCCTCCCACAGCTCTGTCGAATTCTTCGTAGGCTGAGTGGATTCTCTCCGATTCATTTATTTCGATTTCCCTTAGCATTTTAGCTTTTTTATCATCATCAAGGACGACTTTGTTTCCCACTTTTTCTTCCTTGATGGTTGTTTCAACTAGGCTTCCCCACTTCTTGCAAGCTGGACACTGGCCTGCCCAAACATTTTGGATATGTCCACAGTTTGTGCATTCGTAGGCTTTTTTTACCTTAGCCATTGATTGCCTCCACAAATCTATTTACAGAAAATTCATAAACAGCCCTCTTTGGATTTTCCTTATAAATTTTCGCAAAAATATCCCTTGGTACAATCCCAAAATCAAGCATAGACTCAAGTTCGTCTAGGTATTTATTTTCATTTTCCTCAAGAACCGGCCTAATTATGTCAATTATATCTAGGACGTGTTGGAAAATTTCTACATTTTCATAAAGAGCAAAAATCCCCATCCTAGTTGCATTGCTCTTAAGCTTTTGGGCCTGGTCATAAGTCATATCAGAAAAAAGTTCATAGACCTTATCTAAAGTTTGATCATCAAAAAATATGCCCTTTATTAGAGCAGCTGCCGCCATGTTGTAAGGATATGGAATATTATCCGGCATCCTGATTTCAATGTAGGATTTCACCCTCACATCTGGGAAGACTATAGAAAGGGCGTGGTTTACCATTTCATCAGCATTTTCTTCTGTCATTAATTCGTCTAAGGTTTTCCTGCCTATATAAGTTTCACCATCAGGTGTTGGCATGAAAATCATAGGTGTATCAAGAATTTTTTCGGAATATTTTTTATAAGATAGGTCAGAATCAAAGGCAAAATCATAAAGCCCAGTCCTATCCCTGTCTGTATATTCCCAAATTGTTTGTCTTAAGTTTCTATCGATATAAATTTCACCTTCAAATATCAAGGAATTATCAAAGACTGAATACAAAAATGGGCTAAGGGCAGAAGCTAGAAAATATTTCTTTTTGAAATCTTCTTCGTTTTTGAAATCCACTGCCAACTGCATGGAGCTAGTCCCCTTCATCATATTGTGGGCAAACTCTCCCCCATATTTTTCAAAATACTTGTACATGAAATCGTAGCGAGTCTTTGGAATAATCTTTATTTCATCAATTTTAGATTTTGGATGATAGCCGAGAGCAACTAAAAGAAGGCCCCTTCTTTCAAAAATAGGAACAAGTCTTTCCATGTGGGTCTTGTAAACTTCAAAAAGTTCACCAACAGAGGCCTTAGCCCTTAGGGCAAGCTCAAATTGACCAGCAGGCTCTATTGAGATATCGACACTGCCATCAGAAAAAGCCATGCCAGTTTCATCAGCTTTTTTATAGCCAAGGCTTGCTAAGTCTTCAAGGATCTCGCCTACCCCATCGTGGCCATAAAAAGATTGGCTTTCTAAAGTATCCTTATTAACAACAAAGTGTTCTATTTCAAAGCCCAACCTAAAGTTCTTTTCGTCCTTTTCACCAGCCTTAATAAAATCTACAATTTTTTGAATCTTTTCTAATCTTTCCATAATAACCCCTTTACTCCTATCATTATACGAATTTTTGCGAAATAAACCATGGTATAATGATTACATGAAGTATGGCTATTTTAAATCTCAATTGGGAATCATAAAAATTTCCTACGAGAAAAAGATAAGGAAAATTGAATTAGTGGATAAAATAGATGAAAATAGCGAAGAAAATGAGCTTTTTAATATTTTTAAAAAACAGCTTTTAGACTATTTTGAAGGAAAAAGAACAGACTTTGACCACCTAGACCTACTAGACCCAAAAGGCACAGCCTTTCAAAAATCAGTCCGGGAGGCCCTTTTAAAAATCCCCTACGGAAAAACTCGATCTTATAAAGAAATCGCAAAAGCCATAGGAAAGCCAAGGGCGACCCAGGCTGTAGGTACAGCCATCGGCAAAAACCCAATACTAATCATAGTTCCTTGCCACAGGGTAATAAAAGCTGACGGATCTCTAGGTAATTTTTCCTATGGAAGCCAAATAAAAGCAAAAATATTAAAAATCGAGGGGATAAATTTTTGATATTTTCCATACACAAGAAAGTTTTACAGCAAAAATTTCAAAAACTTTGAAAATAAAATTTCTTAAATTTTCCACACAAAAAGAGTCGGGTGTCCGACTCTTTTTTTTTAGTTAATTCTATTTGTGGTTTCTCCGTCAAAGAAGTGGAGGGCTTCTGGGTCTAGGCTGAAGGTGTGAGTTTCACCTTTTCTATACTCATAATGGCCTGGCTGGCTTACTACGAGCTCTGTGCCATCTTCCATTCTTGAGTAGATTATTTGTTCCTTACCTAGCATTTCTATAACTTCGATAGTTGCTGTTACAGAGTTATATTCGTGTTCTCCTGGTATAAATCTTTCTGATCTGATTCCAAGATAAACTTCCTTGCCCTCATAATTTTTAAGCGCTGCTGCATCTTTGTCATTTGCTTTTATTTTCATAAGTCCAGACTTATTGACAAACATACCATTTTCTATCTTACCTTCTATGATGTTCATAGTTGGTGAACCGATAAAGCCTGCTACAAAGAGGTTTTCTGGTCTTTGATAGAACTCATTTGGTGCTCCTACTTGTTGGATTTTACCTTGATCAAGAAGGATGATTTTTGTTGCCATTGTCATAGCTTCTGTTTGGTCGTGGGTTACATAGCAGCTGGTTGTTTCTAGCTGGTTATGAATCCTTACAATTTCAACTCTCATGTGCTCACGAAGTTTAGCATCAAGGTTTGAAAGTGGTTCGTCCATTAAGAATACTGATGGTTTTCTTACTATAGCACGACCTAGGGCTACCCTTTGTCTTTGACCACCTGATATGTCTGATGGTCTAGAATATAGGTAGTCTCTTAATTGCAAAATGTCTGCTGCTTCTTGCACTCTTTGGTCTATGACTTCTTTTCTCTCATTTTTCATTTTTAGGGAGAAGGCCATGTTATCATATACTGTCATGTGTGGGTAGAGGGCGTAAGATTGAAATACCATGGCAATGTCCCTATCCTTTGGCTCTACTGTGTTCATTATTTTGTCGTTAAAGTATAGGGTACCTTCTGTTATTGAGTTAAGGCCCGCTATCATTCTTACTAGGGTTGATTTTCCACAACCTGAAGGACCTAGGATAGCACAGAAATCTTTATCTTTGATATCAAGATCGATATTTCTAATAGTAAACTTATCCCTTCCTTCATATTTTTTTCCTAAATTATCTAATTTAACTCTCATTATTTTATCCTTTCACTGCACCTGATGACAATCCTCCAACTAACTCATCTTGTAGGAACAAGAAGAGGAGCATAACAGGGATGGCTGATAAGAAGCCTCCTGCTGCAAAGGCCGGTTGGTTCATATTTCTAACGTCTGATATTAGGGTGAATAGGCCTGTTGCCAAGGTGTAATCTGCTGGATTTGTCAAGAGTATTTTTGGCATCATGTAATCAAGAAATGGTCCTATGAAACATTGAAGGGCTATGATTGCTAGCATTGGTCTTGCAAGTGGCATTATTATTAGCCTATATACTTGGAAGTTTGAACATCCATCTATCCTTGCTGCCTCATCAAGCTCTTGGGATATAGAATCAAGGTAACCTTTTAAGATAAAGGTATTACCTGCTATGGCCCCACCAGAATAGATTAAAATCAGCATCATTGTACGAGAAAATACTGGTACTACACCTGAAATAATTGTGTGAATAGCATAGTAAGCAGTGATTCCTGCGAAGGCTGGGATAATCTGAACTAGCATTATGGTTATAAGACTTGCTTTCTTGCCCCTAAATCTGAATCTTGAATAAGCATAGCCTGTGAAAGATACAAAGATTAGGGTGAGGATTGTTGTTGCTGTTGCTATTTTCAATGTATTTACTACCCATCTTAAGAACTGAGTTTTTTCAAATAAATACTTAAAGTTATTTACAGAAAATACAAAGTCACCTGTCATTGATATATATTGGCCTTGGTTGCCATTGAATGATGAAACAACCATGATTACGAGTGGTACAACGATAATCGCAGCCCATATAAATAAGATTAGGTAGGAAAGTGTCAAGGCTACCTTGCCTGCAGCTGTAAGTGGCTGGAGGTCTGATAGGTAGAGGTCTTTATTTTTCTTTTTCTTAAACATACTAATACTCCTTGAAGGCTGATGATTTCATGTAACCAAAGAAGGAAATGATTATGAGTATTATAGAGATGAATACTGTAATCGCAGCTCCTATCGCCTGGTACTGACTGTTCATAGTCAAGTTATAGATGTATGAAATCAAAATATCACTTGATCCCGCTAAGTTACCATAAACTTGTGGATTGAATGGTCCACCGCCGTTAAAGAGGTAAATTATTGAGAAGTTGTTAAAGTTAAATGTGTATTGGTTGATTAACATTGGAGATATTTGGAAAAGCACCAAAGGAATTGTTATCTTTAATGTCCTTTGGAATCCTGTAGCTCCGTCTATGCTTGCAGCCTCATATAAGTCCTTTGGTATAGCTTGGAGTACACCTGTTGTAAGAAGGAATATATAAGAATGTCCCAACCAACCTTGAAGTAGCACTAGGGCTGTTCTTGTTTGAACTGTGTTATTTTTAATGTCTAACGATGTGTTAAACAAAGAATTTACAGCCTCTGTTATTACACCCCCACGACTGGTCATGATTGAGAAGAACATGATTGTGATGAAGGCTGGTATTGCCCATGGCAATAGATAAATAGTTCTAAAGAACTTTTTACCTTTGATCCTTTCATTATTAACCATAAGAGCAAAGATGAAGCCCAATACAATCGCAAGTGTAGAAGCTGCGATTGTCCACATAATTGTCCAGCCAAAAATATGCCAGAAGGCCTTACCTGCTATTCCTTGACCACTTGCTATAGAAATATAGTTATTTAGACCAATCCAAGTGAACTTGTTTTGGTGTTGTGGATCCATATTTGTAAAGGAAATTAGAATAGCTGTTACGATTGGTACTATTACTATAAAAACAATTACCAAAAGAGCTGGTGAAGTTATTAGGTATGGGAACCCATCAGTTCTTAGGTACTTCCTTGTTTCAAAGAATGAATTTGGTCTTATACCTTGAATTTCTCCCTTTTCAGCCCTATAGGCATCTAAAAATGATCCTATGAGGATGCAAAGTCCGATTAGGATAAAGGCTAGAGCTAAGATTCCCTCTATCATAAAGATTATAGACCTATCAAGTCTCTTGCCACCTTGGGCTAGGGAAATAAGACCTGCGATACCGTCTCCTTGGTAATTTCCAAAGCCAAGCGCATAAGGAATAGCTATAAAATATACAAATAAGGCACCGATGAAAAACATCAAAGCTTTTTGCCATTGACCATTTAATAGTTGGCCAAGACCTGGGATTGGTGCTGTAATTATAGATTTAAAAGGTCTTTCCTTTTCTACTTCTATAGGTGTCCTTCTCCTAGCATCTGATCTTTCTTCTTCCAAAATCTTTAAGGAGTGTTTAAGATCTTCTTTAAGCTTATAGTTATAAGATTCAATCTCTTCTTTTATTGATCTTTCAGGATTCCTGTAGTCTATCTTTAGGTTTTGATCTTTAAACTTTTGTTTTAATTGTTCTTTAGTAGCCTTATAGGCTTTTTTAGATATTCTTTCTTCTTTGAAAGCCTCTTCGATTTCGGCTACATCGTGTTCATATCTTTCCTTAAGAACCTTCCTATCAGCTTCGATAAACTTACTTTCTGCTTCGATATATTCGCTAGTCAAGTTTTTTTGACGTTCTAAAGCATCTTTTAAGCTGTCTTTTAAAAATTTATCGTGGTCTAAGATTTTTGGTATCTCATTTACATCAAGCTCATTAAGCCTGTAGTCAAGAAGACTATCATAAGATAAATCTTTGTTTTCCTCATAGAAAGACCTCATCTTCTCTGCCACGAGTTTTTCTATATATAGGTCTTTTAATTTACCATCTGTTGGAAGGTGTTTATCAGAACTAGCCTCACTTTTCGCTTTTTCTAGGAGGGCTTTTTTCTGATTTTCATATTCTTTTAACTTAATATTGTATGGATGGTTTGCTTTAGTATATTTAGGGCTGGAACCGATTTCTTTAGCTTCAATCAAATCTATAATGTATTGATTCTTTCTTGGATAAGTCCTGCCCCTCCTATCTATAAGGCTTTTTTCATAAGTCATTATCATTACCTTTCTTGTCTTGTTATTACTATTAATAAGAAAATATTTAGTATAAGTCCTAGATAATAAAATACAGATCCTATGCTAAATGAAAAAAATAGGTTGACTATACTAATAAGAGTCATTGCCCCAAAAAATAGCTTATAGGTTTTGTTAATTCCGTATTTTTTAATAGTAAAAAAGGTGTATAGGGATATAGTTATGGGATTTATAACCTTGATAAATAATGAAAAAATAATCGAGTTTAAAAAATCATCATAACTTAGTTCTGGGTTAATTTTAGAAATAGTTGTAAAAACACTTGGATCTTTTGCCATCATCATAGCTTCTAAGCTAAAATTAAGGATGATTAGCGCAGATATTATTAGTATTTTTAATAAAAATTTATTTCTTTGCTTTACTTTCTCCATAACTTTGAAATATAAGGGGCTGTCCTAATGGACGCCCCTTAATAATTTTAATGGTTAAAGTTTGCCATCATTGCTTCGAATGATGCCTTTAATTCTGCGTATGCAGCTTTTTCGTCAGCTGGTTTTACAGAGTTCCAAGATAGTATTGCGTTTTTGTAGGTATCCCATACATCGCCCCACTCTTTAAATAGTGGTCTTGCTGGAGCTTCTTTGTAAGAAGTGATTGTAGCTGCGATGATCTTCTTATCAGTTTCTGGGAGGTCCATTCCTTGATATTTTTCAGCGCTTACATTTTCTAGTACCTTACCTGTTGCCTTGTATAGGTCAGCAGCGAATTCTGGATTTACAATTTCTTTGATCATTGCTTCTGCAAGAGCTACCTTGTCAGCATCTTCTTCGATTCTAGCGTTCATTGCAAGTCCCCATCCACCTTGCCAGTGAGTAAGTGGTTTGCCTGCTAGAGTTAATTGTCCAATTGGGAAAATTTCTAGGTTGCCTTCGCCTGCTTGTTCAGATATAGGAGCTGCATCCCATGGTCCACCAAGTCTAGCTACGCCGCCCTTGCCTGGTTTGAATGTATCATCAATGTATCCCCAACCAGCGTCAGCATCGAATAATTGTGTACCAGCTTCGTTGTGTTTTTTCCAATACTCGAAAAGTGCCTTAACTGTAGCTTGTTTTTCTGGTTCTAATTCATCCCATTCTTTTGTGAAGTCTGAGAATAATTTACCATCTTTATCTTTTCCAAGAAGTTCGATTCCTGAAGAGTTTGTTGCTGCAACACCGTACCAAGCATCAAAAATTGGTAGTAAAACTGTTGATTCATCAGCTACATCGTTGATTTCAATTGGTTTTGAAAGGTCAACTTTCTTTTCTTCAGCGTTTTTCTTGTTTACATAAGTAATAAGTGTTTCAATGTTGAATGGAAAAGCAAAATATTCATCATCGATTTTGAAGTTTCCACCGATTCCCTTATCAAAATCATCCCAACCACCAATTTCTTTAGCAAGTTTTTGAGAGTCAATAGCTGCTAAAATGTCATTTCCATGTAGACCATAAAGCCTGTCTGCTGGAATTGCAAATAGGTCAGCAACGTCTTCGTTAGTTGCAGCTGTAGCATCGATTATATCTAAGTGGTCGAATGAGCCTACAGTTTTGATTTCGATGTCTGCATTTGGAAACTGTTTTTTTACACGTTCTGCAGCAGCTTTGTAATAATCTACCCAGCCTTCTTCTGCTTGCACAGTTAATTTTGCGCTTGTATCTTTATTAGCTTCCTTACCGCCTTCAGCAGCTTCTTTGCCACCGTCTTTAGCTCCACCACATGCTGCCATAACAAAGGCAAGTGATAGGGCCATTATTGTTTTTATTCCTTTTTTCATATTTCCTCCTAAAAAATGATATGAAAGCGTTTATCATATGCTTATTATATATAATAATTAGAATTATGTCAATTAAATATCGGAATCGTTCTCGAAAATTAAGAAAAAATATTTTTCTCTACCCTTAAACAAGATTGAAACTTTGCCATTTACACCTGTTTATTTTTTCGAAAAATTTTTAAAAATTTTTTTAATTCTGTTTCATTTCTTTGGGTAAACGGTACATTATTTATATAAAGAAAAGGAGATTTACTATGGCATGTACAACTATACTTGTAGGTAAAAATGCAAGCTTTGACGGATCAACCCTAGTTGCCAGAAATGAGGATTCTGGCAGTGGTTCATATAGTCCAAAAAAATTTGTTTTAATAAAATCAGAAGACCAAGTTAAGGTCTATAAAGCTGTTATTTCTAAGGTAGAAATACCTTTACCATCAAATCCTCTCACCTATACAGCCATGCCAGAAGCTGTGGCAGGTCAAGGAATTTGGGGTGCTTGTGGGGTAAATTCTAAAAACGTAGCTATGACTGCGACTGAAACAATTACTTCTAATGAAAGAGTTTTAGGTGCAGACCCCCTTGTTGTTTACCAAAAGCCTGTAGGAAAAAAAGGTGATAAAGATTTTAAGGAAGAAGTGCCTGGTGGCATTGGTGAGGAAGACCTTGTTTCAATAGTCCTCCCATATATAAACTCTGCTAGAGAAGGTGTCCTTCGCCTAGGTTCCCTCCTAGAAGAATATGGAACCTACGAAAAAAACGGCATTGCCTTCCAAGACGAAAACGAAATTTGGTGGTTAGAAACCATCGGTGGCCACCACTGGATTGCAAGACGTGTCCCAGATGATTCTTATGTCATCATGCCAAACCAGCTAGGACTTGATACTTTCGACCTAGAGGATGCTCTCGGTAAGGGTGAAAACTACTTATGTTCAGCTGACCTAAAAGTTTTTATAGAAAAGCACAACCTAGACCTATCCCTTGATGGAAATATAAATCCAAGGGACGCCTTTGGCAGCCATTCTGATGCTGACCACGTTTACAACACTCCAAGGGCTTGGATTTTACAAAGATATTTTAATCCTAGATCAAACACCTATGATGGGATTGATGCTGACCTAAGACCTGACGATGACGACCTTCCATGGGCGAGGGTACCTGAGAGGAAAATCACAGTCGAGGACATCAAATACGCCCTATCCCACCACTTCCAAGGCACCCCTTATGACCCATACAAAAATCATGGCGATAAGTCTGTGGCAGGAGCCTTCCGTCCAATTGGTATAAACAGAAATAACTTCCTAGGCCTAACCCAAATTAGAAAAGATATGCCAGAACCTATAAAGGCCATCGAATGGCTTGCCCTAGGCTCAAACGTCTTTAATACCATGGTGCCATTTTATGTAAATATCACAGATACACCAGCCTATTTGAGAGATACTACAGGCAAGGTCACCACAGAATCTTTCTACTGGATTAACAGAATCATAGCAGCCCTTGCAGACCCACATTTCGCTGATACAGCTAATTTAATTGAACGCTACCAGGAAAAAGTTGGAAGCTTTGGTTGGGAAATGATTTATAAGACAGATGAGAAAGTTATAAAAGAAAATCTTTCTAGAGAAGCTTCTGTAAAAGTCTTAGAAGAAGCCAACCAAGAAATAGCCGACTTCCTAAAAGAAGAAAGCCAAGACCTCTTAGACCAAGTCCTCTATGTAGCATCCAACAAGATGAAAAATAGCTTTTCAAGATCCGATGCCTAATAGTGCCAGAGCCAAGCTCGGGTTTTATCTTTAAAATATAAAAGGAGTAAATATGTCAAAAACCCTAGGACCAATCCACTACCTGATGTATGAAAAAATCAAATTCCAAGATGAAATCACAGATTTTTTGATGGATGGGGATTTTTCTCAAATAGAATATGAACCAGTTTCAACAAAACCTCTAGAAGAAATTTTAGACCAAGAAAATATCCACGGCTACCTCCAAGAAAAAATAGATATAGTTGAAAGTCGTCTTGCCAAAGCCCTCAGCCTTTGCAAAAATCCAAGCGAGAAGCTTTTTAAACTCGGCAAAGAATGTGGTAGGGACAAAGATTTTTCAAACTTTGAGCAAATTTTTACCGACCTCAATTATTATCTCCTTGACGGGATGCCTTGCGATCAAGGCCTTTCAGCCGTCCTAGATGGGGATAGCTTGTATTTGATAACCAACACCAACCTTCATAAAAAATACCAAGACGCCATCGACCTTGAAAATTCAAGAAATGCATCTTGCGAAGGTGGCCACAGCCATGACCACCACGAGTCTTTTGAAGTCGGAGCCGGTATGGTAGGTGACCTAAAGTCCGAAGAATCTACCTACCACAAGTACAGATTAGACTTTCTAAGAGGATATTTTTCCGAAAGTCCTTATGAGGTTGAACTTGTAAATGGAATAAATTACAAAATAACAAAAAAATAAGACCCAGAAGGGTCTAAAAAGCTCTCTTATATAAAGAGAGCTCTTTTTTTCTATATAAATGGATTGTAAAACCTGCCCTGATTGATGAAAAATAAAGAAATTCCGATTCCGACCAAGGCTAGGGTGATAAATAAAATTACAAAGTCATTTTTACCAAAGGGTCTAGCCTTGTACCAAGTTCTAGTTTTATTTTTCCCAAAACGTCTTAATTCCATGGCTTGGGCTATGGCTTCAATCCTCTCTAGACTGTCAAAAATTAGGGGAA
>NZ_GG666044.1:382486-429201 GCF_000156575.1 Anaerococcus lactolyticus ATCC 51172
CCAGTGCCTAAAATAAGTGTCCTTGACCCATAGAGTCCCACTCCATAGGCTGGCTCAAAAATATAAATTGCAAGGATATTGATTAGGGAAAAGACTGCGACAATTTTTATCAAAAATGCCACATCTTCCCAATGAATTTCTGCAATTTTCATTGCCAATAGCGATAGGCCCATAACGAGGATTAGAAATCTTGTATCATAGCTAGTCATGACTATTACAGAAAGGAGGATAAAAGCAAGTAGTTTTGTTGTGCCAGAAAGTCCGTGAATAAATGTATCGTTCTTGATATATCCGAGGGTCTTATTCATCTCTTGCTCCTTTCATAACCAATAAAGGTTTCTATAAAGTCAAGGGCATCCATACTTTTAAGCCTCTGACCAAGTTTAAAAAGCGATGTCTCGGCAAGATTTGCCCTGTCAATTAATTCACTTTGACTAAAAAGCTCAGCTGGAGTAGTATCAGCTAGGATTTTCTTATCACCGATTACAAGCGCCCTATCTGTATATTCCTCAATTAGGTGCATATCATGGCTAATCATTAGGATGGTTAGGTCATATTCTTTGTTGATTTTCCTTATAAATTCCATCATTTTTGTATAGTGGTGGAAGTCTTGACCGGCTGTCGGCTCATCCATAATAATCACTTCTGGGTCCAAAACTAAAATCGAAGCTATAGTGACCCTTCGTCTTTGCCCGTAAGAAAGAGCGGAAATCGGCCACTTCCTAAAGGAATATAGGCCACAAATCTCAAGAGCATCGTGAACTTTCTTCTCGATTACATCTTCGGCTACTCCCCTCACCCTCAAACCAAAAGCGACTTCATCAAAAATCATAGTCTTTGAAATCATAGCGTTTGGATTTTGGAGGATGAAGCCAACCTTATCGGCAATTTCTTTTATAGATAGGTCTTTCGAATCCTTCCCTGCAAGGATTATTTTCCCAGAATCTGGTCTTAAGAACCCACACATAAGCTTGGCGAGTGTTGATTTTCCTGCTCCATTTGGACCTAGAATCGAAATTATTTCCCCCTTATCAATCTCTAGGGAAAGATTTTCCAAAATATTTTCCTTTTCATAGGAGAAGGTCAGATTCTCTATTTTAATCACTTCTTCGTTAGTTTTTTTGATTTCTTTGCCAACCTGCCCCTTAGCCCATCCTTCTATCTTGGCTAGGTCACTTGGGGATATTTCAACTTCATCAAAGTCTCCAAGCTTTTCGTAGCCAGAAATATCTATGCCAGCGTATTTCATAGCATCGATATAAAGAGGTCTTCTAATACCGATTTTCTCCAAAATATCTGACTTTAAAAGGTCAGTCGGACTCATATCCGCAAGAATTTTCCCACCATCAACAGCAATTATCCTATCGGGATCAAGTAAAAGGGCCTCTTCAAGCCTATGTTCAATTACAATAACTGTATAACCAAGCTTATCAGCGAGCCTTTTTAATAACTCCATAGTCTTTCTGCCAGACTTTGGATCAAGATTTGCCAGAGGTTCATCAAGTAATAAAATCGGCACATCTGAAACCAAGACCCCGGCTATGGAGACCGATTGCTTTTGTCCTCCCGAAAGCTCTCCAGGTTTCATTTCTAAAAGCTTAGAAAGATTCAATTCTTTCGCCCACTTCTCAACGATTTTTTTCATCTCTTCCTGGTCTACATTGTCATTTTCTAGAGAGAAGGCAATGTCTTCGGCAACAGTAAGGCCTACGAATTGACCGTCTGTATCTTGAAGAACTGTGCCTACCGATAGGGATAGGTCAAAAATAGACGAATCAAGTAAATCTTTTCCATCAATTAGACAAGAGCCTGTTATATCCCCAGGAAAGGTGTTTGGAATCTGTCCATTTAGGCTTTTGGCAAGGGTGGACTTGCCAGAGCCAGATGGGCCCACAATTATTATTTTCTCGCCCTTTTTCACTTTTAAATCTATGTCAAAAAGCGAAGGTTCGACCTGGGACTTGTATTTAAAATTGTACTTGTCAAAAACTACCAGGTCCTGTCTATTTCCCATATATCCTAATCTCTTTTTAGTGAATTATCTGCTGTTCTTGTCTTAGCATAAGCTGCGATTAAAATTGTACCTAAGATACCAACTGCTACTGAATTTAAGCCTGCTGATACAAAACCTTGGGCAAAAACCTTGTTAGCTGGTTCTGAATAGATTAAAATATCTAAAATTGGTGCAATGATTCCCCAGCAAAGAACATTTACAATTATTTGGCCAACATTGAATTTAACCATATCTTTTTTTGTAAAAGTGCCTTGAGAAATGTCAAGTTTAGAACCGACTAGGCCATAACCAAAGCCTGTGATGCCTGATGTTACAACCCATGACCACCATAGACCATAAGTTAGAAGGTCCTTAATAGCATGGCCAATAAGACCGATTAGACCGCCTGCTACTGGTCCAAAAAGAACTGACATCAAAGCCAAGAATGGATAGGTTGTTTCAACTGATGTGTTTGGTATAAAGCCAACTGGTATAGATAAATACCTACCTAGGATAAAAAATACAGCAGCGCCAATACCGATAGCTACAATTGTAGTAATAGAATTATTCTTTTTCATTATTGCTCCTTTTTAATAAAAATACTCCAATCTGCCCCTGTACCGATTTGGTAGGTAGCAGAAAATGACGCTTGGTTAATTGCGATACCAAGATTGATTAACGAATTGATATAGGCTACGGTTTCACCCAAACCTACATCTGCAAAGGAATGGCCAAAGGTCATCTGATTTTCATATTTTTTGATGCCCTTATAGTAGATAATGACCTTAATCATATCCCCTTGTTTGATACCAGCTTCGTTTAGCATATCGAGGCTGATATTTGTCCATAAAGATCCAAACCTAATATCTAATATGTCAACAGTGCCTTCTATGACTCCATCAGTGATTTTTGCATCTTTTATGGTTTCATAGCAAAGCTCATCTAGACTAAGCTCATCTAGAAAATCATAATAAGAAATATCACCGGCAAGTTTTGCCCCGTTGTAGGCATAGACATCTCTACCATGGAAGGTGTGAGAATTTTCGGAAAAAGGAAGTCTATCCTTTATCTCGTCTATAATCCTTGCAGACTCAAGGCCTATATATTTTGCCACATGAGAAATGGTGCCATTATCTGGTGTGACTATATAGTGACCTGACTTGGTTTTTACCACTATAGAATGGCGACTAGAGCCAACCCCTGGGTCAACTACTGATACAAAAACTGTGCCCTCTGGCCAATACTTGATAGTTTGTAAAAGCCTATAAGACGCTTCAAAAATATTGTAGGGCATAATTTCATGAGTCAAGTCATCTATGGTTAAGTCTGGATTTACCATAAAACTTACTCCGTGCATAGCGGAAACTGCTCCGTCTCCTAAACCGAAATCTGATTGAAAAACTAATGTGTTCATATAAATTCCTTTCAAATTATTACTAGGATATTATATCAACATAATTCTATCAGTCAATTTCCATAAATAAATTTTAGGCACGAAAAAACACCCATCGCCCTGATGGATGTGAAAAAACTCCATCAGCCAAGCTTTAGCACCTTACAAAAAGTAGGTTGCTGAAGGATCACAGAGCTTGTCTCTCCCCTTCTCTTTATGGTAGTTTTATTATACTGTTTTTTATGGAATTTGCTATTTTTAATTAAATAAAGTCTTATCTTATATTTATAGGATTCCTCGTTAACTCCTTCGGAGTTTTTGTCGGAATGACAAGATAAATAAATATTATATAAAAGGAAAAAGACAGGAGTTAGTCTGACCTCCTGTCTTTTTTGTCTTCCCATTGGGAATACTATCTTTCTAGTCGTTTCTATTATACATCCAAACGGATAAAATCAACCTATACTAGGTTTAGCCAATCATATTTCATTCTTCCCCTAAATACTTCACAACAACAGCCGCCATTGACTTGGCGCAGATTTTCATAGCATCTTCTCTGATATCAAATTTTGGGTGGTGGTGTGGATATGGGGCGTCTTCCTTCTTTGCTCCTACATAGAAAAAGCAAGATGGCCTTTCTTTTGCATAGTAGGAAAAGTCTTCAGATGGTGGTTGAGGACCACAGTCTATTATATCGGTTACTTCCCCAATTTTGGCTTCTTTAACAGCGTCCACAACCAGCTGGGTCATCTCAGGGTCGTTGTATAAAACTGGATAATCATCAGTGTATTCTATTTCAACTCCTACCTTAAAAGTTTCCCCAATTCCCTTAGCTATGGTCTTGATTTCTTCTTCGATAGTTTTCTTAGTCTCATCTGCCATGGCCCTAACGTCACCTTCAACAGTTACAGAATCCTTGATAATATTAAAGGTACCCTTGCCGTCAAAAGAACCAATGGTTACAACTCCAACCTCGTATGGAGAAAGTCTACGGCTTACGACAGTTTGAACAGCTGTCACAAAATGACTTGCGGCAACAATTGAGTCGTTTGATAAGTGAGGCATAGATCCATGGCCACCCTTGCCTTGGAATTTTATCTTAAACATGGCCCTGCCCGTCTGGGTGTTGCCCTTGTGGTATTGGATAGTGCCATAATCCATGGCACTCATGACGTGGATACCAAAAACATTATCAACCCCCTCGAGGACTCCTGCCTCAATCATCCCCTTGGCACCTCCAGGTGGGACTTCTTCTGCATGTTGGTGGATTATCACAATTTTACCAGCAAGCTTATCTTTTTTCTCACGGAGAATATCTGCAAGCACCATGAGATAGGCTGTATGGGCATCGTGGCCACAAGCGTGCATGACACCCTCGTTTTTGGAAGCAAAGGAAAGCCCTGTTTCTTCCTTGATAGGAAGGGCATCAAAGTCAGCCCTAAGTCCAATAGTCTTGCCAGGCCTACCTGTATCAATTACCACCCTAAGTCCATTGCCACCCATGTGACTCGTTATCTTAACATCCTTATCCTTATAAAAATCCTCAACAAAATCAGCAGTCTCCACTTCCTTGAAAGAAAGCTCAGCATTTTGGTGAATATGCCTACGACAAGCAACCATCTCATCAAAATGATTGTCTATTTCACTAAATATTTCTTCTAATAATTCATTCACTAAACTCACCTCTGATATAATTTTACCCAAAAATTTAAGAGGAAATAAAAATTAAATGAATTTTATCGCTCGGGACATAGAAAAAAAGGCGATGGCAGAATAGCCTTGACTATTCTTAATCATCACCTTATATTAATTCAATTCTATTTTTCAAGTGTCATTGCGTTTATTTGGTCGCAGGCTTGCCATACTGGCGTAATTACATCAAAGCCTTTAATCCTGTTTGAATATCCTGTGTGGAATACATTTGAATATAGTGGGATTTCTGGTAGGTAGTCATTATACCATTTTTGGAATTCTTCCCATTTATCTAGGTAGCCTTCTTTATCAGAAGGATCTGTTTTTCTTAAGTTTGCTGTAACTTCATCAGCCTTTGGATCTTTTACCTTGCTTCTGTTGAATGGTCCTTGAGATGAATAGTAGAACCATGGGTCAAATGGAGTTGAAAAGTCTGAAGCCATTGAAAAAGCAGTATATTGTGCGTCTTCTTTTGGGAAACTTAAATAATCCATTAGGGTTGAGAAGGAACCGGCTGTGACATTATATTCCATACCTGCTTGTTTAGCATTTGGAGGGAGTTGGTTTGATATTAGGCTTGTGATTGGAGATTGTTCTGCTCCATATTGGTTGACAACAAGCTTATTTCCCTTATCATCATACCTATAATAGTCAAAGACTTCTTGGTTTTTGTTAAATTCATCAAGAGCCTTCGCCTTATCCCATGGTGTTTTGCCATCTTTTTCAAACTTATAAGGAGTCTTGTCTAATAAGTCATTTGCCTTATCAATATTAAAAACCCAGTTTGTAAGTTTTTCTTGTAGGTCTGCCCCTCTTTCCTTATACATCCATTGGCTTTGGCCGTACATACCATTTGTCACAACACCATAACCACCTAGAAAGGCTTGGACAAATTCATTTCTATCCATTAGGCTTGCTATAGCTTGTCTTACTTCCTTGTACTTGGTAGCTCCCC
Source organism: Anaerococcus lactolyticus ATCC 51172 (assembly GCF_000156575.1). Lineage (GTDB taxonomy): Bacteria > Bacillota > Clostridia > Tissierellales > Peptoniphilaceae > Anaerococcus > Anaerococcus lactolyticus. The sequence continues at coordinate 388,520 of NZ_GG666044.1, forward strand.
TGTCTGTTAAAAAGATTATATTTCCATAACCATTTCTTTCATAAGAAGATAATTGGATTTTTCCTGCTTCTTCAGCTTTTTTGAGTTGGTCAATTTTTGCGCCGTCAGTTTCTCCTTCCCAAATATCGATGTCTCCATTTTCTAGAAGGTCTGGTCCTATATTTCTATTTACCAATTGGATGATTATGTGAGGAATGCTTGCTTTTTGGCCCTTGAAATTACCTTGGTAATTCTCGTTAAGGTCAAGAACCACCATGTTATTTTCAAATTTGTTAAACTTATATGGTCCACAAGTCACAGCAGGATTAAACCTATAATCACTAGTTTCTTTTATCATTGCTTCTTCAATTAGAAGTCTTGTTGGATCCACATCACCATTTTTGCGAGCTTCTAAATCTTTTGCTTTTTTGTCTAATTCTTCCTTAGCTTTTTTGTAATCTTCGCTTCCCTTATCCTCTCCTTCGTTGTCCTTTTCAAAGTTTTCTTTTAGGAGGGCAATTTGGTTATCTATAGATTTTTTGTAATTTTCCTTATCTTTGTCTGTCACCTGATAACCATCTTTTACAACAAGTTTCTTGCCGTCTTTTGCTAGCCCTAGATTTTCTCCAATATAATGAAGTGGAGTAGGACCTGCATTTGATAAGGCTTGAACTTCAAAGTATGGCAATTGAGATGCATCGACTGTAAGAGAGAAAGTATAATCATCAATCTTATCAAGACCTTCAAACGAATCTGTATCCCCCTTCTTAAAGGCCTCGTAACCCTTTAAAGAATCTGCACCTACATTTAAAGATCCTGTAAGCGTATTAAAATCCTTATCAGATTCTAGAAGGATTCCAAAAAGATAATCATCAGCTGTAATAGGCTTACCATCTGACCATTTCAAATCTTTTTTGATGGTAAATTTAGTAGTTCTAGACCCATCTTTATTCATAATAACTTCTGGATCTTTATCAAGGGCTGCAGTGTTTGCTTGAAACTTACCAAACTCATCAATTACATAGCAAGAATAGCCGTTGTTTCCTTCAATACCCATAAACCTTCTAGCATTTACATCGTTGGCGTCATTATTGTAACCTTGGATGAAGTCTCCATTAATAGTGCTTACACCCAAAACGATGGTGTCATCAGCTGTTTGCTTTTGAAAATCATCAAGATTGTCTCCTTGATCACCTTTAGAAGAACTAGCTTCTTTGTTTTCTTCCTGTCCGCTTGTTTGGCTTCCCTTATTTCCTGTAGAATCTGTATTAGATCCACAAGCCGAAAGACTCAGAACTAAAGCCAAAGCCATTAGGGATGAGTAAATTTTTTTGTTTTTCATACTAACCTTCCTTTTCTATATGTATATTTTTAAAAATATTTTAAACTCTACCCCCATTATTCATCCCGGTCAAAGATTTTTGTATATATATTAATTTCCTTTTTTCAGTTTTGTAGATTTCTAAGTGTGGTAATATCAAGCTAAAGGACTTTGTACCCCAAAGTTTTTCATTTCCTAAAGTGTTTTTATTCATAAATTATTCGCAAATTATTCGCATTAACATAATGGCAAAAAAGCCAAACCCAAGAAAATCCAGACACCTTTTCCCATTTATTAGAGGATTTAAAATCCCTAGCTACCGTTTAAAAAATTGATTGTCTGAGCGTAGCGAGTTATCAATTTTTAGGTAGCTAGGGATTTTAAATCATTTAGGAAATAATCAATCTTAAACAAAGGGCTAAACCATATCTAAAAAAGCTTGCCGAAAGGCAAGCTTCATTATCCGCACTCCGCTTAAGGAGCCGCTCGGGGGGTGTAGCCGAGAGGGGTCTAAGGGGAGGCGAGTGAGGGACCCTGCGGAAGGTCCCTTGGGCCTCCCCTTAATACGGAGCAGTCATGTAAATGACTAAGATTTTTTTAATATTTAATTAAATGAATTATTTAACATTAACCTCTTGCCTAGCTTCTTTAGAAGCTTTCCTACCCTTAGTAATGTTTCTAAAACATAATTTATCGTTTTGAACGTAAAGCCTAATAGTCATTTCCTTATCAAGCTTATTATCCAAAATATCTTCGGCTAGCCTATCGTCTATCATCTTTGTGATGTGGCGTTCTAGTGGCCTTGCCCCGTATTCGGAGTTGAAACCTTCCTTTGCAAGTAAGTTTACTACCCTTTCATCAAAGGCGATTTCTATGCCGATTTCATTAAGTCTATCCCTAGTTTTTTCAAGCATAAGACCGGTTATTTCCTTGATATCAGCTTCGCTTAGGGAATTAAACATAATTGTTTCATCAAGTCTGTTTAAAAATTCTGGTGCAAAGGAATCTTTTATGGCCTTGGTAATTATTTCTTTGTTGCGTTCGTTGTCAGCCTCTTGCTTATCTTCTGCTAGATCAAAACCAATTGATGTGGCCTTGGCTAGACTTGATACGCCAACATTTGAAGTCATGATTATAATTGTATTTTTAAAATCAATAGTCCTGCCCTGGCCATCTGTGAGCCTACCGTCATCTAAGATTTGAAGAAGGAGGTTGAAGACGTCTGGATGGGCCTTTTCGATTTCATCAAAGAGAATTACAGAATATGGATTTGTTCTTACTGCTTCAGTAAGTTGACCACCTTCCTCATAGCCTACATAGCCTGGAGGAGAGCCTACCATACGGCTTACGGCAAATTTTTCCATATATTCACTCATGTCCATCCTAATCAACCTATCTTCTGAACCAAATAGGGATTTTGCCAAACTTTTGGCAAGGTAGGTCTTGCCTACACCTGTAGGTCCTACAAAAATGAAGGACCCGATTGGTTTTTTAGGATCTTTAAGGCCAACCCTCGCTCTTTTGATAGCGTGGGCAACAGACTTAATCGCTTCGTTTTGGCCTATAACAGTGCCAGCTAAAATCTTATCAAGCTTAGCATACTTGGCCTTTTCATCTTCGGTAAGTCTTTCAACTGGGACTTTGGACCAAGATGCTACAATATTTGCTATATCGTCATAAGTTATAGCTAGCTTATAGCCTTCGCTTTCTTCTTCCTTTTCTTCTTCAAGGTCAAATTTCTTTTGGTTTATGATGTCACGAAGTTTTGCTGCCTTTTCAAAGTCTTGGTCAAGGACTGCCTGGTCTTTTTCCGCCTTCAATTTTTCCAAGATGTCCTCGTGGGTATCTATATCCTCTTGCTCATCATCAAAGGCCAAAATCCTTAGCTTTGATGATGCTTCATCAATAAGGTCTATTGCCTTATCTGGCAAGTACCTATCAGTGATATACCTATCAGATAGGTCCACAGCTGCATTTATGGCTTCTTCTGTTATTCTTACCTTATGGTGGTCTTCGTACATGGACTTGAGGCCTTCAATTATTTTTTTAGAATCCTCAAGACTTGGTTCATCGACCATCACTTCCTGCATACGACGGGCAAGAGCAGAGTCCTTTTCTACGTGTTTTCTGTATTCATCAATGGTTGTAGCGCCAATTATCTGTATGTCTCCCTTGGCTAGGATTGGCTTTAGGATATTGGCCGCATCCATAGAACCTTCGGCGGCACCAGCTCCTAAAACCATGTGGAACTCATCTATAAACAAAATCAAATCATCACGATTAGAGGCTTCTTCAAATAACTTCTTAAGTCTGTCTTCAAAATCTCCCCTATACTTGGTGCCGGCTATCATTGATGCCAGATCAAGGCTCAAAATTGTTTTGCCCTTCATAATGGCAGGAAGGTTGCCTTTTACAATCTCGCTTGCAAGTCCTTCTGCAATGGCAGTTTTACCAACGCCTGGTTCACCAATTAGGATTGGATTATTTTTTGTCCTTCTCATTAGGATTTGGATTATCCTTTTGATCTCATCTTCCCTGCCAATTACTGGGTCAATTTTTCCCGCTTCGGCTAAGTCATTGAGGTTTGTGCAATAATTTGTGATATTTTCGCTAAATTTAGAATTTGCGACTCCCTCTGACTTTTCTTGCCTCACCATAGATAGGAGTTGTTTTTTAATATTTTCTTTTTCCACTCCTGAGAGCAAGAACATTATATTTGTGAAGGAATCTTCGTCGTTTATGATAGCTAGAAGGACATCTTCTTCGCTAGTTGCAAGGGCACGCCTGTTGTTGGCATAAAACCTCGCAGTTTCCAAAATTTTCCTTACTTTTTTGCTATATTCTGTAGCAGGTCTCACTGCTGTGCCCCTGCCAATGTTGTTTATGACAATGGACCTCAAAAGCTCATAATTTGCTCCTGCCGCCTCCAGGGCCTTTGTCGCTTTTGACCCTGTTTTCATGAGGGCAAGAAGCAAGTGTTCGGTGCCTATATAGTCATGGTTTAGACTATAGGACTCACGCCTAGCCTGTTGGGTCAATTTATTTAATCTATTATTCTCCATGGCTTTCCCCCATTTCTTTCATCAAAAATTCATACCTTCCGGCATCGAAATTTTCCTTATACTTGTGTGAAGAAAGATTTTTAATCAAATCGTTAATTTCTTCTTCACTAAACTTTGTCTTAAAGCCTAGAATCTGGTATTTTTTTAGCCTGTAAAGAGCCTTCATCATCTTATCTAGACTCTTAACCATCCCTGTTTCTAAGCTTTTTTCTATCAAATCTATCTCTTCTTCAATTTCCCTATCATCAATATTGTTTATAATCCTATAATCTCTCCTAAATCTCTTTTCGTTTTTTACTAGGGTTTCTAGATTTTTTTCTACCTTTTTAAGGTAGGCTTCAGGATTTTGCCTATAGTTACCGTAATTTTTTAACAAATAAAGGTCATCTGCATAAGACTTAAGACCTTTTGGCACAAATTTCTGTGGGTAAAGGCCCGCATAAACCATCGCCTGCTCAAAGCCAGCATAGGTTTTTGGATTATCAATTAAACCAAATAAAAATAACTTCATCCAAACTTCTAGGCCACCTCCTACATTTCTTGCCCCACTTGTGAGATATCCATATTCACTAGAAAAGGCAAAATCCAAGTGGTCATCAAGGATTTTTTCAATTTCGGTTGCCTTTTTATAAGCACCTATCAGATTCAAACCGAAATTTGAAATATTGATGGATAGGTGGTCTCTATCGTTAATTACAAGAGTGGTGTCACCCTCAAAAATAATGCCGACCTGGGCAAGTTTACCTGGAGCATCAGGACTTAAAACCATTTCGGAAATTAATTTATCAATAGTTCCATCATCCAAATCAGAAAGTAAAACCAGCCTGTCTCCAAAAATATCCCTTGCCATATCCATCACAACCAAACTCTCATCATAGGTCATAGTTGTCGGAAAATCATAACCCTTTATGTTTCGTCTTAAAGATAGGTTTGTAGAGATTAAAACATCTTTTGCATAATCTATCAATTTTTCACCTGCATATTTAATTTATCAATTTTTTCCTTAAGGTCTGCTGCCAACTCATAATCCTCTGTTTCTACAGATTCGTTGAGTCTTTGAGATAGGTTTTTTATCTCGTCAGCCACTTCCTTAAATTCTCTTTCTGCCCTTGGGTAAGCACCCTTGTACTCACTAAGGTTGTTGTAGGTCTTTAAAACCTTATCTGTCAGATTCTTATCGAGCTTATAGCAATAGGCACATCCAAAAACTCCATTTCTTATATTTGACCTTAAATTGCCACAGTAGGGGCAAGATTTTTCGTCAACATTTAAGATATAAGATAGGTCCTTGTTAGCTTGATTATATTTATATTCATAAAATCCATCAATAACTTCCTCAAGGCTAGGAATAAACTTTTGCAAAAGTCCCTCCAAGTCCTTAGGATTAATAGAAATATTTTGTGAACTAATTTTCCCTAGGTCTGAGCCCTCAGGTATATCTGCATATTTCTTCATACAATCCGAACAAAGATTTATATTATGACTGTTGCCATTAAAAATAACCTTCAGGCTTACGCTGGCTTCCTTGCCGCATTTATCACATTTCATACTAACTCCTTGCCAAAATACTCAACAAAAGGCTCTTAACAATCGATGACCTTACGGTGTTTCTCCCCTTGGCTTCTATATCTGCAAGGGTCTTATCACTTGCTGCATACCTTGCCATCAGGTATTCGTTTTTGTTAAAATATTGCCTCTCGTATAAGTCTCTAAAGAGATTATTTGCCCTTGATTCACTCATTTCTTTAGCCAAATTCCTAAGTAAATAGGAAATATAGTCATCTTCTTCAACAATGGTTATTATTTTTATAAACCCATTGCCACCACGTTTGCTCTCAATCAAGTAGCCGTTGTGAGGGGTAAACCTGGTTGAAAGAACGTAATTAATTTGGCTTGGCGAACAATCAAACTGACTCGCCAACTCATTTCTACCGATTTCTAAGGCTCCATCAACGCTATCTTCGAGCATGAGCTTTAGAAATCTTTCTATTTGATTAGTTAAACCTGCCATAATCTCCTGTCTTTCTCTATTTTTAGGTCAAAGCTTACTGACTATCTCTGACCATTGCCTTTAAAATAAAAGAAGCCTCGCTTCCTAAATAAACTATACTGGTTTAGTCGGAATTTACAATACCAATTTGTTTTATAAAAAAGTGCCCTAGAAAATTTCCGGGCACTTGGCTTATAATTTGCATTGATTCAAATTTTTCTAGCTTGTTCTAAATATTACGAGTATAACTACTTGTTTTAAACTTAGATTTAATAAATCCTAGTCACGCCTACTCCTATTGCCAAATAAGAGAAAGAGTCTTAACAATTGAAGGGCTGTGGCAAGGGTAGCTGCCACATAGGTAAGGGCTGCTGAACCAAGCATATCCTTAGCTCCCGGGATTTCACTTTCATCTAGGATATGAGTCTTTTCAAGGGCAAGGATAGCTCTTCTTGACGCATCAAATTCCACAGGTAAAGTTACGATTTGAAATAAAAGTGTGAGTGAAAATAGGGCAAGACCTATGGTTACTAGCTTAGGTTGGGATAAAAATACCCCTACCAAAAGAATTGGAAAAGATAATCTTGATCCAAAATTAACTGCTGGCACAATAAAAGATTTAACCCTAAGAGGGATATAGCCTTCCTTAAATTGGATAACGTGGCCAATCTCATGGAGAGCCACAGCCAAAGAAGCAATTGAGCTATCCTCAAAAGAAGTAGCAGAAAGGGCGACTTCCTTGGTCATAGGATTAAAATAATCTGACAAGGACCCACCTACCCTCTTGATAGAAATATCCCTGTAATTGTTGTAATCAAGCACCATCTGGGCAGCCTCAGCCCCAGTCAACCCACGTTTAGACCTGATTTTTCTGTATTTATTAAATTTTGCATTTATATTAGCCTGGGCAAACATTGAAATCACAAGGCCTATCAAGACTAAAAAATAAGTTCTATCAAAATAAAATCCGTATGGATACATAATCTTCCTCGTTTCTATTTTCAAAAAATTGGTATTAAATCTATTATATTCAGGTTTTCTCAAAAGTCAAAGAAGGTCAGTTTTTCACTAGTGAGTCTATTATTCCAGGAATATTTTCTTTCAGCTTTAGTTTTAAATTTATTTTTATCTTATATTATTTCTTAGTCATTTACATGACCACTCCGTAAAAAGGGGACCCCAGGGGAACGTTCCGCACGTTCCCCCATCGGGTCCCCTTAAACCCCTTCCGTTACCCCCTCCGAGCGGCCCCTCTCGGGGGACAATGTGTTTACCTTCGGCAAACTGTTGGTAATAAGAATACCTTGTTTTAGTTAGTTTATATCCTTACTGATTTCTAATCATCAGGTTGCTAAAAATCGCAAACTCGCTTACGCTCAAACATGCGATTTTTTAACGCAACCCTTGATTAGAAATCTTTACCCGATAAAGGAGAGAATTAGTCTCGGGGTTCCAGAATTTGCCTGGCTAATTTGGCTTTGCCAGGCTTTGCTTATATTAGTTTTCTTCTTTGGTTTTTATTTTTCCAATTTTTTATCTATTTATATTTGATATAGGTATCAAAAGTAGGGTCGAATTTTTCTAGAAATTTATTCTTAAGCTTTGTGGCCAAAGGGTCTGTGTTGTCGGCTTCGAAGAAAATTTCTTTGTATTTTCCAAATAAATAAATTAACAAGTCATTTATAAAGTCATCTGCAAGTTTTTCCTCAAAACCTGCTAGGTAGGCGATTTCTTCGTTTTCTTGAAAGGCCGCCAGTATCATTTCTCCATTTTTTTCATAATAGAAAGCTTGATCTGGGAGGATTTCTTTGAATTTTTCATATTCTACAGTCAGAGGGCTTACTTGTTCGTGGGTTTTTTTGTAGTATCTAAAAACCAAGTTGCTTGCCTTTTCATAAGCCATTTCTCCCTTGTTTGTTAGCTTTGTTTCAAATCTTTTTGGCCCTAGGGGATTTTTCAAATCTTCTCTGCTTACTTCTACCTCGTAACATTTTCTTTTAAGGATAAAACCAGCCTTTTTCAAAAGCTCAATTAAGTCTATCTGATTAGAATCAACTCCTATTTGAAGAGGCTTCTCCTTGGCCAAAGCCATAAAATCATCCAAACTCACCTTTTTTATATCATTTATTTTTATATATGTATGCTTGTTGTGAAATTCATTTGTAAAAATTTCCATAATTAACCTCTCATACTCATAATTTTCAAAATGAAATGTAGATATGCACCCCCAAATTATTTTATTTCCAACACCATCTTCACATGTTCAATCCCATCGAGCAAAAAGATCTCAGAGTCTTCCACAAAGCCAGCCTTGGCATATAAATTTTTGGCGTAGGTTTGAGCTTCGATTTTGATTTCCTTGGTATTATAACACTTTTTCGCTGCCTCTATTGCCTCTTTTAAGATCAAACTGCCGAGGCCTTGTCTTCTTTTTTTTGCAATTACCCTGCCTAGATGGATATCGCCAGCTTCCTCATAAAGTCTAGCGTAGGCTAATATTTGACCACCATCCTTAAAGTAAATGTGAATGGCATCAAGGTCTTTGCCGTCTATTTCCTGATATGGGCAAGCTTGTTCTACAACAAAGACATCTACCCTGAGCCTTAGGATTTCGTAAAGATCAAAGGTAGTTAGTTCTCCAAATTTTTTTACAAAAATTTTCATATTAAAATCTCCTCGATTTTTATATGGCCCTACCCTGGTTTTTGCCATCCAAAATATAATCAGGCAAACTTTTAAGGGCATCTTTCAATTTCTCTATCATTTTTTCCTTATTTCTCATGTGGCTTGTGACTTTTACCAAGTTTACGATATGACCAGAGGAATAGAGAACGTCACCAGGGACTTCCAAATTTTCCAAAAGAGTAATTTGCTCTTCAAGATTTTCCCTGTTGGTGGTCTCTGTAAACTCGCTCCTTTCTCGCATTTTGTATAACTTAGACCCGTGCTGGACATCTGTCGACATTATAAAAATCCCCTTGGCAGGATAATAATTTAAAAATTCTGCAGTGGCAAGGGCGTTTTCATAAGATTTACCAGCTCCTTTTATACCCTGCATGACAATGGCAAAGTAATCCATGCCGGCGGCCTTCATCTTATCAAGTCCTTCGTAATAGTCGCCAAGGTCTGCACCCTTATTAATCCAAAAAAGGACCTCCGGGTCCCCTGTCTCAACTCCAAACCAGAGCTCATTGTAGCCCGCTTTTTTTAAGAGCTTCATATCTTCAACCGACTTGTTTTTTAGGTTATAAAAACTAGCGTAGGACGTAATAGTTTTGACTTCTGGCAAGTATTTATGAATTAAATTTGACATTTCTAAAAGCCTTTTTGTAGGTAGGACAAAAGGGTCTCCATTTAGCAAGTAAATCCTCTCAATAGGCATTGGATAAGTCTTGCTTATCTCGATAATGTCGCTTTCTATATGGCGAAGGGGTGAGATGCCAAATCTTGTGTTATGATACATCGTACAAAAAGCACAAGCATTGTGCGAACACCCATAAGTCACCTCAAGTAAGGGAGTGTAGGCTTCGAGAGGAGGCCTATAAACTTCTCCAGTATAATGCATAAAGTCTCCTTTCCTTTTATCTACTATACCTGATAATACTTTTTTACATTATCAAAAAACACACATAAAAATGACCCAAAGGCCGGGTCATTTTATAAATTTATAAGTCCAAAAGTCAAAAACATGAGATATTCTTTAATGAAATCCATGAACGTCTTATCAAATCCAATTCCAATTACTATATAAAATACGTGCACTGCAGCAAATATCACCACGAAGAGCAAAATGAGGTTGTCGTATTTTTTTCTTAAGAAAATCCCAATAATAATCAGCCACAAGGACAGGCTTAGGGGCAAGAGGACTGGGTTTAAAAAAGTATTTTCAAAATCATATCCAAGACCAAAGTCTTCCCCAAGAAAGATAAACAAAACAGTATAAGCGATTACAAGTAGGCTTGCTAGACAATATAGGTTTCGTTTTTTGTCATAATTCTTATCCATATCAGATCCTTTTATTACAAAATTTAATCAGGTTTTCTTATATCTATTATATCACATTTATAACTAAAGTATGTTTTTACATAAAAAGAAGTGGGCATTGTGCCCACCATCTTTTTCAGAAGTCTATTGATTTTTAAATTTTAAGCAATGCTTTCCTAACCAATATAAGTTCCTGTTTCGCCTTTTAGGCCGTCTAGAGCTTTTTCTAGAGATGTTATCAAAGCTTTTGCGCCTTCTTTTGATTTTACAAAGGATAGGGCTGCTTCTATTTTTGGCTTCATTGATCCTTCTGCAAATTCACCGTCTGCTAGGTATTTTTCAGCTTCTTCTACTGATAGGTGACCTAGCCATTCTTGGTTTTCTTCACCAAAGTGGATGGCTACTTTTTCTACTGCTGTGAGGATTACAAGTATGTCTGCTCCTACTAGTTCAGCAACTTTTGCAGATGTGAAGTCTTTGTCGATTACTGCGTCAACACCGATTAGTTTGCCATCTTCTTTGATTACAGGAATTCCACCACCACCTGCTGCTACTACGATCATTCCATCGTTGTAGAGTTTTTCAACTGCTTTTTTCTCAATTATATCGATTGGTTTTGGGCTTGGTACTACTCTTCTGTAGCCCCTGCCTGCGTCTTCTTTGAAGGTGAAGCCTTTAGCTTCTTGTTTTTCTGCTTCTTCTTTAGAATAGAATGATCCAATTGGTTTGGTTGGATTTTGGAATGCTTTGTCTTCTTTGTCTACCAATACTTGGGTTACAAGTGATACTACAGTTTGGTCCATTTCTCTTTTTGCTAGTTCGTTTTCGATAGCGTTTTGAAGATGGTAGCCGATATAGCCTTGGCTCATGGCACCACATTCAGCAAATGGCATTTCAGCTGTTTTTGCTTCTGATTTGCTAGCTGTGTCCATGGCAAGGTTGATCATGCCTACTTGTGGGCCATTGCCGTGAGATATTATTACTTGGTTGCCTTCTGCTACTAAGTCTACGATTGACTTAGCTGTTACTGCTACTGCTTTTTTTTGCTCTTCTGGGCTGTTTCCTAGTGCGTTTCCGCCTAGGGCGAGTACGATTTTTTTCATTGTTTCTCCTTAAGTTTGATTTTAGTTGTTTAAGGCTCTGTCAACGTTTCTGATAAAGTCTTGTACGTTTGTTACCATTGAAACAGCTGTTACTGTTCCCCTGTCTGATAGTTTGTTTACTGCGAATTCTTGGATGTCTATTGTATACATGTAAACTGGTCTTACTACGCCGTCAAATACGTTGTAGGATGGGGTCATATTTCCTGTTGCGATTGTATATAGGATTGCGCCCATCATGATGATTGTAGATGTCTTTCTGGCATGTTTTCTCATTTCGTTTTGAGCATCATATACGTTGTTGATTGTTTCAGGGAGTCCTAGTCTGTCACGGATGGTGCCTGCTATTACTACTGGAACATTCATTTCTACACAGGCTTTCATGAAGCCGTCTTTAACTTTTCCACTTTCTACAAGAGCCTTGGTTGAGCCGTATTTTCTGGCCATATTTATGGTTTTGTAGAGATTTTTTGTTGAGTTTTGTTCTTTTTCAAATTTTTCTTGGCCCCAAGTTGTGCCGAAGATTCCTTTTTCAAGGTCAAAGGCTGCAGTTTCTGTACCACAGAAGATTGCATTTACATAACCATTTCTCACCAATCTTTCAAGCGCTGCTCTTGAGTCTCTGTCTAGGGCAAGAGCTGCTCCTACTATTAGGGTTACATAACCTTTATGAGCTTTTTCATATTTTAGAACTTCATAGAGGTTATCATAGTCGATTGAGAAGGCTGTTTCTCTTGATCTACCAGCTCTAAATGCAAATGTATCTTGGTGAGCATCTCCTTCTAGGAAGCCTTGGGTCCATACATAGATACCTTCTGAAGCATCTTCTGTACGTCCGATTACTACCTTGTCACCTTTTTTAAGGTTTCTAAATTCAACTATATTTACGCTTTCCTCACCTGGAGTGTCGTTTGCTACGCAAACTGTATCCATTCTTGATTGTGCAGCTAGTACCCATTTGCCGTTTATTTTGAAGTATTCTGGATAAACTGAAAGAGCGTGGTAGTTTCTTGGGCTTAGGCCATCTACCTTTACTTCTTCTAGGGTTACATTTGGTGCATTTTTTAGAAAATCTTTTTCAAAATCTGGATGATGGTATTTTGGCATTTCAAATTTCATTATTGTATCTCTCCTTCATTTCTATCAGCTTTTTTATCTGCTTCTACATATTCCATTTCAGGAATTTCCATCTCTCTAGCAAAAGCCTTGTTTGCTGGGCTTATTAGAGCTTTTTCACAGTTTACTACGAAATCTTGTACGTTTGTTACCATTGGCACGTATGCAAGATTTTCCCTAGCTGCTCCTACCTTGTGTACTACGTTTTCTGTTACGTCTACACAGTAGAGGTATACTGGTGAAATTTTTCCGTCTTTTCTAATCCTATAGCTAGATGCCATGTTGGCTACTGATAGGGAGTGGAGCATGGTTGCTATACAAATAATTACTGTTGCCTTATCAAGTTCTTTCTTTGTTTCTGTAAGTGCTCTATCTTCATCGCCTATTACTTCTGGAAGTGGACCGTCATCTCTGATTGATCCTGATAGAACAAATGGTACGTCCATGTCTGATAGGGTTTTGATAATGCCATCTTTTACATTTCCACTTGCGATAAATTCTTTTATAGAACCTGTTGTTCTTACTTCGTTTAGGAGGTCAAGGTGGTTATAGTGGCCCATTGGTTGGTTTTCTTGGGTGTAGATATTTTGGCCAAGAGCTGTATTTAGAAATCCACCTTCAAGGTCGTGGGTTGCCATAGCGTTTCCGCCTAATAGACAGTTGATATAGCCATTTTCTGCTAATTGGTTTAGAGCTTTTCTTGTATCGTAGTCAAATACTACTGAAGGACCTAGTACCCATACTATATAACCATCTTCTGAATCTCTTTCGTGTTGTAAAAGCTCGAATAGATTATCATAGTCTTCAGAGAATGATGTTTCTACAGCCTTGCCTGGTCTAGAATATACATCTTCTGGGAAGGCGTTGTTATAAACAAAGATACCGTCTTCGATTTTGCCGTCTTCGCTTACTACAACTTGTTCACCTTTTTTAAGGTCTCTTATTTCTTCTACTACGATTTTGCCGTCTTTTAGGACTGCTACGCAGTTTAATGATGTATGTTCAGGTAGGATCCACTTTCCATCAACCTTGTAGAAGGTAGGCATATGACGGGTAAGGTAGAAATCATCAGGTGCAACACCGTCTTTTTCTACTTCTTGTAGGCTAATATTTTGTGCTTTCTTGAACTTTTCTTCTGAAAAGTCTGGTGTAACAAATTCTGGTACTTTAAATTCCATTTTTCTACTCCTTATTATTTTTTTCTTTCAACTTGACAGTGAACTTATTTTCACCATCAAAATCCAAGATTAATTCTGAGAATGCTTTTATTTCACTTGTGAGATTCTTCTCACAAATCAAAAAGTAAACATCCTGTTCTATAAGCTTCTTCAAGCTCCTTGCATCAAAGCCCTCATCTTTTGCATATTTGCCGAATTTATCAAAAAATCCACCTGCATAAGATAGGTTTATTTGCCTTTCTGCCAAGGCTTTTTCTAATTCCTTAAAGTTTAAGGAAATAAGCTTATCCAATTTATCATCGTCCAAACGCTTGAGTTTGAAGACATAATCGACATACTTGCCAAAGTCGACGTCGAGTTTCTCTTTGGCACTTTCATCGCCATCTTCCACAGTCATAGTTAAAACTACAATAGAATTTTTAAGGTTGATATCACGTCCCTTATTATCCTTGATAGTTCCATCTTGAACGATTTGTAAAACTAGGTTTTGAACCTCGAAATGTGCGTTTTCAATATTTTCAAAAACCAAAACACTATAAGGCTTTGTCCTTAGTGCCTGGGTCAAAACTCCTCCAAATTCGTAACCAACATAACCTGGTGGCGCTCCAATTAATTTTGTAATTGATGACTTGTCAGTAAATTCGCTCATGTCAAAGCTTAGTAGGGACTTATCACCCTCATAAAGGTAGTCTGCCAAAAGTTTGGCTATATAAGACTTACCCGAAGATGATGGACCTGTAACAATAAAGCTTAAGACTGGCTTACTTCTCTCAAAAAGTCCACCTTCAGCTATGATATAGGTATTGATAATCTTATCAATCATATCATCGCCACCTACGAATTCTTCCTTGAGTTTTTCTCTTACGATATTTATAGAATCAAGTTTGTCGTATTGGAGTTTGGACTTTGGCATCCCACTCATCTTTGAAATAATATCCTTAACCTCAGATACACCGACCTTGGTTCTTAACGGATAAAATTCGCCTTGATTTTCTATTTTCTTTAGTTTTTCGCTTACATTGTCTTTTAGACTTACAAACTTATCAAGATTTTCAAAGTCTCTCTTATCCTTAGCTTCTTCTATCTCAAAGCCTATGATGTCGATTTCTCTTTCAAGCTTGACAATAGTTTCTTGTCTTTCTTTTTCTTTATTATATAAGTCAGTTTTTTTCTCGAGTTCTTTTTCGAGTTCTTTGATTTTTTCTTCTTTTTCCTTAGACCTATGGTTCGATAGGCTGTCTTTTTCGTTCTTTAAGGCGATGTTTTCCATTTCGAGCTGGATAATTTTCCTGTGGAGCTCATCTAACTCTTCTGGCTTTTGATCTCTTGCCATCTTAACCTGGGCACAGGCCTCGTCTATAACGTCAATAGCTACATCTGGGAGTTTTCTTTCTGTCAAAAACCTCTTTGATAACTTCACTGCCTCTGTAAGCGCAGGGTCAGTTATCTTGATCATGTGGTGGTTTTCATACTTAGATTTAATTCCCCTCATGATGGCTATGGTAGTTTCTATACTTGGCTCCTCGATTAATATCTTTTGGAAACGCCTATCAAGAGCCTTGTCCACCTCTATATACTTTCTGTATTCTTCGATGGTTGTAGCACCTATTGTTAAAATATCGCCTCTTGCAAGCATCGGCTTTAGCATATTTGCTGTATCCATAGTCCCACTTGCAGATCCAGAGCCTATTATGTTGTGGATTTCATCTATAAATAGAATTATCCTACCCTTAGAATCCTTAATTATCTCAAGGATTTTCTTAAGTCTCTCCTCAAAATCTCCCCTATATTTAGCACCTGCAACGAGGGATGTCATATCTAGGGAGAAAATTATCTTATCTTTTAAATCATCTGGTACGTCACCAGCTACTATCCTCTGGACAATACCTTCAACTATGGCAGTTTTACCAACCCCCGCATCCCCGATTAAGACCGGATTGTTTTTTATCCTTCTAGATAAAATCCTGATGGCGGTTCTGGTTTCCTCTTCCCTGCCAATAACAGGGTCAAGCCTTCCTTCGATGGCTTCCTTGGTGAGGACTGTCCCGTATTTTTCAAGGTTTATTATAGTTTCTTGGTCGACGCCCTTTAGTAGGTATTCATTAAATTTCTTAGCAACAAGTTCATTGAAATTTTTATAAGTAAGCCCATGAGTCGCTGCAAGTTTTGCAGTCGGCATATCAGCTTCTCTCAAAAGAGCGAGCATCAGGTGTTCAGTCTTAATTTTTTCTTCAAACTGGTTTCTAGAAATTTCTTCTGCTATCAAAAGGGCTCTTTGGTAGGACCTAGATGTGTAAAGGGATGAAATCCCCTTGGCTGACCTCAGTTTGGTCAGAGCATTTTCTGTATCATCCAAAACATCTTGGTAGATTACCTTCAATTCCTTGAAATATGTCCTTATTAATTTTTCCTCTAAGGTCAAAATCGCATAGAAAATGTGAAGGTCAGATACCTCTACGTTATTTTTTCTGATGGCAACCTTATTGGCTTCTTTAATAATTTCCACAGAAGATTGTGAATACTTACTTATATCCATATTTACCTATCCTAACACCATATATATTAGGTGGGCAGCAATACCTGCTCCGAGTCCTCCTATAGTATGGCACAAAATTGCATTACCTGTCATTTCTTTTGTCTCTAGGGCATCCATCATGGCTATGTGAGTTGATAAATAGCCTGACCAGCACATACAAATTGATGTAAATACTGCTATGTCGTTTGCTGTCACTATGCCTCTGCCAGACATATCTGCTACAATACCAATGGCTGCTCCAGCTGAGCCTAGGGCTGTGATTGGTACAGCTATGGCTTCTGGTGAGTTAAAACCAAAAAGTGGGTTGATGAGGAAGGCAAGTTTTTCGCCTATCATTGGTAATATTGCAATTCCTTGGTTGGCTTCGCCTGTATAACCGTTAGCTCCTGCTCCATTTGTAAGCATGACTACTATGGTACAAATAAGGCAAACGCCTGGGATTATTGCAACACCCATGTCTACTCCGACCTTACCACCGTCTAGGAAGGCTGTTATAAACCTAGCCCCTGCAGATCCTTCTCTGACTTTTCTATAGCCATCTGGCACATTTGCTGCTCCCTTGGTTTCAACCATTTCTTCTGTGCCGTAATATTTTTTGGTCCTAGAAATCATTAGTCTAACTGATATGATAGAACCAACTACAGCACCAACGAGTCCGACAAGGGCGCCCTTCATAGCATTATCAACAGGTAGGGCCATCATAGATGTAACTGTGATAAGTCCCATACCAAAGGAAGTTCCTAGGTTGGTTAGGGCTGGCATCTGATATTTTTTGAAATATTTTCTAAAGTTATCGTCAGCTGCAAGTGTTAGTATGGCTGGGTTATCAGACATAAAACAATTTAGCATACCAAGAGAAGATGCACCTGGTAGGTCGTATATAGGCTTCATTATCTTTGAAACTAGCCTGTTTACTAGGGCAATAACGCCAAATTCTGAAAATATAGCAGATATACCACCTGCTAAAACTGCAACGGCCATCAAATATAGGCAGACATTCATCAAAAGGTCGTATGATGTGAGCATCATTGTCTTGATCATGTTTGTCCCGCCCATTATAGAACCCATATAGATAAAGAGGCCTAGAAAAGCTGCCAGAAATATAAATACCTCTGGGCCAACATCTTTCTTTATGGTTTTGTCCATTTTTAATTCGTCTCTTATTTCTTCTAATTCTTCCATTTAATCATCCTTAACAAGATAAATCTTTATTTTTTTCAAATGCTTTAACTAAAAATATCCGAAAGAATCGGACATTTTTAGTTTTATGCACCTGTTAATTAAACTTAGTTTAATTTTTTATTTACTTAGCTCCTGGGTAGAATTTAGGATCATTGAAGAATTCATCAACGAGTTCTCTAATTTCACCACTTAAGATAATCATACCAACCATGTTGGTAAATACTACTAATCCTAGGGTTGCATCAAGAAATACTCCTGCGTTATCAAATGATACAAATCCACCTAGAAGGATCATAGCACATGCTATAAATCTAACTATCTTACCTACTGTTGTACCAAATAAGTATTCACCTTGTTTTTCAGCGTAGAATACGATTACTATAATTGTAGAAAGTACAAATAGGAAGAGTGAAACTGCGATTATTGCTGTACCGATTTGACCGAAAGCAGAGTTAAATGCTCTTTCAACTCCGATATCTTTCATGTCTGGGTTTTGCCATAGACCTGTTGTTAATACAACAAGGGCAGATATTGTACAAACTATAACTGTATCAGCGATAACTTCGAAGATACCCCACATACCTTGACGGCATGGATGGTCAGTAACAGCTGTAGCGTGTGCGTATGGAGCAGAACCCATACCAGCTTCGTTAGAGTAGCATCCTCTAGCTGCACCGGCTTTGATTAATGCTGAGATACCTGCACCAGCAACACCACCACCGATAGCTCTTGGGTTAAATGCGCCAACAAAGATTTCTTTGAAAGCTGCTGGAACTTGGTCGATGTGCATGATTATAACAAGAAGACCTGCTATGATATAAACAGCTGCCATTAATGGAACCATTTTTTCTGTTACTTGAGCGATTCTCTTGATACCACCGTAAGCAACTAATACTACTAGAATAGTAATAACAACTGCGCCTACTAGACGGCTTAGACCTAATTGTTCAAGTGGGCCTACTGCTGAAATTGTTTGTAGGGTAATTGATGGAAGAATTTCAATCATGAAGAAGAAAGAAACTAAGAATCCCATTATCTTACCAAGAGTACCACCTATACCTTTTTTGAATGTATAAGATGGACCACCTACGAATTCACCATCAGCGTTTTTCTCACGGTATTTAATACCTAGTACGATTTCTGCAAATTTTGTACCTTGTCCGATAAGAGCTGCTATCCACATCCAGAAAACTGCTCCTGGACCTGCTGTAAAGATAATAGATGGAGCTACTACTATGTTAGCTGCACCTATTGATGAAGCAAGGGCTGCTGATGCTGCTTGGAATGGTGAAACTGAACCTTCGCCGCCAACATCAGATTTAAACATCTTTCCAAACGTTTGCTTAAGTACGAAAGGAAGGTATTTTATTTGAACAAATCCCATTCTGAATGAGATTAAAAGACCACCACCTAATAATACTATAAGGATAGGCCATCCCCAGAACCAACCTGTCAGTTTTGATATAATATCTAATATTGCTTGCATAATAATTCCTTTTTAATTTTATGGAGCCTTGGCCAAAAGGTTTCCTCTTAGACTAAAGAAGATTTTCAAGAATCTAAGTTTACTTCCTAAGGCCAGCCCCATCCTTGTATTTTTTTATAGTCTAGTTTAAAAAACTAGCAAAGGGTTGCATACATAACTGCTTTTATAGTATGCATTCTGTTTTCTGCTTCTTCAAATACTAATGATTGTGCGCTTTCAAATACTTCGTCAGTAACTTCTATTGATTCCATACCATATTTTTCAAATATTTCTTGTCCAACTTTTGTTCCTTTATCGTGGAATGATGGTAAGCAGTGTAGGAAGATAGCTTCTTTATCTGCATTAGCCATAACTTCTTTTGTTACTTGGTATGGTTTAAGAATCTTAATTCTCTTTTCCCATTCTTCTTTTGGTTCACCCATTGATACCCAAACGTCAGTGTAGATTACGTTAGCGTCTTTGCTTGCTGCGTCTACATCTTCAGTAAGTGTAACTGTTGAGAAGTTTTCAGCTGCGATCTTTTCGCATTCTTTAACTAGCCATTCTTCTGGGAATAATTCTTTTGGAGCGCATGCTACAAAGTCAACACCAAGTTTAGCACAAACTACCATTAGAGAGTTTGCCATGTTGTTTCTAGCATCGCCGAAATATACAAATTTGAGTCCTTTTAGACGACCAAAATGTTCTTCGATTGTTAGCATATCAGCTAGCATTTGTGTTGGGTGCCATTGGTCTGTTAGACCGTTCCATACTGGAACACCTGAGTATTTAGCAAGATCTTCAACGTGTTCTTGTTTAAATCCTCTAAATTCGATACCATCATACATTCTACCAAGAACTCTAGCAGTATCAGCTACAGATTCTTTGTGGCCGATTTGAGATCCTGTTGGATCAAGATATGTTACGCCCATACCAAGGTCATAACCTGCTACTTCAAATGAACATCTTGTTCTTGTAGATGTTTTTTCGAATATAATAGCAATATTTTTACCTTCTAGGTATCTATGAGGAACGCCTGCTCTCTTCATGTCTTTGAAGTTTTTAGATAGGTCTAATAAGTATCTAATGTCCTCTGTTGAAAAATCAAGTAATTTTAAAAATGATTTTCCTCTGAAATTTTTTGCCATAATAATCTCTCCTTTATTATTTTTTGTTACCAATAAAATTTTATAGTAACGATTTCACACTTATATAATATCACACATTTTAATAATTGTTGGGACAAATCCAGCCTTATTTTTTGTCAGAAATTTAAAAACGCCAAGACTTTGACTTTTTTTGTCAAGTTTTGACGTTTTTTTGCAAGGCAAACGTTTTTATTCCTGCTTATAAATATTTTTTTAAATATCTTGAAATAAAAATAATAATAAATATTATATAATAAGGAGGATTTTTCTTATGGGAAAAAAATATGTTACACTACAGGATTCGTTTTCATCGTCTATGAACGAATCGAACCTCATCAGTTTTGATATCCAATCTGATGATGGCAAAACTCTGCCACTGATGCATAAACATAGTAGATTTTTATATATCCTAGAGGGTGAAGGCAAAATCAAAATCCAGGATAGGGTCTACAAGATGGCTCCCGGTACAGTTATATCAATCCTTCCTTGGCAAACTTCAGAAATCATCGAGGTAGAAAAGAAAATTTCCTACTACCTTTTAGTATATAATTTCAACCTTATAAATATCTATATTAAAAGCCAACTAAATCTTAACAAAGAAGACGTTGACTTTATTAAATGTCTTTATTCAAACGAGTCTGCCCTCTATGACCTTGAGGCTATCGAAAAAATCGAAGATATTTTTGAGGATATCAGAAATGAAGTAGGTGTTCATTCCTTAAACCTAATCATCCACACCAAACAAAAATTCTCAACTATCTATCTTATGTGCAAGATTACTGAACTATTGATTACCTACATGAGATATGTAGACGACAGCGATACCTTTGGAGAATCAATCGCTGCCAAGCCAGAAAATATTTTTATGTATATGTTTTTAAATTCATCTAAAGACATAAGTCTCGAAGTCTTATCAAAAATTTTTCTTATGTCTGAATCTGCAATAAGCCAGTATATCAAAGATGTCACAAACCTTGGTTTTCTTGATATTCTCCATGAAATCAGGATTTATAAGGCAAAATTTTTACTAATCCATACCTCTATGACCCTCAAAGAAATAGCTAAGGCAGTCCATTATTCAGACCCAGCCCAACTTTCAAAAGTTTTTCAATCCAAACAGTCTATAGGTACCAAAGACTTTAGGAAGCTTAACCAGCTTATAGAAGGTGATGCAACTTTCACCTTTAAGCCTGAGGACTTAAAACTTATCGACTATGTGAACGAAAATTTTGCAAGTGATATAGACATAATGGAGGTCGCAAAGAGTTTTGACCTGACCCCACGAAATATCAACAAAATTTTTGTTTATTTTATGGAGCAAAACTTCTACTCCTACCTCCACCAAGTTAGGGTCCACGCCGCCTGTGACCTTTTAGTAAACACAGACGACCCAATTGCTGATATAGCCATAAATGTCGGCTACAATTCAACAAAGACCCTCCTTAGAAATTTTTTAAAACACGTTGGTATGACCCCATCAGAATTTAGAAGTAACCACCAAGCTGATAAGAAAAACCACACTTATTAAACTTGTAATCCGCCCCTTAACTAGATGATAAAGCACTCAGGGGCGTTTTTTTATTTCAACTTATTCTTTTTCTATTTTGTTTATATCTTTAAGATCAATTATCCTATCTGAAACAACTTCAACTAGGTCCTTATTATGAGAAATAAATAAAATTCCAAGCTTGTGTTTTTTAGCAAAGTGGATTAAAAGGTGGCAAATCTGAGCCTGGGTGATGGAATCAAGCATTGTTGTTACCTCATCTGCAATTAAGTATTTAGTTTCTCTTCCTAATACCCTTGCTAGGCAGACTCTTTGGAGTTCTCCACCAGATAATTCTGTTGGAAACTTCTTCAAAAACGAATCCTCTATCCCAAATTTTTCCTTTACATCTTCGTCAACCTGCCAGCCCTCGTTTAAAATTTTCTCCACCTTCCACCTAATATTTACATTTTTTTCTGGTGCCTGGTGGACCATTTGCACTGGCAAAAATCCCCTAAGATCATTTATATCCTTGCCATCAACTGTGACACTTCCTCTTTGTGCTTTGATATAACCTGCCATTAATTTCCCGAGTGTCGATTTACCATAACCCGATGGAGCCATAAGGCCCAATACTTCTCCAGGATTTAAGTCAAAGCTTATATCTTTTAAAATTTGAACTTTCCCATCGTAGGAAAAGCTTAAGTTTTCTACTTTTAGCATAGCCCCTCTACCTCTTCCTTGCTTAGTAAAGTAAGCCCGTTTTCAGGTAGGGCCTTAATTAACATGCGTGAGTAAGGATTTTTTAAGTCTTCTCCGCCATTTGAAAAAGCTTCTACTGGTGAGACCTCTATAATCCTTCCATCATAAAAAATTGCAATCCTATCTGCTAGGGCTAGGGCCATGTTTATATCGTGGCTTATGATTAAAGATGTCTTGCCAGCCGCCTTTAGGTCTTTGAAATAAGCAATTATCTCATCTGTCGCCTTTTTATCCATGCCTGGTGTTGGCTCGTCAGCAATGATTAGCTCTGCACCAGAAAGAAAAGCATCTGCAACCAAGACCCTTCTTGCCATGCCTCCAGATAATTCAAAGGGATACATCTTGTCAACTTCCTTGCCAAGTCCGAAGTTCCTATAGACTTCTTCTTGCCTCTTATAATCGCTCCTTTTTAAGGTCAACCTCGCCTGTTTGGCAGTTTTTAGGAGGGGGTTAAGGGAATTAATTGTTTGGGGAATAAAGAAAATTTCCTTACCCCTTACTTTTTCCAGGAGGTTTTCGTCTAAAACTTTCCCCTTATAGCAGACCTCCCCCTCATAAAAACCATTATAGGGCAAAAGACCAAGAATGGCGTGAGCGAGGAGGCTCTTACCAGACCCACTCGCTCCAAATACTGCCATTATCTCACCTTTTTTTAAATCTAATTCTAAATTTCTAACCACATCTAGCCTACGTCTTTCAAGGCCCTTTTGGTATTGAAAAAATGAAATATTTAGATTTTTTATTTCTAATATGTTCATAAAATCACCTATGATAAGAATATGGATCGAGCAAGCGACCTAAATTCTCCCCTAGTAAATTTATAGCGTAGACTACCAAACATAGGAGAAGTCCCGGGAAAAACGCTAAGTACCAGTGGCCTTGGAGTAAATATTTCATCGACTCTGATAGGATAATTCCTATAGATGGGGTCGACAAAGACAAACCAAAACCCAAAAAGCTTATGGCAGATTCGTGTAAGATTGCGTGGGGAAATAAAAGTATTAGCCCCACGATCATCTGCCCTGCTATATGAGGTAGGATGTGGTGGATAAAGATAAAAACCTTTGACTTGCCGAGAGTTTTTGATATCTTTATATAATTTTCATTTTTTAATTCTAAGATTTCTCCCCTAAGAAGTCTTGTAAGGCTAGTCCAGTGAGTTAGGGCAATGCCTAGGATGACTCCCTTGGCACCCCTGCCAGTTGATACTGATATTAGAATCAGCAGCATCATGTGGGGGATGGATAAAAATATATCTATGATGAAATTTACCATCTTATCTATGCTTTTATTGCCCAAGCTTAAGGTTAGGGAAAAAATTGAGGCTATTAAGAGAGAAGATAAACTTCCAATAATGCCTATATAAATCGAGTTTGAAAGGCCCTTAATTGTTCTAAGGGCCATGTCCCTCCCACTGGCGTCTGTGCCAAATAAGTGGTCTAGGCTTGGTGCCTTTAACTTATTGGCAAAATCAACCGCCAAGGTGTCATCGTTTATCATAGAGCCTTTTATAAAAATGAAGGAGAGAAAGGCAAGAGCGATAAAGATTAAAAGGAGGGTTTTTTTTCTAAGGCTAAGGCCCCTTTCCTCAACTCTTTGTGAGTGGGACCTGGTAATATTTTTTGTATATAAATTATTTTCGAGTTTCATCCATCCTCCTTAATCTCGGATCAATGACTAGATATAGGATGTCACAAATCCTATTACCCAAGTAAACAAAGACAGAGGAAAATAAAACCAAACCCAACAAAAGTGGTGCATCACCCCTAAGACCTGCTTGTACTGTAAGATTGCCTATGCCAGGATAGTTAAAGACATTTTCAACAAGAACTGTTCCCGAGAAGAGTTCTGAAAATGACGTAAACAAAAGGCTTAGACCTGGTAAAACTAGGTTTTTAAAGGCGAATTTATTGAGAATTTGACTTTTTTTCATACCTCTAGCCTTAGCATAGAGGACGTAATCTGAATTTAAGATGTCAATTACCTTGCTTCTTGTATGTAGGATTAGATTTGAAACTCCAACTAAAATCAAAGTAAGGGCTGGGAGTACTAAGTGTTTTAAGGTATCAACAAAGGTGATATCTGCTTTTAAAACGCCAACAGGCGAGCCCATAGATGATGGAAAAATTTTTAATTTCAAAGAAAATACAATAATTAATAAAATCCCCACCCAAAAACTTGGTGTTGATGCAAAAATAATAGCATAGGCTTTTATAATTTTATCCTTAAGCCTGCCGGCATTTGCCCCTGAAACAATTCCAAGACCAATACCAACTAACCCTTGAAAAATCCATGCTAGGGCCATTAACAAAATAGATCTTGAAAAACCTTCTCTGATTATATCTATAACTGCCCTACCATAAATGTTAGATACACCCAAATCTCCCCTAATTAGATGCTTAACCCAAGAAAAAAACCTAATCATAAGGGGCTGATCTAGCCCCCATTGTTTGATTAATTCTTGTTTTTGACTTGGGCTTAGGCCTATAGACTTAGCCCTTGCAAAACTTGCAACGGGGTCTATAGGCGATAAGTCCAGGAGAAGAAAGGATATAAAACTAACAGCGAGGATTAAGAGAAGAAAAAGAAATAATTCTTTTACAATCCTCTTAGTCATCTATTCCCACTTCCAATTTGATATTGAATCTAAAATTGTGAAGCGAGAGCTGTGAGGTTCTATCTTAGTTTGGCCGATTTCTAGACCGTCTCTTACCATGTAAACGTGATTTTCATTTACAAGCCATACCCATGGACAATCACCTAGGTGAGAAAAACCAGTTTGGCCATCCCATTGGGCTTTCTTGAAATAGTCATAGAAATCATCTAGGTTGCCAGATGACAATCCCTTATCAAAATACTCATCTACTTTTGGATTTGAGTAGAAGTTTGTGTTATAAAAATCATAAGCTCTGTACTTGCTTGAATAAGAATAGTACATATCAAGTGGGTCATAACCACCCCAACCAAATAAAACTGCTTGGTCGTACATGTGTGGCATTACAAAGTCCCAATCACCGAACTTAGTTTCTATTTCAATACCGATTTGACGGGCTTTTTCTGCAAAATAAACTGCAAGATTTTCCCTGTCTTTATAAGCGTAATAAAGATCAAATTTAGCCTTTATACCGTCTTTTTCTCTTATACCATCAGCGCCTTCCTTCCAACCAGCTTCATCAAGCATTTTTTTAGCTCCTTCGATGTCGCCATCGTGAATTTCTGCTGTTTCTTCGTTGTACCAAGGAAGGTTATCTGCGATTGATGTAGCCTTTGTAGCTTCACCATTTAAAACGTCTTTTATTATCTCATTCCTATCCATGGCTATGTTTAGAGCTTTTCTGATAGCTATATCGCATGTTACATTGTTTCCAATAGGAGAGCCTGGTGCGATTGATTTATCATCAGTAACCTTGCCTTCGTTTGGAACATAAGGAAGAGAAATACCTCTATTGTCAATTGTCTTGATACTAATTGGGTGGAAGCCTTCGATTTTCATATCCTTAGCTGTGTAAGGAACTCTGATAAGATCGCAAACTCCCTCGCTTGCTGTAGCAAGAGCTTGGTCATCATCCTTGAAGAATAAGAAGGTGATTTTCTTAAATGGACATTTTGGACCATGGTAATTTTCGTTTGGTTTAACGATCATTTCTTGGCCTTTTTTCCATTCTACAAGCTCGAAAGGTCCACTAGAAAGTGGTTTTTCACCATAAGAATCATTGTAATAATTTTTAGAAACTATACCTAGAGATGCAAGTGTAGATGTGAATGAGATGTCTGGTTTTTCTAGAACTAAATCTATTGTCTTATCATCTACAACTTTAGCTTCTTTAAATCTTTCTAGGTTTATGCCTGCTGCCGCTTCTTTCTTGGCTGTATTATAAGTAAAGGCAACATCTTCTGCTGTAAGTGGTGAACCGTCAGCAAATTTTAGCCCGTCTTTTAATTTAACTGTATAAGTTTTGTTGTCTACTGAAAGCTTATAAGAATCTGCTAGGTCATTTTCTATATGAAGGTTCACGTCACGTTTTAATAAAGCTGAGTGGAAGATCATAGAACTTGAATGTGAAGATTCAAATATTGGGTTAAATCCCTTTTCTGGTTCGTGGCCAATACCCAAAACCAATTCGTCTTTTGGTTTTTCTTTAGTTTTCTCTTCGGTTTTACCTGTCTCTTGACTTTCTGTCTTTACTTCTTCCTTGGCTTCTTCTTTTTTCTCGCCAGACCCACTACCACAAGCAGTTAGGGCGAAAACTAGAGCCATCAGACCAAATAATTTCTTTACTTGTTTGTTCATACATTCTCCTTAATTTTTAATAAGCCACATTCCAACACCTATAAGCTCCCGGGTCTAATTTTCGATACAAAAAAAGGCATAGAAATATCCCTTGGGGAATTTCTATACCTTCATAGTATAATTTAAAATTAAAGCTAGTACCTACTAATCAAGCTATTTCTATAGCCAAGTCGCCTACTGGCAACCCCTGATAAAAGCCTATATATTTTTTTCAAGCTCTTCTAGAGCTAGACTTATTAATTTTTTCATAGAATAATCGCTAACTCCTACAATTACATTATCATCATGAAGGAAGGGTATCAAGATTCTTTTTGCTCTTGATACAGAAACAGCTTCAGCCATTTTACTCGTAATTTCTCCACACATAGAATTTGTAAGTAGGATTCCAATAGGTCCAATAATTATATCAGCCTTGTGCGAATTTACTATAAGGGCGTTTTCACCTGTAGCAGCACGGCTTGCCCCAGCCTTTAGCATGGCAGATGTGGCATGGGAATTTGTCCCTACGCAAGTTATATCTAAATCTTTATGCTTTTCTCTTATAGATCCCACAATTTGCTTGCCAAGACCTCCGCCTTGGGCGTCAATAACCAATACATTCATATTAACCTCTATTCTATTGATACCATTATAACATAAAAACTTTATTTTTAAAAAGAAATTTTTTTACAAATAAATTCTAAGCAAAATTTTAAACACTTTTTGTCCCTTTGTGATTTTTCCAATAGAAAAAGGACCACGCAGGTCCCTTCCCAATAGAAAAGAATAAGTTAGTCCTAGTTTTCATAAGGGAAAACTATAAGGAATTAATAATGAAAAACCTAGCTATTTTATAGCTGCTTATATTATAACACAATTTTCGACTTATGCAAACTATTTCACAGAAAATTATTCTTTTGCATTTTTTGAATATTTTTATATTTTCCTGACGTTTTCCTATTTTTCCTCGTTAGAAACTTTCTCTACATCATCTTTCTTACCAATAATAACTATAAGATCGTTCTTTTCAATTTCGGTGTGTGGACCCGGATTTATTATTGTTTGACCACCTCTTTCAAAGGCAACAACATTTAGATTGTATTTATTTCTAAAATCCAATTCCAATAGGTTTTTGCCTACCCAAGCCTTGTGGACTCTCACTTCTGCAAGAGAAAATTCCTTGGAAAACTCTATAAATTCAAGGAGGTTTGAACCAGCGATTACCCTGGCAAGTCTTTCCCCACTATCAAGTTCTGGGAAAATTATCTTATCAGCTCCAATTTTTTCTAAAATCCTCTCGTGGGTTACGGTTGTAGCCTTGGCGACAACTGAAGTTATGCCTGCATCCTTGCATAGCAAGGTAGCTTCGATACTAGCTTCGATGTTGGAGCCTGTCGCTATTACTGCTATATCAAAATTTTTTATACCCAAATCTCTCATGGCTTCTTCATCTGTCATGTCAGCCTGAGCTGCATAGGTAACTTGGTCTGCTACCCTTTGTACCTTAGTATAGTCCCTATCCACAGCCAATACTTCCACGCCTTTTTCAAATAATTTTTTGGCAAGGGCTGAGCCAAACCTGCCAAGACCAAGTACTAATACATTTTTATTTTTCATATTTTCTCCTTAACCTATACTTATTAAACTTTCTGGATACCTGATTAAGCTCTTCTTAGCCTTCATACCAAAGGCGAAGGCCATGGTCATTGGTCCAAGCCTACCAATATACATACAAAATGTAATTAAAATTTTTCCTAAGCATGATAAATGTGGGGTTATTCCCTTACTTGCTCCAACTGTCGCAAGAGCTGATACAGTTTCGTATAAAATATCTACAAGGGGCGCACTTTCTGTAATTGTAAGCATAAAGCTTACTGATATTACAATCACTATGGAAACCAAAAAGATTGCTAAGGCCTTTCTCACAATTTCTGTGCCTATGTGCCTACCAAAGACAACCGGCTCGCTCTCGCCCCTTACAACTGCGTGAGTTGATAGGAAAAGTACACCGAGTGTTGTTGTCTTAATTCCACCTGCTGTAGATCCAGGAGAACCTCCAACAAACATCAATCCCATGAGCATAAGGGCTGTAGAATCCTTAATTTGCGATAGGTCTACAGAATAAAAACCCGCAGTTCTTGCCACAACTGATTGGAAGAAGGACTCTAAAATCGATCCCTTTAGGCTCTCATATTGGAGAACCCCGTCCTCACTTTCCAAAAATAGGAACATAAGGGTACCTAAAATCAAAAGGAAGGCTGTGATAGAAAGTACAAGCTTAGAGTGGGTAGACATTTTCTTAAATGACCTCCTCCTAAAAAGTTCACTTGTCACTACAAAACCCAAACCTCCCACAATTACAAGGGCAGAAAGGGTGAAATTTACTAACAAATCATCCCTAAAAGGATAGATTGAATCACCCAAAATATCAAAGCCTGCATTACAAAAGGCTGAAATTGAGTGGAAAATCGAGTACCAAAGTCCCGTGCCAACCCCATACAATGGGATAAATTTAAAAGACAAAACCATAGCGCCTAGGATTTCTGTAGCGAAAGTGAAAACCAAAACGTATTTAAAAAGCACAATCATGCCCTCAAGGCTATCAACATTTAGCTGCTCTTTCAAAACTTGTCTGGACTTCATCCCGATTTTCTTACCCAAAATAAGGGGGATAAAAGAAGCCAAACTCATTACCCCCAAGCCTCCAATTTGGATTAGGGTAATGATTAAGACATGGCCGTATGTATTCCAGTGTTCGAGAGTGTTTACTGGTGTAAGACCTGTTACACAAGAAGCGCTCGCTGCTACAAACATAGAATCAACAAGGGCAGTCGCTTCGCCGCTTTTTGTAAAAAATGGTAGGGACAGCAAAATCCC
The DNA here is from genome assembly GCF_000156575.1 of Anaerococcus lactolyticus ATCC 51172. Taxonomy (GTDB): domain Bacteria; phylum Bacillota; class Clostridia; order Tissierellales; family Peptoniphilaceae; genus Anaerococcus; species Anaerococcus lactolyticus. Next base: position 417,976 of record NZ_GG666044.1, read on the forward strand.
ACCTATAGAAATAAGAATAGCAAAACCCAAACTCAAAACCATAGGTGGGTTTAAGCTTATCTTATTGAAAATTTTATTGATAAAACTTTTGTTCATTATGACTCCTATAATTATTACCTGTAGAAAAATCTTACCCTCTTAAATCCTAAGGTCAAAGGCTAAGTGCTAATGAATACCTTTAGGAAGAATTTTTAACAAAATTTTAAAGTATAATATTATTCAAAGGAGAATTTATGAAGAAATTACTAATTACAATGGCAATTATTTTGGGGATTTTTATTCCAAATTTTTCCCATGCAGATGAATTTAAAGAAATATCAATAGATGCAAGCATCGATGAAAAGGGTGTCGGTCACATAGACGAAACTTGGAAAATAGACGAAACCAACGAAGATTATACAGAAAGATACAAAACCATTAACAACCTCAAAGGCTTAAAAATTGAGGACTTTAACCTCACTGCCTTTGGCAAAAAATTTGAACCTATAGAACCTTGGGATACTGACCTTTCTTTTGAAGAAAAGGCCTACAAGAAGGGGATCATAAAGAGAGGCGACGATGAGGTCGAGCTTTGTTGGGGGATTTCAAACTACGCTGACAACGCCTACAAGCTATCCTACAAAATAAATCCTCTAGCAATCGGATTAAAGGATGCTGATATGGTGTTTTATACCTTTGTCGGAGATAATTTTGACCCTGAACCAGAAAAAGTCAAGGTCAAAATCAAGGGTTACAAGCCTTTTAAAGACATAAAATTTTGGGCCTTTGGTCTTAAGGGTGCCATCCACGAGGAAAATGGGGAAATTATCCTAGAATCAACCGGAGATATAAACTACACAACAGTCATGGTCAAATTCCCAAAGGGGACTTTTGCCACTTCCTACAGGGAAAATAAAAATTTCGAAGACTATGCCAACCAAGCAGTTAAGGGATCCAAATGGGAAGAAAATGAAGGAAGAGCTTACAAAATTCCTTTGCCAATCTGGGCTAGAGTCCTAATCGGTCTAGCCACTGCCCTTGGCCTAACCGGAATATTTTCCATAATTAGAGCTATCAAACTAAGCTTTGATCCAAAAGCTCTTGCAAATGCAGACGACCTCCCACTTCCAAAAGATTTTAAAAATAAATATTACAGGGGACTTCCATACGAAGGTCACATAGAAAACCTAGCCTACCTCATCAAACAAATCCCTATCATAGGTAGCGACCTTGGTGCAGCTTACATGAACGCCTTCATCCTAAAATGGGCCATGGAAGGCCATATCGACCTTGGAGATAGTGAGCCAAGATTTTTACAAGCCCAAGCCATAAAAATCATCTCAAGACCAGAAGACATGGGCCCTATAGAGGCAAGTTTATTTGATATGCTTTATAAGGCAAGCCTTAGGAAAAATGACGGAATGCTCACCGACTCCGACTTTTCGAAATATCTAAAAGCAAAGAAGGATGACCTAGATAATATCTACGACAAACTTGAAGATGAATCTATCAAGGCCCTAAAAGCTGAAGCCTACATCGAAGACTACGAATTTGAAAAAACCTTCCTATCTTCCAAGAGAACTGGCAAGGAACTAAGGATTACAAACAAGGGACTTAAACTTTATGAAAATATTTTAGGCTTTAAATCATATTTGAGAGACTATGGCGAAGAGGGAACAAAATCCCCAGAAGAGATAAAAAATTGGAAGAATTATTTAATCTATTCCATCCTTCTAAATGTAGATGAGAATTTCAAAAACTTTGTAGATGAAAACTACAATGGGGAACCATACTTCATCTACCACCCATATTTCTTCACCAATGCAGGGGCTTACTCAAAATCCATCAACCAATCCTATGCAAGTGCCACAGGATTTTCTAACGCAGGATTTGGAGGCCAAACTTCCGTTGGTGGAGGTGGCGGATCCTTCGGTGGAGGTGGAGGAGGAGGAAGGTAAATCTTATCCAAGATAAGTTATTTATTCTCTATCAATCCGAGATTAAATCCATCTTTTAAATAATTAATTTATTTACTATTGAATCTTCGTAAAAAGGGGACCCCTGGGGAACGTTTCGTCGCTCTTGGCCGCTAGGGCAGGATGTTCCCTCATCGGGTCCCCTTTAAAACCCCTTCCGTTACCCCCTCCGGGCGACCACTCTCGTGGGACAAGGAGTTTGTCTTCGGCAAACGTGTTGGTATAGCAGAGCCCTTGTTTTAGTAAATTATTTTCCAAACTTTTTAAAATCCAAAGCCTCCTAAAAATTGCAATCTCGTCTGACTTGTGTTTTTATTTGGAAATTAGTTCACAGTATTTATTGTTTTTTTATATTCGAAAAAAGCTTTCAGTGCAACGCTCTCGGCCGCTAGGGCAGGCTCTTGACGGAGTCTTAGCATTTTAAAATACTCGGCCTTTGGATTTTTGGTTTCTTCGTTTGAAAATAAACGCTAATCTAGCAAAGTTTGGCAAAGCCAAACAAGCCCAGCAAAATCTGGAACTTCGAAACTAATTCTCCCATCTATCGGGCAAAGATTTCTAATAAAAAGCCCCGTCAAGAAAACTGATTGTTTGAGGCGAAGCCGAGTTATCAGTTTTTAGGGGCTTGTATATTAGAAATCTATGGGGATATACGACCACTAATACAATGACGTTCTCTCTACTAAAAAAAGCTTGCCCAAAAGGCAAGCTTCTATATCCGCACTCCGCACAAGGAGCCGCTCGGGGGTGTAGCCGAGAGGGGTTTAAGGGGAGGCGTGTGAGGGACCCTGCGGAAGGTCCCTTGGGCCTCCCCTTTGAACGGAGGGGTCATGTAAATGACCTTAATTATTTTTAAGATACAGTTAATCTCGGATTAACGAAAAAAAGATGATATTCTAGTAATCTTTTTATTACAGACGCTCTTACTCATCGCGTCTTTCATAAAAAATCACATAAGGTTTTTCATAAATTTCTACTGCGGTGCTTTGCACCTTGAGAAATTTTGAAAACCGCAAAAACTTTGCCTACAAAGTTTTTACTACCATTATCTCGGATAGACCCTAAACAAATAGCATTGCTCCTGGACCTAGTGGGATTTTTACTAGCATCCAAATTATTAATAAGATTGTCCAGAAGATTAAGAATGCTATCGAGTATGGTAGCATGGTTGAGATTAGGGTTCCTAGTCCCCTGTCTTTGTCGTATTTTTGCATGAAGATTACTATCATTGCAAAATAATTCATTAGTGGGCTTATGATGTTGGTTGATGAGTCGGCTATCCTGTATGCCATTTGGCTTAGTTCTGGGGAAAGTCCCATGTTCATAAACATTGGCACAAAGATTGGTGCCATGATTGCCCATTTGGCTGAGGCTGATCCTATGAAGAGGTTGATGAAGGCTGATAGGATGATAAAGAGGATTACTAATGGTACTCCTGTTAATTTTATCGATTCTAAAAACTCAGCTCCCTTTACAGATAGGATTGTACCGAGGTTGGTATAGGCGAAAAATGATACGAATTGGGCCGCGAAAAATGCTAGTACCAAAAATCCGCTCATTGATTCCATTGACTTGGTCATGGCTCCTATTAGGTCTTTTGAATCCTTAAATTTGCCTGTTGTCCTTCCGAAAACATAGCCCGGAATTAGGAACATAAATAAGATTGCTCCTACTAAGCCCTTGCCCAAAAAGGCGTCTAAGGTCATCTTGCCTTGGGCATTTGCTTCCCTTAAGATAGCATTTTCTGGTACCATTAAAATCGCCATAACTATAGCAAAGACTAAAAAACCTATTATGGCATTTCTAAGTCCCTTTTTCTCTAGGTCAGTTAGGGGTTTATCTTCGTGGACATAGGCTCCCTTATATTCTCCAAGGTTTGGAATTACAATTTTTTCTGTAACCACGCTTGCTACTAAAGTTAAAACAAAGGTAGAAACTATTAGGAAATACCAGTTGCCTGAAGCATCTACTGTATAGGAAATATTTGCTGCCCTTAGGGCCTCGTTTGTGATTCCACCCAGCATGACATCTGTTGGCCCAAAAATTAGGTTGGCAGAAAATCCACCAGATACACCTGCAAAAGCTGCAGCCAGACCTGCTATTGGATGTTTGCCAGCTGAGGCGAAAATCATTGCCCCGAGAGGTATTACCACAACATAACCCGCATCAGATGCTATATTTGATACGATTCCTGTAAAGACAACAGCTCCTGTAAGGATCATTGGTGGCACATTTGAAAGCATCTTCTTTAGACCAGCATCAAAAAATCCCGCATCTTCAGCCACACCTACACCAAGCATAGCAACTAAAACTACACCGAGAGGTGCGAAGGATGTGAAGTTTGGAACTAGGGATGAAAACATATAACGAATGCCTTCAGCGTTTAAAAGGCTCACAGCCTCTATAGTAGTTTCAGCTTCGGCTTTTGCATCATAGTAGGATACAGAAAGGCCAGCTGATACACATATTTGCGCAATCACAGCGAGGATTGCAATCATTATTACAAAAATTATAGCAGGATGGGGCAGGGCGTTGCCGATTTTTTCAATCTTAGCCAGGATCCCACCTGTTTTTTTATTCTTAGACATAAGTCCTCCTTTTTTATTAAATTCTTATATATTCTAAGTTTTAAAAACTATCTTAAAAAATTAGTACCTTTCTAATATACGATTTTTTTCAATCAAATTCACCTAAAATATTTCAAAACTTATCTAAAACCTTTCTTTACCGACCGTTTGTCGCCGAATTTTGACCTTTTATCCGAAAATGAATGCATTAGTTGGATCTAGGCTTTATAATAAAATCAGGAGGTAGGGATGAAAGTTGACATAATAATTGATGGAACAATCGACGAAACCCAGGTGAAAATATTTGCCAAGGAATATTCAAAAGAAATCGAAACCATAAAGGATTTGCTGGCTGACAGGTTAATTGACAAGCTTGTGGCCTTTCGTGATAAGGAGGTTTTTATCCTCTCTCACGAAGAAATTATAAGAATTTTTGCCCAAGATAAGAGTGTTTTTATAAAAACAAAGAACGGAACTTTTTCATCAAGACTTACTGTTTCTGAATTGGATAAGAGGCTTGATAAGAAAAAATTTATAAGGATATCTCGTTCAGATATTGTAAATCTTGACTTTGTGAAAAAACTCGACCTTTCCTTTACAGGAACAATAGCAGTCGAGCTTACAAATGGTGATGTAGCCTACGTTTCTAGGCGAAATTTAAAAGAATTTAGGAGGGCCTTGGGCCTATAAGGAGGAGTAATGAAAAATTTTAAAGATTTATTAGGTGGATTTTTGGTAGGTGTAGGTATAGGCGCCTTAATCGAGGCAGTTTTATCTATGATAATTAAGGAAAATATAGTTGGGGTTTCTGGATTTGTGGCAAGCCAAGCACCTGGTTATGCAAAAATCATTCAATGCTTGGTCTATGGTGGCTTTGGCATTGTTTCAGTCCTAATGGCGAATATTTTTAAAAACAAGAATAGGGCAACCTATTTAAGTCATTCCATCCACTTTTGTGCAATGATTATCTATTTTATCTGTGCAGGCCTTTACCTAAGGTGGTTTGAATATAATTTAAGCCTAGTAATTTCAATCATCCTCTTTGTTGGAGTTTATTTATTAATCTCTTTCGCTTGTTATATTTACGAAAAAAATATGATAGGCCAAATCAATAAAAAATTATAAGCAGGTAAAAATGGTCCCAAATCCGGGACCATTTTTTTAAAATTCCTTGGCCTTATAGATTCCAGCTGAAATTTTAAAGGAAATAAAACTTAATAAAATTGTTAGAATTAGAAGGCCTAGGGCCAAGATATTTTTATTCAAACTCACACCAAAATTTATCAAGTCTAAAAGTTTCTCTTTGTTTGCCCCAAAATATGAAAAGCTTCCAAAGATTATAAAATAAAATAGGACGAAAATCATCCTGGACTTTTCTTCTCCAAACTTATACATGAGGGGTAGTTGGACTAGGGCTATGAAGTTTGAGAAAAAAAGGACGCTTGCACAGTAAAGGGCGAGGGGCATTTTTACTCTGTAGCCAACAATTAGGCTTATGATAAAGGCAAAGATGGAAAGAATCCAAACAAAGGAATACCTTGATCCGACGATTTTTTCCTTGCCAATCCCTGTTGAAATCAAATACTTATCAATGTGGCTTTCTGCGTCAACTCCAAATAGGATTCCCAAAAGTATGGTTGGAAGCAAGATAAAGGTCAAAGGAAAAAGTGACAGTTGACCTTCCTTATTAAAAATAAAGGCAATGGCAACCATGATTACTGTCATCAGCCCAATTGATGATTTTGTTGTTGTTAAATCCTTATATATCAAGGCTTTCATTGTAGGCCTCCTTTATCATATAGACCATAATGTCTTCTATAGATGGTTTTTGCATTTCTAAACCTGCTGGCATTTTTTCTCTTCTTACCAAACATTCCCTACCAAATTGGTGCTTTCTCACACCTACAAGGGCAGATTTATCTAGGCTTTCAAATTCTTCATCTCCCAAGGAAACAAGGCCATATTTTTCACTTAGGCCGTCTTTTTCTTCGTTAAAAATTAGCTCGCCCTTGTGGATAAAGGCAATGTAGTCGGCAATTTTTTCTAGGTCTGACAAAATATGGGAAGAAATCAAAACTGTGTGGTCCTCATCTTGGATAAAATCTAGGAGGATATCCAGAAAATCATCCCTCACAACTGGATCAAGACCACTTGTAGGCTCATCTAAGATTAGGATTTCTGCCCCATGGCTCATAGCGAGGGCAAGGCCCAATTTCATTTTCATTCCTCTCGAGAAAGTCTTTATAGGAATATTAGTTGGAAGAGCAAATTTTTCTACAAATTCATAAAAAGTTCCTTTTTCCCAATGGTCCTTATAAAGCAATGAGTGCATTTTCTCGATTTCACAGGCCTTCATAGACCCCGGCAAAAATAAGTCATCAAAGACAAAACCGATTTCATACTTATCGTCAACAGACAAGTCTTTTATGTCCTTGCCAAAAATTTCTATTGCCCCACCGTCTCTGCCAATTACATCCAAAATAAGCTTGATGGTGGTAGATTTTCCTGCCCCATTTTCGCCAATAAAACCTGTTATAGTTCCCTTTTTGATCCCTAAATCGACAGGGCCCAGCCTAAAATTGCCGAAAGATTTCACTAGATTTTTTATTTTTATCGCATCAGTCATCACTTTCCTCCAATACATCAACTAGGGCGAGGATCTCTTCCTTGGAAATATCGCCCAACTTGCAAAGCTTGATGACTTCCCTGATATGGTCTTCGATTTTCACCATGAGTTTTTCCTTGACCATTTGAGGGTCCTGGCTTTTGATAAAATTGCCCTTGCCCGGAACAGAATTGATTAATCCGTCCTTTTCTAGTTCGTCATAGGCCCTCTTGGTTGTAATCACGCTCACCCTAAGCTCCTTAGCAAGGAGCCTTATGGAAGGCAGAGGCTTGTCTATATCAAGTTTGTCATCTAAGATTGCATCCCTAATTTGATTTTTGATTTGTAAATATATCGGATCTTTACTCGAGTAATTTATTTTTATGTCCATATATCCTCCATCTGTATATAGTGTATATTAACAGTTATAATTTGTCAAGACTTTTTTATAAACTGATAATTAAAAATACCCCTTTTACTTTAAAATAAGCAAAAGGGGCATCTTATATATTTATCTTTTATGATCAATCTTATTTTAAAACGCCCAATTTCCGTCCTTAAATATTGGATAGGCTTTTTCATTTTTGTAGCCGATTATTTCTAAGTCCTTATCGCCAACCATGAAGTCTTCGTGGATTAGAGAATCATTTATGCCTATAGACTTAACTTCGCTATCGTCAAGGTCGGCCCCACCTTCAACGCAGGTTGGATATGCCTTGCCCAAAGCAAAGTGGCAGGAGGCATTTTCGTCAAAAAGGGTATTGTAAAATAAAATATTTGAATTTGAAATTGGGCTATCATAAGGAACAAGAGCAATTTCGCCAAGATTTTTTGAGCCCTCGTCAGACTCTAACATCTTCTTTAGGGTGTCCTTGCCTTCCTTGGCATCAAAATCAATTACCACCCCATCCTTGAAGGTAAATTCAAAGTGGTTTATAACTACACCGTTGTAAACAAGAGGTTTTGTAGCCACAAGCTTACCGTCAACACCATCGTATTGAGGAGCTGTGAAGACTTCCTCAGTTGGCATATTTGGAATAAACCTGTCGCCCTTTGCGTTTTTAGATCCAGCAGACATCCAAATGTGATTTTTAGGTAATTTCACCTTTAAATCTGTACCATTAGCTGATTTGTAATGAACATATTCAAATTGGTGGCTATTTAAAAATTCTGCCTTATCATCGAGGGTCTTAAGGTGGTCCTCCCAATTTTTCTTAGTTTCTTCCCAAGAATCAGAAACCCTACAAACATCAAGGATAACTTCCCAAAGCCTTTGGCAAGCTTCCTCGCCCTTAAGGTCTGGAAATACTTTTTCTGCCCATTTTACAGATGGAACTGAAATTACAAGCCAAGACACAATATCATTCATAGTATATTTTACAAAGTCCTTTAGCTTTAGGGAGCGAGCCTTAACAGCCTCAGAAATCTTTGTCTCATCAAGTCCCTTAAGTAGATCTGGGTCTTCAGAAACAATAGAAATCCTATTTGACCTCTTCTCAGCGATTTGGTAGCGAGATTTCTCCACAAGCCAGTCAGGCACTTCATTTAAAGTATCCTGGCTCTCATATTCATAAGATAGTCTAGTAAGAGTATCATCAACCCAATTTATAGAAACCTTCCTGGCCCCCTTCTCATAAGCTGCCTTAGTCATAAGTCGAGCTAATTCTGGTGACTCAACAGGAGAAGAAATCAAAACATCTTCGCCCTCTCTAACATTAACACCAAACTCAACAGCAAGTCTGGCAAAATTTTCTATTCTTTTTTGCATATTTCCTCCCAATGTAAAGCATTTATTACATTATACTCTTAATTTTAGGCTAATAGTCTTTTACTAAACATACAAAGTGATATAATAGTTAGTAGTTAAAAGTAAAATTTTAAGAAATGTAATCTTTTTGCTAATAGCGCTCCTTCTCTCGACTAAGCTCGAGATAAAATTCGTCGCGTCACCAGCAAAAAATTACATGAGGTTTTTCATAAATTTCTACTGCGGTGCTTTGCACCTCGAGAAATTTTGAAAACCGTAAAAACTTTGCAAACTGAAGCCCTATCCCGATTTGATGAAATCAGATTGCAGGGAGGGCTGATGTTTTAGTGAAAATTTTATTCAAAATTCACTAAGTGAATTTTGTAAGGAAAGTAATCTTTTTAGAATCAATGCTCCTTTTCGTCGTATCGATTCTAAAAAATTACATAAGGTTCTACACCAATCTATCTTTGCAACTTTCGTTGCTTGATATATTGTGTAGACCATAAATTTTTGCTAACAAAAATTTTATTACCATTAAGGAGGAAAAAATGAAAAAAAGATGTGATGTTGACCCAAAAGAAACTTGGGCCATTGAAGACCTTTACGCTTCTGATGAAGCTTTTTATGCTGATATTGAAAAATTAGCCGGAATGGCTTCTGATTTTAAAGAAAAATATGCTAAACTTGAGACAAGCGAGGATGTTTATAATTCTCTTGAAGCCTATTCAGATATAATTTCTTTAACTGATGGCCTTGGTACTTTTTCAGGTATTTCTAAGGAAACAGATGCCACAGACGATGCCATGGCTAAAAGAGATGCTAAGTTTGGTAGCGAGGCTGCAAAGATTTTTGCAAATCTTTCTTTCTACGAATCTGCCCTTGTCAAAGTTGACAGCAAGATTCTAGATGAAGTTATCAAAAACCACCCTGGTTATGCCTACTACCTCCAAAGAGTAAAAGACAAGGCAAAATATTTACTAGATGAAAAGACCGAAGCAGCCCTAGCTGCCCTTGCACCTACCTTTGACGCTCCATATACCAACTACAATGACATGAGATATGGAGATATGAAATTTGAAAATATCAACCACAATGGCAAGGAAGTTGTCCTTAACCACAACACTTTCGAAGAATTTCTAGAAGGTGAAACTGACACAGAACTAAGAAGAAAAGCCTTTGCTGACTACCACAAGGTTTTAGGAGCTTACCAAAATGCAGATGCTTCTGTTTATAACAACCTTATCCAAAACGAAAAGATAATGGCAGATTTACGTGGCTATGACTCAGTATTTCACTATTTACTAGCTCGCCAAGACGTAGATTTTGATATTTACGAAAACCATATTGACATAATTATGGAAAAACTTGCCCCAATTATGAGAAAATATGCGACCATCATCAGAAACCACTACGGCCTAGACGAAATGACCTACGCTGATTTAAAACTTTCCATTGACCCAGACTATGAACCACAAGTTTCCATAGAAGAAGCAAGAGACTATATAGTTGACGGCCTATCTCCACTCGGAGAAAACTATATCGGCTACATGAAACAAGCCTTTGCTGACAGGTGGATAGACTATTCACAAAATATTGGTAAGAGAACAGGCGCCTTCTGCTCCTCACCTTACCCATCCCACCCATTCATCATGACAACCTACAACCATTCCATGAGCCAAGTCATGACCCTTGCCCACGAACTAGGCCACGCCGGCCAAGGCATCTTGTCAAACGCTAACCAAAACGCCCTCTCATGCGATATGTCCATGTACTTCGTCGAAGCTCCATCAACAGCCAACGAAATCACCATGGAAAGATATCTATTGAAAAAAGCCAAAGATGACAGGGAAAAACTTTGGGTCCTATCAACAATGATTGGCAAAACCTACTACCACAACTTTGTAACCCACTACCTCGAAGCAGCCTTCCAAAGAGAAGTCTATAGAAGAGTCGAAAAAGGCGAAAGCCTCTCAGCAGCAGATTTTAATCAAATCTTCAAAGAAAAACTAGAAAAATTCTGGGGCGACGCTGTAATCTTAAATGAAGGAGCAGAACTCACCTGGATGAGACAACCACACTACTACATGGGACTATATTCCTTCACCTACCAAGCAGGTCTTACAATAGGTACAGCCATCTCAGAAAAAATAGTCCACGGCACAGAAGAAGACAGAAAACAGTGGCTAGAAGTCCTAAAACTAGGCGGATCCATGGGCCCAATAGACTTAGCAAAAGCAGCTGGCGTAGACATGACAAGTACAAAACCAATAGAAGACGCAATAGCCTTCATCGGCCAAATTGTTGATCAAATAGATGAACTTTTGAAAAAACTAAATATGTATAAATAAT
>NZ_GG666044.1:429925-464505 GCF_000156575.1 Anaerococcus lactolyticus ATCC 51172
GTTTGTCTAGCATGATGTTGCTTAGTAGTTGTGATAGGTTTCTACCCTGTGGGGTTCCTATTTCACTTTTTTCGTATGCGCCTTTGTTCATTATTCCCGCTTTTAGGTATTTTCTGATTAGTGATTCTGTATCTGGTGCTTTGATATGTTCATGGACTATGCTCATTAGTTTATCTTGTGGCACTTTGTCGAAGAATTTTTCTAGGTCTATGTCTACTACCCATTCGAATCCATCATTTAAGTATTCTAGGCTTTTGATTATTGCCATTTGACAGTTTCTTCCTGGTCTGAAGCCATAGCTTGCTTCAGAAAATCTTTTGTCTATTATCGGGGTTAGTACTTGTACGATTGCTTGTTGGATTATTCTGTCCATTACTGTTGGTATTCCTAGTTTTCTTTTTCCTCCGTTTGGTTTTGGAATTTCTACTCGGACTACCGGCTGTGGTTTGTAGCGTCTTTCAATTATTTCTTGTCTTATCCTTGCCCAGTTAGCTTTGATGTATTCATCTATTTCTTTTACACTTATTCCGTCTGTTCCAGCTGCTCCTTTGTTGGAGATAACTTTTACTTTGGCTTGGTGCATATTTTCTGGGTTTAGGATTTGACTTATTATTTTATCTTCCATGTGTGCACTTGCTCCTTTCCGCTTACATAACTTTTTCTTAGGTGTGAGATTTTGAGTTCATTTACGTTTCTTCTACTTTCTCTGTCAGATTTGTTATGCTACATACATTTTGCTTGTGCTTTTAAATTGTTCGGTCCTTCGGTGTTTCCACATACTATGACTTCTGCTGACTTCTCACTATTCGTTGTTACTACTTCTTCGCTAGTGAGACCTCACGGGATAAGCTCTAATACTTTCATCGTTTACTTGCAGAATTTACGCTTTAGGTTTACGGTTACCTTTTGGGTCTTTGCTATCTACTGCTAGCTTGCCCACCTGTTACGCCTTGTATTCTGTTCCTGTTCGTCAAGCCACGATTTCGCTATTACTTCTTCTCTCCTAGATGTCACCATCTAAAACTTGCAAGTCGCTATTAGATTCGTCGGTAACTACGCTCTGTAGGGATTTTCACCCCAGCATTAGAGCATGCCCGTCATACAGCAAAAACCTCCCCTTATCGGGGGGGTGAAATACATATTTACTTATGCAATTTATGTCACCCTAAATTTAAAAATATATTTTATAGAGCAAGTGCAGGAGAAATTTCTATATTGAATATCATCCTATTATTCCAATTTAGCATTATATTATCATAGATTAATAGTTAATCAAACCCAAAAGACATCTTTAGGCTTAAGAATCATTAACAAATTACGAAAATAAAAGTATTAAGATTCGAATCCAAAAATTTAAATCATATATAATTATTCGATTACTATTGAGCATGAATTTTAATGAGGTATAATTGCTCCTAGGATAGTTATTGATATTCAAGCTAAACCTGTTACACCCTAGGTGTAGCAGGTTTATTTTTTTGTGGAGGTCCCATGATTGTAGGAAAGGTTATAAATAATAATGTCATAAGTGTTATTGAAAATAATGTAGAAAAAATAATAATGGGTCGAGGTATTGGGTTTAAAAAGAAAAAAGGAGACATAGTTGAAGAAAATAAAATAGAGAAGATATTTATTATAGAAAATGAGTTTAATGCTATTAAATTTAAAGAATTGATGGCAAATATTCCAATGGATTGTATGTTAATTGCTGACGATATTATAATTCATGCAAAGAAAATTTTAAAAAGAAAATTCAGTGATTTATTGTATATAAATCTTGCAGACCATATCGATGCAGCTATAAATAGGGTTGAAGAAGGTATTACAATTAAAAATTTACTAATCATTGATGTAAAACGTTTCTATCCCGAGGAATTTGAGTTAGGAAAATATGGTTTAAATATTATAAATAATAAATTTGGAGTGAGTTTGCCTGAGGACGAGGCCGGATTTATAGCACTACATATTGTAAATGCTGAAGAAAAATACGAAGATAAAAATGAGGTTATAAAGATGTTCGAAATCATCCACCTTATAGAGGATATTGTTAGAAATGAATATAATGTTATTTTTGACGAATCTAACGTTTATTATTTTAGATTCTTAACTCATTTAAAATTTTTTGCCGAAAGATTATTATCTAAAGGCAAGTATAATAGCGAAAAAAACCTAGATTACGATTTATTTGATACTGTTATCAAAAAATATAAAGAAGCCAACAGGTGTGTTGGTGTTATTAAAAATGTCTTGAATGATATGTATGGTTACGATATTTCTGTGGAAGAAGAGATGTATTTGACTTTACATGTTCAAAGACTAATATCTTTGACTTAGTATTGTAAATTATAATAGTAAGTTTTCATTAAATAAGGAGAGCAAATGACATATAGCAAACAAGTTGAGAATAGCTTAAATAAGATGATGTTTTGGAAGAAAAAATATAAAAAAGATGATAAAAAATGTAGCGTTAAGATATATTCCCCTATTGAAGGAGAAGTTGTACAATTGGAAAACGTAAATGACGAGGCTTTTTCAAGTGGTATATTAGGCAGAGGAATTGCTATCATCCCAAATATAGGCAAAATTGTTTCCCCTGTTAATGGTATTATTAGCATGGTCTTTGAAACAAATCACGCAATAGCTATTACTTCTAATGAAGGGATTGAAATTTTAATACATATAGGTATCGACACTGTAGAGTTAAAGGGAAGAGGTTTTAAATCTCACATAAAAAAAGGGGATCTAGTGAAAGTTGGGCAATTATTGATGGATGTAGATATAGATTTTATTAAAAGCAATGGCTACGATATAACTAGCCCTATTGTAATAACCAATGATAATGATTCAATGAAAATAACAGAGACAAATGCTAATTTCGTACGATTTGAAAATGAAATATTAAGTCTGGATTATGATAACGAATCATAAAATTATAAAGTTAATAAATTTAACAAATATATTGACAAATTATTTTATTAGATTTATAATTAATTCAAGATGTAATTTTGTTTACGCAAGATTATTTTATACTTATGATGATAATTATTATTTTGACAACTTAGAATGTTGTTAAATATAAGGATTGTTACTAGCAAGACTAGGCAAGACCAAAATAAAAGAGTTGTTTTTTACGCTCTTGTAATTGGTCTTTTTTTATTTTCTATCAAAAATAAAAATAATTAAATTTTTATAAGGATTGTTACTAGTGGAGCTAGGCAAGACCAAGTTAGATATGAAAACGTTAGTTTTTATATCCTTAGCTTGGTCTTTTATATTTATATATAATTTTGCGATATATCATAGAATATAGGAGGTCTTATGAAATAAAAAGTATCAAATTTATTAAAGTTGGTTTTACTATTTCAAGTTTAGTAAGAATATTCTTACATTTCAAATTATCGCTTATGAAAATAAGGAAAGGAAAAATAAATGAAGGAAAAATTAATTTCCAAAATGCAAGCTTTTTCAAAAGCTATTGTGGTGCCAGTTTTATATCTACCAGCAATTGGCTTAATTCTAGTTATATGCAATTTTATTACTAACCCAACAATTGCAGATGCATTGCCATTTCTAAAATTCGGACCAATTCAGGTATTATTCAAGGTTTTGTACAGCGGATTAATATCAGTATTCAATAATTTAGGCCCAATTTTTGCCATTGGTGTAGCATTTGGTTTTGCCAAGAAGAAAAAAGAACATGCAGCTTTAATCTCATTTTTGTGTTTATTTATATTTTGCGCTATACAAAATGCATATCTAACTGAACATAATTTGTTACACGAAGCAGTTGGTAATGGTCAAAACATGATGTTAGGCTTCCAAATTGTTGATATGGGAGTTTTCTTAGGCATTCTTATAGGATGCATAGTAGGTGCATTGTTCAACAAATACTATGACAAAGACTTAGGTGAAGTTTTGTCAGTTTATGGAGGTACTAAATTTGTTTTCTTAATTAGTATTCCAATAATGTTGATTTTGGCAATATCATTTGTATATATTTGGCCACCAATACAAGGAGTAATTACAAATATTGCAACATTCATATCTACTTCAGGTGGTATAGGATATTTCACATTCGGATTCTTAGAAAGATTATTAATACCAACAGGACTTCATCACATATTAGGTAGCAGTGTGTGGTACACAGATTTGGGTGGAGTTGCTACAGTTGCTGGTAAACAATATGTAGGATCTTGGGCAATTGCACTAGCAGAATTAAGTGACCCAGGTACAGCAAAATTATCACTTTATACTATTTTTAACAACGTAACCTTATGTAAAGTATTTGGATTAACAGGTGCTGGTTTAGCTATGCTAAGCTGTGCAGATAAATCTATGAAAAATAAAGCTAAAGGAATATATATTCCAGCTATATTAAGTAGCTGTCTTGCTGCAATTACTGAACCTATAGAGTTTACATTTTTATTTGTATCTCCTCTATTGTTCTTAATCCATTCATTTTTAACAGGTATTTTCTTTTACTTGTTATACTTCTTTAAAATAACATGTTGTACAGCCGGAGGAATTTTTGAAACATTATTATATAATGTTCCAGCCGGAATAGCCAAAACAGGATGGCCTTATTTTATAATTCTAGGTCTTGTTCAAATGGCAACTTACTTCGTTGTATTTAGATGGTTTATTTTAAAATTCGATGTCAAGATTCCTGGCCGAGATGGTACTGAAGATGTTAAGCTTATAACTAAAAAAGAATATATATCTAAGAAAGAAACTTCTCACGAGAATTCTGACAATCATAGATATGGAATAGGAGAAAAAATTTATCAAGCCATCGGGGGAATCGCTAATATTCAAAGCATTGATAATTGCTTTACAAGATTAAGGGTTAATTTAAATGACATTAACAATATAGATGAAGAAATGTTAAAAGAAACTGGGTCAAAAGGCGTAATCAAAAGAGGCAGTGAAGTTCAAATTATATATGGAACAAATGTCCACAAATTTAGAGATGCGCTTGAGGAATATATGGAAAAAAATAATTTAAGGATTAAAGGAGAGGAATAATATGGAACCAAAGATTATAACTATTGTAGGTGGCGGAAGCACATACACACCCGGAGTTGTAAAAGCAATTTTATCAAAAAAAGATACTTTTCATGTAAAGGAAATTAGAGCTTATGATATTGACTACCAAAGACAAGAAGATGTATCTATAATTGTTAGAAAAGTTATTGAGAATGATTGTCCAGAATGTAAATTCATAACCACTACAGATCCGGAAACAGCTTTTAAAGATTCTGACTTTATATTTGCACAAATTCGTGTTGGAAAATATAAAATGAGAGAGATGGACGAAAAAATTTCCTTAAAATATGGAGCAGTTGGTCAAGAAACTTGTGGATGTGGCGGCTTAACATATGGACTTAGAACTATTTATCCTATGGTAGAAATTCTCGATTACGTAGCTAAATACGCAAATCCAAATCATTGGATATTAAATTATTCTAACCCTGCAGCAATTGTAGCATTAGCTTTGAAAAAAATTAGACCTAATGCTCGTATAATCAATATTTGTGATATGCCAGTTGCTATTGTAAACAGTTTTGCAGATATACTTAATTGCAATCCAAAAGATATCAAACCATTCTATTTTGGCCTAAACCATTTTGGATGGTTTACAGATGTTTGGGTAAATGGAGAAAGTCGTTTTAAAGAATTGTTAGATCACGCTATGAAGAGTGGTTACCTTTGTGAAACTCCAGATGAACAACATTGGGAGCCATCTTGGGTTGAGACTTATAAGAATGTAAAACCAATGATTAATAGGTTCCCTGATTATTTGCCAAATACTTATTTAGAATACTATTTGTTAAGCCAAGATATAGTTGATCATTCTAATAAAAATTATACACGTGCTAACGAGGTTATAGATGGACGTGAAAAAACATTATTTGATGCTATAAATCAATATAAGGAAACCGGAAAATATGATGATAAAACTTTCGTTGTAGGTGCACATGCAACTTTCATTGTTGATTTAGCAGAGTCTCTATGTAAAGAAAATGGAGGAAGATATTTATTAATAGTTGAAAATAATGGTGCTGTTGCTAACTTGCCGGATGATGCAATGGTTGAAATCCCTTGCTACGTTTCTCCAAAGGGTATTGAAAAGACATCAGTAGGCCACATCCCTACTTTCTATAAGGGACTTATAGAACAGCAATATGCATCTGAAAAATGTATAGTTGAGGGAGCTATTGAGCACTCTTACACTAAAGTTTTACAAGGTTTCGCTCTAAATAAAACAATAAAATCATCAACTCAAGCAAAAGAAATACTAGATGAAATGATCGAAGCTAACAAGGAATATTGGCCTGAACTTAGATAGTTTTTAAAATGTGATCTTTTAAAAATTCTGTAATAAATTTAGTGTATCGACCCTAACCAAAATTAAGGCAAGGGTTGATACACTTTTTTTGTACCTAACCGGCTTGTAATAAAAGCATTTAAGTAGATATTGCAAAATATTAACTTAATCATTTAAAAATCATCTTATTAACATGATATTACTAATTTGCAAATAATTATTCCCAAGCTGTCATCTTGAAAATAGACAATCTAAACTAAATATAGTCCCTATCTTTCATTTACTTTTTTTCCTGTCATGTAGCTAATATGGAAAGCCAACATCTTTGTATTCTTAAAGCCGGCCGCCATATTTTCATCTACCAATTCTATATTTGGGTAATATTTTTTTGCTAAGTTTATCATAGCGGCTCTGGCAAATTCTTGGTCTTCTATTTCTTCAACTAGACCGTAGGCTACTACTGATGAGGTGATTTTTGACCAGCCATCATCTGCTAGCCCATCTTCCAAAATTACCGTAAAACAAGCCTTAGGATCTTTTTCTATGCAGTCTATCTTATAGCCAGTCTTGGTGCCGTGAAAGTATAGCGACTGGTTTTCTTCATCATAGACGTAATTTAAAGGCAAACCATAAGGATAACCGTCATCTCCATGTAGGGAAAGGACTCCCCTTGCAGCCTTATGAAGGATTTCCCTTGTTCTTTCTGGACTCAATTCATTTTTTACTTTTCTAATTTTTCTAAACATAAAACCTTCCTTATTTATCAACAAGATTAACAAGTAAATCAAATAAAGATTTTATGGCTTTTTCATGTGTTCTTTCGTATCCATGGCTTGCTGCCACCCCACAGCCTACTAGGGCATGTCTGTAATCATAGTCGCTTGCTACAGCAGCTGAAGCATCTGAGCCGTAGAATGGGTAGATGTCTAGGCCGTAATCTAGGTCTAAGTCTTTGGCGATAGTTACGAGCTCATTTGTAAGGTCGTAGTTGTATGGGCCTGATGAATCCTTGGCGCAAATTGAAACTTTTAATTCATCACAAGTGAGGTCGTCGTGGACTACTCCCATGTCTACTGCCACCATGTCCCTAATTCCTTTTGGATGGCCTGATGCAGCTCCATGGCCTACTTCTTCGTAGATGGTAAACATCATATAGAGTGGACGGTTGATTTTTATTTTTTTCTCCTTGATTTCCTTGGCAAGGGCTAGGAGTATACCTGCAGAGGCCTTGTCATCGAGGTGACGACTTTTCACAAAACCATTATCTATCCTAAATCTTGGGTCAAGGAAGATAAAGTCACCGTTTGAAATTCCGAGCTTTTCAGTTTCTTCTTTTGAGTGGGTTATGGCATCTATTACTACTTCCATAGTTGTGTCATCACGTTTAGCTTCCCTTGGGTCAGATGATCCATGAACAGCTGGGTTGTTAAGTCTAACTACCCCTGTATATTCCTCGCCGGAGCGAGTGTGGATTTTTACATTTTCAAATTCCACAAAGTTAAGTGGGAAACCACCTAAAGTTGTTACTCTCAAGGCTCCATTTGCCTTAATTGACCTAACCATAAGTCCCAAGGTGTCAATGTGAGCAGATAGCAAGAGGCCATTTTCCCCTTCCATCTCATTAATAGGCACAATGACATTGCCCTTGTTATTTTGGTAAGGCGCATAGCCTAATTTTTTAAATTCATCCATCAAATATTCTTCGGCAAACTTGGTAAAACCAGTTGGTGATGGAGTATTCACAAGGTTTTTTATATATTCTGTAATTGTAGAAATTTCCATTTTTTTCTCCCCTATCTATAGTATAATATCAATAATCATATTATATGGTAAGTAAAAAATTAATAAAGGATATAAAATGAAAAGATATATTTTCAAAGAAAAATTTTTAAAAATAACAGATAAGTATTGGATAAAGGACGAAGATGGCAGTAACGCTTTCTACCTTGATCAAGATTTTACCTTTATCGGCTATAGGGCCACAGTTTTCGGACCTGATAAAGAAAGGCTTTTTAGGATAGAAAAGAAAATTATTTCCCTCTTGCCAAAATTTTTTGTAGACTTTGAAGACGGCTCAAAGATGACTGTAAACCAGAGATTTACCCTTCTTAGGAAGTCTATAGATGTCGATACAGACTTTGGCACCATCAATCTTAAGGGATCTATTTTTGATTATGATTTTACTATTACCCTAAATGGAGAAAAAATCGGCGAGGTTAACAGGAAATTTATTTCCCTAACCGACCACTACGTTCTAACAGTCTTAAACGAGGACTACACCTTGGCAATGATTGCCCTAGTGATTTGCCTAAACAAAATCCACGACGATGAAGCAAGCGCTGCAGCCGCATCTGCTGCTGGAGGTGGCGAATAATGGCAAAATTCATTTTAATCCTAGCAGGTCTCTTCACCCTAGGCGGCCTTTATAACCTCTACCTATTTGGACAAATCAAGGAAAAAGTCAAATTTACATCAACAGACCTAGCCGTCCTTGGGATGATAGCAGGAATGTATATAGTTTATGACCTAGTCTTCAAACCTTATATAATAAACGTCCTAGCCCTCTCCCTATCAATGATTTTTTGGAACTACACAGCAATCATCGCCAGGGGTTTTAGTGATAAGTGTGTCTTCACCAACAAGTTAAACCCCTTCATCAACAAAAAAGTTCCCCTAGAAGAAATAAGGTCAGTTACCCTATCAAGAGCCAATAAAAACCTCTTGTTAATGGTATATTTCAAAACAGCCAACAGCCAGGACAACATGAGCTTTATCTTCGCCAAAGAAAAGGAATTGGTAAAGATTTTAAAAAATCAAAAAGTAAATGTTATAAATTAGGGTAAATGTTAAAAAAATAGACTTAGTGAGTATATTAATAGTAACCATGAAGTTGATTAATTAAGCATGGACTTACAAAAAAAAGACGAGCCTATCCGCTCGTCTTTTATACTAAAAAATATTTAAAATTTACCACCTAGCCATTATACGCTTCTTCATCCACAAACAAATATACATTTGGATGGAGATTTAGAAGGCCACATGGAAGATCTGTTGATATTTTATCATCGTTTAATAGCCTTTTTACTGCTTCATGTTTATTTTTACCATTAGCTAGGACTATTATCATCCTTGCGTCAAATATTTCTGCAAGCCCCATTGATAAGGCGTGTTTTGGGACTTCGTCTTCATTTTCAAAAAATCTAGAATTTGCTTCTATAGTTGACTTGTCTAATTCTACTATTGATGCGTATTTATTAAGCTTTTTAGCTGGTTCATTGAAGGCTATATGTCCATTTACACCCAAGCCTAAAATTTGTATATCCCTTTGTCCAAATTCTTCTAATTCTTTTCTATATGCTATAGCATATTTTTCATCTGCTTCTGGAGCCTTTGGTAGGTGGATATTTTCCTCTTTAATTGCAACATGATCAAAAAGATTTTTGTGCATGAAATATGAATAAGATTGGCTGTTATTAGGGTCAATACCTACATACTCATCAAGGTTAACACTTTTCGAATATTTAAAAGAAATCTCACCTTCTTCTTGGGCAGCTATAAGGTTTTTATACAGACCTATAGGACTTGATCCTGTCGCAAAACCAAACTTTATTTGTGGTTTTTCCATCATATTGCTTATTACAAGATCACTAGCCTTTTTACTCATATCATCATAATCTTTGCATACTATTACTTTCATATATCGCTCCTTTAATGGTAATAAAAATTTTATAGGCAAAATTTTTATGGTTCTCACAATATATCGAACACGAAGTGTGAAGATAGATTGATGAGAAACCTTATGTAATTTTTTGCTAGTGACGCGACGAATAGGAGCGTTATTAGCAAAAAGATTACGTTCATTACTACTAATATTCTTACCCACTTTATATAATCTTACCTTCTTTGAGCAAAATAAAAAACCCCGGACAAGCCGGGGTTGTAAAGTTCGTAATGTTTTTATTCCAGTCACTCCTATTCGTCGCGACTTACATAAAAAATTACATAAGGTTGTTCATCAATTTCTTCTGCGGTGCTTAACACCTTGAGAAATTGTGAAGAACGCAAAAATTTTGCTTACAAAATTTTTGCTACCATTGATTAATAGTTAAATGCTGCTACTTCGAACCATTCTTGTGGATGGTGGCAAGCTGGGCAGATTTTTGGTGCTTTTTTGCCTTCATATAAGAAACCACAGTTTCCACATTTCCAGATTACTGATTCTTCTTTTTCGAATACTGTGCCGTTTTCGATGTTGTCGTGTAGTTTTTGGTACCTATCTCTGTGTGCACCTTCAGCCTTAGCTATATTTCTGAATGCTCTAGCTATTTCATCGAATCCTTCTTTTTCTGCTACGTCTGCAAATGCTGGGTACATATCTTCGCATTCTTCGTTTTCACCATCTATAGCACCTTGAAGGTTTGTTAATGTGTCATGCCAAATTACTGGCCAAGCTGTGTAACCTTCTGTAAGTTCGATTGTTTCAAGTTTGAATTCTTCTCTTAAAAATTTATAAAATCTTGCAGCATGTTCGCCTTCGTTCATAGCTGTTTCTCTAAAGATAGCTGCAATTTGTCTATAACCTTCTTTTTCTGCAGTTTTTGCTGCATATGTATATCTCATTTTAGCTTGTGATTCGCCGACAAATGATGTAATTAAGTTTTGTGCTGTTTTTGTTCCTTTTAGTTCTGCCATAATAATCTCCTTTATAATATTATTTCGTTTCCTTATATTCATATTATATTATTAATTATTCGTTTGTCAAGAATGATTCTAAAGTTTTAATCAATCTAAATATGATACATATAATCATTATCATTACATTTTCTCTTGTCTTTACTTATTAATTTTTAGCCTTTTTCCGTCTGTTCACCTTCATTGCATTTTATCATTTTGAAAGGCTAATCCTTAAGTTTTAAATAGTGATAATAATTATCAATTTGTATATTATCCAAAATTTCTGATTATTTTTTATTGCCTTCTAGAGGCTTTTCTCTATCGTGGCAAATTGAGGTATAATTATATAAAGCAAAGGAGGCTATATGAAAGTAAATTTTAGCAATGTTAATTTAGAAAATATAGACAAGTATGAAGAAAAGGCTCTTGCCGCTTTTGATACTCTCATGGGTAGAAATGGCGAAGGCAACGACTTTTTAGGCTGGATTGACAGACCAGTCGACTATGATAAAGACGAATTTGAACGAATTAAAAAAGCTGCAACAAGAATTAGAGAAAACTCTGACGTCCTTGTTTCAATTGGTATTGGTGGATCTTACCTTGGTATCAAGGCAGTTGATGTCGCTTGTGATTCATATTTTAACTCAGAAAGAAAAACCAAAATCATCTATGCCGGCCACCAACTTTCTGGCGAATACCTTGTAGAACTTTTAGACTACCTTAAAGATAAGGATTACAGCCTAAATGTCATCTCAAAATCAGGTACAACTACAGAACCAGCCATAGCCTTTAGGGTCCTAAAAGAAGCCCTAGAAGAAAAATATGGCAAGGAAGAAGCAAAAAACAGAATTTTCGCAACAACAGATAAAGCTAAGGGAGCTCTTAAAGAACTCGCAAATGCCGAAGGCTACGAAAGTTTTATCGTACCAGATGATATTGGCGGAAGATTTTCTGTAATATCTGCAGTAGGCCTCTTACCATTAGCTGTTGCAGGCATTAATATAGACGAATTTATGGCAGGTTTTGCTGATGGTAGAGAAAAATATACAAATAAATCTATGGAAAATGACGCAATAAAATACGCCGCAGTTAGAAATATGCTCCACGAAGATGGCAAAGACATAGAAATCCTTCTAAACTACGAACCAAAATTAAAATACGTAGCAGAATGGTGGAAACAACTATATGGCGAAAGCGAAGGCAAAGACGGAAAAGGCCTCTTCCCTGCAAGTGTATCAAACACAACAGACCTCCACTCAATGGGTCAGATGATCCAAGATGGAGTAAGAAATATTTTTGAAACAGTAATCGAAGTAGAAAATCCATCCAAAGACCTAACAATAAAAGAAGACGAACAAAACCTAGACGGCCTAAACTTCCTGGCAGGCAAAACCATGTCCTACATCAACAAACAAGCCATGGAAGGCACAGCCATGGCCCACGTAGAAGGAAATGTACCAAATATTAGAATTAAAATCGACAAAATTAACGAAAGAAACCTAGCCGAACTCTTCTATTTCTTTGAAATAGCAGTAGGCGTTTCTGGTTACATGCTAGGGGTAAATCCATTCAACCAACCAGGAGTAGAAGCCTACAAAAAGGCAATGTTCAAACTTCTAGGAAAACCTGGATATTAGATAGAAGAATAAGAGGACTATTAAATAGTCCTCTTATTTTTTATATCAATGTGTTGTATAGTCGGAATAACCATTGACATCCTGCAATTTAAGTCTGTTACAAATTAAAATACCTCAACCGAGGTCTTTTTTATAATTTCAAATCATCTATACAATAATATTTCCATTTGCGTCTGCTGGTTTTAATAAAGCTGCAATTAGTTCTATAAGGGCAACAAAAGCTGGAATAAATGTCCAGACAAATATAAGATATAGAATGCCAGAACCAATTTTACCTGCATAAAACTTATGAGCCTTCATAAATTTTTTTAACAAAAAAATCTTGCCTAACTTCCGCAAGATTTCTTTTTTGCTTTTCTGCTTAAAATTATTAATAAAATGCCTAGGACTATGGTGGTTATTATACTTCCCTCGACTCCAAAGCCTCCTCCTGAGATTAGGTCGGGACCCTTTAAGTTTGTGGTGAAGTAAGTTACTCCTACTGACTTATTGCCGGAGACTGTTATGCCGTAGATGTTAGCCATGGTCATGTTCCAAATAGAATGGGTGGCTCCTGCCATATAGATTGAGCCTTTTAGGTAAAATATTAATGAAAACACCAGACCTAGCAAAAAAATATTTATAAAGGACATGACGCTAATGCCTGCATTTCCTAAATGAAGGATCGAAAATATTAGGGAGTTGGCTATGATTGCGAGCCCTATCTTGCCAAAAGCTGACATTTGGTTCATCAAAATTGCCCTTAGGAGAAATTCTTCTTCAAAACCTTGGAGCATCCAAGCTGGAACAAAGAGCAAAAAGATTTTAATGTTAAAGCCTGCTGGATTTTTCCTGATTTCTGCAAAGCCTGTGACTTTTAAGATTAGGACTACGATGGTTAGGAAAAAAAATCCTAAGAGTATGCCTTTCCCGTAGTTTATAATTTTATTCTCATCTACAAGTCCCAAGGATAAGTTATTTCTTTTTAAGATTTTTCTTGCAAATATGTAGGCTAAAATTAAAGTTAAGGCTGTGGCATAAATTATCAGCAAGAAAGACAAGTTTTCTTTGTCTATAACTGTAAAAAACTTGTCTATAGGCTCTATATTTTGTCTTAATTTTATGATTATCCCCAGCACGTATTGGGGAATTATTACCAGAAGTGAAAGGATGACGGTAATAATTACCGGATTTATATTACGGGCTGTTTCTGTCTGTTTTATTGATCTATTTGCTATCATTTGACCAAATCCAAGGCACCACCAATTATGCCATTTATAAAGTCTCTCGACTCAAAAATTTCATAGCCAAAAAGTTTTTTCTTAAGAAATATTTTTGCATCAGTACTTTTTACTTCTGCCCCATCTTTTGATAACTCTCTCATGTAGGCCTCGTGTTGGTTAGCTTCTTCTAGGTGCTTAATCTTATCAAAACAAGTAACGTAGTTTACATTTGAAATCTTTAGTGTGACTTCCACACCCCCATCTATGTCAAGCTTGTTTAAAAATTTTATATCAAGGTTTTTAAAATTATTTCTTACAAACTCATCCTGTTTTTCTTCATCATCAGAATAAGATTTTTTTAGGACTTCAAAAATAACATCAAGCCTATCCATATTTGCTTCCATGAAGGCTGTATCGTCAGTCTTAATAGCTTTTTCTATCCTAGCCACAGTCCTTTCGACATTGTGAGATAAGCTCCTTACGCCAAAAAATATAGAGGCAGAAAGGAGAATAAAAATTAAAATATAAGGGCCAAAAGTCCTTCTCTTACGTCTTTTTTCCCTCACACGTTTCTTTCTCTCTCTGGTCTTAGGATTTTTATATTCTTTATTTTCACTTCTTTTGCGTCTATCCATAATTCCATCCTTTTAAATATTATACCATTTCTCTAATTTTATGATATGATAAATGTATGAAGTATGTGAAAAATAATTTAGCGGCAGGTCTTACAATCTTAGCTCTCATATGTCTAGTCTTTAAGGCCTTCATCGCTACAAGTCTATCAACTGATGAAAATTTAATAACAAGGGCACTAACATCTTATATAATTGCCTACCTAGCCTTTAAGATTTCTTTTATAGAAACAAAGAAAGTCGCCATCATGTTTGCCCCTCTTATAATCCATAGCCTGCTAGTGGCTTTAGTAGTTAGGGGAGGTTTTTCTGCAAAAATCCCTAGCGACCTTATACAAATCATCACCAGCCTTTATAAGCTGATGGTCATGGTAGGAGTATTTTTTATCCTAGAACTAATCTTTAATAAACTTGTAGGCAGCCTAGCAACATCAATAATAGGAGCCTTCTCTCTGGGCCTTTACCTTCTAATAATTTTTAGCAAGAGGCTTTATAATCTTGAACCCTTTGAAGATTTCTTCCTATATTTTAGTTTCTATGTAATGGCAATCAGATTAAGATCAGCTTCAAGGCTCAATCCCGCCCTTTTAATCCTTGCTATAATCATGCTCATAGGAGAAGTCTACCTAAAGGAATTTTATTTAAAATTCGATTATGGATTTTTACTAACAATTTTCCCCCTAGCCTACCTAATCCTAAAGACCGTAACCCAAGAAGCAACCATGGGCTTTTTAGACTACCAAATCTTTACCCTTGTTTATATCTACCCTGCTATATTTGTGATAATTAAGCTTGGCTTTGATATAGAAAGTCTCGCCATTTCAATTATAGCTATCCTCGCTTCGTATATAATCAGCGAAATAATTTACAAGATAAAAAATAAATATCTTTCATATTTGCTTTTAGGCATAAACTAGAAACGCAGACACCCTAGCCTGCGTTTTTTTAAATAATTTCTTTAAGAAACATTGCTATAGCAACTACAGCTATAGTTTTGATTATAGATAAGGTTTTGTCTGTGCCATATTTTTTCAAAAGAAATTTTGACAAAAACTCCATTATAACAGTGACTATCAGAGTAATTATAAAAATTTTTATATATCTCATTTCCCCTCCTTCTTCTATATCCTATTATATCAAAATACTTATTTTAAGCAAAAGAAAACCCCGACTAGGTCGGGGCAAACAGAATTTTTATAGGGGAAAGTATTTTTATTTGTTTGAAGCCTTCTTAGCTAAGTCTATATTTGCCTTTAATTTTGCTAATTGGTCTTCTCCGGTAATTGCTCCTACCACATCTTCGCCGACAATATTTCCATTTTTGTCAACTACGATTGTAGTTGGGTAAGCAAATACATGGTCTAGGTATTTTTTGATTTCGCCATCATTTTTAACACCAAGAGCTTGGTAGGTTGGTTTGTTTTCGCCAACTATTCTCTTGAAGGCGTCCATAGTTGATTGGTCATACTGAGCATCTGTACAAAGTGTTAGGAAGTTTACCTTTTTATCCTTTTTGAAATCGTCAGCAATTTTGTTTAATTCTGGCATTTCATCTATGCAAGCAGAGCAACCTGTAAACCATAGGTTAATTACTGTAGCGTCATAATTTTTGAAGTCTTCGTTGGTAAATTTTTTGCCATCTTGGTCTTTTGCTTCAAATTTTCCTAGTGTATTTGGTTTTTCGCCTTCTACCTTTGGTTCTTCGATTGGAGTTGTTGTATCCTTTGTAATTTTAGCTCCTTCTGGAAGTTCAGCTTGGCTTATAGCTTCTTGTGCAACATCTTCTTTTGTTTTTGCTTCTTCTTTTTTTCCACATCCTGCTAACACTCCTGCTAACATTAATGCAAAAATTATTTTATTTTTCATTTTCTTCTCCTTTTTTTCTTATAAATTCACTAATGATGGCCTTAGTTGGACAGGCCTTAACACAATCTCCACACCTGATACATTCTAAATGTGTAGTTGACTGTCTTATATCTACATCCATCTTACAAACTCTCGCACACTTGCCACAAGATATACACTTATCCTCGTTTAACTTCAATTGATAAATTGAATACTTATTAAAGAGCGAATAGAAAGCTCCCAACGGGCAAATCCACTTGCAAAATGGTCTGAAAAATCCGATAGATAGGATGAT
Source organism: Anaerococcus lactolyticus ATCC 51172 (assembly GCF_000156575.1). Lineage (GTDB taxonomy): Bacteria > Bacillota > Clostridia > Tissierellales > Peptoniphilaceae > Anaerococcus > Anaerococcus lactolyticus. Next base: position 446,539 of record NZ_GG666044.1, read on the forward strand.
TGTAAGTACCAAGATTACAAACTTGAACCTAAATAAAGGTCCAAGGGCTGCTCTTAAGGATATGTTTCTTGCCGCAAGGGGAATAGCCGCTTCCATAATACCTTGAGGGCAAAGGTACTTACAAAAATACGGAGGTACAACTTCAAATTTCCCTTTTAGGGCAAAGCCAATCCCAACTAGGATTCCAGTGAGGATTATATATTTAATATACCTGAGTACCTTTAATTTTTTTGTTGAAAATTTCTTGCTTGGAATCTTATGAAGTAGGTCTTGGAAAAATCCAAACGGACACAAAAATCCGCATATAAGTCTACCGAAAACCACTCCAAAAAACATAATAAGACCCACAACATAAAAAGAAAATTTATATTTTTTTGATCCTATTACTGCCTGAAGACTTCCTATTGGGCAAGACCCTGCAGCACCTGGGCAAGAATAACAATTTAGCCCTGGTAGGCAGGCCCTTTTGCCGGCTCCCTGGTAGATTTTTCCCTTCAAGAAATTATCCAAATGAAAATTGTGAGCGATGGTGGATAGAGCTTGGATGATTATTTTTTTGTAATTTTTTAACTTATCCAATTCCTATACACTCCAAACACAAATTAATCGCCTTCATAAATACTGTATCAACCTCTTTCCTATAGATCCCCAAGCCAATGAAGGCAAGGCTCAGAGCTAGGAGGAGGTATGTTTTTCTTTTTCTCATCTTTTCCACCTTTTCTTTCATTAGCTACATTCTATCAAAGTCTTTGTTAAATTCCAATAAAGACTTTGTTAAATTTTTATAAAGACTTTGGGATTTTTACAGTAAAGATTGAACCCTTAGGCTCATTATCTGTAATTTCAATAGTCGCTCCCAACATATTTGCTATAGTTTTTGATAAAGACAAGCCTATGCCAAAACCTTCCTGGCCTCTTGATGAATCAATTTGATAGAAAAGTTCAAAAATTCTTTCCTTATCAGCCTGAGAAATTCCCACACCTGTATCGGCAACTATTATTTGCACCATATCCTTAACTTGCTTGGCAGAAATTTCTACCTTTCCACCCGGATTATTATACTTAATAGCATTTTCAACTATATTAAAAACCAACCTTTGAAGAAGACCATCATCAGTTACAAGGCTAATATTAGTATCTTTTACTATAAGATCAATTCCATTCTCCTCGGCCTTATCCTCAAGGTCAAGGATGATTTCATCGACCAGTATATCCAAGTTTACATCAACAAATTTAAGCTTAGATTTTTTTCGCAAGGATAAGATGGCATCAACAAGCCCATTTAGCTTACTAACATTGCTATCAAGCACCCTTAGCATTTTTCTTGCATCCTCGTCATCGGTCTTTTGCCTAAAAACATCAAGCTGACTTTTCATAACAGCGATTGGCGTCCTTAACTCATGGGCAACATTTGACGAAAAATCCTTCTGTCTCTTGTAGTCGGCATAAATTTTTTTAAGCATCTTGTCAAAGGTCTGTGAAAGTTCAACAATTTCACTAGAGGTGTTATCGAGAATTACCAGATTTTCAAAACTTTCCGGCCTATCTATATCAACTTCCCCTAATTTTTTTTGAAATTTTTTTAGGGGAGCGAGGATTTTTTTTATGATAAAGGCAAAGGAAAGGGAGCCTAGGATTATTACAGTAGACATAACAAGAATCAAATAAACTGTAAAATCACTTAATGATTGGAGCTTGGATGAGTCAACAAATAGGACCATGGACCTATCCATCGAACTCATATTTTCATTTATATCTTCAATTACTGCATCAATTACCATAGCCTGTTTGCGGTTAATTAGATACATACTAGCAAGGAGCATGATTATAAAAATCACCACAACAGCCAGAATCAACTTGAAGACTACCGAATCATAAATTTTCTGTTTCATGAATCCTATAACCCTTACCAATTACATTTTCAATTAAATTCTTACCACAGGCTGACCTTAATTTTTTCCTAAGCGATGACATGTGGACCCTAACTGTATTTGAAAATCCATCTGCATTTGAATCCCAAACGTGTTCGATAAGTTCTTCTGCAGATATAAAACGCTCTGAATTTAGGAACAAGTATTCTAATATCCCCGTTTCCTTGACTGTAAGTGGAATAATTTTGCCACCATAAGACGCCTCTCTTTTTATAGTATCAAAACTTAAACCCGACATATTTATTACTGTCGACTGGTGGATTTTCTTGCCCCTCAAGTGTGAACGCATCCTAGCATCAAGCTCTTTTAAAGCAAAAGGCTTAACCATATAATCACTCGCACCGAGGTCTAGGCCTTTAACCCTGTCTTCTATATCAGACCTTGCAGTTAGCATGATTATAGCAATTTCCTTGTTAAATTGTCTAATAGACCTTAAAACTTCAAACCCATCCTTACCTGGTAAATTCACATCCAAAATTATTAGGTCGTAGCTTTCTACAAAAGCCATATCAATTGCATCATCACCATTGCTCGCCTTATCTGTCACATAACCCATAAGGGTGAGCCCCTCAGCTATGGAATCTAATAAGTCTAATTCATCTTCAACTATTAATACCTTCATATCCTTACCCTTCCTTGAAAGTAGTTTGTTTCATCTTGATTATATCACAATACTATTAAATTATGGTTAAGATTTCTTGCTTGGTGTTAAATTTGTTATTCTCAAATTTTTTTCTAATAATGTAAAATCATAGGTCTTAAGTGTAATTTTGATTGTGATGGGTATAAGTATTGTAAGATAGAGCCTAAGATTCACTTTAAAATAAGAAGAATTTTGCATGGAGGTAAATTTGTGAAAAGTAAAAAATTAATCTTGATATTAGCAACAACCTTAGTTTTAGGTGCATGCGGCAACCAAGCGGTAAAACCAAAAGAAGAAACTAAACAAGAAGAAAGTCAAACAACTGAAAACAAGGGTGTCAAGGAAGTGAAAAACACCAAAAAAGATGCTGACGAAAATTCACTAATAGATCCAGACAGAGATCCAATACCACAAGTACCTACAAATCCAGAAGAAGCAGTAAAAATCTTCCACGAACACAAATTCGGTGATGGAACCGTAGGATCTATAAATATATCAAAACTAAAATTAACATTCTTTAACGAAGCCTTAGATTACGAAATAGAAGGATTCAAAGATGGCAAAGAATATAAACTAAAAATTGCAGATAATGGAAAAATCGTAGAAGAAGAAATCGATGAAGATGATGATACAAACAAATTAGCCCTAGATTTCAATAAAATTATCCCAGCAACAGAGGCCATGGAAAAAGCCCTAAAAGGTCAAGCAGAAAATGCCTGGGTTGTAGAATACGAGCTAGAAATAGATGATGGCAGGGCTGTTTATGACATAGATATAGAAAATGGCGATGATGTCAAAATAGATGCAGCAACAGGCGAAATAATCAAATAATTTTAAAATAGGCCCTCGGGTCTATTTTTTATCTTTATTTTCCAAATTTTTACTTTTATTGATAGGTTTTTGCATTAAACTTTAAAATTTGTAAAATTTTCCCTCTTTGGTATAGTCATACATGTAAATAAATTAAAAAGAGGAAGTACATATGAATAAAAAATTATTAGCACTACTTCTAGCAAGCACTTTTGTTTTCGCTGGATGCAATCAAAATAAAACAGAAAACAAAGAAGAGACAAAACAAGAAGAAAAGGCTGACACCCCTACTGAAGAAGGAAAAGAAGAGGCTAAGAACGAAAATAATAAAGAAAGCGAAGCTGAAATTGTTCTTCCAAACAACAAGGTAACACTTAAGGCAGCAAGCTATAAGTTTGAAAGTCATGTTGGTGGCGCACCTTACAAGCTCACAGAAGTCACCTACGAAGAAGAAAACGGCGAAGCTTTCTACACTTTTGAAGGTGAGAAAAATGGCGATGAATATAAGCTAAAGGTAAACGCCAACACAGCAGAAACAAGCGATGCCGAAAAGGAAAAGAAGGATGACAAAGAAAATCCTGTTGATCTTGGAAAGTCAATCCCACCAGAAGAAGCTATGAATATAGCTCTAAAATCAAACGGTGGTGGCAAAATCAAGGAGTGGAAACTAATCAACGACGGAGACGGCGAGAAATACGAAATCGAACTAGAAGACGGCAAGGAAATTAAAATCAACGCCATAAACAAAAAAATACTATAAGTAAAAACCAGGAGCTTGGATTAATTTTTAATCCAGGTCCTGGTTTTTTGTTTTCATTTTGAGATATGGCAAATTTGAACTTATCCTAAGGATTTTTACTCAATTCATCCTTAAGGTCCTAGGATTTAAAGCCTGATTTTTCAAATTAATACGAATCTTAGCTTGCATTTACCAAATTTCATTTCCTAGCTTTTTTCTATTTTTAATCTTCAATTTCTCCCAACTTCTTTAGGATGTTTTGAGATTTTTCTATGATATTATTAGCATTTTCCACAAGTTTTATTAGTTTATCTCTTACTGGAGCCACTTGTTTTGGGGCATTTTCTAATAAAAACTTAGCAGATTTAATTGCTATCTTATTCTCCATCATAGCCTCTTTGAGCTGATCTATATATTTTTTCAAATCTCTCTTTTGGCTAGAATCCTTTGTGCTTCCACCTTGTGATGTTCCATATGTGCTGTGAGTTCTTTGTTTACCAGCAGGTTTTTTATTGCCTGAAGGTGCTACTGGATTGGTTTCCTTCTTATCAGCTGGACTAGACTTTATAGGCTTATCCTTGTTTTCCTCTAGGGCAGAGTTGATTTTATTAATTACCTTTTCTAATGGCCTGAAGGTGTTGTGCCAGTAATCTTCTGGAACAGGTTGATCGTAAGTTGTAGGTACCTTTCCGTCAATAGTTAGTCCCTTGGTTTCATCAAATTTTATTTTATCAGACCCAAGAGCCTTTCCAGGTTTTTTACCATTACCACCTCTGATATAGGCTTTGGCTACTGAAATAGTACCAGTTCCAGACACACCATTTCCGCCCTGTCTTTCTATGCCTTCACCTGCTACAGCAACAAGTTTGCCCTTGCCAGTTATCTTTCCACCTTTTAATATAAGAGCGTCTCCACCTACTTCTGTTAGGTGGTTTATACCTCCACCATATAAATATAAGGATGATTTTTCACCTATTTCTACTTCTCCATTTGGACCAACTTCTAGGGCTGGTTGTCCGTGTTTTGAATGAGTAGCAGCATGGTCTCCCCTTACATAAACTTCACCTTCTATTTTCGCCTTGCCTTCAACTTTTATTACTGGCTTGTCATTTGTATTTACAAGTTTGCCTTGACCAAGCCAGTTAGTGTTTGAATAAATAGAAGATTTGCCAAGTATAGCTCCATCCTTAAGGACGATTTGGCCTGAAATTGATGCTCCATCTGTGATTTTATTATTGTATGGGTTATAGTTTACATTTATTTTTCCACCATTAGATACTTCAATCTTGCCAAAGACTACTGAGTTATCTAAGTTTAGAACTCCTCCGTCTTTGACAATTATTTTTACAGATCCAAAGATTTTCATATTCTTGAAGGTTAGGTTTGCTCCCTCGCCCACAACTAGGGTTTGACTTGGTTCTTCTAGAGTTTCAAAACCTAGCTCACCATAAACGTCCTTTTTATGAGAACCAAACCAAGCCTTTAGGCCCTTTGGAACATTTACTTCCTTGCCAGAGTCATTAAATTTTGTGACTCTCCAAGGTCTCATATCCCACATATATTTTCCGTCTTTGGTCTGCCTAAAATTATCAGTAATTAAAAGGTCTTCTAGCTTATCTTTTCCTTCTTTGTAGACATGGCAATCCACCTTGTTGGAAATGATTTTCTTGCCGAAGACATCAGTTGCTTCTAGCCAAATTTGGAAAGTTCCTTCTTTGTTTACATCTCCGTTAAGGCTTATAGAGCCATAGTTGAATGTAGGCACAATGCCGGATTCTGGGTCGCTAATAACAGCCTTTATATTTGTAAATTCAGAGCCCTTGCCATCTAGTTTTTTCCAGTCTTCTTTCTTAGGTTCATCTTTGTCAGTGTATTTAACTGAAACTGAGTTAGGATTATTTGAAATTGACACGCTTCCACCAGTATAACCATCAATTTTTTTCTGACCAACTAAGAGCGAATCAAACTCACCATGAAGCTTAATTTTATAATTTATCTCTTTCTTATCCTTATTCTCAACAAGTTTGTTTCCATCATAAATATAATTATATTCTTTGCCAGCATAGGTTATGGAAAGTGTATGATTTTTACCCAAAGCTCGGATGCAAAGCTCGCCATCTTCTGAAAAAGCATATTTATCCCTTCCAAAAGTACCTGAAGGTGAGGATATTTCTGTTTGGACTACTCCATTAATAATAAGCTTTTCTAATTTAGACTTTTCAAACTTGCCCTTAGATAATTTTATTGTGTTTTTGAAAGGGCTTGAAGCATAAACAAAGCTTATATCTTTTTCTTCTGGACTCTCTCCCTGACTTTTGCCTGGCTCATCCTCTTTTCCTGCTGGGTCTGGCTGAGTCTTAGCCGAAATATTTTTAACCTTTAATGAACCCTTTTCTATAAAGCTGGCAGAGTCACTAGGATTAGCAACGGTGAAAGATAGTTCTTTATCCTTTGTCTTTATCACAACCCTATCGCCCTCAGCAAATTTAGCGAACTTAACACCACATCCATCAGCGTCATCACCCTTGTTTAGGTAATAAAGACCCTTATCAGAGATACCGCTACCAGATTTTTCTTTCCATTTTTTTCCATTAACTTCGATACTTTCAATACTTTTTACAAAATCATCATCCATCCTTATAGTGGTAGTCCTCAGACTAGTCTCAATCTTTTTTATATACTTACTAGCATCTTCTGTACCAGCTTGGCCATCAGGTTGTTTTTGACCTGGGTCTGGCTTTGCCCCACCCTTATTTATAGGCTCTTCGCTAATAGTATTAGGATCTATAATTCCTGAAAAGCCTTGGGGATCCTTTATCTTAAACTTAAGAGATACTGTATCTGTCTCTAAGGTAACCTTATCCCCAGCTTGCAAACCATAAAACTGGATACTATATTCATTACCATCTTCGTATATCCTGAGATAGTAAAGTTTTGTTTGAAAAGAATTACTTTTCTCGGTTTTTATGTAGGTTTCATCATTTACCTTAACACTTTTTATGCTCTCCAAAAAGTCCTTATCCATGTAAACTCTTTGAAAAGTTCCACCAGTAGACCTTTTTATCCTATTTTGACTTGCATAACTAATAATTGAAGAAGAGTCATAACTTATTACTCCTCCCTTGGTTGTTCCTGCCAAAACTGCACCTGACAAAGCAAGGCAAAGGGCTAATCTATATTTGTTTTTCATAATACTCCTTAAAATAATACATTAATCGTGATAACTATTATCACTATCAAAGAAATTATAAACCATTTTTAACTTAATTGCAAATATTTTACACTTTCCTTCGTATTTTGATTTATATTAATAAATTCAACTATCTTTATCAAAATTAATTTGAATCAGTAAATTTTGTGTTAAGAATTAAAAATATTATTAACTTATAAAGAGAAGTATCATATCAATTCTTATTAAAATCTCAATGTCCAAAGCTCATGAAACAATACTAAAATGTAAATTATTATAAATATATTAATAGATATTGCAATAAAAAACTCAGGATTTTACATTTAAAATCCTGAGTTTCTTATTTTCTCATTTCAAATATTGTCACTTTTATTTATACTTATATGTAAGCAATATATATTGTGTTTTATACTGCATAATTAAAATCAATAACTTTTTTATTAATTATAATTTCATGCCCTATTTTCAATAATCAAACTATCTTTTCACTTTAATATTTATAATCGATTTGTTCTTCATATTTTGATAGTATTTGAAGATTTAGCTCATCTCCGCCATCCAAATTAGCACTATAGAAAAACGGTAATACATCAACTGACTTATCTTCTAATGACATTGCTATTAAGCTTATGACCGTATTTAAAATCGAAGCGCCTATCACTGTAGAAGTAGGTGAAACTTTCAATCCATCTTTAATTTCAATTTCTGCATCCCCAATACTTCCATGATTATCAATAACAAGATCTGAAATTTCATAAAGCAATTTACCCGATTTGTCTCTTGATTTAGTACTCTTTGAATACGCTAAATTAGTAATACTTATAATTTTAGCTCCTTTTTCTTTAGCAGTTAGGCCCAACTCCACCGTTACTGGATTCCTACCAGATACAGAATGCAAAATTAAAATATCATCTTTACTTATTTTTCTAGTATTTGCCAATATTTTACCATATCCTTGCAGTCTTTCCATATTACTAGTTATAGTAATTGGCTCATTGCTTAAACTTAATTCTTTACCAAATATTGGATTTATAGTTATAAGTCCACCCGCTCTATAGAACATCTCTTGAGTTAAAATTCCCGCATGACTTGCACCAAAAATATATATATTCTGTTTATTCAATATTGCATCAACCATCATATTAGAAGCTTTTACAATATTTTCTTTTTCTTTAGATTCAACTTCGTTTAATATCTCTTTTATTCTATCAATGTACTCAAACACTAATTACCCCCATCTCTTAAAATACATTGCTTAATAGTGTTGATAAGAATCTAGCAATAGGTCCAAAGAAAGAGAAATCATTTCCTCCAAAAATCAACAACCAATTTTGTATAGTGTTTGAGAAGAATTTTACTGATATCCCCATTATGAATACCATTACAACTGCTGCAACTGCAGTACCAATAATTGATCCTCGTAACCCTCCTTGTCCTTCTCCAATAACAGCTGCTGCACCACACTCAAAAAAGCTAGTTATAACTAAAGGTACTAGAATGACACCAAATATACTGTAAATATTTGATATAACTATTAGAACAGTTGATACAATCATTGCAATTATGAAACCAATTATTACAGCATTTGGTCTATAATTAAATAAAATCGGACAATCAAAAGCAGGAATTGCATTAGGTATAATTTTTTCTGATATACCTTGGAATGCTGGTATAATTTGATTTATTAACATTCTTACGCCATATAACATAATCAATAGTCCAGCTCCAAAGCTTAAACCATTGCCTATCGCAACCATTACCAAGTTTTCACCTTCTGAAACCAAGTTAGGAGTTATTATTCCTGTAACTAAGTACATGATAACCATCATAATTCCGCCTGTAATTGAAATTTCCCTAAAAAATGATAAACTTTTTGGAACGTTTATATCTTCTGTAGATTTAGATTTATCACCTACTTTACTGGCTACAAATCCAGAAATCAAGCTTAATATCCCTGTAGGATGTCCTATCAAGAAAGATTCATCTTCTGTTGCTGCCCACACATATTTTCTCATTATCCATGGCATATAAGACCAATAAAGCGCAGATGATATTGCTCCAAATATTATTAAAGAAATCCCTGACAAACCTCCTTCAACTCCAGCAGCTACAAATATAAAAGGAAACCACCAAATCATGTGACCAGTTAAAAATATTGTCTTTACCCTAGTAAATCTTGCGATTAATAAATGTAGTGCAAGACCTAAAAACATTGATAAACCTACACTACCACCATAAGTGTCAGTAAAACTAACATCGTTTAGACCTTCATTTATAGCACCAGATGATAAAGTCTCCTGAAATGCACTGTTAATCGGAACTATAGAACCTACAAGCATGTCAACCCCTTTACTTAGTATAACCATGCCGAATGCAGCTGTAAGTCCTCCTTTAATAACTTCATCAATTTTTTTACCTTGGACGATAAGTCCCAATATTGATATTAAACCTAAAAGTACAGGTGGGTTTTTTAAAATATAGTCTGTTATAAAATTCATAATACTCTCCTATAATGTTGATAAATAATCTTCAATAGCATTTTTAACTTCTTCCTTGTCCATATATTTTTTTATTGGATATATAGGAATATTTTTGGATTTTCTAAGTTCATCTGCCAACTCATTACTAGTCAAAATAAAATCAGCCGATTCAGCTTTTGCAGAACTCAAATCTAAATTGTCTACATTTGCTTCTAGATTCAACTCCTTACAAACTTTTTCTATTGTCATTTTAAGAACCATAGAGGATCCAACACCAAATCCACATACTGCTAATATTTTCATCTTAATCACCTCCTTTTATGACATTTATTATTTCATTCTTATTTCCTTTTTTTATAATATTAAATTTTTGATTATCAGATAATATTTTGGTTATTTTCATTAAGTATTCTATATGAGATTTATTATCTAAAGCAGCTAGAAACAAAAACACCCTTACACTTTTACCTTTTAAATTTACAGGTTTTTTTAATATTAACATAGATAGTCCTATTTTATTTACGCTAATACCTGGTCTAGCATGCATTAAAGCAAAATCATCCGCTAAAACCATATACGGTCCATACTCATTCACCGCGCTAATCATTGACTGGACGTATTCTTCAGTAATGTAGCCTCCTTTTAATAGTGGTCCAACCCCAATATTTATAGCATCAATCCAATCATCTGCATTGTCTTTAATTTGTATTGTATTTTCATTTAATAAATCGACTAATTTCATCTATAAAATCCTTTCCACAAACTCATCATAATTACTAGCGTTTATCATAAAAGACAAATTACTAGGATCTAAAATATAATTATATAAGTACTTTAATTCATCAATATAAAACTTTTCTTTTTTATTTATTACTATTAAAAAAACAAATTTTACATTTTCTTTGTTCCAAATTATTTGATTCTTAAGTCTGAAAATAGCAACAAAAGATTTAAAATCCCCCTCTAATACTGCGTGAGGTATAGCTACTAGATTTCCGATATCTGTTGATACTGAATAATCATAGTTCTCTACCACATCTAATTTTTTATCAGTCATTTCCGAATTATTTTTTAAGATTAATTTTTGGCTAACATTAAAAAACTCTTCCTTGCTTGCAACATCAATATCAAAAAATAAATTTTTATTCAGAATATCTTTTATACTTCTTTCTGCGAAAACTAATGGCTCGTTACTGTATATAACTTTAGTTCCATCAACAACTGGAATTCCTTTTGTATCAACATCAATGTTAACAGTAGATATTATATAATCAGGGTTCTTTGATATAGCTAAGTCTAAATTGGACAACGGATAAACCCCTATTATATTTAAATTCTTGTATTGCTGTTCTATCTTCATTTTAACAATTTGCGATACACCTATACCGAAATTACATATTATGATAACGTTTTTTTTATCTTTTGAGCTAATCTTTGACGACATAAGATATATGGCTAGATAGGATACTTCATCCTCATCTATTTGTATATTGAAATGCTCATATATCATATCCTTTATTATCATTGCATCATTCATTTCTAGGATGAATTTTCTTTTTATTTCATTAACTAATGGATTTTTAATTTTATCATTTAATTCCATGCGATGTATTAATATTTTTAAATGAAAATTAATAGCTTTAATAAACTCATCATCAAAAGAATAAATATTAGAAGATGTTTTACATATCTTTGATAATGCCTCATCAACAATTTTATTTATTTTATAGTCTAAATCATCATACATATATTTATTAAAAATAGAATTTTCTGTGATGTATGCACAATCTTTTTTAGAGAGTTGGATTTTATGTTCAATGGCTAGTTTTTTATTTATATCTAAAATTATTGGATTTATATAACTTTGAGATAGATAAATAGAATATTCAGCTCTATAATAACTAACTAAAATCAAAGATATTAATTTTGAATAATCGTAATCAGATATCGTTATACTTCTGTCTATCAGTTCTTTACTTATTAGCTTCTTTATGATATCTATAGATGGAATGCCCGATAATTCAAGTAACGTATGATATAAAATATTATTTTTTACTACCATATAATTATCTACCAGATAATTTCTAATATCTTTTTCCAAACCATCAATATAAATTTTACCAGATACCATTAGCAGCTTAATATTATACTTATCTATTTTCTTTTTTAACATATTCAATTTTTGCTTTATACTAGATTCACTTAAATAAAATTTTAGTGCGAGGTCAGAAACTTTAATATTATCGTGTTCTACAATAAATAAAAATAATTGTTTGTAAATATCATTGTATTGTTTTAATTTTATAATTCTTATTATAGATTTTAATTTATTTTTATCGGTAGATATAAGTTTATACCCATCTTTAGACGAGTTTATTTTGTCCCCATATTTCTCAAGAAAATTAGATATTTTACGCAAATCCCTCAAAATCGTTCTATTAGAAACATTAAATTTTGTAGACAAGTCATTTGATTTGACGTCTTCCGCATTAATCAAAACATCTAAAATTTCTATTTCCCTATCACCTAGCATTTCCCATCTCCTAACTAAAGTATATAATATAATTTTAAATCTTTCAATTATACTTTGTCATATAATTACGACAGGTGACTATATGTGTTAATTTATTAATCAGTTATACTCACTCCTCAATATCTTATAGCAATCTCTATATTGAATATAATTTATAATAAATTTCAAAATGTAAATTTCGAATTCATTTGATTTTTTGTAACTATAAATGTATATAAGTAAAAATATTTTAATTTTATTATTAAAAAACTGGCCTCCGATATGAGTCGGAGACCAGTTTTATTTGCTTTTATAAACCTTTAGAACCTTACCTTTTCTATGGTAGATGCCTTAGCTTCTACTCAAAACTATTTTCATAAATATCAAAAAATCCTGTTACAAACTTTGCTTGATTCTTTTCTTCTGGAGTGCCAGTTTCTACCTGCCAACCATAGGTTTTGTAGTCTTCATAGGATGTTTCGCTTAAATCTTCTAGGTCAAATTCTTTTTGGATAAGTTTTATGCCGTCGGAGTATTTTTCTGTTAGGGCTTGGTAAGCTTTGTGAGGGTCTTTGAATACTGCCATACCATTCTTATCTGCCCCTATGTCAAATCTCTGATCTATTTCCAAATATTTTTCTACATCTACATTCCCCTGAATATTGCCTGTTCCTGCCTTGTATTCCTGGGTGGCAGGATTTTTGACTTTGCCTTGAGATGAGCAGGCTGTTAGTATCAATATTAGGGCTATGATTTTAATTATTTTTTTCATAATATCCTCCTCATTTTTGTTAATTAAATAATAACATGACTTAAAAAAAATACAATTACAAATTTTGTAAGTATTTGAAATAAGAAAATTTTCATTATTACTACTTTAAGTGTTAATATAGCAGTCGGCGACAAAAATTTTTAGACAATATGCAAAAAGGCGAGGATTTCCTCGCCTTTAGTTTTTTATTTATTTTTTGCCTTTGTTTTGAGAAGCTGTTTTTTCTTTTTCTTCTCTTCTCTTCTTCATTGAGTCGAAGATTCCGTCTACCATTGCATCCATGTCTGGTTCTTTTGCTTTCTTTAGTGAAGATACCATATCTAGACCTTCTGGTAGGACGTCCATTAGTCTCATTTCTTCGTCTAAGAATTTTTCCATTTTTTCTGCTGCTTGTGGAGCCCATGTTCCGTTACCGATGATTGATACTGCTCTGTTTTGTAGGTTTAGAGCTTTCATATCTTCTAGGTAGTTGAGCATTACTGGATAGATGCCTAGGTTGTAGGTTACTGATGCTAGGACGATGTTTGAGTATTTGAAGCTTTCTGCAATTAGAGTTGATACATGTGTGCTTGATACGTCTCTTAATGAGATGTTGGTCATGCCTCTTTCACATAGCTTGCTTGCTAAGGCTTGGGCTGCAAATTCTGTGTTGCCGTACATTGATGCATATACGATTAGAACACCTTCTTCTTCTGGTTCATAGGTTGCCCAGTGTACGTATTTGTCGATGATGTAGCCGAAGTTGTCTCTCCATACAAGGCCGTGTAGCGGGCAGATGTATTTAAGGTCTAGGCCACCTGCTTTTTCTAGAGCTTTTTGTACGAATGTACCGTATTTTCCTACGATGTTTGTGTAGTATCTACGTCCTTCGTCTAGGTAGTCTCTGTCCCAGTTTACTTCGTCTGCGAATAGTCTACCGTTGTTTGCGATAAATGATCCGAAGGCGTCTGCTGAGAATAGGACTTTGTCGTATGAGTCATAGCTCATTAATACTTCTGGCCAGTGTACCATTGGTGCTTCTACGAAGGTGAATTCGTGTTTACCAAAGCTTACTGTGTCGCCTTCTTTTACTTCGATGTATCTGTCGTCTACGTGATAGCCGAATTGTCTCATGAACATAATTCCTTTTTCAGAAGAAATTATTTTTAGGTTTGGATATCTTTGTAGCATCAATTCTATTGATGAACAGTGGTCTGGTTCCATGTGGTGAACGATTAAGTAGTCTAGGTCTCTTCCGTTTAGGACTCTTGCTACATTTACCATGTATTCTCTTGTGATTGCCCAGTCTACCGCATCGACTAAAACTGTTTTTTCGTCCATTAATAGGTAGGAGTTGTATGATACACCTTCAGGTATTGGAAATATATTTTCAAATAAGGCTAATCTTCTGTCGTCTCCACCTACATAATATAAATCATCTGTTACTTTTCTAACTGTATACATTATTTCCTCCTACTTACTTTCTATCTGCTGGGAATTCCATTTTAATGAATTCTTCTTTGGCTTCGCCAGAAACAGGTGATACCCAGCTGTCAGGAAGTTTGTCAAATGGAGTACCTGGCTCGATTCCTTGAGTTGGATCTCCTACTTTAGGGTCATATTCATAGCCTGAACCTAAGTCTACATAAATGTCTTCTTTTGGAGCCATCTTTCTTGGTTTGCTTCTCTTAATTTTTGGTTGGGCTGGTGCTGGTTTCTTTTCTTGTCCATTATCAAGTTCTTTGATTAATAGTGGAAGAATTTCCATAGCATCGCCTACTATACCATAGTCACAGTTGTTAAAGATGTGTGCGTTTTTGCTGTTGTTGATTGCAACGATTGTTGATGCGTCTTTCATTCCTTTTAAGTGTTGGCCAGCTCCTGATACACCTACGCCGATGTAAAGGTTGCCCTTAAAGCTTTGACCAGACATACCGATATACCTGTCTAGTGGAACGTATTTTAATGTTTCTGCTACTGGTCTAGATGATGAAATAGCTGCACCTGCTTGGTGAGCAAGTTCTTCTATTAGTTTCATGTTTTTCTTTTCACCTATACCACGACCTGCTACGACAACTCTTGATGCTTCAGCAATTGGTGTCATTGGGTCTATACCAACAGTAAAGTCATAACCATCTTTCTTTAGAGCTGCTACTAGGTTTTTAACTGCTTCTTTTGGGTCTCCTTCGAAGATTTCACCCTTACGAACGCCTGCTATTGGAGCAGCGCTACCTTTTGAACCAGCTCTTTGCATCTTAGGAGCACGTCCTACAGTGTGAGCACCAACTACTACTCTCATGATTTCGTTAGTACCTTCATAGATTTGTGTAATCTTAGCGTCTCTGAAGAATCTTTCTACATCAACACCCTTAATGAAGCCTGAACCACCGTAAAGTTGAACTGCTTCAGTTGTAATCTTCATTGCTAAATCTGATGCAACTTGTTTAGCCATAGCGGCTTCTGCAGAATATCTTTCATGATTTTCTTTAAGCTCTGCAGCAGAATAAATCATAAGTCTTGCACCACGTAAGTATGTTGCCATATCAGCAAGTTTAAATGTATTTCTTTGTAAGTGAGCTATTGGCATACCAAATTGTTCACGTTCTTTTGCATAAGCAAGGGCGGATTCATATGCACCTTGTCCAATACCTAGGGCTTGGGAAGCTATACCGATTCTACCACCATCAAGGGTAGCCATAGCTATAGCAAAACCTTGGCCTTCTTTACCAAGTAGGTTTTCTTTTGGAACTTTTACATTATCAAAATGCAATTCAGCTGTAGAAGATGATCTGATACCTAGTTTGTCATAGTGGTCAGAGAATGTGAAGCCTTCAAATTCTTTTTCTACGATGAAAGCTGAAATACCATGAGTACCTATACCAGGTGTTGTAACTGCAAATACTACATAAGTATCAGCCTTTGGAGCATTTGTGATAAAGATTTTTTTACCATTTAATATATAGTGATCGCCATTAAGAACTGCTGTTGTTTCTGTACCACCAGCATCTGAACCAGCGTTTTCTTCTGTTAGACCAAAAGCACCTATTTTTTCACCCTTAGCGAGTGGAACAAGATATTTTTGTTTTTGTTCTTCAGTACCGAAGGCAAAGATTGGCCAAGAACCTAAAGATGTATGAGCTGAGCAAATAACACCAACACCACCATCTACTCTAGATAATTCCTCTACTGTAATTGCGTAAGAAATTACATCAAGACCAGCTCCACCATATTCCTTTGGATATGGAATACCCATAAGTCCAAGTTCACCCATTTCCTTAACTATATCATCAGGAAATTCGTTTTTTTGGTCAAGTTCAAAGGCTATTGGTTTTACCTTCTCTTCTGCGAAAGCTCTGACTTTTTTTCTGAGCTCTTCGTGTTGTTCTGTTGTCTTAAAAAGCATATAATCCTCCTTACATTATTATCCTTATACTACTATTGTAGCCTTAAGAAAACGTTTTGTCAAATATATTTTTTATGACAAATATCTTATAAATTTGTTTGCCAAAACTCTCCTTTCTTCAAAAATAGCTAAAAGTTAATTGTCCTAATTAACAATCGTCTAGCAAGGTTAAAAAGCTTAACCAAACACATTTAAAACCTAGCTTTTAAAACACTTTTCTCACTATTATTTATATCCATTTTTGAATTTTTAAAACTTGTAAACCTATAATTGATTATAACTTTTTGAAAATTTCTGGTAAAATAAGAAAACTTGGAACAAAATAAAAATCTTTCTACAAATGAAGGCTTAAAATTTTTTTAAGTTTTATCTCTCAGCTTTGGGGTATAATATCACTAGAGGTGTAATATGAAAAATAAATTATTAAAACCAGTTATTTTATCACTCTTGGCCCTAAGCCTTGTAGGCTGTGATGGAAAACAAATGGGCTTAACAGACAAAAATGCAGAAAATCAAATAGTAGAAGCTGATGAAGATATGAATAAAGAAAACAAACCAGCAGAAGATAATATAGACAAATCTAAATTAGAAAATACCGAAGATAAAAAAGAAAATAGCGATAAGGATAAAAAGGAAAGCGAAGATAAAAACCTTCACACAAAAGACGGAAAATATGTCACAACCCTCATAGCCAAGCTAAAAGGCGAGGCAGATGACTATATCACATCTACAGCCTATGCCTACAAAATCGAAGATGATAAGCTAGTAATTTCAGGCTCCTTTGACTACCACGAAGATCCTGACAACTACGAAAAGGTCGAAGAAATTAAAAACGAAGAAGACCATAAGTTTGTGATTAATGACAAAACTGAATTTCAGGCTGTAGGAGGCATGGCCCCTGCCCAAAAATTCACCAAAGAAGACTTCCTCAAATACTTGGAGGAATGCAAGGATACTGGCCTTGCTTTGATAATCTATGTAGAAGATGGGATCGCAAAAACTGTAGAAATCTCATCATAGAACTAAGAAAAATCTTAAAATCTAAAACTCTTATCCCAGAAGCATTAATTTGCTTTTGGGATTTTTTTTGTAATTTTTAAATATTCTCACCATATTATCTTGATAAAGTAATAAAAGTATGGTAGAATATAAGTATCAATAAGTTATCTAAGTAAATAGATAATTAGAAGACGTGAGTGTGATTTTTCATAGAAAGGAATCCCTATGTTTGACTATAAAGAAAACGATTTTAGTTCGTTCAAGATGCTTTTCACCCAGCTAGGCTGTGCCGTTGGAGCTTATTCTAGTCTAGTTTTAAAAGATAAAATAATTTTAGTATTCCTTGCTTGTCTCGGTGCTGGTTTTCTACTTGGCACCTACTTGGATAAGAAAAAAGTTTGCTAAAATTAAGGATAATGAGCAAGACCTTCCTCCCTTTCAAGCAGATGATGCTTATAAAATTCTTTTAACTTATCTTGCCCATTATAAAAGGCCCTTATTAGGGGCCC
>NZ_GG666044.1:465986-549262 GCF_000156575.1 Anaerococcus lactolyticus ATCC 51172
CTCCCTCCATTTACCGAAAGATTTGCATTACTATTTGAAAAATTAATATATTTGAGAATAAATATAGAAAAAGCGCCGATAAATCCAATTTATTAGTGGGTTTGTCGACGCTCTGAGGCCCTTATTAGGGGCCTTGTTTTTTTATAAAATTTCTTGGGCTAGGATTAAAAGTCCGTATGTCGCTGACTTTCCATCATATTTTGGTCTTACTATATAAGATTCTAGCTCCTTTATTTCTATATATCCATTCATCAATTCTTTGAATTTTTCCCTAACTTTTTCAATTAATCCCTCAACTTGCATAACCCCACCGCCAAATACAATGACATCAGGACTAAACATAAGGCTTGTGTTGTAGACGGCCTGGGCTAGGTAACCCGCCTCTATATCCCAAAATTCATCATTTGGCTCAAGATCTTGTCCACTTTTGCCAAGTCTTTTTTCAATATTTGGACCAGATGCGAGGCCTTCAAGGCAGTCACCGTGGCACATACATCCGCCCTCGTACGTATCCCTTGGGTCTTTTTTAATAATCATATGGCCCATTTCTGGATGGCTAGCTCCACCTAGGAAATTATTATTTTGGACAAAACCGCCACCCACACCTGTTCCAACAGTATAATAAGCAAGGCTAGCCTTACCCTCACCGCATCCAACCTTGTATTCACCATAGGCTGAAGCATTCACATCTGTTGTGACATAAATTGGCACAGAAAAATCTTCCTCAAGACATTTTATAATATTGAAATCTTTCCATCCCTCTTTAGGAGTATTTAAAATCTTCCCATAATCATCCGAATCTGGATTTACCTCAATAGGCCCAAAAGAGCCAATAGCTATTGATTCTATATCTGTCTTGTATTTTGCAAAAAATTCCTTAATTTCATCGAAAGTTTCTTCTGGACGTCTTGTAGCAATCCTAACTTGATCTAAAATCTCTAAATTTCGATTGCCAACAGCACAAATCATCTTAGTGCCACCAGCTTCTAACACACCAAACATAAGCCCTCCATATAAGATTTGTTTTTAATATTTTACCCAAAATTTTTATTCTTAGTCGAATCTTTTTTCAATATCAAATCCTCTTAACTTACAATCGCCAATAGCAAAGTATTTTCCATCTTAGCTTTAATCTCAAACCCCACTTTTTTGTGGAGGGCCAAGGATTTTTTGTTTAAAAAGGATTGTTTTTCATACGTTTTTCTGACATCTTTACCGATTAATTGCAATTGATTGTCGTTTCCGTATAATTCATATGGTAAATGTTCACACGAAAAGAATATTTTGAAAAGGAAGGATATTATGAAAAATAAATTTAAATTAACAGCGCTACTTGTAGCCCTTTCACTAGGTTTTGCAGGATGTGCTCAAAATGCCGGCAAAAAAGTAGATGATGCAGCTAAGGATGCTAAGGAAAAAGTTGAAGAAGCTGTAGAAGATACTAAAGATAAGGCAGAAGATGTAAAAGATGAAGCAAAGGATAAGGCAAGCGATGCTTTAGATAAAGCAAAGTCAACCCTAGAGGGCAAACTCGTTCTTAGAAGAAGCCTAAGAGCACCTCATGGCGAAGGTTCTTTTGCAAGAATCGCTGTTATTACAGATGGGGATAAAATTGTAGATGCAGCTATTGATGAATTTCAATTCTTCGATGAAGGTTCAGGTTTCCTCGCTCTCCCAAACCAAGATTCTGATACAGAATTTAAATCTGGCAATAAGGAAGGCAAGTTCTTAGGATCAAAGCTTATGAATGATGAAAAATATTCAGCTCTCATGAAGGAAAAAGCTAAGGCTACAGTTTCAATCGCAGATAACTTTAAGGCTATCCAAGATTTTGTTAAAGGTAAAACCATAGATGAACTTAAAAAAGTTGTAGCTGGGGCAGAAGATGGCAAGGCTATTGATTCTGTCACAGGAGCTACTCTTGTTGATACAAAAGGCTACCTAGAAGCCATAATCGAAACAGCAGAGGATGACGAAAACACAACAGTTTTTGAAGCTAACAAGGATGATGATATACAAATCAAGCAAAACTTTGGTACAGCTGGCAACAAAAATGCCATCACAGATACCTTTGTTGTCATGGAAGATGGCAAAATTATAGCAGCAAATATCGATGAATACCAATATATGGAAGGTAAGGGCGTACCAAACTCTGATAAGAAATTTGGTGAAAACTACGCTGATTCCAAAAAAGTCCTAGCATCTAAACTAGAAAATAACGAAGAATATTCTAAACAAATGAAGGAAATTGCCAAGGCTAGTCACACCCTAAGAGAAAGCCTAAACGCTATCGAAGCCTATGTTGTAGGTAAGACTCCTGATGAAATCAAGGACCTAATTGACGGCAGCAAACCTGGCAAACCAGTAGACGCCATCTCAGAAGCAACTCTATCAAGCACAGTTGGTTACCTAGACGAAATCTACAAGACAGCCACAAAATAAAAAATAAGACCAGAAAGTCTTCTCCTTTCCCATCTTTGGAAAGATTAAAGACTTCTGGTCTTTTATTTTGCTTAATTTTAGAGGATATCAATTTTTTCCCTAATATCCTTTCTTAAAAATATCACACAAACTATAGCATTTAAAATTTCAGCTATAGGAAAGGCCCACCAAGCAAAATTTAGACTTCCAAGCCTTGTAAAAATATAAAAAATTGGCAGAAGAAGGATAACCTGTCTTAAGAATGACTGGATCACAGGAAACTTCCAGTTTCCAATAGCCTGAAATATTCCTCCCACGCCCACTACTGATGGGGTGGAAATTATAAAGGAAAGTGAAACAATCCTAATCATTGGCACGCCGATTTCTCTCATGACATCTGTCGCAGAAAAGAGGTCAAACAATTGTTTGGAAAATATCCACATCAAAACAACTGATAAACCAACAATAACAAAGGATGCTACAAAGGCAATTTTAATCGCTTCCCTAATCCTCTCCTTGTTTTTCGCCCCATAATTATAGGAAACTATAGCTAAAAGTGCATTTGAAATCCCAAACATAGGCATAAAAGAAAAGGACTGGAGCTTATACATAATTCCATAGGCCGCTACGGCTGAAGCGCCGAAAGTGTAGAGCATATTATTAATAAAAAACAAAACCACAGAGCCAATCCCACTTATCAAAACAGAAGGAAGACCAATTGAAAAAATTTGTTTGATATTATCCATGTGGAAGCTTAAATTTCTGAAAATAAAATTCACATCCCTATTTTTCTTGCTATGGAAATAAACTCCTACCAAAGATCCACCAGTCTGACCGATTACAGTCGCAAGAGCAGCGCCTGTAACGCCAAGTTTTGGAAAACCAAAAAGACCAAAAATCATAATCGGGTCAAGAATTATATTTAATATCGCTCCTGTCCCCTGGGTAATCATGGTGTAGACAGTGTTGCCTGTTGATTGGAGGGTTTTTTCGAAAAATATTTGGAAAAATACACCACCACAGAATAGCAGAATCACATATAAATAATCCTTGGTGTACTGGATGATTTCTGGGTCTGTGGACTGACTTTTCGCATAAAAATCTGTAAAAAATATACCAAATAACATAAAGGCTGCCATGGATGCTGCCGCTAAGATTAGGCCATGGGTCGCTATTACTCCGACTCTTTTTTTATCATCCATGCCCAGATATCTTGAAAGCAAGGCTGTTGTACCTATACCTGTTCCAACTGCGAAAGCCACCATTATGTTTTGGACAGGAAAGCAAAGGGAAACAGCTGTGAGGGCCTTTTCAGAAAGTCTCGCTACGAAAATCGAATCCACAAGGTTGTAGACCGATTGGACCAAGAATGAAATGATAATCGGCAGACTCATTTTAAATAAGAGGGAGGGTATGGGCTCAGTTCCCATCCTATTTTTATTTTCTATTTTTTCGCTCATATAAGCTCCTTTCTCGCTAATAACAATATAAAGAGATAGGAGCCCTAGGCTACTATCTCTTTTTTTAATCGTATAGCTCTTTTTCTTGACGTCTTAGGGCATCTTTCACCCTGAGATTTCTCATAATTCCGTCATCATCACTATTGATTATATGGATGGCAGAATTTTCATTTCTTTTTTTATCATCAAATTCTCCTAGAAGACTTGGGTCAACGTGATTTCTCGCCACGTCTTTATTTATTGCTGTAAGCATGAAAGCTCTTTTGGTCCTCTCGCTTACAGATTTTCCTAAAACCATATCTTCTGTGGCAATTTTTATTAGGTTCACCCCAGCTAGGGTTGAATAATAAAAGGTCCTGCCTTGTCTAATATTCATCTCTAGGGTATAGACCTTACCACTTTTTGAATCTTTTTTAAAGTCAAAATTAAAAAGTCCTTCGTAGGAAAGGCTATTTGTAATTTTTTCTGCAATAGCATACATTTCGCTGTCTTCGTGATCGACTTGAACTAGGTGGTTGCCTACCCACATCGGTCTCATGTCAGATAAAAGATTTCTCGCAAGCACCATTGATACCTTGCCATCTTTTGACCTATATCCATTTAGGGAATATTCAGTGCCCTGGCCTCCATGAATAAAGACTTGAACTATGACATGGCCTTGGTAGTCGCTATCGTAGATATTATCCAAGATTTTTATAGCCTCAGCCCTGTCTTTGGCATGGTAGCCCTTTTGCTTAATCTTTATGTCGCTTGCTATGAAGTCATCGTACTCATCAGCCTTTAAGAATAATTCTCCATCAAGGTTTAAATTTTTATAATTTTCCCTATCAGCCACATAGGACTTAGGGTAGGAAACTCCAATTTCTTCTAGAATCTTATAAAACTCAGATTTTTTGAGGAGTTTACTTGCCATGTCTGGGTTTGGGTAAGGGATATGGTAGGAAAAATCAAAGTCCTTAGCATTTCTTACCAAGAGGTCTACATAGTGTTCGGTAGGTGCAAAGAAGATAAAGTCCTCTTCTGGCCTAGCTTTCGCTATCTTATTTAGGGTGTCGATAAAAATCTTATCATCTGCCGAAAAATTTTTCTCAGTATAAACGTCTGCAATTCTTGTTTTATAAAAGGGAACTAGGACTGCTGACCCAGCTACTATTGGTTTTTTGTCAAAGGCTTCATAAAAACTTCTGGCAACCGAATAGGAGTTGTGGTCAGTGCCTAGGATAATCGCATTAAAATTCATGGCTTAATAGATTGATTTTCTTGACTTAGAATCTCTTTCTTCAGAGATTTTTGCGATGAAGTCAGCAAGGTTAACGTCTTTTGTTTCTTCGCCGTCCCTATTTCTAACTGTTAGGAGACCTGATTCAATTTCCTTATCACCTACTACTAGCATGTAGTTTGTTCTCATCATTTGAGCAGATCTAATCTTGTAGCCAACGCCTTCGCTTCTCTCATCTACTCCTACCCTGAAACCTGCTTTTTCGATTTCTTTTGCAATTTCATGAGCCTTGTCAGCAAATCTGTCTGCTACTGGGATTACTTCTACTTGTCTTGGGTTAATCCAAAGTGGGAACCTACCTGCAAAGTGTTCTGTAAGAACTCCGATAAATCTTTCAACTGAACCAAGTAGGGCTCTGTGGAGCATTACTGGTCTCTTCTTTTCGCCATTTTCGTCTATATATTCTAGCTCAAAGTTGGCAGGAAGTTGGAAGTCAAGTTGGATAGTACCACATTGCCATTCCCTCTTGGCTGCATCTAGTAAGTGGAAGTCGATTTTTGGACCATAGAAAGCACCGTCGCCTGGGTTTATTTGATAATCAATGCCACGTTCTTCTAGGGCAAGTTTTAGCTGTTCTTCTGCGAAGTCCCAATCCTTGATATCTCCCATGTAGTCATCTGGTCTTGTAGATAATTCCATTGTATATTTGAAACCAAATGTAGAGTAAAGAAGGTCTGCAAGGTCAATCATCTTGTAAACTTCTTCCTTGATTTGACTTGGAAGGCAATAAACGTGAGCATCGTCTTGGGTGAATGTTCTTACTCTGAATAGACCATGTAAAGTACCAGATAATTCGTGTCTGTGAACTTGACCAAATTCTGCAAGTCTGATTGGTAGGTCTCTGTAAGAATGTTGACGAGATGCGTAAGTTAAAACTGATCCTGGACAGTTCATTGGCTTAATAGCATAGTCTTCGTCATCTATCTTTGTGAAGTACATATTTTCCTTGTAGTGATCCCAGTGACCTGATCTGTGCCATAGGTCTTCATTTAAGATAAGTGGAGTTTTGATTTCACCATAACCACTGTGGTCAAGCACATCCCTCCACCAACCAAGAAGCTCGTTCATTAAAATCATGCCATTTGGATGGAAAAATGGGAAGCCTGGTCCTTCTTCGTGGAAGGCAAATAGGTCCATTTCCTTACCAATCTTTCTGTGGTCACGTCTAGCAATTTCTTTTTGTAATTCTTCGTATTCTTCAAGGTCTTTTGCCTTAGGGAAGGAAATGCCGTAGATTCTTTGAAGCATAGCCTTATCAGAATCTCCCCTCCAATAAGCACCGGCAATTGCTTTTAGTTTTATAGCCTTGATTTCCTTTGTAGATTCAAGATGTGGTCCCCTGCAAAGGTCTGTGAAAGCATCGCCTATCTTATAAAGAGTGATTAATTCATCTTTTGGAAGGTCTTCGATTAACTCTACTTTGTAGTCTTGGCCTTCTTCCTTAAACATTTTAAGAGCTTCGTCTCTTGAAACTTCAATTCTTTCTAATTTGAGATCTTTTTTAGCAATCTCTTTCATTTTCTTTTCGATTTGCTCAAGATCTTCTGGAGTAAATCTGTGCTCAAGGTCCATATCATAGTAGAAACCATCTGCTATGGCAGGTCCTATAGCAAATTTTGTTTCTGGCCAAAGCTCCTTGATGGCAGCAGCCATAACGTGGCTTGTTGTGTGCCAGAAAATTTCCTTGCCTTCTGCATCTTCGAATTTTACAACTCTAAAGTCTGAGTCTTCTTCGATTGGCTCAGCATAGCCCATAACTTTTCCATTTACAACAGCACCTACAGCTGCCCTGTAAAGTCCCATGGAGATGTCTTTTGTCACATCACCAACAAGGACACCTTTTTCGTATTCTTTTACTGAATCATCTGGTAATTTAATCTTAATCATATCTTCTCCTTATTTTTATAAATCACGAATAAAAAACGCCCTACTATCCAAAAGGATAATAGGACGGCAATATTCCGTGGTTCCACCTAATTTACTACTCATTAGGACTGTATCGTAGTCGTACGTCTTGCTTAGTCACAAGAAACTCAGGGTTGGTATTCAGTCAAAATGTCACTAAGGCTTCTCAGCTACACCTCTCTCTGTAAGTTAAATCCGACCTACTAATCCCGTCATCGTCTTATATTATGTAACTACTTTACTCAATCCTTATAATATTGCAAATCAAAATCTAATATATAAAATTTCTTTGCTTATTCTTAAAATTTTTTAAAGCATTAAAACTTGAATAAAAGCCCCAATATTTGATATACTTAAGTAAGCAAGTATTTCCTTAAAGATAGGAGGAAAAATGAAAAATATAATGATAACCGGTGGGGCTGGCTATATCGGCACCCACACTGCTGTAGAATTATTAAACAAAAATTATAAGGTTGTAATCTACGACAACCTATCAAATTCATCAAAAATTGCTGTTGACAGGGTAGAAGAAATAACTGGTAAGAAGGTTAGCTTCTACGAGGCAGATATTCTTGATAAAGACAAACTAAAAGAAGTTTTAACCAAGGAAAAAATCGACGTCCTAATCCACTGTGCAGCCCTCAAATCTGTTGGCGAATCAGTTTCAAAACCACTTGAATATTACCACAACAACCTCACAGGCACACTTACAACTCTCGAAGCCATGAAGGAAGTAGGCTGTAAAAACCTAATCTTTTCTTCATCTGCCACTGTTTATGGCAACCCAGCGAGTGTACCTATTACAGAAGATTTCCCTAAGGGCGAGTGCACCAACCCTTATGGTTGGTCAAAGTCTATGATGGAGCAAATTATGATTGACCTTCAAAAGTCAGACCCAGAATGGAAAATCGTTCTGCTAAGGTATTTTAACCCTATTGGTGCTCACAAGTCAGGCAGGATTGGAGAAGACCCAAGAGGTATTCCAAACAACTTACTTCCATATATCGCCCAAGTTGCTGTCGGCAAACTCGACTACCTCAGAGTTTTCGGTGACGACTATGACACAGTTGACGGAACTGGCGTTCGTGATTATATCCACGTTGTAGACCTAGCCAAGGGTCATGTTTGTGCTATTGATAAACTTGATGAGCTCGACGGAGTTTCTATAATTAACCTTGCCACAGGCAATGGATATTCTGTCTTAGAAGTAGTGAAGGCTTTTGAAGAAGCTTCTGGAAGTAAAGTCCCTTACAAAATTGTTGGCCGCAGGGAGGGTGACATTGCTAAATGCTTTGCCAATGCAAAAAAAGCCTACGAGCTTTTAGGATGGAAGGCAGAAAATGGAATCAAAGAGATGTGCGAAGATTCCTGGAGATGGCAATCTCAAAATCCTAACGGCTATGAAGAAAGGAATTAAAATGGATACTACCCTTGTTGTTCTAGCGGCAGGGATTGGCTCAAGGTATAAGGCGGGCATAAAACAGCTTGCAAAAATGGATACCAACGGCTATACAATCATTGATTATTCAATCTTTGACGCAATCGAAGCCGGCTTTAACAAAGTTGTATTTATTATAAGAAAAGATATAGAAAAAGATTTTAAGGAAGTAATCGGATCTAGAATCGAGAAATTTATCAAAGTCGAATACGCCTATCAGGAATTAACTTTGCCTGGTGATTTTGTTTCTCCAACAACTAGGAAAAAACCTTGGGGCACAGTCCATGCCGTCCTTGCAACCAAAGGGCTGGTCAACGAACCATTTTTAGTAATAAATGCTGATGACTACTACGGCAAGGGGGTTTTTATTGACCTTCGTAACTTTTTACTAAAGACACCAGCCGAAAAAGAAGGAAGACTCCAAGTTGCCATGGCAGGCTACAAGTTAAAAAACACCCTTTCTGATAACGGCACAGTCACCAGGGGAGTTTCTGTAGGAAATAGCGAAAATAAACTTGTAAATATCATCGAAACTCACGAAATAAAATATAACAAGGAGGATGGAACTTTTTCTTCAAAAGAAAAGCTTGCCCCAGACTTGCTTAATTTAGAAAGCCTTGTTTCCATGAACCTCTGGGCGTCTTTCCCAAAATTTATAGACCTTGCAGAGAAACATTTTGTGACCTATTTAGAAAAAAACAAGAATAATTTGGAAACTTGTGAGTACGTTTTGCCAGACATGATTGGGGAATGGATTAAAGAAGACCTTGCTGATATTACAATTATACCTACCAACGAAAAATGGATAGGAATTACCTACAGGGAAGACCTAGAGCCAGCCCAAGAAGCCTTTAGACAGATGTTTGCCGAAAATACATATCCTAGGGATATTTGGTCAGAAAAATAAAACCCAAATGCAAAAATTTTAAAATTTCGCCTAAAACCATCTTGTGTTTTTGGCAAGGAAAAATCCCACCTACTAACCTGTGAAGGTTGGCTAATAGAGTGGGATTTTATTATCTAGGATTGATTTATTAAATAATTTATATTCAAAAATTATTTTTCTATCTTAGCTTCAACGTTTTGTTTTCTTGGGTTATTTTTATTTTCTTCTATAGTTTGCTTTAAAAAGTCTGCTTTTTGTGCATATTCTTTTAAATCTTTTAGCTTATATGACCAGTTTTTATCGTTTAGGGTTGCTGGTTCGTTAATCCTTGCTTCTTCGCCAAGTCCTAGGATATCACCAAGAGATACGATTATATAATCACTGGCTATGCCCATAACAAAATCAAAGAAATCTTCTTTGATGTCTCCGTGGTCTATGCCCAAGTCTTTGAAATATTTTTTTATAGATTCGTGTTGGGCTTCACTTAGTTCGTCGTACCATTGGAAAAGGGTCTTGTTGTCATGGGTGCCTGGGTAGGCAACAGAATTTTCTCTAGCATCAACTAGGTGGTCTTCCCAAGGTCTTAGGTTTTCTTGGATAATTACCATTCCCTTAAGGTCATAGTGGTCACGAAGTTTGTAGACTCCTGGCATCATTGTGCCGAGGTCTTCTGCGATAAATTCTACATCTTTAAGTTCTTCTGTGATTTTGTCAAAAAGTTTAAAGCCAGGTGCACAAATCCATTCACCTTCTACAGCTGTGTCGTTTTTCGCATCAATTTGCCAATAGGTGTCAAAGGCTCTGAAGTGATCAAGTCTTACGATGTCATACAATTTTGCATTGTAAGCTAGTCTATCAATCCAAAATTTAAAATCGTCTTTTTCAAGCTCATCCCACTTATAGATTGGGTTTCCCCACCTTTGTCCTAGGTCTGAAAAGGCATCTGGTGGCACTCCTGCTATTAGGATTGGCTTGCCTTCCTCGGTAATCTCAAAATATTTTTGATTTTGCCAAACATCTAGGCTGTCAAGTCCTACATAGAATGGGATATCACCGATAATTTTAAGACCATTTTTGTTTGCATAGGCCTTTAATTTCATCCATTGAACATAGAAAATATATTGGACGAAAATTTCATAACCTATTTGCTCTTCATAAGGACTTAGGTCAAGCTTCCTGTCAATTATCCATGACTTTTGTTCTTTTGGCCATTCATTCCAAGCTATAAGATCATTGTCTTTCTTGAAACTTATAAAAACTGCATAATCATATACAAAGTCAAATTTTAAAAATTCCTTGTAGGCCTCAGTTTTATCAAGACCCTTTTCCTTAAATTTCTCATAAGCTTTCTTTAAGTATTTACCCTTAAAGTCTCTTACAAAATTATAATCTACCCTATCTTCCTGCTTAAATGGGGCTACTTTTTCATCTAGTAGGCCTTCTTCATAAAGCATATCCAAGGATATATAGACCTCATCTCCTGCATAAGATGAGTAAGGTTGATATGGTGAATTACCATATCCTAGAGGATTTAGGGGAAGGATTTGCCACATATCAAATCCTGCTTTTTTACTAATATCTATAAAGTCATAGCTTGCCTTGCCAAAATCACCTATACCATGGTTGCCATTCAGACTAGCAAGGGGCCATAAAATTCCTGCTTTTTCCATATTCACACCTTTCTTATTTCTGCTGTTGTTTCGCCGATAAAAAGATCGGCATCAAAACTTGTTACTTCCTTAAATTTTCTTTTATTAATAATCTTAAATAATTCCTTAACTGATGTATGGGCAATCTTATCGGTTGGTTGGGCCATAGTTGTAATAGGTTTTAGGAGAAATTCATTAATCTCAAGACCATCAAAACCTGCTACAGAAATATCTTCGGGCACAGATTTTCCCATATCGGCTAGGGCTTTTATAGCACCGATAGCCACTAGGTCTGATATGGCAAAGATAGCTGTACAACCAAGCTCATCTTTTACAATTTTTTTGCCCGCTTCATAGCCATGGCTTAGGGAATATGGATTTAATCCTTTTGGTGGGTAGACTACCAATTTTTCATCAAAATCTATACCGTGGTCAGCAAGGGCCTTTTTATAACCTTCCATCCTTAGGTGTCCAATACTTAAATCGTCGGCTCTTGCTGCTATAAAGGCTATTTTCCTGTGACCAAGACTTATTAAATAATCAACCATTCTTGCGCTTTCCTTAAAGTCATCAATTCCCACACAAGCTGCATTTCTATTTATAATATCCTTATTAACTATAGTTGTCATTGAATAAGGGGTATCAAGAGAATCTAGTTGTTCGCTATCGCTTACAAAATGACCTCCCAAGAAGATAATCCCTTCGGGTTTTAAAATCTTTGCAACCCTCTTTGCAACATCAAACTCTGATAGGTGTTCCTCTACCTTATTTAGGACAAAAGCATA
The DNA here is from genome assembly GCF_000156575.1 of Anaerococcus lactolyticus ATCC 51172. Taxonomy (GTDB): domain Bacteria; phylum Bacillota; class Clostridia; order Tissierellales; family Peptoniphilaceae; genus Anaerococcus; species Anaerococcus lactolyticus. The sequence goes on from NZ_GG666044.1 coordinate 477,810, forward strand.
GTCAGTTTTGCTTATCTCTTCTTCTATTACCTTGATCATAGGTGTGAAGAAAGGGTTGGTAATTCCCTTAATTAGGACGGCTATGGTTTTATTTTTATTTATTTTTAGGTTACGTGCATTAGAGTCGGGCACAAATCCCACTTTCTTAATAGTAGCAAGGATTTTTGTCCTTGTTGATGGGCTTATACCTTCAGCATCGTTGATTGCCCTAGAAACTGTACTTACACTCACCCCACAAATATTTGCTATATCCTTAATTGTTGGATTGGTCATACACTCTCCCCTTTAAAATCCTTATTCCTTTTTGTTCTTCTAGTAAGATATCAGCCGGTTTTGTAAAATAGATCAAAATTTGGGAAACCTCTTATGAAATATTTCTCAAAAATCCTACTTATATGTTTCTACAGTCTATATGTAACTTTATTCACAAATTATCCAGAATATTTTTACTAATTGAAAATTTATTAAAGCTTGGCTTTGCTCTAAAAAATCCCAATTTTGTCCTATTGGAAACTTATTTTACGGTATCGTTTTCGTGAGATCAATATATCACATTCGCGCAGAAATTACAAGGGGAAATGAAACTTTTTTTAAAAACATGACAAATTTTTAAAAATTTTTATTAAAACTTCTTTATGTTATAACAGAATTAGGAGGCGTTATGAAAAATAAAAAATCCCTAGTTTTACTTCTGGCTCTTGGACTAATCTTTGCTGGCTGCAAGGATGAAGCGCCCAAAAATGTCTCAAGTGAAAAATCAGTAGTAATAAAAAGTGAAGAACAGATCAAAGATGAAAGTGTAACCGACAACTTTTACAAACTTGTAGAAGATGCAAATAAAGACTTAACTGATGAAGAAAAAACTTTTTTAGCTAATCTCCTAAAAAATATAGAAGATAAAAATTCAGAATATTTATCAAAAATTTTAGCAGGCCCACTTAAAGACCAAGTAGGTGGCAATCTTAGGGTTTTGACTAAGAAACTTGCTCCTGTGGACCTAGCTGGTCCTATCTTAAGTATAAGGAAAATAAAAAAAGGGTAAGTCTTTTATACTTATAACTAAAAATGAAGATGATTCTCTAGTAATAGTGGCTGAAAATGATAAGGACAAATTAACAAAGCTTGATATTACCCTCGGTTCAACCTTTACTAAAAATCAAGAACTCAAAAAGGACAACCAAGCCTTTGTTGATAGGTCTTATGAAATAATAGATGCATTAAAAAATTCTGATAAGGAGCTTTCTGCCAAAGATATCAAGGGCCTAAACCTTGAAGAAAAAAAGTTTGATGACTTGTATGATGGCCTCGTAAAGGACCTAAGAATGGCAGGAAAAACTCTAACTGACAAGTCCAAGGTGAAGGTTTCTTTTGCCAAAGATGTCATAAAAAATGCACCTGTTGACCAAAACCTTGTTAAAGTTGGGCTTATTTACACCTTTGAACACATAGAAAAAATAGTCTATGATTTTGTTTATACAGAAGATATTAACCTCATTTCCCTAGGCATAATTCCTGATGAAAAGTAGATTTATTTTTAAACCTTGTTCCAAATAGAAATAATCTTTAAATTCCACTAAGATATCAGTTTGAAATATGGCAAATTTAAGAAGCTTGCTTTGGGATTTATTTTTTAAGAAATTCTATTTAAAGTCGAAATCTAACACTTTCGGATATATAGGGCAGGGAAAATTCCTGCCTTGTAAGTACAAGTAAATATCAAAAACGTCCAGCAAACTTGTATAAATCCCACTCCCATATTAGGATTGGAAGGCCAAGGTCTTTGCTGGACGCTTTTTTATTTTTCTTCGTTTTTTTCTTCAGGTTCTTCTTCAGTTTTTCCCTCGTTTGGTTTATCCTTTAATTTTCTAATCCTACAAGCCTTTATCCTATTATCTTCCATGTAGAGGATTTTTATTTCATAGCCATTGTAGATTATGGTTTCATTATCTCCTGCTTCTGGGATGTAACCAAGTTTGTCTATAATAAAGCCACCGAGCGAATCATAATTTTCGTTTTCTTCGTCAATATTTATTGGAATTTTCTCATTTAAGTCCTTAATTCCAATCGAAGCCTTGACCACAAAGACATTTTTGCTGTTGATTTTTATTTCTGGAATGTCGTAGTCAAAACTATCTTCCATATCGCCCACGATTTCTTCAATAAGGTCCTCCATGGTGATTACACCTGAAAAACCACCGTATTCATCAATCAAAATCGCCATGTGGATGTGGCCCTTTTGCATATCGGAAAAAAGCTTGTCGGCTTCAATTTTATCCGGTGCAAAGTAGGCAGGTCTGATTAATTTTTCGAGGTCTACATTAAAAAGCCCCACCTTGGTCGCCTCCAAGAGGTAGTCCTTGGTATATAAAACTCCCAAGATATTGTCAACATCATCCTCAAAAATAGGAATCCTGTTGTGGCGAATTTTCACAAATTCTTCCATGTATTCCCTGTCCTTATCGTTAATGTCAATCATAAAGACATCGGTCCTTGCAGTCATGATTTCTTCTACGATTATATCGTCAAAGTTCATGATGGAATGAATCATCTTTGATTCCATAGGCCTAATAATCCCCTGGTCTTCACCGATTTGAACAATAGACTTTATCTGCTCGTTGGTGACTTCTTTTTGGATAACGCCTGCCTCAATGCCAAAAATTTTCATTATGAAATTTGTTACCTTATCAGTAACAAGAACAAAAGGCTTGGTTAAGGCAAGGGCTAGTCTCAAAGTCCCTGTTGTGTTTAGGGCAAAAGCCAGTGGATTTCTAACACCTATCCTTTGGGGAATCTTATCTACAAAAATTATTTTTATTACTATGTAAAACAAGATAGTGATTATAAGGGCAGTCTTCATAGATATATTAGTCACAATAAAATCAGTATCCCTTATTATATCTGCAATGAAAGCAACTGTAACCAAGGACAAAACAGAATTTATCATAGAAAAAGACTGGTTGAGCCTGTCTTGATTTGAAGTTATTCTAAGCAAGACCTCAGCATCCTTGCTGCCTTTTTCTTCTAAATCACGGAGCTTATCCTGGGAAAGGCTAATCACTCCAGTATGAAGGGCTGTAAAAAAACCATTTATCAAAATTAAAAAAATTACTATTAAAACCAAAATTAAACTGTGGTAGGGAACAGAGTCCATATTTTCTCCTTTATATATAATTCTCTTTGACTATATCAACAATCATCGCCCTTGTCAAAGGCAGAGCCTATTTGTCAATCTTTTTAAATAAAAGATAGCAAATGATTACGCTTAGGATAGATAGGCCGATGATATACATATAGCCAAATTCCCAGCTCAGTTCCGGCATGTTTTCAAAATTCATCCCGTACCAGCCAGTTAGGACTGTAATCGGGGTGAAAATCGTAGTTACAACTGTGAGGATTTTCATAGTTGAGTTCATGGTTAGGTCCATTTTTGAATCGTAGGAGTCCTTGACATTGGTAATGTAGTCGGACAAATAGGAAATATTCGCCGAATATCTTTCAACCCTATAGGCTAGGGATTTTAAGTGTTTGATGTCGTCATCATCAAAGATTTCATTTTCATTTTCTACAAAAACTTCGATTGTATCTAGGAGTCTCTCGTAGGATGTGTAAAGATTTAGAGCCTTGTGCCTATTATCAGAAATCACTCCAATCTTATCCTTGTTTGACTTGTTATTTATTATCGAATCCTCTATTTGGGCTGTTGAATCTTTTATCTGATCAAAAATCTTTGTATGTTTATCAATTAGGGCTGTTATAAAGTGTTTTAGGGCACGGCCTGGCGACCTTGATGAAAATCTCTTGGCCACCATCTTGTTGAAGGCTCGAGTTGTGGAATCGTCCTTGTCGTACATATCAACCACAACTAGCCTATTATTTTCTATATAAAAACCAATGAGGTCTGATGTATCAAGATTGCCCCTTATGTCTAAAAGCTCTAAAATCGCAAAGGTGTAGGTATCCTCAACTGCCACATAGGATTTTTTGCTATTTTCTGTGACAAGGAGGTCGACCAAGGCATTATCAAGCTTATATTTCTTAGCAAAGTCAATAAAATCAGCCTTTCCTAAATACATTAGATAAAAGTCGTCGTCTTCTATGGCATCATAAAACTTTGGCATGGTCGTTTCTTCAAAACCATTATCCGTATCAAATTTATAAATATATTCCATGTAAACTCCTATTTTTCAAATATCTTAATCATTCTATGGGATAGTAACTTCCTTGTCAAAAAATCCCCGCACTTAGGCTAGCGATTTATTTATAGATTTTAAAACCACCATAAAGACCATGATTGCAAAAATCCCAAAGGCAAGGGAAATTATTGCCGAATGGGTAAAGCCAGCGATGATGTAGGAAATACTGGCAATGCCTGCGACTGTGAGCCCATAGGCTAACTGGGTTTTGACGTGGTCAACATGGACACAACCTGCACCTGCTGATGACATTATGGTTGTATCTGAAATTGGCGAAATGTGGTCCCCGCAAACTGCCCCAGATAGGCAAGCAGAAATGCCTATGAAAAACAAAGGTTGACCTATTTCAAACATGGCAGTTATGATTGGAATCAAAATCCCAAAAGTTCCCCAACTTGTCCCTGTGGCAAAGGCAAGGCAGATTGCAACAACAAAGATAACTGCAGGTAAAAATGAATTTAGGCTTCCAACTGCCCCCTTCATTAGATTTCCAACAAATTCTTGGGAACCCAAGAGGTCGTTTGAAATATTTTTGAGGCTTGTAGCCATAGTTAGGATTAAAATCGCCCCAACCATAGAAGAAAATCCTTCAGACAGACTTTCCATTGACTTTTCAAAGCTAATCACGCCCCTAATTACAAAATAAATTATGGAAATGATAAGGGCAAAAAGAGACCCCATTGCAAGGGCTACAGATGAATCTGTATTGGCAAAGGCATTCACAAAGTCTCTGTAAAATTCACTTGCAGGATCAAAAAATCCCCCAACGTAGACTAAAGATAAAACAGAAACAAGGATCAAAACCAAAATCGGAAAGATAAGGTCAATCACTTTTCCGTTTGGATTGCCGTCTTCTGCTGTAATTTTACTTGTCTTAAGAGCTCCAAGGTCCCCTGTTTCCATAGCTTTTTTCTCAACATCCTTCATCGGACCAAAGTCGTTGTCAAAAAGTATGATTGACACTACAAAAACCAAGGTCAAAAGCGAATAGAAATTGAAGGGAATAGACCTTACAAACATTTCTATGCCAGAAATCCCCTCAGCATAGCCAGAAACCGCCGCTGACCAAGATGAAATCGGTGCAATCATACAAATTGGAGCTGCTGTTGAGTCTATGATATAGGCAAGTTTGGCCCTTGAAATCTTGTAGGAGTCAGTCACCGGCTTCATGACAGAGCCTGATGTCAGGCAATTAAAATAATCGTCAATAAAAAGCATGGAGCAAAGGAAAAAGGTCGAAAGTTGGGCGGCCTTTCTCGATTTTATCTTTGAGTGGGCAAATTCACCAAAGGCCCTTGACCCACCCGAATGATTTATCAAAACAACCATGATTCCCAAAACAACAAGGAAAATAAAAATCCCCGCAGTTTGGGAAACAGAAGTTATAAGCCCTTTTTCAACTACATTATCAAGGGATTTAGAAAGTGAACCACCAGATCCTAAAATCCCTCCGACTATGATTCCCAAAAACAAGGACGAATAAACTTCCTTGGTCAAAAGTGCCATAAAAATAGCAAGCACAGGCGGAAAAAGCGCCCAAGCAGTAGCAAAAGTATTGGCCTCTGTAAGGGAAATATATATTGATAAAATTATCGAAACAAGCCCCACACAAAGGGCAAGTTTCATATTTTTCTTCTTCATAAAAACCTTCCTCTATCTAAATAATCTATAATAAAAATAAAAGCTTAAAATAAGCACGTTTAACATTATACTGAATTTAAAAATATAAGAAAGGGTAAAACATCGACTATATCTAGTTTTACCTAAAATCGGAAGGAAATTACCTAATAAATATTATTTTGAAATTTTTAGTCTAATTTATTTAAAAAATCTGATGGTGATTTTCCTTATCTGAGTCTTTCTTTTCTTTATAAGATTTCTCCTCCCTTCGGTCGTCGAAATGGCGGATAACACTATAAATTCACACAGAAAAAAACCACCGAAAAATCGGTGGTGTTCTTATCTTTCTTCTGAAATTATATCTTTGACTTTCATTAGTCTTGATATGGTTGCCCTTTCGTTTTCTTCTAGTTTGGCTCTGATGTATTTGATTGTTTCTTCAAGGTCTGGGATGGTCCTGTATTCTAGGGCGTTTACCCTTCTTCTTGTCGATTCAATCTCATCTGCCATTAGCTGGGTTGTTTTTTCAAGCTCAGCTAATTGCAAAAGCCTATCTACTACATGGTTTAGCTTTAGGATTGCTTCATCTAGGCCCACGCTTGTTGTGGCGTAGCCGTATGGAAACATGGAAGCTTTTTCGTTTACCTTTACCTTAAATTCCATCTTAGGAATCCTAACACTCATGACGTTTTTACTTGTAATATCAACGCCAACTTCCTGTGTTGGAAAGCTTACTGCTTCTTCGAGGATTTCTGGACTCATGAAGGCTGATGCCATTAAAAAAGCTGCGAAGGAGTCTGATAGTTCCTTTTCTACATCTTCACGAAGTTTTTTATTTTCCCTGATGAGCTCCAAGAATTGCCTCATCAATTCATCTTGCTTATCTTTTAGGAGTTTGTATCCTCTTTTGGCAGTGGCAAGCCTTCCCTTTAGAGCGTTTAGGTTCATCCTAGTAGGGGTTACTTTTAGCTTTGCCATAGGCTAGTCCATGTATTTTTCTATTAGGGCGTCGTCAATTCTCTTAAGCTCTGATTTTGGAATTATCTTTAAGAGTTCCCAACCCAAGTTAAGAGTCTCTTCGATTGACCTATTTGTGTAATAACCTTGGTTGATATATTTTTCTTCGAAGGCCTTAGCAAATTCTGCAAAGGCTAGGTCGGCAGCTGATAGGGCAGAGTCACCGAGGATTTTTTGAAGCTCTCTAGCATCCACACCTGAAGCGTAGGCTGCGTAGATTTGGTTCATGGTATCTGCGTGGTCTTCTCTAGTCTTGCCCCTACCTATACCCTTATCTTTTAACCTTGATAGGGATGGAAGGATAGATACAGGTGGTGCTATGCCTTGGTTGTAAAGGTCACGACTTAGGATAATTTGTCCTTCGGTAATATAACCTGTTAGGTCTGGAATTGGGTGGGTAATGTCATCTTCTGGCATTGATAAAATAGGAATTTGAGTAATAGTTCCTGGTTTGCCACGAAGTTTACCTGCCCTTTCATAGATTGTAGAAAGGTCTGTGTATAGATATCCTGGGTAGCCACGTCTGCCTGGCACTTCTTTACGGGCTGCAGATACTTCACGAAGGGCTTCAGCGTAGTTGGTCATGTCTGTCATGATTACTAATACTTGCATATCCTTTTCAAAGGCAAGGTATTCTGCACATGTTAGGGCCATTTTTGGTGTTGAAAGACGTTCGATAGCTGGATCGTCAGCTAGGTTTATAAATAAAACTGAACGGTCAATGGCGCCTGTTTTCTTAAAGTCATCCATAAAGAATTGGGCTTCTTCAAAGGTGATGCCTATAGCTGCAAATACTACAGCAAAGCCTTCGTCATCTCCCAAAACCTTAGCTTGTCTAGCGATTTGGGCTGCTACTTGGTTGTGTGGCAGACCGTTTCCAGAAAAGATTGGAAGCTTTTGGCCACGTACAAGGGTATTTAGTCCGTCTATTGTTGAAATACCAGTTTGGATAAATTCTGATGGGTAGTCTCTTGAAACAGGGTTTATAGCTGTGCCGTTAACATCCCTCTTATCTTCTGGAATTATTTCTGGACCGTCATCTATAACTTCACCTAGACCGTTAAAGGCACGACCTATCATGTCTTCACTTACTGCAAGTTCTAGGGGTCTACCTAAAAATCTTACAGATGTGCCTTCAAGGTTGATTCCGCTTGAGCCTTCAAATAGCTGAACCATGGCACGATCCTTATCGATTTCTATAACCCTGCCTCTCCTGTGTTCGCCAGTTTGAAGTTTTATATCTACTAATTCTTCGAAGTTTACTCCCTCAACGCCTTCAACAAGCATAAGAGGGCCAACTACTTCTGTTACAGTTCTATATTCTTTTAACATCCGTCTATGCCTCCTTTATTAGCTTGCTAATTGCTGAGTCAATCTCTGATCTGATTTCATCAAATCTTAATTTGTTCTCTTCGCTAATTAGTTTTAATCTTGAAATTGATTCGTTAACATCAAGACCTTCTAGTTGTTTAATCTCAACGCCCTTTGACAAGGCTTCTAGGCACTTATCATAGTTATATAAAATTAGACCTAGCATCTTATCTTGTTTGCCTAGTGAGCAGTAGGTATCCACATCGTGGAAGGCGTTTTGTTGGAGGTAATCCTCTCTGATTGACTTAGTAACATTTAATTTTAACTTATCATCATCAGATAGGGCGTCACGTCCAACAAGCCTTACTACTTCCAGGAGTCCTGATTCTTGTTGCAAGAGACTCATGGCGCGTTTTCTCATAGTTGAGAATTCTTCGTCAACATTTTCGTCTATAAACTTATCCATCTTGTCTTGGTAGAGAGAATAAGATGATAACCAGTTAATAGCTGGGAAGTGTCTTTGGTAGGACAAATCGTAATCGAGTCCCCAGAAGACCTTAACAATACGTAGGGTTGCCTGGGTTACTGGCTCTGACATATCTCCACCTGGAGGAGATACGGCTCCTATTACTGAAAGGGTACCGATGTCATCTCTTTTACCTAAAACCCTGACCTTGCCGGCTCTTTCGTAGAAATCAGCAACACGGCTGGCAAGATAAGCAGGATATCCTTCATCACCTGGCATCTCTTCCAAACGACCACTCATCTCACGGAGGGCTTCTGCCCATCTTGATGTAGAATCAGCCATCATGGCTACGTTATAGCCCATATCCCTGTAGTATTCTGCAAGAGTAATACCTGTATAAATTGACGCTTCCCTGGCAGCTACTGGCATGTTTGATGTATTTGCAATTAGCACTGTACGTTTCATGATTGATTCGCCAGTTTTTGGGTCAACAAGTTCTGGGAATTCATTTAGTACGTCAGTCATCTCATTACCACGCTCGCCACAACCAACGTAAATTACGATATCAGCATCAGCAAATTTTGCTATCTGGTGTTGGACAACGGTCTTACCTGAACCAAATGGGCCTGGAATTGCAGCAGTACCACCCTTAGCAACAGGGAAGAAGGTGTCTATTACCCTTTGACCAGTGATTAATGGTTCGTTAGGGTCTATTTTTTCCTTGATTGGTCTTCCCTTCCTAACTGGCCAATATTGGATCATGTTTAATTCTTTATCACCGTCTTTGGTTTCAATAACTGCAATAGTATCAGCTACTGTAAATTCACCAGTTTTTATATCTTTAAGTTTTCCTTCTACTCCGTAAGGCACCATAATCTTGTGGGTAATAACTGTAGTTTCTTCTACAGTTCCTAGGATATCCCCTGCAACTACTTCGTCACCTATATTTGCTACCGGCTCAAAATCCCATAGCTTTTCCCTATCTAAGGCTGGTGCTGTAACTCCTTTTTCTAGGAAATTTCCTGCAAGCATTTCAAGTTTTTCCAGTGGTCTTTGGATACCATCGTACATTCTCTCGAGCATACCAGGTCCAAGCTCTACTGACAAAGGTCTACCTGTTGACCTAACTTCATCACCAGGGCCTATACCAGTTGTCTCTTCGTAAACTTGGATACTTGCGACATCTCCCCTCATCTCTATTATTTCACCGATGAGCTTATCTTTTGATACCTCAACCACGTCATAGATATTAGCATCGGTTAGACCCTCTGCCTCTATAAGTGGTCCAGATACTTTAGTAATTTTACCTATATTCAAATTAAGCTCCTTTAATTTAGAATGTTAGCTCCAACTGCCTTTTCAACCGAACGGTTGATGTCGGCAAGGCCAATACCAAGTGATCCCTTGTTAGATGGGATTAGGATAATGGCTGGAGTCATAGATTCTCTGTATTTATCTATAGTTTCGCTGACAAGCTCTGCCATGGCTTCAGTGATAAAAATCACTCCGTAGCCTTCGCCAGCTAGCTTATCTATTAGTTTACTTGCGTCTTTGTCGTCAATGGCTGTAAAGGCGTCAATTCCAATTGCCTTGAAGGCTAAAATCGAATCCTTATCGCCAATTACTCCTATTTTATACATAAGTTTCTCTTAACCTTTCCCTAGTAAAGTCTTTTGGAAGTGAATTTAACTTAGAGATAAAGATTATCCTTAGGTTTTTGATTTCTTGCTCCTTGGCAATTAAAAATCCTAACAAAACTTCTGGGCCATAGGTCATGGCTTTTGCTTTTTTGGCAAAGTCCATAAAGTGATCATCGATGGCCTTTTCAAGGTCAAGAAGATTTTCCTTGTCATTTTTATCCCTATCCAAACTTTTTTTGAGGTAGGAATTCACCTTAAGGCTTGAAGTCTTGGATACAATCTCGTTTTCGTCCATGCTTATCATAGCAAGAACATCATTTTTATCGAGGTTGCCTCCTTCGATTAGGGCATTTTTCAAATGATCAAAGTCAAGTTTTTGTCCCCTAATCCTTAGGAGAGTCTTGATATTGGCAAGGTCGATTGCTTCCTTTGTATAAGTAAGCAAACTTTCTATTCCAGTCGCCTCTGCAAGATCAAGCTCCCTTTCATAATAGGACTTATCAAGGGATATGTCTATCATGGCAGGGTTTTCGCTTTGCCTATAAGCATTAAGAGCTTTTTGGGCATAGGCAAGATAGATTTCCCTATCTTCCTTTTTGCCAATAGAACCAACAGAAACATCCCCATCTGTAGCCTTTAAAAGTTCCCTTTTGATGAAGGCTGTATCCACATTTGCCATAGGCGAATAGATTTTGGAATAATCTTCTTCTTGGATAAGTTCTTTTACCAAAAGTTTTAGGTTATGGAAATTATATTTTTCGATTAGGTACTGGCTGATATTTTTATCAGGAGTCACATCAGCTATTTTCCCATAGACCTTAACTAATTCCTTATTTAGGATTTTCTCATACTCCTCATCCCTGTCAAGCTCTCCTATTGCGCTGGCATAGGATGAATCATTTAGAGCATTTAACACTTCGCTTAAACTTTCATAGTCATTTAGTCTTTCAAGGTCACGGGCCTTAAGCAGATCATCTTCGTAAATCCTTGTGGAAGTAGAAGCTGCTATGAAGTTTTCTCTTTTCATATTTCTTCCTTAGTAAAAAGTGCGTCAGATATTATTTTTTTAATTTCATCTCTTTCGTATTCTATGATTGATGAAAAAGAATTATCATAGGTGACATTGCCATCTTTTATGATAAAGCCATCATTTGTGGTTTCACTTGCCAGCCTAAGTCCCTTTAGGTCGCTAGAATCAAAGGCAAAATCTTCTCCACCTCTAAGGATAATTTCTGCACTTGAATCTGGGAAGCCCTCGAGTCTATTTAAGACAAATTTCTTATAGGTTGGACCATCCAAATTTTTAAGCTCAGCTAAAACTTTATCAATCACTTGGTCTATTAGCTCATTTTTGGCTTTTATTTTTATATCACGACCCCTACGAGATGAAGAGAGTTCTTCGTTAGTAAGGGTAGTGGCAGCTTCTTTTTCTGCCTTATCCATAATGATTTTTACTTCTTCGCTAGCCTTACTCTTGGCTTGGTCAGTGATTTCTTTCGCTTCGGCTCTCGCCTGATCTAATATCTGATTTTTTTCTTCTTCTGCTTTATTTTTTATAGATTCTAATATTAAATCAAGATTATTCATAATCTTATCCTAATATTACGCTCTTAAAACAAGGAGTAGGGAAATAACTAGGGCTAGAATTGCGTAAAGCTCAACCATTACTGCGTAAACAACGCCCTTGATAAATTCGTCTTCCTTCTTAGCTAGGATATTAATACCTGCTACTGCTACCTTTGCCTGAGCGATTGCTGATGTATAACCTGCTATAGCTATTGGTAAAGAAGCCATAAAGAAATATAGGCCCTTTGCAAAGTCAACATTTCCATCAAGTCTTAGCATAATAAAGAAAGCTATTACGAAACCGTAAAGACCTTGGGTACCTGGCAATAATTGAAGTACTAATGCCTTACCAAATTTTTCTGGTTGTTCTACTGTAAGTGCTGCAGCAGCCTCACCTGCCATACCTGTTCCCCTAGCTGATCCTGAGCCTGGTAAAAATGTAGCCATTGCCATTCCAAGTACTGCTAGTATAATTCCGCCATTTTCAATAAAAAAGTTACTCATTATTTCCTCCTTTTATTAATGATAATCTTTTTAGTATCTTCTAACATTTCTCTAAATTTAATTCCACCACCCTCGTAGAACTTGTTAAACATCTCTACATAAATAAGTCTTAGGCCGTGGACATAAGCTGATAAGTAGGATAGGAACATATTAAATATTTGAAAAATTACAAAAATTAATATGCCACCAAGGATGCCAACAATACCTGCACCTCCTACCATTTTAACAATTACATTTACTGCATAAGCTACAAAGCCACCTGATAAAACAAGGGCCATAAGTCTTAGGAAGGATACAAAATCTCCTATCCAAGATGTAAGTCCATACACATTATAAAAACCAGAACCAAGTCTACCACCGATTGTTTTTGCATCTCTTCCTGAAAATAGGAGGATACCAACCATACCGGCTGCCATCACATAAAGGCCGATTTTTGACTTGCTATAAACATAATAACCTATTCCACCAAGGAACATATAAGTAAATAGCGAATCGTAAACGGCATCTAGTGGTCTGTTGTTTTTAAGATTAATAATTATGGTCATACCCACACTTACCATCAAGGCAACTGTACCAATGGCAAAGCTCATGCCAATGAGGGTGTAAACATCTTTTTGGGTATCTACCCAGCCAAAAGGAACTTCGATTATGCCACCAAAGACTGAACCGAAAAGTATTCCAAAGAAACAAGCTGAAAGTGAAATAGCAAAAAATAGCTTGACCATCTTCTCGCTTGACTTTGTAAGATCTTTCATCTTAAGCATGGCAACAGTTCCAATCACTCCCAGAAGTCCATAGCCCAAGTCACCAATCATAAACCCAGTAAAGATAGTATAAAATATTGCCACAAGCAAGGATGGGTCTATTTCGTTGTATTTTGGTAGGGCATAGGTTTCAACTACCGACTCAAAAGGTTCAACTATCGAATTATTCTCAAGGATAATTGGCACGTCTGGATCATCAAGGTCGGCTTTTCTTATATCAAGCATAAACTCTTCGCCAAGAACACTTGTAAGGTCCTCCTTAAAAGCATCCACCATATCAGCAGGCACGAAGCCTTCTATGACATCCATAGACTCAGTTTTTAAGAAATACTCGGCGCTTGCTTCCTTTTTTCTTTCGTTTTCAAGGAAAGATTCGTAGAGGTAGAAGTCATCCATGTACTTAAAAAATCCTGCAATTTCCTCTTCAAGTTTAGTGATATCGTTTTTATATTTATACGAATCAGCTTTTAGTTTTTCAAGCTCATCGCCTACTGGGCCACTTGCTTTTACCCTTATCCTGGTAAAACCAAACTCCCTTAGGATCTCTTTAAATTCTTCTTTTTCATCTAGGGAAGAAATTCCAACTATGTAGCTAACCTTATCTTTTTCGCTTAGCCTATAGACTAGAGATTTTTCCAAATGTTTTTCTACAAGCTCTTTTCTTAGGTCATCGTAAAATTGACTTGAAATCGAGCCAGTTTCTACCAAGACCCTTGTCGAATTGTAGAGGTCATTTATATCTAGGTTTATGTCCTTCCATGGAAATAAATCGTCGATTTTAGAATCATTCGCCTGTTTTTTATCAACCAGGCCTTCCCTTTCTTTAACTAATTTAATTAACTTATCATAAATAAGGTCAAAATCAAAATTCTCAGAATCCCTATAGACATTTTCTATATCTAATCTCTTAAGCTCGTTTGGGCTTTCTTCTTTGGAATATTTTTTGACAGTCTCAACAGCGTATTTAAGCTTATCCTGCCTATCTTCCAAAGACTTAAGGGCAACTGAATTTTCAACCTCTTTTAGGTAAGATTCATTTTCTTCTAATTTAAGGTCATTAAAATGCACATAGTTAAAATTTTGAAGAATATCAAGCAGGCTAGATCGCTTATTGTAAAAACTAAGCAAGCTAAACTTATTCATCTTAACTATTGCCATTATTTACTATCCTTTCTACAAGCAAGTCTACAGTCTTTTTAATGTCGCCTAAATCTCTTTTTTTGATTTCCTCTGCAACTTCACTCGCTTTTTCTAACACCGGTTTGCTTTCTTCAAGGGCCTTAAGCTTAGCTTCCTCTACTAGTTTTTTTGCCTTTACCTTAGCTCGATCAATCTCTTCTTTGTAGGACTCATCTGCTTTGATCTTAGCTTCTTCTACTAGCTTTCGGGCTTTTTCTTTGGCCAAATCAAGTTCTTTTGCAGCCGACTCTTCGGCTAATTTGACTTGATTCAAAATGTCATCAGTCATAATTCACCCCCTAGTTAATTAAATTATATCATATTTTTACCCAATTCGGGTATAGTCTAGACAAAATAAGACTTATATTTTATAATTTAGAGGAAAATTTATGAAAAAATACTTGCTGATACTCATAATTATGTTATTTTTGCCAGGGTGTGAAAAAGAAAATAAGGCAAATACCGAAATTTATCCCCTAGCAAAAATTGATAAATTCAAACAAGATGATAGCCTTTATACTGGCGAAAAACTAATAACCTACCCAACATCAATTAAAGAAACAAATGAAACCTATTCGAAAAAAGATTTGGATAACTTAGACTATGACAAGGAAGTAAGGCTAAATGATATATTTTTTAGAATTCCTTCTAAGTGCGAGATTTTCAAAAAAGAAGACAGCTATTTTATTGATTTTCCCCTAGACTCATCCTACAATATCTTAATTAGCTTCAAAAAGCTCGATGCGACTTATGACCTTATCGACCTTTCTAACGTTCTAATTAAGGAGGAAAATCTAGCAGCAAAAATCATATCCCAACCTGTCAGAAATAAGTTTACAGACTTGGATAGCGCTTATTTTATAAGCAGGGACGATGAGTACACCTACACCCACTTTTTTATAAAAAGCGCCAACTCCACCCTATATTTTACAATCAAGGAAAACGGAACAAGGGCTGGTGGGAAAATTATGTCCGACATCTTAATGACTTCCTATGTGACCGGCAACGACCCATTTGAAGTCAGAAAAACCTTTGAAGACTTTAAGGACAGCCTATCAATTTTTGCCACAAGCGATGTAGATTTTGCTGACCTATCCCTAAAAATCCCAGAAAATTTTCTCCTAAAACAAGAGGGCGATGGTTTTAAATATTTCTTGGCCAAGGAAGATAATGAAGTCCTAGGAGAAATCATCATGAAAGAAGATAGGCTCGATGGTAGTCTTTATGATGCATACAGCCTAAATTCTGGAGATATAATCTACCCAACCCAGCTGATAAATATGGGTGAAGTTTCACTTAATAATGGTATTTTGGAAGGAGAAATCAGACTTTATTCAAGAGAAAACACCCTCACAGGAAAAAAATTTGTATTAAAGAAGAAAAATTACCTTACAATAATAGTTGTGGGTCCCCTTGCCAATAAGTCCCTGGCCATTTCTATGGCAGAGTCAATTAAGGAATCTATAAAAAAATAATGTTTCGTGTGAAACATTATTTCATGAGAAATACAATTTTGATTTTTTCAAAAAATAAACAGAGCGAAAAATCGCTCTGTCTTTTATAGGTCGTCTTCGATTATAGATGATTTAGAATAGGCAGTTACTTTTGCTTCGAAGAAGTCAGTCTTAACTCTATTTGGATCTGAATATTCATCTACCCATTTCATTGATTGTGGAATCTCGGTGTAACCTTCAAATAGTGGGTCAAATCCTAGGCCCTTAGCACGAAGGTTGCCAAGATATTTGATGTAGTCTTCAATCATGGTTGTAGATAGTCCTGCAATATTATCGCCGATAGCGTATTTGCCCCATTCGATTTCCTGGCGTACGCCTTCTTTTAGCATATCTCTATAAACAATTGTTGCCTCTGGTGTGAAAAGATCTGGTCTTTCCTTCTTTAGGTCGTTAATTAGGGACCTAAAAAGCCAAAGGTGGGTATTCTCATCCCTGTTGATGTATCTGATTTCTTGGACAGTTCCTGGCATCTTGCCATTTCTTCCTAGATTGTAGAAGAAGGAAAAGCCTGAATAGAAGTAGATTCCCTCAAGTATATAATTTGCTATAAGTGCTCTCACAAATTTAAACTCATTATCATCAACCAAAAATTCGTTGTATTGTTCACCAATAAACTCATTACGTCTTAGAAGGTGATCATCTTCCTTCCAAAGGTACAAAATTCTTGTCCTCTCCTCAGGTGAGCAGATGGTATCAAGAATGTATGAATAAGACTGAGAATGGATTGACTCCTGGTAGGTCTGAATTGAAAGACAAAGGTTAATCTCATTTGCAGTCACATAAGTTTGTAGGTTTGGCAAGTTGGCTGTCTGGATAGAATCAAGATAGGTTAAAAATGACAAAATCCTATCAAAAGCTCTCTTTTCGTGTTGGTCAAGCTTCCTATAATCTTTGATATCTTGGTTGAGGTTTATCTCCTCTGGAATCCAAAAATTATTCATAGCCTGCCTGTACCAATCGGATGTCCAGGTATATTTTAAATTGTTAAAATCATTAAGGTTTGTTGTGTTACCTTGAATAATCTTTCTCTTAGCAAGATCAATATCGCCATTTTCATTGAAAATGCCACGCTTCTCGACTTCTTTCTTTTTACTTTCTTCCATTTCTACCTCCTAAGAAATAATATTCAACACAATAGATGAAACTATTGAAAGTACAATAGATGCAAAAATCAAACTAAATAAATGGGAGTCAATATAGGCCCCATCAACAAATTTAAAAGCCAAATACAAGACAAAAGCAGAAATCACAAGGTGAAATAAACCCAAGGTCAAAAAGCTAATAGGAAAGGCAAAAAACCTAAGAATAGGCTCAACAACCCTCTGAAGCAGAGTCAAAACAATAGCTGTAATAATAAGCGCCGAAGTCTTATCAAAAGAAATATGGCTAATAAACTTACTCATCAAAAATAATGAAATAGCATTTGCTATAAATAAAATCAACAAAATAAACTCCTTTTCTTCATCCAAGATGAATTGTTCTTATAATATTATTATACCAGATTATTATTTTCTTATCCGAGATAAGTTATCTTTTTTTCTTCTTATCCGAGATAAGTTATCTTTTTTTTCTTATCCGAGATAAGTTATCTATTTTATATGTGATGATTTTATTTACAATTGAATCTTCGTTCAAAGGGGGAAACCCTAGGGAACGTTTCGCACGTTCCCTCATCGGTTTCCCCCTTACACCCCCATTCCGTTACACCCTCCGGGCGACCCCTCTCGGGGGACAAGGAGTTTGCCTTCGGCAAACGTGTTGGTATGGAGGAGCCCTTGTTTAAGTTGAACTAGCTTCTAACTTTTTTTGACATTCAGTCGGCTAAAATTTGATAACTCGCATACGCTCAAACAATCAAATTTTTTTACGCCGACTTCATTTACAAAAATTCTTGGTCTTAGGTTTTTAAGCTCTTCGTTTGAAAATAAACATTAATTTAGCAAAGTTTGGCAAAAGCCAAACGAGACCAAGTCCTGTATGTACCTCGAGACCAATTCTCCCTTTTATTGGGCAAAGATTTCTAATCAAGGGTTGCGTAAAGAAAATCGCTTGTTTGAGCGTGAGCGAGTTTGCGATTTTTAGCAACCTGAAGATTAGAAATCTGTGGGGAAATACGTAATCTTATACAATGACGTTCTCTCTACAAAAAAAAGCTTGCCGAAAAGGCAAGCTTCCTTACCCGCACTCCGCTAAGGAGCCGCTCGGGGGTGTAGCGGAAAGGGGGCCTGGGGGAACCCAGTGAGGGACCCTGCGGAAGGTCCCTTGGGGTTCCCCCAGATACGGAGCAGTCATGTTAATGACTGAGAAAATATAATAGATGTAGTCAATCTCGGATTGAAAAAAAGAGGGCTTTTGGGAGCCCTCCCAAAAATTTATTTATATTGTATAAATCCTATGCGGAGCAAGTATCACACTCTTCCACTTCAAGCGATTTGCCTCTCACATAGTAAATGCTCTTTACTCCACTTTCCCAAGCTGTTAGGTAAACATTTAAAATTTGTCTCATGGTGTATTCTGTGGTGATGTAGATGTTTACTGATTGGGCTTGGTCTAGGTGACGTTGTCTGATTCCTGCCATACGCATTGAGATGTTTTGATCTATGTCGTGGGCGTTTTCGTAGAGCCAGAAGGTTTTTGTTGTTAGTCCTGGTGCCACTCTTGGGACTATGGCTCCCTTCTTTTCTTCTAGGAAGTAGCGGCTCATGATTGGATCTACTCCTGCTGATGTGCCTGAGATTATGGATGTTGATCCTGTTGGGGCTATTGCCATTAAATATCCATTTCTAAGTCCGTATTTTTTAACATCTTCCGCAAGCTTCTCCCATCTTTCTGAAGTGTAGTCTCTGTCAGTGAAGTATGCTCCGCTTTGCCAGTCGCTGCCTTCAAAGACCTTGTAAGACCCCTTGTCTTTGGCGATTTCCACACTTTCCTTGATGGCGTAATAATTTATGTCTTCATAAACCCTATCTACAAGTTCTGCATGGGCTTTTTCGTCTGACCATCTGATGTCATTTTTAACTAGCATGTGGTGGTAGCCACTGGTGCCAAGGCCAATTGCCCTATATTTTTTGTTGGTTACTTCCGCATATGGGGTTGGATAATAGTTTAGGTCAATTACGTTATCTAAGGCCCTTACAACTGTTCTTACAGTTTCTTCAAGCTCTTTAGGATTGTTTACATCAAGCTTGCCAAGGGTGAGGCTGGCTAGGTTACATTCTACAAAATCTCCCGGTTTGGTTTTGTTAACTATAACCACATCCCCATCTTCTGTGACTATTTCTGTAGAAACAGTTTCTGATGGGCTCATATTTTGCGCAATCTCAGTACAAAGGTTTGATGAATAAATTATTCCCTTGTGCTTGTTTGGATTATATTTATTTACCAAGTCCCTATTGAAAATAAATGGTGTGCCAGTTTCTGACCAAGACTTGATTAAGAGTCTTACCATGTCCTTGATCGGCATGATCCTTCTTGAAATTTCCTTATCATCGACTAATTTTTTGTAAAATTCTTCAAATTCTTCCCCGTAGGTATCTTCTATGGCCCTGCCATATTTTTTCTCTACCTCATGTGGGTCGAACATGTACCAATCGCCTTCCATATTATTTTTGACTTGTTTCCAGAAAAGATCTGGCACGCATACTCCTGGGAAGACATCGTGGGCCTTCATCCTGTCATCGCCGTTATTTGTCCTTAGGCCCAAAAACTCTGGCATATCCTTATGCCAAATATCAAGATAAACAGCCACAGCTCCCTGGCGCACACCAAGTTGATCAACAGCTACAGCAGTGTCATTAGCAAGTCTAATCCAACGGATAACCCCACCTGCAACTCCTTCAAAGCCACGAATATCAGAGCCATTTGCCCTTACCTTGCCAAAATAAAGTCCCATTCCACCACCGTGTTTGGAAACTTCAGCAAAATTAGTAATGGACCTATAGATTCCCTTTAGGGTGTCAGGAACTGTTTCTATAAAGCATGATGAAAGCTGGTTAAAAGGCTTTCTGGCATTGGTCATAGTTGGGGTTGCCATGGTTGCCTTTAAGGTTGATAAAATATCATAAAGTCTCTTGGCAAAGCTAACCTTGTCTTCTTCTGGAATAGCAAGATGCATGGCAATTCCCATAAACATCTCTTGAACTTTCTCTAAAAGACGGCCATCATAGCTTGTAATTAGGTATCTTTTTCTAATTAAGTCTAGGCCTGAATAAGTGAAAATATCATCCCTATCATAGTCCAGGTGTTTTTCTAGCTCATCAATTTCAGCTGAAGAATAATTTTCTAAAATATAGGATCCATATAGACCTTTTTCAGTCAAAAACCTTATCTTTGACTTGAAATCATAGATATCATATCGTTCTTCCTCTTGTCTAATTTCTAAATTTATCTTATAGGCTAAAAATCTCGCTGCAATTATTTCCCAATCCGGAGCTTCCTTGCTAGTTAGCTCGCTTGCCGCACGAATGACTGCGTCAAGCACTTCCTTATCGTTCATTTCTGGCTTAGTGAAAGATTCAAATTTAAAATAAAGTGATTCTATTGGATACCTTTGACTATCAAACTCCCTTTGCACCTTAGAAATGATCTCCATTAGATCCTTATCACTTACATATTTAGTAAAGTCGGATATTACCTTCCTGTCCATGTTATGCTTGGCGCGGTAGAGGATAAAGGACTTAACTTCCCTATAATAATTTTCATCAATAAGACTTAATTCAACTAAGTCTTGGACTTCCTCAACCGTAACTACGTGGTCAACAGGGAATTTTTCCTCGATAGTTCCTACAATTTTTTGGGCGATGTATTCAAGTTTTTCGTCAGTTATCGTAGAATCCACTGACTTAAAGGCTTTGAATATAGCTCTTTTAATTTTTTCTAATTCAAAGTCAACTTTTGACCCGTCTCTTTTAATTATCTTCATTCATAACTCCAAATTAACTACTATATATAGTGGTATTTTATCAAAATCTACATCTATCATACCTTATATAGGGG
Source organism: Anaerococcus lactolyticus ATCC 51172 (assembly GCF_000156575.1). GTDB lineage: Bacteria > Bacillota > Clostridia > Tissierellales > Peptoniphilaceae > Anaerococcus > Anaerococcus lactolyticus. The sequence goes on from NZ_GG666044.1 coordinate 498,579, forward strand.
CTGGTATGCAATCGAGCCAAAAAAGAGCACAAAGACCTTTAAAGCTTATCTTTGTGCTATTGCTTGTAATTTTTCTTCTTTTTTAAAAGTTTATTTGTTGACAAAAACAAATTTATCTAAATTTCTTCTGTGTATAGGGCCTTAAAGGCATCTTCTTTTACAACAGATGTATCAGTGAAAAGATCGATAAAACTTTGTTTTTTTGGAGTAACTAGGGCTAGGGCATAGAGAAAAATAAACTTGTTTTGAATATATCTTCCAGCTATTTCCCTTATTAAAATTTGACTTGTTGATAAATTTCCTCCACCAACAGATACCACCCTGAGTCCTGTAATAATTTTCCCAAGGCTTTGGCCCCTGGTTATTAAAGATAGGATTGTAAAGTAGGCTAGGCTAACAATGGTGTAGATGACATCGGCAAGCACTAGGCCCAGTACTTTAGCCTCTGGATCTATTGGAAAAATGAACTTACCTATGCTAAAGATGGCAGATATGACCATCATATCTATCAGGTAAGCCAAAAATCTTAGGCCGAATGATGAGTAGGCATATGCAAAATCTCTTTCTTCGAAAACTTTTTTATCTTCCATAGACTCCTCCGTAGATATACATAGGAGCTTGCCTATTTTCTTCCATTAATTCCTTGAGGATGGCGAGGTCTGATGAAGATTTTTTCAAATCACTAACCTTTTGGAAAAGTTGTCTAAGCGATATGTTTGCATAAGAACTTTCCACAACTTGTGGGTCGTTTAACTTATTTTCCTTGATCATATCAGCTATTGCCATGTCAATATCGCCTATCTTATCTACAAGACCATTTTTCACAGCTTGGGCTCCATCATAAACCCTACCATCGGCGAGTTTTCTGACGTCTTTTTCACTCATATGTCTGCCTTCTGATACGATTTTTACAAAACGACCAAAGGCTGAATCTACTAGAGCTTGGAGGTAGGCTTTTTCTTCAGCATTTAAGTCCCTGCCCATAGTGCCTGTATCTTTCATCTTGCCTGAAACTACGTTTTGTTCCTTGATTCCATATTTTTCAAAGAGTCCTTGGAAGGAACGACCACCCATGATTACACCGATAGAACCAGTGAGGGTTTCATTTGAAGCGTAAATCCTATCTGTTGGAGCAGATATATAGTAACCACCAGATGCAGCCATTTCTTCCATAACAGAATAAACTGGAATCTTCTTTGCTTTTAGGCTTTTGATTTCCTTGGCAATTTTTTCTGACACATAAACAGATCCGCCTGGGGAATTTACTGTAAGGATAACGCCCTTGGTTGTTGGATCTTTCGCTGCATCCTTAAGCTCGCTTATGACAAATTCACTATTCTCGTCACCTTGGATTACACCTTCTAGAGAAATTTTTCTGATTTTTTCGGCAGAGTTTGTTCCTTGGATGACTTCCTGGTCAAAAAGTGTAGACTTGCCCCAATCTCTAAGGTAAGCCAAGCCCTTTGCCTCTTTTTCTTCACTAGCATCTTTCATAAACATAGAAGCAACAAGAACAAGAACTGCAAGACCTACTGCTATCCATCTTTTTGCATTGTTTTTCATAATATCTCCTTAATTTTAATTTTCACTCCTCCATTATACCCCAAAATAAATCAAGACTTAATAAAGATGATTGCATTTTTATAGACCAATCAGTACAATGAATATGCATTACAATTATCGTTAACACTCGATTACATTGTTATGTATAGCTCCTGCCCGGAGCTATTTACATAAAAAATTAAGCTGTATTTTTAATATAGCTTAATTATTTTTTATTATTTTAATAAAGGAAGTGTTATTTATGGACAAATACACTAAAAAGCTCTACCAAATCATGAGGGACTTGCTAAAAGAAAAAATAGTTTTGGCCTTTTCTGGTGGGGTAGATTCTGCCTTACTTCTAAAAATCGCATCTTCTCTAAGGCAAAATGAAAACGATGTAGTCGCCATGTTTTTCAAGGCACCATCAAGTACAGAAGAAGACCTTGTAAACGCCAAAAATTTGGCAGAAGAAATGCAAGTTAAGTTATATATAAAAGATGTGGATATCTTTGTAGATGACCACATTACCAACAACGAAAAAGATAGGTGCTACCACTGCAAGAGCCACCTTTTTAAACAAGCTATAGATTTAAAAGACGAACTCGGTTACGGCTATGTCATTGACGGGACCAACACCGATGACCACAAGGTTTATAGACCAGGTCTTATGGCCCTAAAAAATCTTGGAGTCGTAAGTCCTCTAAATATGGCTGGTTTTTCTAAAGAAATGGTGAGGGCCCTTGCTAGCGAGCTTGGAGTAAGTGTTGCCAAAAGGCCGTCAGCACCTTGTCTTTTGACTAGGTTTCCTTACGGTACAAAGATTACCCCGGCGAAACTAGACAGACTTGAAAAAGCAGAAGCTTTTATAAGGGACCTAGGCTTTATCAAATTTAGAGTAAGAGACCACTCAAATATTGCTAGGATTGAACTAGAGCCAGATGACTTTATAAAATTTATCGACAAGAGATACCTTGTCATAAAAGAATTTAAAACCCTTGGCTTTTCCTATGTGACAATCGACCTAGAAGGTTTTAGGTCAGGGTCAATGGATGAGGGTCTAAGTGAAGAAGAAAAGAAAAAGTGGGTCTTATAATGGATAAAAAAACCTTAATCAAACAAATCAAAGAAGGGCTAATCTCAGAAGAGGATGCCCTTAAAATCCTTGAAGACAAAGGATATGCAGACGTAGGTGAAAACGCCAAAATCGACTTCTCAAGAAGAGACAGACGTGGTTTTCCAGAAGCAATTTACTGCGCATCAAAAGATGACAAGAGCCTCATAGAAATCTTTAAGGCCTTTTACGAAAGAGGCGAATCCGTAATCGGCACCAGGGCAAGCCGTAGACAATACGAAATCGTAAAAGCTGTCATCGATGACGTGGAATATTCAGACCTTGCCCAAATTATTAGCCTGGACTACTCCAAAGAAAGCGAGAAAATCGGCGAAATCGCCATAGTATCTGCTGGCACATCTGATTTGCCAATTAGCCTTGAAGCTGAAATTACAGCGCGCTTTCTTGGGGCAAAAGTAAAAGCCTACAGGGATGTGGGAGTTGCTGGAGTCCATAGGCTCTTAGATAAGACAGAAGAAATAAAAAAAGCAAATGTAATTATAGCCATAGCAGGTATGGAAGCAGCCCTTGCCACAGTGCTTGCAGGCCTTGTTGATAAGCCAATTATAGCTGTCCCAACATCAGTCGGCTACGGAGCAAACCTTGGAGGGATTACCGCCCTTTTGTCAATGATCAACTCCTGTGCCGAAGGCGTAAGCGTAGTTAATATCGACAACGGCTACGGAGCCGCCTACCAAGCTTGCCAAATCAATAGGCTAATCGCGAAAGGAAATAAATAATGGACCTATATTTTGAAATGTATTCAGGAATAGCTGGTGATATGACCATAGGAGCTCTTTTAGACCTCGGTGCAAGCAAGGAAAAATTAATCGAAGGAATCAAATCTCTCGGCCTTACTGGCTACGACTTAGTTTTTGAAAGAGTAAAGAAAAATGGGATTGACTCCTATAACTTTGACGTAATCCTAGCAGGTCACGACCACGACCATGAAGGCGACCACTGTCATTGCCATGAACACACTCATGAAGATGGCCATACTCATTCTCATGAACATTGTCATGACCATGACCACCATGACCACGACCATAATCACCACGATCACGAACATTGCCACGAACACACTCATGAAGATGGCCATACTCATTCTCATGAACATTGTCACGACCATGACCACGATCATCACCACGACCATGTTCACAGAAACCTAACAGATATCGAAGAAATTATAAATTCATCAGACCTAAACGACAATATAAAGAAAAATGCCCTAGGAATTTTCGACATCATTGGCGATGCAGAAGCCAAGGCCCACGGCATCGACAAATCTGAAGTCCACTTTCACGAAGTTGGAGCGATTGATTCTATTATAGATATTGTCGGCACTTGTATATGCCTAGATGACCTAGGTGTAGAAAATATTTACTTCTCAGACCTCTATGAAGGATTTGGCTATCAAATGTGCGCTCATGGCCCAATGCCAATACCTGTACCAGCTGTAGCCAATATCCTAGCAGATTCTGAAATTAATCTTAACTTCATCGGAGAAGAAGGCGAGCACATCACTCCAACAGGGGCTGCAATCGTCAAATACTTCTATAAAAAAGCTCCAGAAAGTTTTAAAATCAAAAAAATCGGCCTAGGAGCTGGCAATAAGGACTTCGAAAAATCAACTAATGTCCTAAGGGTCATTGAGATTGACACAGGTAAAAAAAAACTGTAAGACTACTTGAGACAAATATCGACGATACCAGTGGGGAAATTATGGGCCACGCCACGGAAAAAATCATGACTATAGCCCTCGATTGCTACTACAGCCCGATTTTTATGAAAAAAAACCGTCCTGCCTATAAATTATCAGTAATCTATAAGGCAGAGGACGAAGAGAAAATCGAAGATATTATTTTTAACGAAACCACATCCATAGGAGTGAGAAAATTTGACCTAGAAAGGACAACTCTAGATAGGAAAATAATTAAAATTCCTTATGGAGATAGGGACTACCTTGCAAAACAAGTTACCTATAAGGATAAAACTTACACCTACCCAGAATACGAATCCACCAAAGACTTGGCAGAAAATGAAGGCCTTTCCCTAAAAGAAGCCTACGATTTGATGAGGGCCTTGGTAGTAAAAATAGAAAAATAAGACAGACCAGGACTGAAAAAATGTCCTGGTTTTTTGTGAACATTTTATGAAACATTAATAATCTCTTCGGTCATTCTATTCCCGACTTTATAAGATTCTTCCTTAAATCTCTGCAAGTATAGGTTCGAAAGGACCTTTACAACCATCCCGAGTAAGTGACCTTACCTAGCGATGAAAAATCTCATAAATTAAGACAAAGCAAAGTAAATTTTTTTAAATACGACCTTAGCCCAAAACTTGGTATATAAGTATTAGAATAATACATATGGAGGGATCTATGTTTAAGTACGAATTTATCGACGTCGTCCCAGAAGGAAGTCTTAAGTAGGGAAAGACCGACACCTTTGAAAGGTGCAAGGATCTTATAAATGAAAAAGCAGGGGAAGGCTGGGAGCTTGTACAGATAATCCCTGTCACAAATGAAAAATGGTCAGCATATTCCTTTATTAAATACACTATTATTTTTGAGGTGAATTTATAATTTCTTAGAGAGCTGAGGGAAAATCTAGCTCTTTTTCCATGTTTAAAATCAATATAATTTTAATTATTTATTCTTATTATTTATTTGTGTCTTTAGGTTGAAAATTTAAGCAAAAAAAGCCAACCCTGAGGCTGGCTTGGTTTTACTCATCTTCTTTTGATAAGTCTATAAATCTCTTATTTTCATCTTCCACATTTTTTTCTTCTTCTTTTTCAGTTTTACTTTCATTTTTAACTGATTTTTCAGAATCTTCTTGTGGTTGATTTTCTTCTTCAGAATTTTCAAGATTTTTTACATCTACATCTGTATTTTCATCGATTTTTTCTTCGCTTACTTCTTTATCTTTCTTTCCTTCAAGAATTTCCATGAACTCTTCTCCAGTTATGGTTTCTTCTTTTAGGAGGTAGGCTGAGATTTCGTGGAGTTTGTCGATATTTTCTTTTAGAATTTCGATAGCTCTATAGTGGGCATCGGCTATGATTTTTGCTACCTTTTGGTCAATCTTGTTGCCTGTGCCGTCTGAGACAATCATGGCTCTTTGTCCACCAAGGTATCTTCCTTGGATCTGTTCTAACTGCATAAAGTCAAATTCATCGTCCATACCGTAGATTGTGACCATATTTCTTGCCATAGCTGTGGCTTTTTCTATATCATTTGAAGCACCAGTAGTCTTGGTGTTAAAGATTAGCTCTTCTGCTGCCCTACCACCTGCAAAAGTCACGATTTCGTCGATTAACTCTTGCTTGGTCATGATATATTTCTCGTCCTTGTCGACTGTCATAGTGTAACCTAAGGCCCCACCAGTTCTTGGAACTATGGTTATCTTTGTAACTGGGGTCTTGTGGGTTTGAATAGCTGCTACTAGGGCATGGCCAACCTCATGGTAGGCTATGATTTTCTTTTGGTCATCTGATATTACCGCATTTTTCTTTTGCATACCTGCTATTACTGTTTCGATTGATTCTTCTAGGTCCTCTTGGCTTAGTTTCTTTCTGCCTTCCCTTACAGCCCTCAAAGCACCTTCGTTTACGATATTAGCAAGGTCTGCACCAGATGTGCCTGCAGTCCTCTTGGCTATTTCTTCATAGTCTATATTTTCTTCTTTTTTAATCTTTTTGGCGTGAACTTTTAGGATATCCTCACGACCCTTTAGGTCAGGTAGTTCTACCTGGACTTGCCTATCAAACCTGCCTGGTCTGGTTAGGGCTGGGTCTAGGATTTCTGGCCTATTAGTTGCAGCAAGAAGAACAACTCCTTCTGCTGCATCAAAACCGTCCATTTCATTTAGTAATTGGTTTAGGGTTTGTTCACGCTCGTCATTACCAGAATATCCAGAAACGTCACGTTTTTTACCGATCGCGTCGATTTCGTCTATAAAGACTATACATGGGGCCTTTTCCTTGGCTTGTTTGAATAAATCTCTTACCTTAGAAGCTCCCATACCTACGAACATTTCCACAAATTCAGATCCTGAAATGGTGAAAAATGGTACTTTTGCCTCGCCGGCAACAGCTTTGGCAAGGAGGGTCTTACCAGTTCCTGGAGGACCTACAAGTAGGATTCCCTTTGGTACTCTGGCTCCGATTTCCTTGTATTTGCCTGGATTGTGGAGGAAGTCTACAATTTCTGCCAAACTTTCCTTGGCTTCTTCTTGGCCTGCTACGTCCTTGAAGGTCTTGCCTGTTTCATTTTCCATATAAATCTTGGCATTCGATTTACCAAAATTCATGAAGTCGGCACCACCTCTGCCACCCATGGTCTTTGATAGGGACCTGGATGCGAAATAGAAAATTCCTATTAGGAAGATAAATGGCAACACACTTGTAAGGAAAAGTGACAAGTATGGATTCATTTTTGTTTCTATTTCCTTGCCGAATTTTAATTTATTGTTGCGTTCTTGAGCCGCAAGCAACCTTTTTGTAAGGTCTGTATCTTCCCATAAACCTGTTTGGTAAGTCTTTTCAACTCCCTCAACCTTGGCCTTGAAAGTGTATTTTAAGTTATCCTTGCTAACTTCAGTGACCTGATCATTGTCAATCATCTCTACAAATTGGCTATAGGACACTTCCTTAGCTCCATCTTGGCTTGAAATAGGGCTGAATACATATGAAAATATGAAATAAATTATTATAGCACCTACCCAATAATAGAGTAAGGGCCTATTTTTTCTTGGTTTTTGATTCATATAAGTCTCCTTGATATATACTTATCAAGTAATAAGTCAAGTTCTTTTAATTCTTCTACTATGGTTTCTAAATTTACTTCTACAGCATCGTCTGGGAATTCTTTCCTTATCTTATTGAAATATTCTCCCAAGTCCTTGCTTGCTGTAATACCAGTCTTGGTCAACCTGACATTAACCACTCTTTCGTCTTCTTCGCTTCTTATCCTATCCACAAAGCCTTTTTTCTCAAGCTTCTTGCAGATGTTAGATATATTTCCACCTGTTACTCCTATGGCCTTACCAAGATTGCCTATAGATACGTCTTTATCGGATGAATACAGGGCTATTATTATCTTTAACTGTAAAGGTGTAAGGTCTAATTTATTGGCTGTGTCCTGAAGTAACAAATCTATTTTGTGTGATATTTCTCTAATCATAGAGAAAATAGTATTGTTAAATTCAAAAAAGTTTATGTGTTTATCTGGCATAGCCACCTCCTATTTACTATATTATTTTACATATCTTAAATTTAATTTCAATATAAATAGCTATATTTTACACATATTATATTTTTATCAATTGTTTTTAGATAGGTAACTAGCTGCACTCAAAGCTGCGACCTGGCCTTCGCCAACAGCTTTCATTATCTGATATGGCTTGCCTGTGATATCTCCAGCCGCAAAAAGTCCCTTGATTGATGTTGATAAGTCCCTTGCTACTTGAATGTGGTTTCCTTCCATTTTTATACCTGGCACCAATCTTTCTGGCTTGGACGAATCTTTTTCTATAAAAAAACCATCAGCTATTATCTCTTTGCCAGATTTAAAAATTAGTTTCTCGGCTCTTTTTTCACCATCAAAGCCAATAGGAATTTCTCCCTCAATCACTTCTATACCTGAATTTAGGGAAACTTCCTTGCCTGTCATGTTTACAAATACCAAACTTCCCACAATCTCTGAAGTGAAGTTTGCTTCACCTACTGCTTCGTCATTATATCCTATAACTACGACCTTCTTTCCCCTATAGAGGGCAGCATCGCAAGTTGCGCAATAATTTACTCCCTTAGCAAAAAACTTATCTTCATTAAGCAAGTCTTTTTTTAGTTCTATGCCTGTTGCCATTATCACAGACCTTGCTTCTAGCATTTCGCTTTCATTTTCGATTTCTATAGCGAAAAAATCTCCCATAGCATAAATAGTTTTAACCTTTCTGCTATCCCTTTTAATTTCAAAACCTTCTATGGAATTTTTGAAATTTTCATTCAGGTCAGAGCCTGTAATATCTTTAAAACCCAAATAATTAGCGATTTTCTTAGTTTTAACAAGTTTTTCGGAATCTTTTCCAAAAATTATTACCGACTTATTTCTTATTTTAGAATTTAAAGCGGCGCTAAGTCCTGCGGGACCTGCGCCGATTATTGCAATATCATAGGTCATTAGAGATATTTTGCCATTTCCTCTACAAGAGCTTCCTTAGGATGGAAGCCTATTAGGTTTCCTTTTAAAACTCCATCTTTAAATATTAGGAGAGATGGCACTGCATTTATATTATATTGGGCTGCAATCTCGTTTGACTCATCCACATCTACTGTATAAATGTTATAGTCAACTTCGCCTGCTAATTGGTCTAGGATTGGCGCTTGCATCTTGCATGGCCCACACCAAGTTGCAGAAAAATCTACTAGAGAGAGTCCTGTTCCGTTTTCTACCTTTTCTCTAAATTCAAATGTATCTAATTTTTGCATATATGCTCCTTAATTTTTTAATTGTCGCTTTGTTCTACCAGACCAGCTACATGATTAACTGGTAGTGAATATATTATACCCTTTCCTTGGCTTGCTAAATCCATCTGATCATAAATTTCTTGGCGAATTTTTTCGGCTAGGTCTTTTTTTACAAGCATAATTACCAAATCTTTTTCTGGTTCTATATTCATTGACAAAAATAACTTGCTTTTAACTGCCTCTCCTGACCCCCTGCCGTGGATAACTGTTGCACCCCTAGCACCATGGTCTTGGGCAATGTGGATGGCTTTTTGGCCTTGGTGTCTGTCGACAATTACATACAAACAAACATACTCCATTTTATTTTCTCCCTCTAATGATGTTGAAAAAGCCACAGCCGAATTAACTGCTGCTAGTTTTTCAGAAATTTCTTCTATTATCTTCTTTACAGATTCTTCTTCAATAAGAGCTGTAACTATTTCTTTTTTTGTCTTATCTATAGCAAGGGCATTTAGAATTTCACTTGGCGCCGAGCCTTCTCCGTAAAAACAACCAATAGCTGTTGCCCCGTCGTTTTTGAGGATTTTCATAAACTTAGAGCCCTTACCCCTAGGTAGGATTATTCTTAATAATTGCATTATCTTGCCCCCTTATACAAATTGCCCATTATCATAATGGTTAAAACTGGCATCATGGCTACAAAGGATATTACTCCAAAACCATCGGCAATATTTCCAGCAACCCCCTGGCAGAAAGCTAGGATAAAAGTCGCAGTCATAGGCCCTGATGCAACTCCACCTGAGTCAAAGGCAATGCCCACAAAAATTTGATCAACCCTCCTAGAAAGGATAAGGGAAATCAAAAATCCTGGCACAATTAGCATCCAAAGAGCAAAACCTTCTATCCTTATCCTGAAAATCGCAAGCATTACTGCAAAGGCGACTCCTATTGAAAGGGCGGTTAGGATATTTTTCCTTGGAATTGAGCCACCGGTCACGTCTTCTACCTGTTCAGATAAAACAGCCACAGCTGGTTCTGCCAAGACAACAAGAAGTCCAAGGACAAAGCCAATCAGTGGCAAAAATTTACTATCAGCTAGACCTTCGCCCATCACTCTAGCGAGTTCCATAAATCCACCTTCAACGCTAGTTAGGAAAATAATTAGGCCGATATAGGTATAGATAAGACCCAGAGTAATTGACTTTAACTCATCTTTTTCTGTCTTGAAATAAAGATGATTCATTATATAAAATACAAGGGCAATTGGCACTATGGCAAAGGTTGAGTTAATAAAGCCTGACATAAGTGGGGTATGGGCTACTTCTTCTGCCACAATTTCTCCGCCTCCACCCTTAAATAGGCTCATCAATAAACCTGCGAGTATTGGTCCTGTTGAGGCAAGCCCTACTAGGCCAAAGGAATCATCTTCGCTCTTTTCTCCCTTAAGGTTTGCAACCCCAAGCCCCAAAGCTATTATAAAAGGAGTAGTCATAGCTCCTGTAGTAGCCCCTGAGGCATCGAAGGCTATGGCGTGGCCCATTTCTTCTGTAAAAATCATAAGAATAAATACCAATCCATAAATCACACACATCATAGTAGAAAGGCTTATATCCTTAAAAATCCTAAAAAGTCCAGCAGAAATCATAATTCCAACTCCAAGGGAAATAATCATTACAATAACCTGGGCAGGGATACCTATGGCAGATGTTACCTCACCTGCAAGTATTAAAAGGTCTGGCTCTGCAATTGAAATTGTAAAACCGATAAAAACTCCAAAAACAATTACCTTTATTAGCTTATCAAACCTTCCAAGAAATTCTCCCATCATAGATCCGATTTCAGATACAGAGATTTCTACACCTGTGAGAAAAACTCCAAGCCCCACGATTACCCCGACACATCCTAAAAAGAAATTGACTAGGAGTCCATTTTCAACCCCTACAAAAAAATTTAAAATTACTACTAAAATCGCAATGGGTATTACGGACTTAGACGTATTTTTAATTTCGTCTAAAAAAATAATGATCACCTTCTTCCTTAAAAAATTTCATAAAAAAAGAGCAACCAAAATGATTGCCCTTAAATATTTACTTATTTATTAGCTGCTTCAGCCGCTTCTCTAGCTCTTTCTGCTGCTTGCATGGCTGTGATGATAGCTATTTCATACACATCTTGAGCTGAACAACCTCTTGAAAGGTCGTTAACTGGTGCATTTAATCCTTGGAGTATTGGTCCTAGGGCCTTGTAACCACCAAGTCTTTGAGCTATCTTATAGCCGATGTTACCTGCTTGTAGGTCTGGGAAGATAAATACATTGCACTTGCCAGCTACATCAGATTCAGGAGCTTTATTTTTTGCTGTTTCTGGATCAATGGCTGCGTCGAATTGGATTTCACCAACTATTTTCATATCTGGATTTATATCCTTAGCAATAGCTGTTGCCCTGGCTACCTTAGTTGCAAGGTCGTGGTGAGCAGAGCCATGTGTTGAGAATGATAGCATAGCTACATATGGATCAAGACCAAATGTTTTTGCTGTATGAGCTGTTTCTACTGCTACTTCTGCAAGCTCATCTGCTTCTAGGGTGATATTTACTGCTGTGTCTGCAAATACTAGTTGTTCACCATTTGGTCCTAACATTACCATAACACCAGATACTCTCTTTCTACCTGGAATTGTTCTTATAATTTGTAGGGCAGGTCTAATTGTATCTGCTGTTGTATGGATAGCACCAGAAACAAGTCCGTCTGCATAACCAAGTTTTACTAGCATAACGCCAAAGTAGTTTAGGTCTCTCTTTAGGATAAATTCTGCTTCATCTCTGTCGATTTTGCCTTTTCTAATTTCTGCAAAGGCATCAACCATGTCTTCAAATTGTTCAAAAGTTTCTGGATTTAAAATTTTAATTGCAGAAATACTTTTTCCTAATTTATTTGCTGTTTTTTGGATTTCACCTTGGTCCCCTAAGACAAGTGGCTTAATAAGTCCCTCTTCTTGGTGCCTAATAGCTGCCTCTAATACTCTAGGGTCATTACCTTCTGGTAAGACTATGGTAAGGTTTTTTCCTTTTATTATGTTAATAGCTTCTTCTAGAATTCCAATTCTTGCCATTAAATCCTCCTTGTTTTTTAACTACTTTTATTATATTGTAAATCTCAATTAAAGCTAGCTTTATTTGCAAATTTTTATCTTTTTGCTTTATTAAGAGCCTTGGTCTCTGCTTCAGATAATTCACCCTTGCATGCCCCATTTACAATCTCTTTGAGGTAAACATTTGCTCCGTCATCTCCGTATAGACTTGTAAGGATAATTCCGTTATGGAAATTATCTAGCATACAAAGAGCAAAGGATAGTTCACGGCTCTGACCTTCAAAGGCATCAAAATGAACAACAGCCATATTTGACACAGCTCCCATGGTTGTATCCTTAGCATCTGCTGCAGTTTTGTTTATATTTCTTAGCTCCTTGTGGGAGGATTCTATCTGATCATTTAAGTTGTTTAACAATTCTTCAATATTTACATCTGGGTCATTGCCCCTTAGTAAATGGTCATATCTTTGCTTTTGCCTACGTGTTCTGTCTTGAAGACTTTTTAACATCGCAAATTGCAAGATTACTATGAGGGCCAACAAGCCCAATCCTACATATATTCCAGTCAAGCTTTCCTTCTTTCTATAATATTCCTATTATTTTGATATAATCTATAAGCTTCATCTAAAACTTCCCCTATATTATACTTATAGTTTGTTTCATTTAAATTTGCCTTTAGGGTAGGCTCAGATGATTTTATTGAGTTGTAAATTAACTCATTAGCTATCTCTCCGTCAGCTAAGGTTGATGCCTTGCCGTACTTTAGAAAAAAACTTAATACTTCCAAAGCCTTAAGGGCAAGAGTATTTAACCTTATCTGGGGTTTTGACGCATCTACATAAAACTTCTCATCTATTGGCGCCTTCGTTTTATATTGGTCTATCAAAAGATTTGCATAGTAGATATCATCGTCAGCACACTTAGTCAACAAATCCGAGATTTCTTCCATGACCTTGCGATTTTCCTTCGCCTTTTCCTCAAGGTCTCCCCAATTATTTTTATCCATCATAAGACCTAAGTTTACTGCAAGATTTGCTGTCAGAATTACAATAGCGCCCCCACCTGGTTTGGCATGGACCTTTCGCGTTTCTTCTATGAGTTCTCCCACCCTTAGGTCATTAATCTTCATAAGAAATCCTGTCGTAAATTTTTTCTATATCTTCAATAGAATAACAATCTATAACCACTTTATAGGCATCCTTGGTTTTTTCTATGGCAACCTTGGTTGCTAGTTTATCCATGAATTTTTCTTCAAAATCATCGAATAAAAGACTGTCAAGGTTTGGAATTTTTTCTTCTTTTGGCTTATTATCGGACTTGCCTGTTAGGTCTATAAAATTTTTGCGAGGTGGGTTTTTATCTTCCCTCGAAATTTTCTCAACATCTCGAACTACAACTTTTTTATTTATATAATCATCAAGGGCCTTATCCCTTTTTTCTCCATCATCCAGAGACAAGAGGCTTCTAGCTTGTGATGGTGATATAGACCCGTCCCTTAGGGCTGCTTTTTCTTCCTCATTTAATTTTAATAGCCTAATGGTGTTTGCTATATAAGAGCGTGACTTACCCATTTTCTTAGCTATTTCCTCCTGGGTTAAGCCATAAGAATCAATTAGCTTTTTATAGGCTGTCGCTTCTTCTATGGCAGATAGGTCTTCTCTCTGGACATTTTCAATTAAGGATAGGACTTCAATATCTTTTTGCTCATAGGTTTTTACAATCGCATCAATTGTATCAGCCTGATTTAGAAGAGTCGCCCTATACCTTCTTTCACCTGCAAGGATTTCGTAGTAATCACCATTCTTTGTAACTGTAATAGGGTTTAAGAGGCCGTATTCTTTTATAGAATGGGCTAGGTCTTCAAGAGCCTTTGAATCAAAATCTTTTCTTGGTTGCCCTGGCCTTGGTTTTACTTTTTCTATAGGAAGGCTTGCCACTTTTGAAAAATCTACTTCATCAAATCCACGAATAGAGTCTTTTCTTTCTTCCTTTATATCCGGTATTAGGGAACTTAAACCCCTACCTAAAGATCTTCTGTTGGTCATATCCCCTCCTATTTTATTAATTCTGATGCAAGGCTAATATAGGCCATAGCCCCTTGGCTTTTTGTATCATATTCTATCGCTGATTCTCCATGTGATGGAGCCTCTGCAAGTCTAACATTTCTAGGAATCATAGTCATAAACACCTTATCCTTAAAGAACTTTTTGACCTCTTCAACTACCTCATAAGCAAGCTTTGTCCTTTTGTCAAACATTGAAAGCAAAACGCCTTCTACATAGAGGTCCTTATTCAAACTTTCCTTTACAAGTTCGAAGGTATTCATTAATTCGCTAACACCTTCTAGAGCGTAGTATTCTGTTTGGATTGGGATAATAATTGAATCGCTCGCTACAAGAGCGTTTATAGATAAGAGTCCTAAGGATGGTGGACAATCTATAAGGATAAAATCATAAGGTGCTTTTATTTCTTCAACTATTTCTTTAAGTTTTTGAGTTCTTTCTAGGGGATCAAGGTCCACTAGCTCAACTTCTAGACCTGACAAGGAGTTTTCAGAAGGGATTAAGTCTACACCGGACTTACTTCTTATAATGTATTGAGCAAGTCCCACCCTATCATTTTCTTTAATTTTTTCTTCGGTTTTTTCTTCGATTTTTGCTTCTGAATCCTTTTTGCCAGTTAGATCAATAAACCTAGCTTTCTTTCCTTCATCAGCAACCTCTTTGTCCTCTTCCTTAGTTTCTTTACTTATTTCTTCATCATGATTGGCTTCTTTATTTTGAACTTCTTCAGCCATAATATAGAAGAGGTCGTAAATAGAAGTATCAACTTTGTTTTTATCAATACCTAGTCCTGTTGTAGCGTTGGCTTGGGGATCCATATCAATTACTAAAACTTTTTTGTCTAAGTAGGAGAGAGCTACAGCCAAGTTCACAACCGTAGTAGTCTTGCCTACCCCTCCTTTTTGATTAAATACCGATATAGTCTTCATATTCACCTCTCACAATCAAAATACTCATATCTATCAGTTTATTTTTCACAACTCTTCTTACCTTGTTTCGGTCACCCTTGGCTTTAACTTTTCTAATATATTTCTTTCCTTTATATAGGACGCCAGCATAAGCAACTCCCAAATGAGCGTAGCCTGTTGTTGCTAGACACAAGTCAGAGCCCGTAGCCTTATGTAGTCCATCAAGCATTTCTCCTGCAACTTCCGGACTAACTACGTCATACTTTTCAATTGTTTCATATGAAACATTTAGCAACTTATGTTTTATTTCGTTCGCATAGGTGATGTAAGATTCTTTTAAAACATCGCTCGCGCCTGGAATATCTACTATAGAAGAAGCAACCAAGCCTCCTGTTATAGATTCTGCAGCCGAAACAAACTCGCCTTTCGCTCTTAGTTCATCTATTAAAACTTCTTCACGAGATTTATCTTCTGTAGTTAATAATAGGGGACCAAAAGTATTTTTCACTAAGTCAACGCCCTTTTTAAGCGAAGCTTCCAAGTGGTCTTTATTAGTTGAACTTGCAGTTACCCTCAACTCAACGCCAGTTGTTTTTGCATAGGGGCTTATGGTTGGGTCTGAGCCAGATAGGTCAATCCTTTTTGATATTTCCCACTCGCACAAGAGCGCAATCTTACAATTAACTGATTTTATCATAAGGTCGGTATGGATTCTTGGCACCACCTCTTCG
Source organism: Anaerococcus lactolyticus ATCC 51172 (assembly GCF_000156575.1). Taxonomy (GTDB): domain Bacteria; phylum Bacillota; class Clostridia; order Tissierellales; family Peptoniphilaceae; genus Anaerococcus; species Anaerococcus lactolyticus. Next base: position 514,501 of record NZ_GG666044.1, read on the forward strand.
TCAAACATATGACACATTTCATTTGGTGGCCCTGGCATCAAAATATATTTTGTCTTATCTCCAATTATGCAACCAGGGGCAGTGCCTTGGTTGTTTTTTAAAATAGTAGCTGACTTAGGAAATATCGCCTGCTTTTTGTTGACAGTCATCGCTTTCTTTTCGTCGTTGAAATATTTTTTTAATTCTTCATAAGAGTCATCATCTAAGACCATTTCATCCTCTAATCCCAGCACTCTTACTGCAGTTTCCTTTGTTAGGTCATCTTCTGTTGGCCCAAGCCCTCCACTTACAAATACATAATCATACTTGCCATTAGCTTCCTTGAGTGCTTGGTACAGTCTTTCTGGATTGTCTCCAACAGTCACCATCTTATATAAATTTATGCCAAGGTCTTGTAGCCTTTCTGCAATAAATTTAGAATTTGTATCCAAAATTGAACCTAGTAGGATTTCTGTTCCTACCGAATAAATTATAGCTTTCATAAATCCACCTTAATGTTTCACACGAAACTTTTATACCTATATTTTACTCCCAATGTTGGTAAAATCTAATTTTGTGAAACAAAAAAACACCTAGGCTTTTTGCCTAAGTGTTATTAGTGAATATATTCCTATTATTAGAAGTGCTGTGTAGATACAAATTCCGATAGGACTCAAACCCTGATCCAAAAATGGAATCATGGCAATCATATTGTTAGTAGCGTGAACTATTATAGAAGCTTTAATAGATCTAGTTTTGTAATATACATAAGCTAGGACAAGACCTAAGAAGAAAGCGTTAGAGCTTTGTAAGATATTAAAGTGGTATATCCCAAAAACTAAAGCTGTTAAAAATATAGTGACTTTTAACGAAATCTCTTTTCTTAATTCCTCAAATAAAACTCCCCTGAAAAGTAATTCCTCGACTAAAGGAGCTCCTATTATAACTGCTATGAGTATAAATATACCATCGACAGGCCCCTTGGCTCTGAAAGCTTTTTCTAGAAGTTCAAGGGCATCATTTACTAATTTTGATCCTTCTAGGGCTTTCATAATGATATTTTCAAGAATATTTCCAAAACCAAGTGTGCCGAATCCAATTCCGACAAAAATAAGAGGATTCGAAATTTTCTCATTTTCTATATATCTTCTTCCCAGTTCATTTCTATAAATATTATCTCGTTTTCCTATATAGAAATATAAAATAGTGAGTTTTATAAGTTGACCAATTAGTAGTCCGTAAATAATGTAGTCACCAGCTTTGAGCATGTCACCATCTTTGATGTTAGCTATAATGCCTGGTACACTCGCTCCTGTAATAACGTCTATAATAACATTTATAATAACGAAAGCCATTATTATAAAAAATACTTTTAATCCTTTTTTAAATTTCTCCATAAAATCTCCTTTGTTTCATATGAAACACTATAGGGGCTTTCTCTTTGGGAGATTTTGTCCCCTTGGATAAGTCTTTTTGCAAGACCTAACTTTTTTTACAACAACATTGCACCTCTCATTACCTGCGAGGTCAAAGTGGTTTTTCTCAATTACTTCACCACCCAAAATTTCAAGTGCATTTGAAGCTTCCTTTACTTCTTCATCAGCCTTTGGTCCCTTTAGAGCTATAAAAAGACCTCCGACCTTAACAAGAGGCAGGCAGAGCTCTGAAAGAGTTGCCATATTTGCTACAGCTCGTGATACTACTACATCAAAGCCTTCTCTATGATCTTTTGCAAAATCTTCTGCCCTGGTGTGGATGGCTCTGGCATTGGTAAGTCCTAATTTTTCTATGACTTCATTCATGAAATTAACTTTTTTATTAACTGAATCTATCAAAGTTAAATCAAAATCTTTTTCAATTCTTAGTGGAATGCCTGGAAAACCAGCACCAGCACCCAGGTCCAAAACCTTATCGCCTTCTTTTATATAATCCAAAACTGTAAGGGAGTCCTTAAAGTGTTTTAAGTCAATTTCTGCCGGGTCTGTTATTGTGGTGAGGTTGGTATGGGAGTTTACTTCCAAGAGATAATCAGTATAAACTATATATTTATCCATAAAGTTCTCCAGTCTTTAGCCTAATTAAAAGCACATTTATATCCGCAGGGCTTACTCCGGAAATCCTTGAAGCTTGACCAATGGAATCAGGTTTGATTTCATTTAGTTTTTCTGCTGATTCTTTTTTGAGGCCAGGAATTTTTGCATAATCAATATCATGACTTAGCTTTTTACTCTCAAGCTTTTTGAATTTCTCTATGTCCTTAAGTTGCTTTTTGATATAGCCCTCGTATTTTATTTCTGTTTGGACGCTCAAGCTTATATAAGAAGGAAGGTCTGATCTTTCCGGGTCAAAAATCACTGAGTTTTGGTATGTGATTTCTGGCCTTTTTATCAATTCATAAAGGGTTAGTCCATTGTTTAGTGGAGTTGACCCAAGCTCTTCTAGGGCCTTGTTGGTTTCATCCTTTGGTGTAAGCATGATATTCTTAAGTCTTTCTATTTCGCTTGTAATTTTCTCACGCTTATCTAGCATTTTTTGATAACGCTCATCTGTAACAAGTCCAATATCGCGACCTTTTTTTGAAAGTCTTTCGTCAGCGTTGTCCTGACGCATAGTTAGTCTATATTCACATCTTGATGTCATCATCCTGTATGGTTCATTGGTTCCTTCTGTAACGAGGTCATCAATCAAAACACCTATATAGGCATCAGACCTATCTAGGATGAATTCTTCCTCGCCCTTGATTTTTAGGGCTGCATTTATACCTGCTATAAGACCTTGGCCAGCAGCTTCTTCATAACCAGATGATCCGTTAATCTGTCCTGCAAAGTATAAACCAGAGTAAGCTTTGCTTTCTAGTGTTCTTTTTAATTCTCTGGTATCAATCATGTCATACTCGATAGCATAGGCAGGTCTCATTATTTTTACATCTTCAAGGCCGATTATGGTCTTGTAAAATTCCATCTGGACTTCTTGAGGTAGGGAAGATGACACGCCTTGGACATACATTTCCTTTGTTGATAAGCCTTCTGGTTCGATAAAGACTTGGTGGATATCTCTGTCAGGAAATCTCACCATCTTGTCTTCGATTGATGGACAATACCTTGGACCAATTCCCTTAATCTTGCCCCCATAAATTGGAGACCTATCGAGATTATCCATGATGATTTGTTTGGTTTCTTCTGTTGTGTAGGTTAGGAAACAATCCTCTTGGCGCCTGTCAGTATAATCCTTGCCTTCATTTAGAAATGAAAATGGAATTACTTCCTTATCGCCTTCTTGAACGGTTGTTTTTTCATAATTTATTGAATCCCTGTGAACTCTGGCAGGTGTGCCTGTCTTAAACCTACGGATAGAAAAGCCCATTTCCCTTAGACTATCTGTTAGGTATGTGGCTGCAGAAAGGCCGTGAGGTCCACTTACCTTTTCGTAATCGCCGATTAGGATTTTTCCATTTAGGTAGGTGCCAGTGCAAATTATGATAGCCTTGGTTTCATAGATTGCTCCTTGGACTGTTTCACATGAAACAATTTTTCCATCCTGGTAATTTATTTTGTCCACTTCTTGTTCAAAAAGATCAAGATTATCTTCTAAAACTTTTTTCATTTCATCGTGGTATTTTCTCTTGTCAGCCTGCACTCTTAGGGAATGGACAGCTGGGCCTTTTGATGTGTTAAGCATTCTTGATTGGATGAAGGTCTTGTCGATATTGATCGCCATTTCCCCACCAAGAGCATCTATCTCTCTTACTATGTGACCCTTGCCTGTGCCTCCAATGTTAGGATTGCAAGGCATGTCCGCGATTGACTCCATAGATGTAGTTAAAACTAAGGTCTTCATTCCTAACCTTGCAGCTGCAAGACCTGCTTCGCAACCAGCATGACCTGCACCAACAACAACTACATCGTAGCTTCCTGCTTGATATTTATTTTCCAACGCAAAACTCCTTAAATACTTTATCCATAATTTCTCCAGAAACACTCTCACCTATAATTAGTCCCAAATCTTCGTAGGCAGATGACAAATCAACCTCGCAGGCATCTATAGGAATGCCAGCCTCCATATCATTTAAAGATTGGTCTATCTTTTCCTTTGCTGACTTTAAAAGTCTTTCGTGTCTGGTATTTGTAATTAAAACCGATTCCCTCTTTATTTCCTTAGTATCAAAAATATCCCTGATTGTATCCTCAAGTTTTCTAATGCCCAGCTGATCAACCATGGAAGTTTTGATAATAGGAAGATTGACATCAAAGATTTTCTCGTCAAACTTTCCTTCTAGGTCTGCCTTGTTCAAAATTAAAAGGGCATTTTTACCCCTAATTAGGTCAAGGATTTTTTTATCTTCCTCATCAAAATCTCTAGACATATCGAAAATCGCAAGGATGAGGTCGGACTCATCAATGAGTTCGATTGATTTATCAACACCAATTTTTTCTACTAAGTCATCGGTATCTCTGATTCCTGCTGTATCGTTAATCTTTAGAGTAAAGTCGCCCAGGGAAATATACTCTGTGATGAGATCCCTAGTTGTGCCCGGTATATCAGTGACAATCGCCCTGTTTTCATCTAAAAGCACATTCAAAAGTGAAGACTTTCCCACGTTTGGTTTGCCAACGATTGTGGTATTAATCCCATCTTTTACAAGTTTTCCCTTGTTTGATGTGCTAGCAAGGTCGTCAATTTTTGCCTTAGCTGTTTTTATATAGGCTGTAATGTCTGATACAGGCAGGTCTTCACCATCTTCTGTAAAGTTTATCGAATACTCTAGACGGGCAAGACCCTCCTTAAGGTCTGTCCTAATTTCTCTAATTTTTTTGGTAAGAGAACCTTGAAGTTGGCTAATACCTTGGCTGGCTGATAATTTATTGGTCGAATTAATTATATCAAGAACTGCTTCTGCTTGGGAAAGGTCAATCCTACCATTTAGGAAAGCTCTTTTGGTAAATTCACCTGGCTCTGCAAGGTCAGCGCCCTTATCCAAAAGTAAATTCAAAATTTCCCTAACAGCGACAAAAGACCCGTGACAATTAATCTCACATACATCTTCCCTAGTATAGGTAGCAGGCGCCTTCATAAAGGCAACCATAACCTCATCAACAATTTCTCCTTCGCCATCAACTATGTGCCCATAACGTAGGTACCTATTATCTATGTCAGGATCAATCAGCCTATTGTTAATTGGCCTAAATATTTCATTTATAATATCGAGAGTCAAATCTCCCGTCATTCTCACTATCGAAATCCCACCAGTGCCCGCTGGAGTTGAGATAGCTGCTATTGTTTTTGCCATAAATCCTCCTTATGCTTTTAGTGATTGTCCACTACTTTCACTAGTGGTTATTAACATAAAGATTATAGTGGAAATTAGCGTTTTGTCAACATAAAAGCTTGACTTATAGCCACTTTGAATTATTTTTATAATTTTTTTGAAAAATAAGTGCCTGCACAAAATTTTCAAAATTTCATTTTATTTATTTAATAAATGTGATATATTAGAAGTAATGAAGATTTATTGGAGGAATTATGAATTTATCATCACTATCTTCCCTACAATGGAACCTCATAGCTGGAGGTCTCGCTATATTCTTGTTTGGTATCAGCCTTATGGGCGATGCCCTAACAAATTTCGCAGGCCCAAAGATGCGAGGTTTAGTTGAAAAATACACTTCCAACCCTATCAAAGGGGTCCTCGTAGGAATAGTAATCACAGGACTTATCCAGTCCTCATCAGCAACCACAGTCATTGCCATCAGCTTTGTAAGAGCAGGCATCATGAGCCTAGAACAGGCCATCGGAGTCACTCTCGGAGCCAACATAGGTACAACTGTAACATCAATTCTTATCGGTTTTAACCTTGGATATTTTTCATATTTTATCGCCCTAGTTGGTGTTTTAGTATTTATGTTCTCTGCTAAAAGGAAAAACAAATACATAGGTGAAATTTTTATAGGTTTCGGTCTATTATTTATCGGTCTTGAAATGATGGGAGCATCCCTTGAAGAACTAAAAAATATACCAGGCTTTGAAGAAGTAGTAGCAAATGTTGGTCAAAAGCCAGTCTTAGGTGTCCTAATAGGTACAGTCCTCACAGCCCTACTCCAATCATCATCTGCCTTTATCGGTATTACCCAGTCCCTATTTGCTACCGGAGCTATCAAGCTAAACGTTGCCCTAGCCCTAATGTTTGGTGCCAACATAGGTACTTGTATCACAGCCATCCTTGCAAGTCTTGGAGGAAGCTTGTCAGCAAAAAGGACATCCCTCTTCCACATCCTGTTTAACGTATCAATATCCATTGTATTCCTAGCAATCCTAGGTCCTTACCAAAAATTGGTAGAATTTATTGCAGGAGCAATTGGAGCCAACAAGCTCATGACCATAGCAGTAGGACACTTTACCTTTAACTTTGTAGGAATGATTCTCTTCCTACCATTCATAAAACTAGTCGCAAGAATCTTAAGAAAGATTATCCCAGGCAAGGATTCAATCCTAACTGATCTTGGCAACATAGAGCTAGATGAGAAGTTAATATCAACCTTCCCAGCTGCAGCCCTATCACAAACAAAAACAGCAATTATCCAAGAATCAGTAGTAGCCCTTGAAAATATCAAGGCAACAAAGTCCTACCTAAATACCAAGGATAAAAAATATTATGACACAGCCAAGGAAGCAGAATCAATGGTAAACGACATGGATACCAAAATCCAAGCCTACCTACTAACACTTGCCCAAAGCCAATCTCCACCAGACATAGAAAGAGATATGCAAACCTACTTGCAAGTACAAATCAACGTTGAAAGAATTTCAGACCTATCTGAAAACTTAGCAGACTATTACCACGAAATATACGAGACAGGTACAGGCTATGGGGAAGAGGCTCTAGCTGACCTAAACGACATCTGCGACCTAGTCATAAATAACATCGCAATGGCAGTAGAAGTCTTCGAAGAAGAAGATGTAGCCAAATACAACAAGCTAAGCGAAGACGAAGCAGCTCTCGACCTAATGGAAGTAAAATTAAGAAAGAGTCACTATAGAAGACTTAGGAAGGGCCTTGACATGACAACCATGGCATCCTACGTCTACAACGACATCCTATCAACTATGGAAAGAATCGGTGACCACGCCTTCAACATCGCAAGAATCACAGTAGACCCAGTAAAAACCCACACCGGCTACCACATCGAAGGCGAAGAAAATATGGAACTTTTCTAATAATTTAAAGATGCTGAAAAAAACAGCATCTTTTTTAATACAAAAAAAGAATTTAGCTCGCCTAAAGCTTGCTAAATTCTTTTTAATAAACAATTATTTATCCTATCAAGTTCGGTAAGAATAGTACTATAGCTGGAACATAGGTGATAAGTATGAGTACAACAAGGATGGCTAAAATAAATGGCCGAACTTCTTTTATAAATTCTTCAATACTACACCTTGTGATGCCACACACAGTAAACATCATAGAACCAAATGGAGGTGTTATACCACCAACCATTATATTAACTATAACCACTAAACCAAAGTGTAAAGGATCAACACCAAGTTGGGTTACGAGTGGTACTAGAAGTGGTGCTGTAATAACCATCGCTGCTCCACCTTCTATAAACATGCCCAACACCAACAAAATTATGTTACAAATCATAAGCATTATATACTTATTTGTTGTTATTCCTAATAGGAGTGTTGTAAGTTTTTGTGGTATTTGCTCCCAAGATAGGTAATATCCGAATACATTAGCTGCAACTATTATTAAAACAACTGAACCAGTTCCATAAATTGTTTCCTTGAAAATATTTATGAAATCGCTAGGTTTTAATCTCTTGTAGATAAAGAATCCAACTACTGTTGAATACAATATTGCTACGGCACCTGCTTCTGATGGAGTTACCATGCCGATTCTAATACTAGCGATGATACCAAAAGGAAAGAGGAGTGCCCAAAATGATTTAAAGGCTTGGATCAAGATTTCATAGGCTGTCGCTCTTTTTTCTCTGGTTGGTTGGTAGTCTCTCTTGTTGGCTATAATTGCAACAACTACCATCATAGATCCTGCCATCAAAAGTCCTGGTATATAACCAGCTATAAACATTTTGTTAACGCTAACTGAAGCGATAATACCATATATAATTAGGTTTATTCCTGGAGGAATAACAGGGGTTACTGCAGAAGATGCAGCTGTGATAGCTGAAGAAAAAGCATTAGAATATCCTTTTTTGACCATCTCTGGCACTAACATCTTTGATTGCATAGCTGCATCAGCATTAGCTGATCCTGAAACCCCGCCCATAAGTAAGGATAAAACTACATTAACATGGCCAAGTCCTCCCTTTAGGTGACCTGTAAGTACATCAGCAAAATCCATTAACTTTTCACTGATTCCCGAATAATTCATTATGGAGCCAGCCATTATGAAAAAGGGGATAGCCAAAAGCGAAAAATTCTGCGTAGATGTTATGAATTTTTGAAAAACCAAAACAGGACTTGTACCCTTGTCTATAACAAAAAAGTAGAACAAGGTTGATGCAAATAAGCAAAATACTATTGGAACATTCAAAAAATAAAGTACAAAAACTAAAATTATAGGCAAAATAGAAAGGAATTCTCTACTCATCACTTTTACCTCCTAATTTCTTTATATCATCAAATAAAAATATAAAAGCCCTTATTAGCATGAAGGTAAAACCCACTATTATTGATGATGATATGTATGCAGATGATACTCCAAGAACAGGTGTAGGTTTAGTATAAGATGTTTTAACATAAAGAACGCTAAACACAGTTATGAAGCCTATAACAATCAAAACTACTAAATCTATTAACACATTGGCAATTGCTCTATTCCTGCCACTTAATTTGCTAACTATAATATCAATACCTATATGTTGGCCTTTTTTGAAAGCTGCTGCAGCACCTATAAATACTGACCAAACAAAAAATCCAGTTGCAACTTCTTCAGACCAAAATATACCCGTCTTCAAAAAATATCTAGAAATAATATTTGCCACTACCAAGACGGTAGTGCCCATTAGAAACAACGAAGCTATTATCTCTTCGAAGTTATCAAGTAATTTTTTTCCCATAAAAATCTCCTAAAATAATAAATAGGCCGAAGCCTATTTATTATTTCATTTTTTCAATTTCAGCTAATAATTTATCTAATATACCATCAGATATTCCTTCCATCTTGTCATAAACTGGCATACAAGCTTTTTGGAAGGCTTCATAATCAACATCATTAAATTTAATGCCGTGATCATCTTCAAGAGCTTTCTTTTGAGATTCGTAGTTGTTTTTAACCTTTTCTGTCATCTCTTCACCGTTTTTAGTAAATTCTTCAACTATAATGTCTTGATATTCTTTTGGAATAGAATCAAAGACATCTTTGTTTATATAGATACCACAAACACCTAAGAAATGTCTAGTAAGGGCAACGTTTTTAACAACTTCAGCACTACCATTAGCTCCCATAGCATCAACTGTACCTTCAAGACCGTCTACTGCTTTTTGTCCTACAGCAGATATTGTTTCTGAAAATGCCATTGGTGTAGCAGTAGCTCCCATAGCGTTGATTGTATCTATAAAGATTTGAGAACCAGGAACTCTAATCTTCATTCCTTTTAAGTCTTCAGGTTTTTCTATTACCTTATTTGTCATTAGGTTTCTAAAACCAAAGGTGTAGTTTAATGAAAGAACCTTAATTTTGTGTTCATCTTCTAGTTTTTGAATCATACCCTTAACTAGGTCTGTTTGAGTCATTTTTGTATATTGGTCAATGTCTTTATAAAGGAATGGTCCAACTAGAGCTTTGAAATCTGGTACGTAGTCACCTAAATATGATGGGTCTTCTACTGATATGAAGTCTGCTCCATTAGCTACTTGCTCAAGTCCATCTTTATAAGTTGGTAATTGACCTTGAGGGTATGTTTGAATCTCTACAGCGCCATTTGTTCTCTCTGTAATAGCTTTTGCTGCTTTATCAGTAGATATTGTTAATTGTTCACCAGGTGCGAAAACGTGAGATAGTTTTAAAACTATTTTAAAATCATCTTTCTTTTCATCTTTTGCTGTATCTTTATCTTCTTTGCTTTCTACTTTTGTTTCTTCTTTGGCATCTTTGCCTTCTTTATTATCCTTTCCACCACATGCGCTAAATGCAAATACGCTTGCTAGTAAAAGTGCTGTTGCTAAAATTCTTTTTTTCATCATAATCTCCTTGAATTATTTTAGTTTTTTAATTAGATCTGGATAATCAGTTATAAGTCCGTCAACACCTAGGTCCTTTGCCTCTTGGAAATCAAAATCTTCCTTGCCAAACCAAACGTTTACCTTAACATTATTGTCCTGGCATTTTTTGATATCCTCGCTAGTTACAGTTTGAACCATTGGATGGAAATATTCTATCTTATTTTTTCCTACATAGTTCCAAGGTTCAATCAAAACAGACTCTGTTAATAAGGCACATTTTAAATTTGGCTTAAGTTCTTTCACCTTCAATATACTTTGATGGTTGAATGATGAGATTATTATATAATCCTCTAAGTCAAATTCATCGATAAGCTCGCAAACTTTTTCTTCGAGATTCTCGTATCTGAAAATACTATTTTTAAGTTCGATATTTGTAAGAATTTTTTTATCTTTTACAAATTCAAAATATTCCCTTAAAGTAGGTATTTTTTCATCTACGCCCTCATAATCTTTGGCGGCATTCAATTGTCTAAGCTCTGCAAAAGTTAAATCTTTTATGTATGCATCTTTACCGGTAGTTCTAAGGGTATTTTCGTCATGCATGATTACGATTTCATTATCTTTTGTAAGATGGACATCGAACTCAATTCCATCAGCCCCTTCTTCGTATGCTTTTACAAATGCAAGCATAGTGTTCTCGGGATACTTAGACTTAAAGCCCCTATGAGCAAAATTTAACATTAACCCTCCTTGTTTATTCCCGATTTACAAAAAATTTTAGAAATAAAAAAGTACAGACCCTTGGCCTAATACTTTTCTCTCTCTAATCTCTATTGTATTCAGTTTATTTAATTATAATATATATACAAGCAATTGTCAAAACTTTTTACAATCCTTTTCCTAAATTTTTTCCACCATATCCTTAACAGAAGAAAAAATATAATCAGCCTTAACATCACTCTTTTTATAATCTTCTAAACTTGTTTCTCCTGATAGGACCAAAACAGACTTAATACCTGACTTATATCCCATAGCTATGTCAGTATAAAGCCTATCACCTACCATAATAAGATCGTCTTTCTTAAAGCCATAGGCTCCTATCAAGGCTTCAATCATTTTATCCTCAGGCTTGCCTATAACAATTGGTCTCCTGCCAACACAAGCAAATAAAAGTTCGATAATAGAGCCAGCATCCGGCATAATCCTACCACCTTCTAGTGGGCAAACAAAATCTGGATGAGTAGCATAATAATCATATCCATCTTGGAGATAATCGCAGGCTATCCAAAGTTTTTCATAATTAAGCTCTGTATCAAAACTAACCAAAACAGCGTCTATATCTTGGTTACGCTCATCAACAATCTCAAAACCCGCATCCAGCAGTTGGTTTCTTAGAGAAGTGTTACCCACCAAAAATAGCCTCTTCTTGCCAAGCTTGCTAAGGTAAGAAATACTGGCATCAGCAGACGTAAACACATCATCCTTACCAGCCCTTATCCCCAAAGCCTCAAGTTTTTTCACATAGGTAGACTTATCTTTTGATGCATTATTAGTCAAAAAAATATATCTCTTACCCTCAGAAATAATTTTATCTAAAAATTCCTTCGCTCCGTCAATAAGCACATTTCCCAAATAAATAGTGCCATCCATATCCAACAAAAAAACTGACTTATCAATAGTATTCTCCATAATACCTCCCGTTTATTTATAAGATAACCTATCCATAATTATAAATCGATACTAACACAGATAAAATTTAAAGTCAATCATAGGAAAATGTTTTGACATATTTATCCTAATATAATATAATGAATAAAAATAAATAAATTAGAGACTAGAGAATAGGTACTTATTTGTACACCCCTGTTCTCTAGTTTTTTATTTAAGGAGGAATTATGAATATATTAGATAGCTTCAACCTAAATCTCTTATTAAGGATAGCCCTATCAGTATTGGCAGGATTCATAATAGGATCAGAAAGAGAGACCAAAAACAAATCAGCAGGAGTAAGAACCCACACCATTGTCTGCCTTGGTGCTTGTATAGCAATGATAATATCAAAATACGGTTTCTACGATGTAAAAAACTACGACGCAGCAAGAGTTGCTGCGCAAATAGTATCAGGCGTAGGCTTCCTCGGCGCAGGAGTCATCTTTGTAAAAAACTACGGCGTCACAGGCCTAACAACAGCAGCAGGAATGTGGACAACATCAATAGTAGGCATGGCATTTGGAGCGGGTATGTATTTCGTAGGCATAGTAGCAGCAGCATTTATAGTAATATTTCAAACCTTTATGTTTAGTGGTGAAATCTTCAAAAGACATGACCAATACACAGCCATCATAGAATCAAGAAACTCCAACATCATAGGCAGAATCGACACCTATATAGAACAAAACCACCTAATCAAAAAAGCCTACAACCTAAGATTCAAAGACCAAAAATACATACTAAACTTCCTAATCTACCCAAAAGACGCAGAAGAACTAAACGAATTCATAGCCTTCCTAGAAAGCGACCTCCACGTTGAGAAGTTTGATATATTTTAAAAAAAATCCCTCCTGGAAGATGCAAAAAAGCAGTAGTTTGTACTACTGCTTTTTGTGAGTTTTACTTTTTTAATATAAACAAATATTCATGAGCTATCAGAAGAAAATTATAATCTACACTTCTTTTTTTCCAAAATCCTGTAGCTCTTGTATTATGTTGTTCTTTGATAATAAGTTCTTTTAATTTAAATCCTTCATCTTCAAAAACTTTTAACACATCAAAGCCCAAATGAATCATATGTTTATTTTTTCTGGTATCACCCATTAATATTGCACAAAACTTATCTTTTTTCAAAACTCTATAAGCTTCAGCTGCTACTTTATTCATTTCTTTTAAAAAATCATTTATTTTTAAAAGTGATAAATCATTTTCAATACCATCTGAATATTTTATTATATCTGCATAAGGTGGGTGCGTACAAACAAGATCAATGCTTTCATCTGTTAGAAAATCTAAGTTCCTAGCATCTCCCTTTAAAAGTTTAACCTTGCCTAAAGGTCTATCAGTCAAATTGAAATCTATCTTTTCTTTACACCTATTTAGAGCTACGTCATTTACATCAAGCCCTATAATATTTCTATTTAACAACTTCGCTTCTACCAAAGTTGTACCTCCGCCAGCAAACTGATCTAAAACCAGATCTCCTTCTTCTGAATATCTTAAAATAATATTTCTAGGTATATATGGCGACCAATTTCCTCGCCATTTTGCGTCATGAGTAGCCCAATTGCCTCTTTGTGGAAATGACCAATGCGTAGTCATTTCTAATTCAAAGTCATCTGGTTCCCATTTTTTTATTTTAGACATCACTTGCCCCTTAGTTTATATTTCTTCTATATTTGTTAAACTACATATCCAACTTAACCAGCCAACTACAGAGCTTGAGCGTCTATCAATAACACGCTCGCTACAAACATTGTATTTTCTCATTTTTTCTTGAATGCTATCCTTTATCGGAATTTTTCCAGTTGAATATAATTCAAAAAATAGTTCACTAAAAATTTTATGTTTAAACATTAATTTAACTAACGCAAGTTGCCTATCCTTATAAGATTTCTTTACAATTATTTTCCCTAATTTTGTAAGTCTTACCTTTTTCAAATTTTTTCCTTCTGCATCAGTATCTTCAGTATCTATATATTTTTCAAAAATTCCTAAATACTTTCCTGCGTTATAATAATAATCAGATTGTCTAGTTTTAAATTCCATTACACCTGCAATTTCTTCAGTAGTTAAATCCTCTTTATATAAAACTTCTAGTAAAGAAATGACTCTTTCAAATGAATCAGCTTGAATGAAAGGTGTAGAATCTTTTGAGTTGGAGATCATATTATCGTCTGTCTCAACTTTAGTAGATTTATATATTTCAAAAATTTCACCTATTGATATTTCTGTGTCTTCTAAGCTATAGTAATTTTCTTTAACTAATTGTATTGAAGAATAATTATTTATATCTGTAAAAACATACTCTTGTAGCCTATATATTTGATTAGAATAGACTGAAAATACTAATCTAATCGGCTTGTTTACTCTTTCACGCCATAATCTATAAGGATAGTATAATTGCCTAATGTGAAAATCATTATTTACAACGTTTTTTGCCTCCATTATGACAACTGAATTTTTATTTTCCATTCCACCGTCTATTTCACATTGTGCTTTATCAACTTCTACTTCCAACGGTCCCCTATTTTTTCTATCAACATTGAATTTAAATTTGCCCGTTCCCATTCTTCCGTTGAATGTGGACACATTGCCATCTTCATTTAAAAATTTATCAAGAATATTAGATAGTAATAAAACATTAATAGCGTTTGATTCAGAAGTTATATTTCTTACATCCACGCTTTCTAATTTAGGAATTTTAACTTTATGCATTTTTGTACTCGTAGTAAAGCTGTTTTTTACACTTTGATATAATTTAAAATCACTTAATATGTAAGATCCTCTAGTGATTGGTAATATATTAATGTTTTTGTCCTTTAAAATTGATGGTAAAGAATCATAACTATCCCACTTAGCCATAAGTCTAGGTTCCCTAAATTCTTTAATCTGACTTGCTTTGATCTTAAAATATCCCTTTTCTTTAACATTCTTTACTATATCGTACTTATTAAATAACTCTTTCCATGCTTCATTAGATTTATCTGTCTTTATCATAATTATTAATTAATACCTCATATATTTGACCACGATTGTCTTTATTAGAATTGATTGTTCTACTTGCTTTTACTCTATTTATATTAAAATCTTTATATAAGTTATCAAAAAAATTATCGTCTTTATTGTAATTTTTAGGATCAGAATTACTTAATAATAAGTGAGCCGATTTTTTGTCCATCTTTTTAAAGTATTCAGCTAATTCAATTTGGTTGTCATCTGTGAAATCACTTTTGTTGTAGGCTGTAAAATTAGATGTCGGTTTAATCGGTCTGTATGGTGGATCAAAATATACAAATGTGTTGGAATCTATAAAATTTTCAGATTCTTTATAATCTCCATGAACTATTTTTACATTTTGTAGTTTTTTATTTACATTAATAAGATTTTCTTTATCTACAATTTTAGGATTTTTATAGGATCCTATAGGTACATTGAAGTCACCACTCATATTTTCCCTATATAAACCATTAAATCCAGTCTTATTCAAGAAAATAAATAATGCTGCTCGTCTTAAATCAGTAGAATTTTTTGCGTGTTTCAGAATGTTAAATTCATCCCTATTTCGATAATAAATAACTTTTCTTTCTTCAAGCGTTAAATCAATGTACTCATTCTGAAATAAATCCAAAATTTCAATCAATCCCTCAACATTATCTCTAATTACCCTATAAGAATTAATTGCTTCTTTATTGATATCGCTTATATAAACTTCTTTCAAATCAAATCTATTTAAAACATCAAATAAGACAGCTCCAGCACCAACAAAGGGTTCGCAATATTTATTAATTTCATTATCAAATGGATAGTATTTTCTTATTTCATCCAATAATTGACTTTTTCCACCTGCCCACTTTAAAAATGGTTTAGCTTCAATATTCTTATCTGCACTCATAGTTGTCCTTCCTGATATCTGTTAACTATAAGTTACTTTACTCTATTACTTATTAAAGATCCCCTTATAATTTTTCCCCAACAAAAAAGCACCCTTTCGAGTGCTTTGTTTATTATTCTTCAACGTAATCTACTACTACGTATCTTTGTGGTTCGCGGCCTTCGGAGTGGCTTGATACGTTTCTGTGTTTACTTATTTCTTCGTGGGCTAGGCGTCTTTCGTAGGAGTTCATGTATCTTAGGTTCCATGATTTTCCACTTTGGACTACTTTTTGTGCTGTTTCTCTTGCTAGCCTTACGATTTTTTCATCTCTGCGTCTTTTGTAGTTGTTGATGTCTACATTTACTCTTAGGTTGTTGCTTCTTGAGTCTATGGCTTTTCTTATTATAAATTCTATTGAGTCAAGGCAGGCCCCATTTTTGCCAATTGCAATTCCGGTGTCGCTTTCATCTACCTTGGCATCTAGCTTTATAATTGAGCCTTCAAGATTTCCTATAACGCTTACATTTTCAAAGTGCATAGCTGTTAGGATTTGTTCTAAGAGTTCTTTTGCCTTGTAGTAGCTGTCTATATTTGAACGTTTTTTAGATAGGGCGTAGTCTCTATTTTCAGCTTCTTCGTCTGAATTTTCTTCTTCTACAGTTTCTTTTTCGTCCTTATCTTCAAAAATTTCGTCGGTTTCTTTTTCTATGAAGTCTCCGATTTCATCAAATTTTTCTTTGATGGCATCTCCCAAGTCTTTGGCTTCTTCTTTGATTGGCTCTTCTGTTGGGATTCCTTCTTCTCTTTTGATTTCTTCGCTTCTTTTTTTGACGTCGTAGTCTTTTTCTACTTCTCTTAAGGAGTCCACTTCGATTTCATTTTTCAAATCTTCTAGGACTCTTTCCATGTCTTCATCGTAGGTTATTCTTACTACTGCATCTTTGCCGCCGATTAGGCCAAGAAATCCGCCGCTTCCCTCGTCTAGGACTTCGATTGTGACTTCATTTCTTTTTTTACCTATTTCGTCTAGGGCAAGTTGTACTGCTTCTTCTACTGTTTTAGCTGATTTTGTTAAAGATTGTTTCATTTCTCTTCTACCTTTTTGCCTTTCATTGCTAAGTGCATCACTACCATTATTAATAATCTGAATACTGATGATAAGGTGTAGTAGAGTGGAAGTCCTGCTGGTAATTGTCTAAAGGTAAAGAAAAATACTAGAGGTAGGACTAACATCATTGTATTCATACTTCCCATTGCTTGTTGCTGTTGTGGGTTTGTTTTTATTGAGAAAAGTGTTGTTAATAGTTGTGATAGGGATGTTAGTAGTGGAAGGCCAAACCATAATGGATCTGCTTTTAATAGGTCTGGTACCCAGTAGAAGTCTGTTCTTATATGGTTTAATCCTTCTGGGAATACATATTTGCCTGTGTTTCTCATCATTTCAAACAAGCCAAATAGGACTAATAACTGGATTATCATTGGTAGACATCCTGATAGGCCTGGGGTTACGCCTTCTTGTTTATAAAGCTCTTGCATCTTTTTTTGAAGCACTTGTTGGTCGTAACCGTATTTCTTTTGTATTTCGTCCATTTTTGGTTTAAAAGACCTAGTTTTTTCTGCTTGTTTTTGGGTTGAAATTGTAACTGGTATTGAAATTAAGCTTACAAGCAGGGTCATTATTATTATCGCTATAGCATAAAAGCTTATAGTCTTAGGTTCGGTAAAGTTTGTTGCGATGTTATCATAGAGTATTCTCATTAACTTACCGAGTATATTCGCTATAAATTTAAACATATCTTCTCCGTTTTAATCTGTGGTATTATCTGTGGTGGTTTTCATTTTACTGGGTCGTAGCCACCCTTAGAAAATGGATTACATCTTAAAATTCTCCACAAAGACATAAAAAAAGCTTTGACTGGCCCATATTTCTTAAATGCTTCTATCGCATAGTTAGAACAGGTTGGGTAGTATTTGCATTTTCCATGACCTAATTGTGGAGAAATGAATTTTTGATAAAATCTTATCATTTTTATAAAAACTTTATTTAGCATAAAATATCTTCTTTTTTCTAAATGCTTGATTTAGGGCATGACCTAGAGAGGATTTTAGTCTTTGGTAGTCAAATTCTGTGGTATGTTTTTTGGGGATAATAACTATATCGACACCATTGAGGTTCGCATAGTTAATCCTTGCTATCTCTCTAAGTTTTCTTTTTAATTGATTTCTAGAATGTGCCTTGCCAATTTTTTTGCTTATAGTAAAGCCGAAACGCGGATTTTTTAGGTCGTTGTCTCTGACAAGAACAGTGAAATCTCTATTATAGCATGCAAAGTTTTTTTTGTAGACTTTTTTGAAGTCTTTATCTTTCTTTAAGCTTAATCTCTTTTCCATTAATTACTTCTTAGAAATTAAGCTGAAAGTCTTTTTCTATTTTTCTTTCTTCTAGCTTTAAGTACTCTTCTTCCACCTGGAGAAGACATTCTTTTTCTAAAACCATGATCTTTAGATCTTTTTCTTCTATTTGGTTGATAGGTTCTTTTCATATTTACACCTCCTAATAAATTTTGACTCTTACTATTATATTGAAAATACGCTCCTCTGTCAAGATGATTTTGCTTTTTTTGTAGGCTTTAGGAAAGATTTTTCTTTTATATTTTCTGGTGAATAAAAATTTTTATATTTTTGGTATGATTATTCTTTTTTATTTGGATTTGTAGCATAAATATTTACTGTTGATATCTTTGGGGATTTTTTTCTTTTCCACAATTTGTGAAGAGGAAAATTTATGTGAATATTTTTTTAAAATTATGCTTAGCCCTTCAAAAAAATTCTAGAAAATAGATAAATTTGGTTTTCAAATATACAAAAAATTTATAAATACACAGACTTATCCACATATCAACAAAGTTTTTTTCTAATTTTATTCCTTCTCTTTGACTTATCCATAATTTTATCCACTTTTTGTGGATAAGTTGAAATAATGGCTAATTTATGGTAAGATTAGATGTGTAAAAGTAGGGGTAAAACTATGTTTTAACTTAAGATTTGCCTTTTTCTTGTGGATAAAGTCAAAATTTTTATGAGAATTAAAATTTTATTCCCAAGCAAATCTTAAAAAATAAAGATAATTTTTATCAACAGATGACTTATACACAACTTATCCCGATTTTGTGGATAAGGTTAATATTTTAGGGTCTAAGCTTAAAATTACAAAACAAATACTCATGTGGATAAGACTTAAGAAAGGAATGCTTATATGAAGAATCTAGAATTCATTACGAATGAATTAAAAAATGAAATGAAAATGCATGTAAGTGATAAGCAACAATTTAATACATGGATTAATATTTTAAAACCCTTAAACCTTCATAAGGATGTCCTCTACCTAGAAATTCCAAAAAAAGATACGCTTTTTATCTTTGAGGGCATATGGAAGGCTAAGCTTCAAGAAGCTCTTGATGGTATAGCAGAAAAGATTGGTGGCAAGCTTAAGGTAGAAGTTGTTGCCAAGGATGGGGAAGACTATCAAAAAATCCTAACTCTTGGTAGGGACTATGACAAGGACGGGCAGATGAGAATAGATAAGGTGAAATCTTTTCCTAAACCTCAACTTGAAGAAGCAAATGTTTTTGAAAATTTTGTCCAGGGCAAGTCCAACCAATATGCCCTAGGCATCAGCCAAGCAGTAGCTGACACCATATCTAGAGGTGATGTATCCAAGGTATATAATCCACTTTTTATTTATGGATCAAGTGGGCTTGGCAAGACCCACCTTATCCAAGCTATCGCTCACCAAATCCTAGAAGCTAGGGATGACGCATATGTCATGTACCTTTCCAGTGAAAAATTTACCAATGAGATGATAGCTGCTTTAAGAACCAACAAAAACCAAGAATTTAGGGAAAAATATCGTTCAGCTGATATCCTTCTTATAGATGATATCCAATTTATTGCCAACAAAGAAGCAACCCAGGAGGAATTTTTCCATACCTTCAACGACCTTTACAATGCTGGCAAGCAAATAGTTATTACTTCAGATAAGCCACCTAGAGAAATAAAACACCTCGAAGACAGGTTAGTTTCAAGGTTTAACTATGGCATAATCGCCGATATATCAAGACCTGACTATGAAACAAGGGTCGCAATTTTGCAAAAGAAACTTGAAGACCTCGGTGCTATTATTGATAATTCAATTTTATCTTACATAGCACTTGAGATAGATACCAATATCAGAGACCTAGAAGGTGCTCTTTCAACTGCCATTGCCTATGCAAAAAGTGACGGCAGGATTGAAGTATCAATGGAAGATGCTATTAAAGGTGTAGGAACCAGGGTCAAAAATAAGAGGAAAAAGCTAACCATAGCCGATATCCAACAGGCAGTTGCGAATAAATATAATGTAAAACTTCAAGATCTAAAGGGCAAGTCAAGGAAGAAAGAAATAGTAAATCCAAGGCAAATAGCCATGTTTATTTCGAGAGAGTTGCTTGATGATTCCCTTGTGACTATTGCTAATGCCTTTGAAAGGGACCACACAACAGTCATTCATGGTATAGATAAAATTACCGATATGATTGATGAAGATGAAGATTTAAAAAATGAAATAGATGCCCTAATAAAGGAAATAAAGGACTAATTGGGCATAAAGCTGTGGATAAGTATGTTAATATCTTTTGAAAATTATTTTGGCAAAAAATCCTTGTGCAAAGTGTGGAAAACTAGCGATTTATCCCTAGGATTATCCATAAGTTATAAACACGAGTAAAGTTTGAAATCTAAAAGTCTTTCAAAGATATCCACATTTATACAGGTCCTACTACTAATACTACTAAGTCTAAATAATAGTTAAGGAGAAGCTATGAAATTTGAAATTAAACAAAAAGAACTTATGAAAGCCTTGAACATAGTTAATAGGGCAGTATCTAAATCTACCAATATCCAGATACATGAATTAATATACTTCAGTACTGAAAACAATAGACTTTCAATGACTTCCTTTGATGGGGAAATCTCAATTAAAACCCTAGCAGATGCTAAAATTATCAAAGAAGGAGTTATGGCAGTAAAGGCAGACTTAATAACTAATATTATAAGGAAACTTCCTGACGAGCTTGTAAAGATAGAGCTTGATGGGGGAAAAATAAAAATTTCTTGCAAGAGAAGTAACTTTAACCTAGTCGCCTTTGAATATTTTGATAAGGAAGAAATAAATATACCAAATACTGTGGCCTTATCTATAGATAATGATAAGTTGAAAAGGTCAATTAGCCAAACAGAATTTGCCACAACCCTTGATGAAACAAAGCTTGCCCTAACAGGTATTTTATTTGAACTAAAAGAAGGTTGCTTGAACATGGTAGCCCTTGATGGTTACAGAGTTGCTCTTAAAAAAATCAAACTTGATTACCCAGGAGATTTTGAGGATACAGAATACATCATTCCAAAAAGATCGCTTTTAGAATGGTCAAGGATTGTATCAGATGATAGCAAAACTTCCTTATATAGAAACGAAAATGATTTGTTATTTGCATCAGAAGATACTATTATGCTATGCAAGGTAATAGACAAAAACTTTATTGACTACAGAAATATTATTAACGATATTTCAGAAACCACAGTCTTAGTAGAAAAATCCGCTCTTATAGCAGCCTTAGACAGGGCCCAAGTTCTATCAGACCCAGGCAGGGCAAATTTAATTAGAGTAAATATCGAAGATAGGGCTATGACTCTAAGGTCTAATTCTGAGATAGGTGATGTAAAAGAAGTTATAGAAATAGACCAAGAAGGCGAGGGCTTGGATATAGCCTTCAATGCAAAATATATGCAAGATGGTGTCAGAGCTTGTGACAGTGAAAAAATAAAATTAAACTTCAAATCAAGTCTCAACCCATGCTTGATTTATCCAACAGATTCTAAACACGAGGGTGAAGACTACACCTACTTGGTTCTTCCAGTAAGGCTAGCTAGGTAAAAATATGGAAGTAATCGAATTTAAAACTGATGAAATAAGGCTTAAGGACCTCCTAAAGGCAACTGATTTATTAGCTTCTGGAGGCCTCGCTAAGCATATAATAAGGGAAGAAGGCGTCCTCATAAACGACGAACCTTGTTATATAGCAGGTAAGAAACTCCACCCAGGAGACGAAATTGTCTTTGATGGTGTGAAAATAATAATTAAATAATGTGGATTCAGGATATAAAATTATACAATTTTAGAAATTATTTTTACGAGTCGGTAAATTTTAATGAGTCGACAAATATTTTTATCGGAGACAATGCGCAGGGAAAGACAAACCTTCTCGAATCTTGCTACTACTTAGCCAATGCAACTTCTTTTAAGAAATTAAGGGATAAGGACATCATAAAGTTTGGCCAGGAAAAAATGGAAATTTCTGGCACAATAAGGAAGGGTCGCTCCTTCAAAAAAGTCCTAATAAGGGTCGATGGGACTGATAAGAATATTTTTGTAAATGAAGTAGAATATAAGAGGAACAAAGATTTAAAATCACTATTTAGACTGGTTTTATTTACCCCAGAGGACCTCAATATTATTAAAGAGGGACCTAATTTAAGGCGTGAGCTTTTAGATGAGATAATCGCTTCTATAGATTTTTCTTATGCTAGGGTTAAAAAAGACTATGATAAGATTTTGTTTGCTAGAAATAAATTACTTAAGAATAGGAATTCCTCATATTTTAAGGAACAACTTGATGCCTTTGACAAGTCTTTGGTCAAGGAAGGCTATAAGATTTATAAGTCAAGGATTAAATTTGTAAAGTTTGTGGAAGAGTATGCCCAAGATTTTCAAAATGCCCTTACTGACGGTAAGGAAAAGTTAGAAATAGACTACCTACCAGACATAAGTGCTGAAAGTCTTGATGAATATTATAAGAAATTTTTAGAAAAAAGAGAGGATGACCTAAGGTACCTTAGTACCCAGGCGGGCGTCCATAGGGATGATATAATAATTAAAATTAATGGAAAAAATACCAGGCTTTTTGCCTCCCAAGGCCAACAGAGGTCAGCTATCATTAATATAAAGCTTGCTGAAGTAAAGCTTGTAAGACAGATAAGTGGTGATAGGGCTGTGATCTTGCTTGATGACGTGTTTTCGGAACTGGATGAAACGAGGAGCAAGTTCCTTTTGGAAAATCTTTCTGACTACCAAACCATAATCACAGCAACTAATACAAAAAGTTTGGAAAATGTTCCTGCTGATAAGATTTCATATATTTCAGATGGCAGAATTAGAAAGGAAAAATATGACAGAAAACAACAATTATGACGCTGGTAATATCAGGGTCTTGGAGGGACTAGAACCCGTTAGATTAAGACCTGGAATGTATATCGGCTCAACAAGTTCAAGAGGACTCCACCACTTGGTTTACGAGGTTGTGGACAACTCGGTAGACGAGGCCCTAGCTGGTCGTTGTGACTACATAAAGGTAACCATAAATAAGGATAATGTTGTAAGTGTTGAAGATGATGGTTCGGGAATCCCTGTAAAGGAGCACCCAACAACTCATAAGTCAACCCTTGAGACAGTTTTAACAGTCCTCCACGCAGGTGGTAAGTTTGATGACTCTGCCTACAAGGTTTCCGGAGGTCTCCATGGTGTTGGTGTATCAGTAGTAAACGCCCTTTCAGAATATCTCATAGCAGAAGTCAAAAGAGACGGCCACGTCTATAAGATGGAATTTGCTAGAGGTGAAGTAACCAAGGACATAGAAGTAATCGGTGATACTACAGAAACCGGTACAAAAATCACCTTCAAGCCAGATGGGGAAATTTTTGATACAACTATTTTTGAAAGATCCATCCTAGAAAATAGGTTTAGGGAAATGGCCTTCTTGAATAAGGGAGTTGAAATTCGTTTTGAAGACGAAAGAGAAAATTTTGAGACTTCTTTCAAATTTGAAGGTGGTATTTCAGAATTTGTAAGCTTTTTAAATAGAAACAAAGACCCTATCATGGAGATGATTCCACATTTTGATGGCAGCCAAGAAGGTATAGAAGTAGAATTTGCCTTCCAATATACAGATGGTTATAGCGAAAATATTCTTTCTTATGCCAACAATATCCAAACCCCAGAGGGTGGTACTCACCTTTCTGGACTCAGGTCTTCCCTAACAAGGTCTGTAAATGACTATGCTAGAAAATATAATTTTATAAAAGATAATGAAGAAAACCTTCAAGGTGAGGACATTAGAGAGGGTATCACAGCCATTATTTCTGTTAAGATTTCTGATCCACAATTTGAAGGTCAAACCAAGTCTAAACTCGGCAACTCCGAGGTAAGGGGCGTTGTTGATTCTTATGTATCAGAACACCTAACAGCCTTCCTTGAGGAAAATCCAAAACCAGCCAAGTCTATAATCGACAAGGCTCTTGCAAGTAGGCGTGCAAGAGAAGCTGCAAGAAAGGCAAGAGATCTTACAAGAAAAAGGTCAATCCTAGATTCAGCAACTCTTCCAGGCAAGCTTGCTGACTGCCAATCAACAGACATTTCTGAAAATGAAATATTCATAGTAGAGGGTAATTCTGCGGGTGGTTCTGCTAAAGGTGGTAGAGACAATAGGATTCAAGCCATCCTCCCACTTAGGGGCAAGATTATGAACGTAGAAAAAGCCCACCTAGACAAGGTTTTAAATTCAGAAGAAATTAAAAATATGATTACAGCCTTTGGTACAGGTATTGGCAAGGAATTTGACATATCAAAACTCCGCTATGGCAAGATTATCATCATGACAGATGCGGACGTGGACGGGGCCCACATTAGGACCTTGCTCCTCACTTTCTTTTACAGATACATGAAAGACCTTATAGATGAAGGTCATGTTTATGTTGCCCTCCCTCCTTTATATAGGATTAGCCAGGGCAAGAAGGAAAGATATGTGTATTCCGATGATGAAAAGGATAAGTATATCAAAGAACTAGGCGATGCGACCTTTAAGATAAACAGGTACAAGGGTCTTGGTGAGATGAACGCCGAACAGCTTTGGGAAACAACTATGGACCCAGACAGGCGAGTGCTTTTAAGAGTGGAAGAAGACTTGGAATCTACAACCACAGACGATACCTTCTCACTATTGATGGGAGAAAAGGTAGAACCTAGACGTAACTTCATCCAAGAAAATGCCAAGTACGTTACAGATATAGACGTATAGGAGGCTGAAATGACAGAAAATCAAAACATAATTAATATAGACCTTGAAAAAAAGATGAAGTCATCTTATCTTGAATATTCAATGTCTGTAATAGTATCAAGAGCCCTACCAGATGTTAGAGATGGACTAAAACCTGTTCACAGGAGAATCCTCTATGGTATGCAACAGCTAGGCCTTGATCCAAATAAACCAACCAGAAAATCAGCCAGGGTTGTCGGTGATGTAATGGGTAAATTCCACCCACACGGTGACTCTGCAATTTATGATGCCCTAGTAAGATTAGCTCAAGACTTCTCAACCAGGTACCCACTAGCCCAAGGCCAGGGTAACTTTGGTTCTATAGACGGCGATCAGGCAGCTGCCATGCGTTATACAGAAGTAAGGATGAGCAAGATTGCCAAGGAAATGCTAAGAGATATAGGCAAGGATACAGTTGATTTTATTCCAAACTTCGATGGTGAAGAGATGGAACCATCTGTCCTTCCTTCAAGATTTCCAAACCTTTTAGTTAATGGGTCAAATGGTATAGCTGTAGGTATGGCAACCAATATGGCCCCTCATAACCTAGGCGAATCAATCGATGCTTGCATAGCCTACATGAGAAATCCAGAAATTTCTATTGATGATCTAATCAAATTTATTCCTGGACCTGACTTCCCAACAGGTGCCCTTATTTTAGGCAAAACCGGCATCAAAGAAGCCTACACAACAGGCAGGGGCAAGATTAAGCAAAGAGCAGTTTGTAGGATTGAGCCTTTCAAGAAAAACAGGGAAAGAATTATAATTTCAGAAATTCCTTACCAGGTTAATAAGGCAAGGTTAATCGAAAAAATTGCCGACCTCGTTAAGGAAAAAAGAATAGATGGGATTTCTGACATCAGAGATGAATCTGATAGGAAGGGCATGAGGATAGTTGTTGAAATCAAGAGAGATTCCAATGCGAATATAGTCCTAAACAACCTCTACAAATACACTCAACTAGAAAACACCTTTGGTATCATAAACCTAGCCCTAGTTGGTGGCGAGCCAAAGATTTTAAACCTCAAAGAACTAATCGAATACTATGTTGACCACCAAAAAGAAGTGGTAACCCGTAGGACCAACTTCGACTTATCCAGGGCTCGTGAGAGAAAACACATAGTAGAAGGTTTGATCATTGCCATTGACCACATAGATGAGATTATTAAAATCATCAGGTCATCCTATGACAATGATGAAATCAAAAAGATTTTCTTTGACAGGTATAAATTATCAGATGCCCAATCTCAAGCCATCTTGGATATGCAATTAAAACGCCTATCAGGTCTTGAAATTGAAAAGCTTAATGCAGAAAACAAGGAACTTGCAGATACAATTGAATATTTGCTATCAATCCTTAACTCAGAAGAAAATTTAATCAACCTAATAATTGATGAGATTACAGAAATCAAAGAAAAATACTCAGATGAAAGACGTACAAAGATTGTCCCAGATGAGGGAGAGATAGATATAACTGAGCTTATCGAAGAGGAAGATATTTTAATAAACCTAACCAAGGATGGTTATATAAAGAGACTTCCTATTGATACCTACAAGGTTCAAAACAGGGGTGGCAAGGGAATTGCTGCTGGTAATACCAAGGAAGGCGACTTTATCAAAAAGATAATCACAACCAACACCCATGAGGACCTCTTATTCTTCACATCATTGGGCAAGGTTTATTCGCTTGAAGCCTACAAGATTCCTGAAGGAAGTCGTACTTCACGTGGCCAAGCTATTATTAATATCCTAAATCTAGAAACTGGTGAAAAAATTACAGAGATGATGACCCTATCAGAGCTTAGCAAAAATAGTCAGTTAGTTCTTCAAACCCAACAAGGACAAATCAAGAAAACTGACGCTGAAAACTTCACCAACATCAGAAGGAATGGTATTATTGCAATTTCTCTAAAGGATTGGGATAAGTTAATTTCTGTTAGACAAATAGACAAGGATGAGGAATTAATTATCTCAACTCAAAATGGTATGACCATCCAGTTTAACACAAAGGATGTTAGAAGCATGGGTAGAAGTGCCGTTGGAGTTAGGGCAATCAGACTTGATAAGGATGATGCAGTTGTGAGCATGAATATCAAGGGAGAAGAAACTTATCTATTAGTAGTAACTGAAAATGGTTTCGGCAAGAAGACAAGCTTCAGCAATTTCAAAAACCAAAATAGAGGTGGTAAGGGCGTAAGGTGCCATAAGGTCAGCGAAAAGACTGGCAAGGTAGTTGACACCCTACCAGTAGACTTAGATACTGACATAATGATGGTATCTTTAAAAGGAGATATGATCAGACTATCAGCAAGAGACGTATCAACCACAGGTAGAAATACCATGGGTGTTAAGCTTAAAAATTTAGCTAGTGAAGAAGATGCTATTGTATCAGTAACAACCTATGACAATATGTTGGAAGATGAGGAAAAAGATGTTTGAAAGCAAGATTTACGACAAGGATAAGTTTCTATTAGTAGAATTGAAGGGTGATCTCGATATCTATGCAGAAGATGAGTTTAGGAGCTTCATAGAAAAAGAAATTGAACCTGTGGATAAGGACCTGCTTATAGATATAAAAGACTTAGACTATCTTGATTCTACTGGTCTTGGACTTTTTATGAAAATCTATAAAATTTCCCAAGCAAGAGCTAAGTCAGTATCAATAATAAATCCTAAGGAAAATATCCTAAAATTATTTAAAATAACAGACCTAACCGAAGTCTTCAATATGGAGTAGCCATGGATAAGATTAGTATAAAAATCCCAGCCAACAAAAAATACCAAAAATCAATCAGGCTTTTTGTGGCAGGTCTTGGCTCAGAGATGGGTTTTGATATCGAACAAATCGAAGATTTAAAGGTCCTTGTAAGCGAGGCGATAAACTACAAGATGGGCGAAGAAGGGCTCAACCTTGCCTTTCTTGTAGGAGATGAATCATTGTCCTTGGAAGTAGTTGGCAAGGATAAAAACGAAGATGCCAGAGCTATAGCGATGAGAGATGCAATTCTTTCAGCCCTCGCTGATGAGATAGCCACAGAAGGTGACCTTTTAAGAATAACTATGAGGAAGACTCATGCCTAAGCCAAATGCCAGCAAAGAGTATAAGGAAGAAATCGAAAAGAAATTTGAAGAATTTCACAAGACTCGTGACAAAAAATTAAGGGACGAGTTAATTGAAGAACACTTGTATATAGTCGATATCTTATCCAACAAGTATGTTGGCAAGGGGATCGAAAAAGATGACCTCTATCAGGTGGCAAGCTTGGGTCTTATAAATGCAGTTGACCGTTATGATCCATCAAAGGGTTATGCCTTTTCATCCTTTGCAACCCCAACAATCATGGGGGAGATTAAGAGATATTTTAGGGACAAGGGTTGGGTAATAAAAGTGCCAAGGCGCATACAAAACCTTTATAAAAAGATTAATGTTGCCAAAAAAGTCCTTCCTCAAGAACTTCAAAGGGTGCCAACCATAGCAGATATTGCAGATTATCTTGGTGAAGATGAGGAAACCATCCTTGAAACCATGGAGGCAAGCAAGGTTTATACTCCTCAGTCGCTGGATATGAAATATAGTGTGCAAAAGGGAGAAAACGCTATTGATTTAGCTGAAATAATTGGCGAAGAGGATAAAAATTTTGATTCGGTTGAGCTAAAGGATTTGATCGAAAAATCTAAGGAGAGGCTAACCGATCTTGAAAAAGAAATCCTTGAACTCAGGTACTACGAAGGCAGGACGCAGGTAGATATAGCAGAAAGTCTAGACATTAGCCAGATGACCGTATCAAGGATAGAAAAAAAGATTTTAAATAAGTTTTCCCTAGAATTTGATAGGTCGGCTGATAAGTAAGAAAATTTACTTGCTAATCAGGCAAGTCTTCCTGCTCGAATACTATGTAAAACCGAGTATGTACTTACTTTGCTAAGCCTATCCATAGTTTAGAAGTAAGGGCAAGAAATATTCTATAAAGATAAAACTCTTTCTAATATAAAAATTAGGAGGAGTTTTTTTATGGGATATTTTAATAAATGGGTAAAAATAACAAAAAGAGAGGAGATTTTATGAACAATTTTACTTACGATATTGGAACAAAAATTCACTTTGGAACAGACGCCCTAGACTACATAGGAGAAGAGGCGAAAAAATATGCCGATAAAATTCTTTTAACCTACGGTGGAGGCTCTATAAAGAAAAATGGGGTCTATGACAAGGTTATAAAAGAGCTTGAGGGCGCAGGAATCGAAGTTTTTGAACTTTCTGGCATCCAACCAAACCCTAGGATAGATTCTGTTAGGGAAGGAGTCAGGATACTTAAGGAAAATGGTATCGGAGCCATTCTTGCAGTTGGTGGTGGATCAACTATTGATGCATCAAAATTTATGGCAGCAGGTGCCTGTGCTGACTTTGACCCATGGAAATTTATTTCAGAAAAAAGACCGATGAGTCCAGCTATCCCACTTCTGTCAGTCTTAACCATGGCAGCAACAGGATCCGAGATGGACTGTGGAGGAGTAATCACAAATCCAGAAACTAAGGAAAAATTATCTTCAGGCCACGCTGACACCAGGCCAAAGGTTTCATTTTTAAATCCGGAACTTACTTATACAGTTTCAAAATTTCAAACAGCAGCAGGTTCTGCAGATATCTTATCCCACATTTTTGAAACTTATTTTAACATAGATGGCACCATGTTTATGCTAGATAGGATTATGGAAGCCTTGATGAAAACAGTAATCAAATACGGACCAATCGCCATAAAAGACCCAGAAAACTACGAAGCAAGGGCTAATCTCATGTGGGCTTCATCTTGGGCGATAAATGATTTTATTTCTGATTCGAGCCAGGCCGCTTGGACAGTTCACCCAATAGAGCATGAGCTATCAGCCTTCTACGACATCACCCATGGTCTGGGCCTTGCGATTTTAACTCCAAGATGGATGGAATACTGCCTAAGCGAAAAAACTGTCCACAAGTTTGT
Organism: Anaerococcus lactolyticus ATCC 51172; assembly: GCF_000156575.1. Taxonomy (GTDB): domain Bacteria; phylum Bacillota; class Clostridia; order Tissierellales; family Peptoniphilaceae; genus Anaerococcus; species Anaerococcus lactolyticus. Next base: position 544,413 of record NZ_GG666044.1, read on the forward strand.
AGATTTGGGAGTGAATGTATTTGACCTTGATAAGGATCAAGAACCAATGGAAATAGCAAGGCAAACAATAGAAAAAGTTAAGAAATTTTTCTTTGAAGACCTAGGCCTTGATTCAAATTTAAGAAAAGTAGGCATTGACGAAAGGCACTTTGATGAAATGAGCAAAAAAGCTTGTGGCAAAGCCGGGGTTAAGAAAGGTTTCATAGACCTTAGACCAGAAGACGTAAAGAAAATCTACGAAATGTGTTTAGAAGATTAGCTGAGGATAAGAGCTGGATATGAAAATTTATAATATTTTCGACAAGCTAGAATTTTCTGAAGATAGGGAAATAGAAGAAATTATTTTTGAAAATGAAAAGATAAAAATGATCAGAATTAGCTCCCTTAACCAAGTTACAGATTATTATGACCAAGACCAACTAGAGATTGTAAAAATTGTCAGAGGAAGGGCTACACTTGAAATTGAGGGAGAGCTTGTAAACCTGAAGGAAGGTGACATACTTCCCATCCATCCCCACCAAGTCCACAGGGTAATAAGTCAAGATAAGACCGTTTGGCTTTGTATATTTGTGAAATAAATATAAAAAGGCAAGATAAAAAATATTTGTAACAAAAGTTACTGATTATCATTATCTATAGCTGTATAATAATTCTAAGGAGTGATATTATGCAAATTGATATAAATAAAGTTGTTTACGACCTCATAAAAGACAATGATAAACTAAAGGCAGACCTCATAAGCCTAGGCTTTACTGGTCTTAAAAACCCTCTTATGGTAAAGAGTTTGGCAAAGAAAGTTTCTCTTAAACGTGGAGCGAAGATGATGGGTCTTAGTGACTACAAAGAAAAATTGGAGGCGCTTGGTTATGAACTTTGCGACTCTTCGCAAAATCCCGAAGCCCTAAAAAGAAAAGATTTGATTAAGTCTTACCTATCAAGGCTTTCTAAAGGAGAAGACCTAGAGAAAGTGAAGGCTGATTTTAAGAAAAATTTTGAAGGAGTTTCTTCTGCAGAGATAATGGCAGCCGAAGAAGACCTCTTAGCTTCTGGCATTGACAAGGAAGAAGTAAGAAAACTTTGTGATGTTCATTCTGCGCTTTTTCATGGCTCTACAGAGACGGAAAGCAAAGAAACCACCTATGAACCAGGAAGTTTTTTAGCGTATTTTTCAAAAGAAAATGACGAAGTGAAAAAAATCTTAGAAAGAGCGAAGAAGTCTATAGAAAATGACAAGGAGCTTGGAGACGAAATTTACAAAGTCTTTAAACATTATAGGAAAAAAGGCGATCTTATTTACCCAATCCTTAAAGCCAAATACAACTCACCGGGACCATCAGATGTTATGTGGGCTGTGGATATAGAAATTGCCAATAATATAAAAAAAGCCATCAAACTTGGCAAAAAAGATTTGCTTTTGGAAAGTATAAAAAGAGCAGAAGAGATGACCTACAAGGAAGAAAATATCCTCTATCCCCTAGTTTTTGAAAAAATGAGCGATGACGATTTAAGGCTTCTCTATAAGGATTTGGGAGATTATGACCACGACCTAGTGGCCTACGAAACTCTTGAAAAATCAAAATCAACCAGCTATGAAGATGGCTATATAAATTTCTCCAAAGGAAAAATGAGAGTCGACCAACTAGAAGCCATGCTAGACACCTTAGAAATAGAAATAACCTTTGTTGATGAAAATGACATAAGCTCTTACTACAATAACCACAAGGGCAAAAAAGTTTTCAAAAGACCAGAATCATCCCTAGGCAGGGAAGTGTATTATTGCCACCCACCACAAGTTGAGCCGATTGTGAGAAATTTAATAGGAGAATTTAAGGCGGGAAAAAAAGACAGCTTTAGGATTGTAAAAAATATCAAGGGAAGCGACTTTGCAATCACCTACTACGCAGTAAGGGATAAGGAAGGGGTCTACAAGGGAGTTCTTGAAACAGTTCAAGACCTAAGTTTTTATAGGGACTACTTGGCAAATAAAAAATAATAAAAATATAAGAGGATTTTTCTTGTTTTGTTAAGTCTTTATAAAATTTATGATATAATATAAGCAAGTAAAAATTTCGATTGATAATAGGAGGGAACATGATTTGTAAAAAATGCGGCCACGACAACATTGATGAGGCCAAAGTCTGTGAGGCTTGTGGGGAAAGTCTCGTAGAAGATAATAAAAATCAAAAAATAAAAATATCTAAGGAAGAAAGCCAAAAACGTACCCAAAGGCAGAAAAAAAGAAGTCAAGACAGGGACCTTATGACCTACGGTCTAATCCTAGGATCTGTAATGGCTTTTGCGGTAATTTTTATAGTTCTTTCTTATTTCTTTAAGCTCGGCGCTGATAGGGAAATGGCAAAAAATACTCAAGTAGAAGAAAGTAGCCAAGACAATACTGACCTATATGAAAAAGCACTCAAAACCAGTGAAGAAAACATCAAAAACAAGGAATACGAAAAGGCAATCAAAATCCTAAAAAAAATTCCAGAAGATGCTGAAGACTTCTACAAAAAAGGTCAAGAAAAACTCGGTCAAATAGAAGACCTCGTCATAGAAGATATCAAAAAAGCAGTCGGTGAAAAAGACTACAAGGAAGCAAGAAACCTCGCAAACACCTATGCAGATCTCATGCCAGAATCTAAAACCCTTGCAAAAATCAAAGATAAACTTAAGGCAGACAACAAAGATATAAACAATCTTGATGCTGAAAAGGAAGATGAAAAAGAAACTAGCGAAAAAGAAAATGGCGACGAGAAAGAAAGTGAAAGCGAAGCTAAGAACGACAAAACAGATGAAAAGCTCGATGCCAAAGAAGCTAGAGCCAACAGGAGAGCCCTTGCAGAAAAATATGACCTTGAACAACTAAGGGCAACAAACTCTTACGGCCAAAACGGCAACCCAGCCTATACAGACATCTATAAGGAAGCAGACTTCCTAAACAAGGACCTAAAAATAGATGCCAACATGGGAGAAGTCAGAACCGAACCAAACCTAAACTCAGGAGTGGCAGCCTATGTCAACAACGGCGAAAAAGTCCACTGCGAAGAAGTAGTAAACGACGGAGGAAGGTACTGGCTAAAAATAGAAAAAGGCTGGATATCATCAAAACTAATAACAGGTGAATTTAGATAAAACCAAAGCTCAGCGATATGGCTGGGCTTTTTGTTAAAAGCAAGAGAATAATAAACTTGGAGTGACTATGAAATTAGTAGATTAACAAAAAAGAGCAAGAGAATTTGCTAAGAGATGGGCAAATACAGGAGATGAAAAAAGCGAGAGCCAAAAGTTTTGGCTTGAATTATTGGAAAATGTATTAGGAGTCGAAGATCCTTATTCCTACATAGAATTTGAATCAAGAATAAAACTAGATAATACTTCCTTTATAGATGGTTATATAGAGGCAACTCATGTACTAATTGAGCAAAAATCATCAAATAAAGATTTAAAAAAACCTATTATTCAATCTGATGGAACTAAGCTTTCACCCTTCCAGCAAGCAAAGAGATATTCTATTGAACTACCCTATTCTCAAAGACCAAGGTGGATAATTACCTGCAATTTCAAAGAATTTTTCATCTATGATATGGAAAAACCAAATGCAGAAGCTGAGATTATAAAACTAGAAGACTTAGAAAATGAAGTCTATAGGTTAAACTTTATAGTCTCTGAAGAAGAAGACTTCATAAAAAGGGAAACCCAAATATCCATAGATGCAGGAGAGATAGTTGCAAGTCTTTATGACGCTCTCTTAAGGGAATATCAACACCCAGAAAATGAAGCCACCCTCCATTCTCTAAATATCCTCTGTGTAAGATTGGTATTTTGCCTCTATGCAGAAGATGCAGGTCTATTTGGCAACAAAAATATGTTCCATGACTACTTAAACAAGTATAAGGATTCAAATCCAAGGGCAGCCTTAATAAATTTATTTAGAATATTAAATCAAAAGGAAGAAGACAGAGATCCTTACGAAGACAAAGACCTCCTAGCCTTTCCTTATGTGAATGGTGGGCTTTTTGCGGATATGGATGTGGAAATCCCTAGATTAAATCCAAACATAGTCGACATCATCTTAAATAGGGCATCACTTGACTTTGACTGGTCAAAAATATCCCCAACCATCTTTGGTTCAGTATTTGAATCAACCTTAAACCCAGAAACCAGACGTTCTGGAGGAATGCATTACACATCTATAAAAAATATCCACAAGGTAATAGACCCTCTATTTCTAGATAATCTAAAAGAAGAATTTGAAGAAATCAAGGAAATTGACCAAGTAAAACAGAAAAATCAAAGGCTAGAAGACCTCCACAACAAAATAGCAAATCTTACATTCCTCGACCCAGCCGCAGGGTTTCGTGTCATAATAGTGATAGAGGCAAATAGTTATGTAAATATAAGGAGTTCAAGACTTCTACCAAAGTTTAAAACTCAAAAAATAAATAGTTGGTGTGCTGCTTAGAGTATCCATTTTAATAATGGATATTGTAAATAGCATACCAATAAAACTAAAGATTCTTTAAAGAGTCTTATTTTGTGATGAAAATTTAATATGTAAATTTCAGACGATAGAAAGTAATTCTGTCGTCTTTTTTATTTCAAAGAAAGGAGGTAAGGATGAATTTTGATTATTTTTATAATAGGCAATCTGAGATGTATAACTTCATTAGGTTACCTATGGTATTAATGGAAGATGAGATTTTTGAGAGCATTTCTATAGAAGCAAAAGTTTTGTATTCATATATGCTTAATCGAATGGGTCTTTCATATAAAAATGGCTGGATAGATGAAGATGGAAAAGTCTTTATTTACTACACAATTGAAAGTATAAAAGATCAATTTAATTGTGC
>NZ_GG666044.1:550002-550458 GCF_000156575.1 Anaerococcus lactolyticus ATCC 51172
AAAGAGAACAAGTTAAAGTTAAGATTATGAATTTATCTCAGGTTATAAATCAAATACAAAAATCTGCATTTAAGGTTGATTCAAATGAAATAATAAGTAACCTCTCTAATATTCCTTTGTTAATCTTAGATGACCTTGGAATTGAAAGGGATACATCTTATGCAAGAGAACAAGTATATAACATTATAAACTCAAGATACTTAAAAGGCAGGCCGACAATTTTCACTACAAACTTATCATTGGAAATTATTCAAAATCCTAATATTGAACTTGAGTATCAGAGGATATATTCAAGAATACTTGAAATGACAATACCAGTTAAAGTTACGGGAGAAGATTTTAGAAGAAAAATCCATCAAGAGAAGTTAAGAAAATACAAAGAGTTACTTTTATATGGAGGTGGAATAGATGATTAATGAAGAAGTATCTAGGTCGAGCCTTAACCTTGAAGTAAGA
>NZ_GG666044.1:550746-552351 GCF_000156575.1 Anaerococcus lactolyticus ATCC 51172
ATATGTTAATCCAAGAAAAGCTGTTTATGACCATGTAGACGAGGAAGATAAGGGTGTAACGAAATGGAACACCCCTGGAGGAATACAGAATATTTCAATAATTAATGAATCAGGATTGTATTCACTTATCCTTTCATCAAAACTACCACAAGCAAAAATATTCAAAGCTTGGGTAACTAGAGAAGTCTTACCAAGTATTAGAAAAAATGGAGGATATATAGCTGGTCAAGAAAAGAAAACTAACGAAGAGCTACTTGCAGATGCAATTCTTGTAGCCAATAGAATTATTGCCGAAAGAGAAGAAGAAAATGAAGTATTAAGACCAAAGGCAGACTATTATGACAAATTAGTAGATTATAACCTACTTACAAACTTTAGAAATACTGCCAAAGAGTTAGGAATACCACAAAACCAGTTTATAAGATTTTTAATGGATAAGGGATTAATTTATAGAGATAAGAAAAAGAAACTCTTACCTTATGCAGATAAGAACAAGGGATATTTTGAAGTAAAAGAATGGGTTGATCCGCTAGGGACACTTGTAGGAATACAAACATTTATAACACCAAAGGGAAGACACTACCTACTAATTTTATTAGATAGTGAAGGTTTCTACGATGAATAAGATATTAGAAGCCATTCTTTCTGATATTAAAAACTTAATTAAAATAGACAACCCAAAGAAATTTATATTATCAAACATTCCTTATTTATCCTTTTTCTACATTGGAAATATCTTTTCTAAGCACATCAATTCTTATGTTGGAGGAGATATTATTGATAGATTAATGGTGGGAATTTCTGATATAGGAACTTTATCCTATATACCAAGCCTTAATCCAAGGGACTTGTTAGTAGGCATTTCAGTTGCTGCTCTTGTTAAGCTAATTGTTTATAGCAAAGGAAAAAATAAAAAGAAATATAGGCAAGGTAAAGAGTATGGATCTGCAAGATGGGGAGAAAGTAAGGATATTGCTCCATACATTGACCCTAAGTTTGAAAATAATGTTCTAATAACTAATACTGAAAGACTAACAATGAACTCAAGACCTAAAAACCCTAAATATGCTAGAAATAAAAATGTATTAGTAATAGGTGGTTCTGGATCAGGTAAGACAAGATTTTATGTAAAACCAAATCTAATGCAAATGCACTCTTCCTATGTAGTAACAGACCCTAAAGGCACGCTTGTGTTAGAGTGTGGAAAAATGCTTTATGAAAATGGATACGACATAAAGATATTAAACACAATAAACTTTAAAAAATCTATGAAATACAATCCATTTGCTTATTTGAGAAGTGAAAAAGATATTTTAAAACTTGTCCAAACAATTATCGCCAACACCAAGGGAGATGGAGAAAAGGCAGGAGAAGATTTCTGGGTGAAGGCTGAAAAGCTATATTACACTGCTCTCATCGGTTATATCTATTATGAAGCACCAGAAGAAGAAAAGAACTTTAAGACACTTTTGGATATGATTGACGCAAGTGAAGTCAGAGAAGATGATGAAACCTATATGAACCCAATTGATAGGCTCTTTGAAGCTCTTGAAAAGAAAGATCCAAGTCATTTTGCAGTTAAGCAATATAAGAAATATAAACTGG